>JADLDI010000077.1 GCA_020846745.1 Bryobacterales bacterium | reverse complement strand
TTCTTCGACAAACTGGTCACCGCCCGCTGGAGCATGCTGCGCGCGTTAGATTTGGAAAACGAACTCTACGTCCTTTCCGAAGGCAAAGACCCCCTCTGCCACCCCGCCACCGTCAAACAAGCCGAACTCTACTCCCGCTACTACATCCGCTTCGAAGGTTCGTTAAACCGCGCCTACAAACAACTCAAAGATTCCCAAACGAACCGCATCTGTCAGCTAATAGAAGCTAACCCGGAAGCCCCCCGTCCGTCGCTCCCCCTCGCCGACGCCCTTAAAATTCAACGCTTTGCGAAACGAACTCCCCCACCTCGCACCTCTCCCGAAACGGAGCCGCGACCGTCAGGGAGCGCCGCGTCATCCGACGACATCCTCACCCACTTCCCCCCATCCGTAGCCGCCGAAATCCGCGACGACGCTGCCAACCTCGACATCTCCGTCAACTTCCTCATCAGCCAGTACGCCAAAATCGGCTACCAGACCGCCCTCGAAGCATCCGTGCGGAACGAACCCAATTACGATCCCAATTGCGACATGGCTAAACGTTAATCAAGCTTGCGCCTCGGGGGATTGCGTGCGCCGGCCGGGTTGCTGACGCTCCCCCTCCGTTTCGGGAGGCAGCGGTTGGAAGCGATGCTGGTTGCAATGGTTGTACCGAACCTTGGGGAACGGATCGCGGCTCGTTGACGTGGATCGTGCTTGTTTGCAATCGTTTGGCGGAGTCGGAAGGCGGCGCAGAATCGCGGGCGGGGAGTTGTTCCGACGAAAGAGTCACAGGCTAGCTAGAGGAGGACTTCGTCGTGCGAGCAAACGAATTCAGGGAACGGCAATCCGACGCGGGTTACGATGACTTGCGACGATGGACTCTGCAACGTTTATATCAGAAGTTCGGGGAGGACTATCGGACACGCGCGCCGGAAGCAATCGGCGTAAAGTCACGTACTGTCCGAGATTGGGAGGAGAAGTTGCAATACTCGCCGCGGGAGCACACGCGGAAGCGAAAACCAACAACTGCCACGGAAGATAGCGAATGAACCGGCGGTCTGAGTTTCAGTGGCGGTTCCATTCCCGGTTGGGCTGTTTCCAAACGATCCTGGCGGCATAAAGAGTATTATCCGAGCCGTAGGGGTTGTCGGGTTTCATGACGAAGTTGGGACCCCAGGTTTGCATCCACTCCGTAACGGTAACCCAGCTTTCGTTGGCATTGACCTCTGTGACACCGAAATTGCCGAGGCGGGCGCCACGCTCGGGTACCAGCACCTGTTCTGTTTTTCGGATTACACGGAGGGTCTTGGGATCGACGCGGGCGATGAATAGTGGCGCCCGGTGACGGGCGACGTGAGCGTTGTTGGCAGCCCTGCGGGTGTAGACCAGGTAGAGCCCGCCCGAGTGGGACACCCAGTGCTGTTGGGTGTTGTAGTTGCCGAGGTCGGAGCCGTCATCGAACAGCCACGGTTGCGGTTCGGAGAATTGCAGACCGTCGTTGCTTGTGGCGACGTAGCCGCGGTCATCGTGGCGGATGGTCAGAAAGTATCGATTGCCGAACTTCGCAATTGAGGGCTCCGCCAGTCCGCGCTTGTCGTTGACGGCGAGTTCGTTCCCGATCTCTTTGAACTTGAGATCACGCCCGTCGAAGCCGCAGCGGACGACCGACACTTTGTAAAACTTTTCACCTTTGCCGCCGTAGTAGATGGGCAGCAGGATATCGCCGTTCGGCAGATCGACACGCTGGACTGACCCGGCTCCGGCATTGTAGAAGCGCGGGTCATCCGGCATGGCCATTGTGCGCCAAGGTGTCCAGGTGGCGGACTTAGGGTCGTAAACCGAGAAGGTTGTTTGACGAGGAGCGCCGTGGGCGACGGCATTGTTCTTATACCGAACCGTGTGGCCGATGCCGAGTAACTTACCCGATTGAGCATGCCACTTGGGCCAGAAGTCGCTGGCGGCGACCACGAATCCGTCGGATTCATCGCGCCGCCCGAGGGTTTCTGTATGTTCGGTGGGACCGCGCCAGGTGCGTCCCAGATCGTCGGTGCGCATCTCGTTAAGCGCGTAGAACACGTCCGACCCGGTGAGGAGCAGTTTCTGCATCGTCAGGACGATGGACGGCGTTGGTCCGGGAATCGCCCCAGCGCGAGCGTGCACCCAACACATCGTGCCGTCGTAGCCGGAGCGTACACGGTCGAGCTGGATTGTATAATCCGGCGATTGCGCCAGGGCGAGGGATGCAGCGATGGCGGAGAGCAGGAGTTTCATGGCGCGACGGACCATAAGGTACCCGAGTAACTAGCGACGCCGAGCGCTAACTTATCTTTGGCGACGGCGAGGCCGATGTCGCGGGGGCGCATTTCGTTGATGGTAAGGCGCCGGCTGCGGAACTCGTGGATGGGGCGGGGCGATCCCGCGGGTTGCTTCTTCTCGTTCATGGGCATGGCGAAGATGGCGAGTTTGCCGCTCATGTCGGAGAGGTAATAAAGGAAGCGGCCATCCGGCGACCATTCGGGTTGATAGGCGTTGTAAGTCTGCGGATGGAGGTAAGTCCAGAGTTTGTCGTCAGATTGGACTTCTTTTGTTACCGGGGCGACGGCCAGGCGGGACTTATGCGGCCCGACCGGTACGGTGAAGACGATCCACTTAGCGTCGGGCGAAAGGCGGGCGTCGGCGAGAGAGAGGTTCAGCTTGGGATGCTGCAGGAGGGGGGTGCGCTGTTTTGTGGATAAGTCTAGCAAGCCGACGGTGCCGGGGGGGGCGCGATGGAAGTATAGGACGGCATCGGCTTTGGGGGTGAACTGGAACGAGCCCTGGCCAACGTTTTCTTCGACGACCATGGTGGGCGAGCCACCGGCGAAGTCAGACAGAAACACGGTTACTTTGTCGCCGTCGTGCGCGTCGTAGACCAGCTTCGAACCGTCGCGACAGATGGCGGGCATGTGTTCGCGGAGGGGACCGCTGGTGATGGCGTGCTCCTCGTTCTTATCGAGGTCTTTGACCCAGACTTCGAAGTTGCCGCCACGGGAGGTTTCCCAGGCGATGCGCTTGCCGTTCTCTGAGATAGAGGGGCGCTGGTCGATTGAAGGGTCGTTAGTAACGCGGGTTAGTGCACCTTTGGAGCGCGCATGGTTGGAATCAATGGGCTTGACATAAAGGTCGACGTTTTCCGTGCGTGAGGTATAGACGACCGGACCTTTGGCGGAGGCGGTGGGCCAGCGCTGGTCCGTTTCGCCGGTGACGAAGCGCTCGGGCCTGCCGTCGACGTGCCACGGGTTGGGGGCGACTTGGATGGTCCAGAGGCGTGCGGCGCCGGTGGCGGGGGAGACCACGGTGAAGACGATGCGGTTTGAATCGGGCAGCCAGAGGTTGGGGGTGGCTTGGCCGCCGACGTGAGCCTGCTTGAAGAGGTCGGCTGTGTGGATGTTGATTGGCGGATCAGTGGCTTCGCTCGAAGTGATGAACCAGTCGCAGGAGGCGGCATCGTTGGTGAGGCAGCCGGAGATCAGAAGGGTGTTGTTATCGGGGGACCAGATGGCGTCGGAGATCGAGGCGAACTGGGTTCGGAAGGGTTGTGAGAGGCCACTGGCGGCGTCCATGACGAACAGGCGGCCGGGGTCTTTAAGGAAGGTGATGCGCTGTCCGCCGGGGGAGTAGCGCGGATGATGGCCGCCCTGGGCGACGAGTTTCGGGGTTCCGCCCTGCACCTTTTGAAGGAAGATGCCGCCGCCTTTGGCGTCGGAGCGATAGGCAACGGTGTGACCGTCAGGCGAGATGGAAGGCTGGTAGGAGTCGGCTGTGCCGGAGGTTAGGCGGCGAGGCTCACCGTCGGGCAGGGTTCGAATCCACAGTTGCAGGTAGGGCGAGTCACCGCGGTCGGATGCATAGACGATGGTCTGACCGTCGGCGGAGACGGAGGGCTGCATGTGGAGCCCCGGTTCACCGACGAGTTGGGTTGGGGCCGTGGCGGCAAAGGCGAGTAATAAAGTTGGGAGCAGCAACACTGGGATTTTATCAGTGTGCCGGCCGCGCGGGTTTGCGCGGTATGCGGATGAGGGTGAACGCGAGGGCCGCGAAGCCGATCAGGGAGAGCCACGAGCCCCAACCTTCGTAGAAACCGAGAGTGTCCGCGCCGGTGAGGACGCGGGTGAAGGATGGAATGCCGGCGACGAAGGTGACGGCGAGCAGGATGCCGACGATGGCTTCGCCGGCAACGAGTCCACTGGCGAGTAAGGTGCCGCGCTCTTCGTCGGCGCCAAAACGGTCGGCTATGGCACGGATTACACCGCCGAGAAAGATGGCGGAACTGGTGTCGAACGGGAGATACATGCCGACGGCGATCAGCATGGGAGCTTTGGCATCGCAGAGGAGGAGCATGACGCCGAGGGCTGCGCCGATGGCGATGAGTCCCCAAGCCATCTGTCCGCCGACGATGCCTTTGGCAAGTTGGGCCATGAGTCCGGCTTGCGGGGCGGGGAGTTCGCGGCCGCCGATACCGCCGGCGCTGGCTTCATGCAAGACGATGATGGGGGCCATGAGGAAGAACGAAAGGAGAACGACGGCGGCAATTTCGACCACCTGCATTTTCCAGGGGGTGCCGCCGAGGAGGTGGCCGGCCTTGAGGTCCTGGATAAGGGAGCCGGAGACGGAGGTGGCGCAGGCGACTACGGCAGCCACGCCCAAGACGGCAGTAACTCCGGCTTTGCCGCTAACTCCGACGGTAAGTAGTAATAAGGCTGTGATGACGAGGGCGGCGAGGGTAAGTCCGGAGAGCGGCTGGTTGGATGCGCCGACGAGGCCCACTAAGTAGCCGCCGAGCGCGGATAGCAGAAACCCGGTGACGGACATGACGATCGCGGCGACGATGGCGGCGGACCACGAGCCGGTGAAGTAGTGATAGATGATGGCGATGGGGATGAGCAGGACGAGGGTTGCGCCGAGTATCCATTTCAAGGGCAGGTCGCGATCGGTACGGTCCGCGGCAGCGGCGTCGAGGTGGGTGCGGCCGGAGGCTTCGAGGGCGCCTTTGATGGAATCGCGAATGGAGTGGCGCATGCCGATCATGGTGTTGGCGGCGGCAACCAGCATTGCGCCGACAGCGATGGGACGGACGACGTTGTACCAGAGGGTGAAGGCCTGAACGTCGGGCGTGGCGTTGCCGATGCGGCGAGGGAGGTCGGGATCGAAGAACATGAGCAGCGGGATGAGTACCCACCAGGCGACGATGCCGCCGGCGACGTTGATGGAGGCGAGTCGCGGACCGATGATGTAGCCGATGCCGATGAGGGCGGGCGAAAGAGCGGGCGTGGACCACGGAACGCCGCCGAGTTGGCGGACTTCGCCGATGGGTTCGCGTTCGAAGTTGAAGTGGCGGAGCACGGAGGGTGGGAATTGCCAGAAGCCTTCGACATAATCGCGGAAGATGCGGAGGCCTTTGTCGCTGCGGAGGATTTGGATGAGTCCGCCGAGTCCCATGGCGCCGAAGACGTAGCGCGGGGCGTCGGTGGCTTCTTCACCGGCGCGGGTGATTTCGTAGCAGGCGACACCTTCGGGCCACGGGAGGTTGGCTTCCACGACGAGCGCGCGGCGGAGCAGGATGATGAAGAACGTTCCGATGAGGCCGCCGGCGAGCAGGATGACGGTAGCTTCCCAGTAGTGGGAGCGGAGATCGGTCCAGATACGCGAGCCATCGACGTCGGCCAGCATGAACGACGGGATGGTGAAGATGGCTCCGGCGACGAGCGCTTCGCCGACGCTGGCAGCGGTGCGGGAGATGTTCTGTTCCTGGAGCGTTCCGCGAAATTTCGGGAGGCGAAAGAGCGCCATGGCGATAACAGCGGCGGGGATGGTGGCGCTGACGGTTTGGCCCGCACGCATGCCCAGGTAGGCATTGGCCGCGCCGAAGACGAAGGCCAGGAAGAGCCCGAGTCCCACCGCTTTGACGGTGAGTTCAGCGGGTTCAACAGAACGATTCATGAGCGGATGTTAGCAGACGCCCGGTTCGATGTATGATTTCCCAGAATGCGCACTCTTACAGTTTTGTTGCTGGTTGCGGTAGGGGCGCCGGCCCAGATGGGAAGCTACCGCACGGTTTATCCGAACTCGCGCCAGGGCGGGCAGTACATGCACAACTACTACTTTCCGCCGGCACCGTCGTCGACGCCGTGGTGGCCCAGTTGGTCGCCGGACGGGAGGTCGATCGCGTTTGCGATGCACGGCTCGATTTGGAAGGTGGACCTGGCGACGAGCATCGCGACGCAGTTGACGTATGGGGCGAAGTATCATTCGTCACCGGAATGGTCGCCGGACGGGAAGTGGCTGATCTACACGGCGGATAACGACGCGCGGACGATTCAGCTGGAAATCATGAACGTGGCGACGGGGGAGACGCACGCGCTGACTGCGGACGAGTATGTGTACCTGGACCCGGCGTGGTCGCCCGATGGGACGAAGCTCGCGTATGTGTGTACGCGGCCGAACGGGTACTTCAATATCTACGTGCGGGGCATTCGCGATGGGAAGTGGGACGGCGAAGAGATGCAGTTGACGAAGGATAACCGGTATGTGCGCGACCGTCTGTACTTCGGCGCGTGGGATTACCATACGCAGCCGGCGTGGACGGCGGACAGCAAAGAGGTGCTGTTCATGTCGAATAAAGACGTTCCGTTGGGGTCGGGCGATGTGTACCGGATGCCGGCGCGGGCGAACGGCGAGGCGGAGGCGGTGAAGATCTATTCGGAGCAGACGTTGTATCGGACGCGCCCGCATGTGTCGATCGACGGGAAGCGGTTTGTCTATTCGTCGACGGCCGGAGCGGCGGATGAGTACACGAACTTATATGTGCTGCCGGTGAAGGGCGGGCAACCGTATAAGTTGACGTTCGGGAACGACGATCATTTTCATCCGCGGTTTTCGCCGGATGGGGAGTGGATCGCGTATATCGGGAACGAAGGCGGGCTGCCGTGGTTGTGGTTACTGGAGACTTATGGCGGCGAGCGCAAGCGGGTGGAGTTCAAAGAGATGCGGTGGAAGCAGCCGGTAGGGACACTGCGGTTGCGGATTGTGGATGAGAAGGGTGTGGAGACAGCCGCGCGCATTCATATGTCGACGGGGGATGGTAAGTTCTATGCGCCATCGACGGCTTACTGCCGGCGGGGACATAGCGGCATGCACACGTTCCATTCGCAGGGCGCGGAGGTGTTCAACGTGCCGCCGGGGCGGCTGCAGATTGTGGCGGTGAAGGGATTCGAGTTTGTTCCGGCGCAAGGCGAGACGACGATCACAGCCGGGAAGACGTCGCAATTGACAGTGCAGGTGAAGCGGCTGCCGGGTTGGGAGAAAGACGGCTGGTATTCGGGGTCGACGCACGTTCATATGAACTATGCCGGTAACTTACGGAATACGCCGGATAACCTGTTGCGGATGGCAAAGGCTGAGGGGATGGACCTGGTGATGGACCAAGCCGCTAACAAGGACAACCGAATTTTCGATTTCGGATACTTTGTGAAGGGCGGTGGGGAGCATCCGGCAAGTTATGGCGATTTGACGACTAAGTTGCATGTTGGGCAGGAGTACCGGCCGCCGTTCTACGGGCATTTGTTCTTCCTTGGCTTGAAAGACCATTTGATTTCGCCGTTCACGACAGGTTACGAGGGGACGGGCGTCGATTCGCTATATCCATCGAATACGGATATGTTCCGCAAGGCTCGCGCGCAGGGCGCGGCGGTGGGGTATGTGCACGCGTTCGCGGGGGAGCGCGATCCGCTTGGGTTGAACCTGCTGGTGGGCAAGGGATTCGGGGTGGACCTGGCGCTGAAGACGTTCGATTGTTTGGAGTGGTCCGCTTCGGGCAAGGCCAGCTTGGGTGTGATTATGCATGCCTGGAACAACGATTTTCGTGTTGCGCCTTGCGGCGGCGAGGATTCAATTTCTTCGCTGCACTGGACAAAACTGGTGGGCAGCGTGCGGACTTACATCCATAGCGGTGGATTAAAGGTGGAGCCGTGGTTGGAAGGGATCAAGAAAGGCAACACATTCTTTACGACGGGTCCGCTGTTGCGGTTTACGATTGACGGCAAGATTCCGGGCGAAGATATCAAGCTGCCGGCATCGGGCGGGTCGATTAAGATCAATGCGCGAGCTTATTCGATTGCACCGCTGAAGAAACTGGTGATTCTAAGGAACGGCAAGGAGTGGAAGACGGTTCCTGAGCCGGGGCTGGAGGAGTCGATTCCAGTTACGGAGAGCGGTTGGTATGCGCTGTATGCGGAGGGCGATCCGTATAAGTGGCTGGATGCGGTGTATCCGCAGGCGCTGACTAATGCGATTCGGGTGTATGTGGGCGACGGGAAGATACGCAATCCGGAATCGGCGGAATACTTTGTGAAGTGGGTGGCGAAGTTAAAGTCGATGGCGGATCAGTGGCTGTGGTGGCGCAGCGAGAAAGAAAAGCAGCACGTGTTTGCGCAGTTCGACGAAGCAACGCGGATCTATCAGGCTTTGAAGTAAGGCTTCAGGGCGGCGAGGCAGAACTCGATTTCTTCCACGGCTTTCGGCGACAGTTTTACGGGCTGTCGCCGGGAAACTGCCGTTTTGAAGACACCACGGCGTTTCATGACGTACTGGCGCGCGCCGGGGACGACGGAATCGAGATTGATCATCAGCAGTAACTGGGAAAAGACGAGGCGGGCACGGTCGCGATCGCCGGCCTGCCACGCGTCCCAGATCCGGACGTAGATATCGGAGTAAGGCGAACCGGGCATGGTGCCGTCCATACCGAGGCGCCACTCGTAGAGCATGCCTTTGCCGGCGTTGCCGGAGAAGACGCCTTTGATGGTGGGGCGAGCTTCCGCAAGGCCGATCATGCGGGTGGTGACCGGTTCGGCCTCCTCTTTGATGTAGCCGAGGTTGGGGTGTTTTTTCGCGAGCGCGATGAGGAAGTCGACCGAAGGGGTGATGCCTTTGGCGCCGCCGGTGGTTTGGACGAAGATGGGGCGCTGGGTGGATTCGGCGAGGGTGGAATAGTAACGGTCGTAATCGTCGATGGTCTTCGCTTCCGACGGCGGAATGGCGATCAGGGCGTCGGGCTTCAAGTCCTCGGCTTTCTTGAGGTACTCCATGGCGGCAGTGAGGCTCGCGCCCTGGACACCGAAGACGAGGCTGGCTTTGCGGTTTTTGGCGGCGGCGGCGATCACCTCCATGCCGCGCATGCGCTCTTCCTTCGAAAGTGTCATGTACTCGCTGGCGAGTTGCGGCCAGACCATGCCGTGGACGCCGCATTTTTCGAGGAAGGCGACCTCTTTGGCGAGGTCGTCGTAGTCGAGCGCTTTCGATTCGGTGAACGGCGTGGCGACGATAGGAAAGATGCCGCGCAAGGGGCGCGATGGCAGGGACGGGGCGGCGGCTGCCGCGGCGGGGAGAGTGGCAAGGAATCCGCGGCGCGAAAGCTGGAGGGTCATAGCGCGGGCATCATATCATGAACAAGATGATTCGACGTTCCATCTTTACCGCATTTGCGGCACTGGGCGGGTTGGCGATTACCGCGATGGCGGCCACGCGCCGGAAACTGGACAAGCGCTTTCTGAACGTGGGCGACAAGAAGCCGCCCGGGTACACGCACGTGGTGACATCAGCGCCCGGCAAGATGGTGTTTGTTTCGGGGCAAGGCGGAACGGATGGGGCGGGAAATATGCCCGGCGACTTCGCGACGCAGGCGGACAACACGTTCAAGGCGCTGGGTAAGTGCCTGGCGGCCGCGGGCGCGAGCTTCGAAGATATCGTGAAGATCAATTACTATGTGACGGATCTGAAATATCTGGCGGAGATCAGGCAGATACGGGCGAAGTACCTGAACATGGAGGCACCGCCGGCGGCGACGCTGGTGCAGGCGCAACTGACGTCGGGCATGCTGGTGGAGATCGAGTGCATTGCGATGATTCCCGAGAAGTAGCTTGTCGATGCGTCCATTCCTGATTGGCATCGCCGGCGCCTCAGGGTCGGGCAAAAGCGAGCTGGCCAAGCACGTACACGCGGCGATCGATGAGCCGGCGTCGATCCTGTCGCTCGATTGTTATTACCGGGTGTTAGACCACTTACCACTGGCCGAGCGGCAGAAGATGAATTTCGATCATCCGGATTCGCTCGACTGGAAGCTGTTTATCAATCATCTGGACGAACTGATTGCGGGGCAGCCGATCGACGAGCCGGAGTATCTGTTCGATCAACACACGCGGTCGACGACATCGTGCCGGGCAATCGAGCCGGCGCCGCTGCTGATTGTCGAGGGAATTCTGGCGCTGCACATGGAAGAGGTGCGAAAGCGCATGGATCTGCGTTTGTACGTAGATGCGCCGGATGAGGTTTGTTTTGAGCGGCGGCTGTTTCGGGACACGCGAGAGCGCGGACGCACGGTTGAGTCGGTGATCAAGCAGTATGAAACCACGGTTCGCCCAATGGCTTCGCAGTATGTATGGCCGTCGAAGTGGTGGGCCGATCTGGTGGTGGCGGGAACGGGCGGCTACGATGTGAGCGTAGCGGCGGTGTTGAAGGCAGTGGCGGAACGGCGGACTAAGCCGTAGCGGGGGGAGTTAGTTTCGCGATATCGGCCGGTTCGCCGAACTTAGCGGTGGCGATCGTGCTGTCGATGTTCTTCACTAATCCGCAGAGGACGGCCCCGGGTCCTACTTCGATGACGCGAGTAACTCCTTGGGCGGCGAGATAGCGGACGGTATCGGTCCAGCGGACGGGATTGGGTACCTGTTGGAACAATCCATCGCGGGCTTCGGAAGCGAGGCGTGTTTCGCGGGCTTGCCAATTGTTGATCAAGGGCACGGTCAGGTCAGCGAACAATGTCGAATACAGATCTTTGGCCAAGGCGTCCTGCGCGGGTTTCATCAGTGCGCAATGGAAAGGGGCGGAGACGGGCAGCAGGATGGCACGCTTGGCTCCGGCGGCTTTGGCGAGTTCAGCGGCGCGATTTACGGCTCCGGCGTGACCGGCGATGACGACTTGATCGGGTGAGTTGAGGTTGGCGGCGCTGACCACTTCGCCTTGTGAGGCTTCGGCGAGTACGGCGTCTAACTTCTCGAGCGGCATTTTGAGCAATGCCGCCATTGCTCCAACGCCCGCGGGCACGGCTTCCTGCATGTAGCGGCCGCGATTGCGCACGAGGCGCACGGCATCGGTGAACGCGAGGCAACCGGCCGCGACAAGGGCGGAATATTCGCCGAGGGAATGGCCGGCGACATAGTCCGGCGGCTGATAGTCGAGCGACTGCAGCACGCGGAAGGCGGCGATGGACGTGGCGAGGATCGCGGGTTGGGTGTTTTCGGTGAGCCGCAACTGGTCTTCAGGACCTTCGAAACATAAGGTAGAGAGGGCAAACCCGAGGGCCTGGCCGGCCTCTTCGAACGTTTGTCTGGCTACGGGATATTCGGCGGCGAGCGCCTTGCCCATTCCGGCGAATTGAGACCCCTGGCCGGGGAACAGGTAAGCGATCTTAGACATGAAACACTTATTCTGGCACGGCGGGATGGCGGCGGTCCCATAGGAGGAACGCAATTACGCCTAATACGAGAGTGCCCAGGCCGTAGAGGACGAAGGTCCAACCGGAGGTGCCGAAGACGTACAACCAACCGGCGAATGCGATGAGGCTCGGCAGGGGGTACAGCCACATGCGGTAGGGCCGTTCGATGTCAAGGCGGCGGGTTCGGACCATGTGCACGGCGACGATTTGGCCCATGAACTGGACGACAATGCGCGCGGTCATGAGGGCGGACACGACCCAGTCGAGCGAGAGCATGCCGCCGAGGATCGACAGGCCGCCGACGGTGAGCAGCGAGATGTAGGGGAACTTGCCGGTGGGGTGCAGCCGCGAGAACGAGTGGAAAAAGAATCCGTCGAGCGCGGCCGCATAGGGTATGCGCGAGAAGCCGAGCATGAGGGCGAACACAGAGGCGAGGCAGGTCCAGAGAATCATGATGGTGATGACACTGCCGGCCCAGCCGCCCCAGGCGCGCTCCATGAATTCAGAGGCAATGAACTTGGACTGCATGGCCTCGCGCCAGGGGACGAGGCCCATTATCGAGAGGTTGATGGCGGCATAGATGAGTGCCACGGTTATGACGGAGACGATGATGGATCGGGGGAGGACACGTTCCGGATTGCGTACTTCGCCCGCCACGTAACAGACGTCGTAATAGCCAAGGAAGTCGTACATGGCGATGAGCATGGCGCTGCCCAAACCGAGGAAGAAGCCTTGCGAAAAGGTGAAGGCGTTAGGTGGGTAGTCGAAGGCTTTGCGGGTATCGAAATGGATGAATCCGCTGGCGATCACGGCGACTACCGTGATGAGCATGCCTGCCCAAAGGACGACGGTTAGCTTACCGACCTCGCGGATATCGCGATAGAGAAGCAACAAGATGGCAACGCCGATGCCGGCAGTTACTAACTTCGATTCTACCGGTCCCATGGTGCGCCAGAAGTAACTGACGTATTGGGTGAAGCCGATGAAGCCGGAGGCGATTTCGAGCGGCCCGGAAAAGATGAACTGCCAGATGAACAGAAACGGCATCAGGCGGCCGATCCTGGTGCGTTCGAATGCTTCGCGTAAATACACGAAGGTGCCGCCGCTGCCGGGCATGGCGGCCGCGAGTTCGGCCCAGACCATACCGTCGCACAGGGCGAGGATCGCGCCGAGGGCCCAGCCCAGCATGCACTGCGGGCCACCCATGGCGGCGATGATCATCGGGATGGTGATGAATGGCCCGACGCCGACCATGTTGCTCATGTTGAGGGCGGTGGCTTCAAGCAGCCCGAAGCTGCGGACCAAGCCGTAACGTTCTTTGATGTGCTCGTGTTCGCCGTTCACCGGATTTCATCCAGGATACGGAGGGCCTCGGTGCGAGGGTCGGCGGCGCGCGTGATCTGGCGGCCGATGACGAGGTACGTGGCGCCGTTGGCGAGCGCTTGTTTGGGAGTTGCGACGCGCTTTTGGTCGCCGGTGGCGGCACCGGCGGAGCGTACACCGGGGGTGACGAGGACAGCTTCCGGTGAGGCGATTTCGCGGACACGCGCAACTTCGAGCGGCGAGCAGACGAGCCCATCGACACCAGCTTTGACCGCGTTGCGGACGCGAAGCGCGACGAGGTCTTCGACCTTGCAGGGGTAGCCCATATCGGCGAGGTCGCTTTGGTCGAAGCTGGTGAGTACGGTAACTGCCAGTAACTGGAGTTTGGAATTTCCGCGGCCTTCGACGGCACCCTTCATTACCGCCGAACTGCCGTGGACGGTGAGCAACTTGACGCCTAGTTGCGCGACTTGCGCGGTTGCACGTTTGACGGTTTCGGGAATGTCGTAGAACTTCATATCGAGGAAGACGTCGCAACCGCGCGCGATCAATTCCTTTACCATTGCCGGACCTTCGGCGGCGTATAACTCCATGCCGACTTTGTAGAACCGGACGGAGTCGCCTAACTCGTCAACGAGGGTCCAAGCTTCGGCCGCACCCGGCACATCGAGCGCAACGATTATCGGGTTGTTCATAGAATTCGAATTGGTTTCTCCGCGTGTGGGGTGACATGGCCGACGCGATAGGCTTTATCGAAGCGCGCCAGGAATTGCTCGGCATCTTGCGGCGGGAGGGAGACGAGGAGGCCGCCGGAGGTCTGCGGGTCGTAGAGCAGGGCTTCCAGTTCAGGCGCAAGCGTACCTTCCACCTTGACGCACTCACCAGCGAATTCGCGATTGTTTTTGAGGCCGCCGGGGATGGCGCCTTGGGCGGCATAGTCGCGCGCGCCGGGCAGGAATTGCAGTTGCGCGGAGTCGATGACGAGGGTAACGTTGCTGCCGAGGGCCATTTCGCGGGCATGGCCGATAAAGCCGAAGCCGGTAACGTCGGTACAGCCGTGCACTGTGAGTGCGCGCAGTGCTTCGGCGGCGGCTTGGTTCAAGGTGAGCATCGACTCTACCGATGCCGCGACGTGATCGTCAGAGGCAATGCCTCGCTTCAGCGCTGTGCCGATTATCCCGGTGCCTAACTGCTTGGTGAACACGAGAACGTCTCCGGGTTGTGCACCAGCGTTCGCCCAGATTCGCTTGGGGTGCACGGCGCCGGTGACGGAATAGCCGAACTTGATCTCGTCGTCATTCACGCTGTGGCCGCCGAGGATCACGCAACCAGCTTCCTGCATCTTGGCGGCGCCGCCGCGCAGGATGTCTTGCAGGACCATGAGGTCGCCCTTGCCGGGGTAGGCGACGATCGACAGGGCGGAAATCGGTGTGCCGCCCATCGCCCAAACGTCGCTCAGCGAGTTGGCGGCGGAGATCGCGCCGAAGGTGAACGGGTCGTCGACAATGGGCGTGAAGAAGTCGACGGTTTGCACAAGCGCGAGGTCTTCCGACATCAGGTACACGCCCGCGTCGTCGGCTGTGTCATAGCCAACCAGGACATTCGGGTTTGTCACGCGGGGCACGCCGCAGAGCACCTGGTCCAAAACCTTTGGACTCAATTTGGACGCTCAACCGGCGGCTTTGACGTGCGCTGTGAGGCGCGCAACACTCATATGGATTAGGTTACCGAACCTCAGTATCGAAGCCGGCGGTGTGGACTTTGCCGCCGCGTTTCACTTGCACCAGGATGCGGTATCGCCCGCGAGTTGGGAACCCGTAGGGGAACGCGACCACGGCCGGCAAAGCGTGGCCCTGATGGTGTCCGGCATGCGGATCGTTTGCGACCTCCGCGGTTAGGCCGAGCGCCGCCATGGGGACCGAACCGCTGGGGTGGACGTGCGCGAACACCGTGCGGTCGTGCTTGATGAACGCCGCGTGGCCCTGCATGCCCATGTAGAGTTCCATGTCGTCGGCGGCGAGGCCCTGGTTATTCTCGACACGGAACCGGAATAGCGCGGGTTTGCCGGCCTGGTATCCGGCTGGATCTTTTTGCCAGATCATGTGCGAGCCGTCGTCGAGCGGCTGGGTGTCGGCCGTGGTTGCGGATTGAATGGGGGCGACGGGTCCGCCGGAGTCGTCGCCTTCGAAGGGGCGGCCGGGCAGCGCGGGGATCTCGACATCGGCCGTCATCGTTTCCGGGAAGCCGTTCTGATGCACTACGTCGGCGTAGAGGGCATACCGGCCTGGCGCCATGGTGGGCAACTTATGCGTGAACTCGCCGGGTTGCCGCATGCCGGGGTGGAGGTGGTACACGCGGTCCAGTTGCGGCAGCCGCATGGCGTACAGGTGCATGAGGTGGTTATGGTCCGGGATGAAATCGTCGATGCGGCGGTTGCGCAGCCAACCGGGGTCGCGAAGAGTTAGCTCAAGGGCTCCGCCGATCACCTGAGCCGACATCTGCAGCGGCTTGTAGATATACCGATCGTAGTTACCGGCTTCTAACTTCCACCAGGCGTTGCCGAGGTACAGTAAGCCGGCTACTAACACGGTCGCGACGGCCATCCAGCGTGTTGCCCGCTTTTCGAGACGCTGGTCCGGCGTGCGGCCGATGGTGAGCTGCGCTTCACGGCCGGCGGCGCCGACGATGCTGATTACTCCGAAGGCAAGCACCAGCATGAGGATGAACAGCATAACTCCTAAACCTAAGTCCATCGTCTTGGAACCAAGCGCCACCGCAGGAACCGGGACCGATAACCGACCCTGACCTTCGGCGCCATCCACCTCCAGCCGTACCTGCCACGATCCGGTCACCATCAGCCAAACGGCGCCCCGAAAGAATTGCGGGTCCTTATCGTCGCGTTTGGCGATATCGGGCGCCGGGAGCCGTTTGGAAGCTTCTCCGGTAAGCGGCAGAGGCGTAACTTCTACTTCGCGGATGCCTGGGGTTGAGGATCTTACCTCGACTTCCGCCACACCGGGAATGACGTTGGGCGGGCGGACGGTGACGAATAGGGCATACGGTCCGGCTTTGCCTTCATAGAAAACGTCGGGACTGCCGATGTGGGCGATCGCCAATCCACTAAACAGCGAGGCTAACAGCAGGGTCCGCATTTACCGTTTCACCCTGGCGAGCCAACCGCCCCAGTACTGCCCGAGCCACATCATGACGACTGCGATTACGAAGGACAGGCCCATTTCCGCGGCGAATAGTTCAGGCGATTTGGTCCAAGGATAAAAGAGCTGGCGAAAGAAGTAAGAGGTGGTGGTGGTGCGGTAGTCGAACGCGTCGGGATAGAAGAACCAGTTACGTCCCGCGGGGCTTAGCAGGAAGGAAGTGAACGGCCACTGTACGGCAACCAACAGGGCCTCAAAACCCAGTCCGGCAACGATGGCTTTCTTCCAGACGGCCCAATGTGGGTACCGGTGCAGAATCCAGTCGACGAACAGGGCGGGAACGATGAGCCAGATGGGGAAGAACGACGGAACAAAGCTCTTTATCTGATAGAGTACGGGCCCGAGTTTCGGCTCCGCGGGAAATAGCGGGAGAACAAGATTGATCGCCTGCCAGGCGATCATGTACACGGCGGCGATTTTGGTTGCGGCCCAGGGGACGCCGGCCGCCATGGTGAGCGCGATGAGAAAGAACGGAATGGCGAGGGCCAGCGCGCGGTAGTACATGGGCAAGTGCCCGAATAGCGGGAACGTGTACTCGATGACGAGCGTGCCCATGTTGAACACGACCAGCCCGCTGACATAGAGGTACAGAAGTTCGAGGGTTGCGCGGGTGTCGCCGGTTGCGCGATTTTTGTAGCCGAGGACGAGTAAGAGCGCACCGAGCTGCACGGCGAACATGCCGACGGCGAGCACCATGTGCGGCGGGCTGATCACCTTGACATCGAGCCCATAGGCATTGTGCCACCAGTCGTCAAACGGTGCGGAGGTAAGCATCGCGATACCGCCCCAAGCGGCGACGAAAGCACCGAGGGGTCCGCGGAAGCCCCACACGCTGACGGCACTTTCGCGCAGCGTCACAGCCGCTTTGGCGAAGGTGGTGGTGAGGATCAGGTACCCGCAGGAGGCTCCGGCCAGCACACCGCAGAGATAGATGGCTACGTGCGCCGGGGTCCAGAACGTATCGCGGCCGATGGAGCGATGCCAGGAGATGTCCCAATGGATGCCCACCATCGACGATGTGGTGGCCGCGACCGCGCACCACACGTACCACGGAACTATCTCGGTTTCCGCATGCACACGCGCAGCCGCTACCGCTTGTGTGGCCATACTGAGATGGTGTCACAAAAAAGGGTAAGCAGATCCTGGCGATAATGGCTGGATGCTGCGACGATGAAAATCCCGGGGGTTACGAAGCCGGGCGGACGGCGACCGATGCGCCGGAGTCGCCGACCGCGAGGGGAATCGACTGAGTTATCTGCCTTGCACGACTACGTGCTGCGGGGCGCCGGCCATCCACTTTTCGACGTTCGTCAGGGACAGGGCCAGTCCGGCTTCGAGTACTTCAGGAGTTACTCCGGCACAATGCGGGGTTAGCACGACATTGTCTAACGCCTGAAATGGGTTGGCGGCGGGTAGGGGTTCGGTCTCAAATACATCGAGTGCGGCTCCGGCGATCTTGTGATTACGGAGTGCATCGACCAGGGCAGCCTCGTTTACGATCGCACCGCGCGCCGTGTTGACGAGAAATGCCGTTGGTTTCATCAGCGCGAGCTTGTCCGCCGAGAGAAAGTCTTTGGTGTCGGGCGAAAGGCGCAAGTGGAGACTGACCACGTCGCTTTCGGCGAGCAGTTGGTCGAGTGGGACGAACTGATAGGGCATTTCAGGCTTGTGGCGATAGCTCCAGGCGATCACGCGCATGCCAATTCCAGCCGCGAGGGCAGCGAAGCGAGAGCCGATGGCTCCGGTGCCGACGACGCCGCAGGTTTTGCCGACTAACTGGACCATACCGCCGCGGGCCCATTCGCCGGCGCGTGTTTTGGCGTCTAATTGCGGGATGCGCCTTGCTATTGCAAGCATAAGGGCCAGAGTATGCTCGGCGATGCTGGGGGCCGAAACCGCGGGCGTATTGGTGACGGTAACTCCGCGCTGTCTGGCAGCTTCTAAGTCAACATTATCGGTGCCGGTGCCCCAAATTGAGAGCATGCGCAGGGACGGGCATCGAGCGAACACGCCGGCAGTGAAATATGTGGACGACCGAATGTTGACCACTACTTCGGCGTCTTTAATGCGGTCGAGCAAACGCTCGGTCGTGCCCGGCAGCGTGTCGTAGTAGTCCGCTTGAAAGCGGTCGCGAAACATGGGCCACGCCTTTGCGTGGGCTAATACGGCCGGCGCGTCGTCGGGAATGCAGATCTTCATACTTACCTATTTAGCCGCGCTTCCAGCGGGCGAGTTTCTCCTGGAATTTGGGATTATCGAAAACGGCGCGATTTACTGCGCCGGGAGGTAAGTTGCCGGCCATGATCGCCAGGACGTTGTCGCACGCCTCGTAGCCGTTGTCGCGCATCAGTTCGTTGGTCCACGCCATGGCATGGGGGGCGACGATCACATTGTCGAGTGCGAACAGCGGATCGTCGGCGGGCGGAGGTTCTACCGGGAACACATCGATGCCGGCCCCGGCAATCCAGTTTTCCTTGAGGGCCTTTACAAGGGCGTCATGCTCCACGATCGGACCGCGGGCGGTGTTGACGAAATAGGCTGTTGGCTTCATCAGCCGGAAATGGCGCTCTTTGACCAAGCCGACGGTGCCGGCGTTCAGTAACGTATTGACGGCCACCCAATCGGACTCGCGAAACACGGTATCCATATCGGTCAACTCCACGTTGAGATGGGCTACCTGCTCCTGTTTGATGAAGGGGTCGCAGGCGAGAAACCGCTTAAAGCCGAGCGATTGCGCGACGCGGAACATCTCCTGCCCGATGTTTCCGCAACCGACGGAGCCGAGAGTCGACCCAGCGAGGTTAACTCCTAATCGCGGTAAGTCGCCGCGCCACTTACCGGCGCGAGCGATGCGGTCCTGCAGCAACAGGTTCTTCGAGAGGGCGAACATAAGGGTGAAGATGGCCTCGGCGACCGGCCGTTTCACGGCGTTCGGAGTTATGGTCAGCACAACGCCCGCTTCGGTGAGAGCATCGGTATCGATACGGTCGTAGCCGACCCCCCAACGCGCGACGCAAAGGAGCCGGGCGGCGCGCGTGAGCGATGGACCGTCCACCTTGGTGGCCAGGGCGAAGATCGCGTCGTAGCGTTCCAGCGCTTCAGGCGTTGCGTCCTTGCCCATTTCAGGCGGCATGGGCTCGACCACCAGGTTAGGGATACCGGTAAGGCGGGCGGCGATGACGCCCTCGGTGGCTTCACGGGCTTCGGTGTAAAAGTCCGGCGAGACGCCGAGACGGAATGGTTCACTCATAACTGTTTTGCACTCGCAAGATAGATGGCGTTCAGCAGGAACTTAAATGTACCGGCGGACTGTGCCCGGAATTGCGGCCGGAACCCAAACAGGATAACCGATCCTTTGCCATGGCGGGCCTGTAGGAGAATATGTTTGCCGGCAACGACGCGTTCACCCGACAGCCAACCGCTGGCAAGCACGTTAGAGGGCGCGTAGCGTGCGACCGAGCGAATGGCGTCTTTCGATGAGTGAATATCCCAGGCGAAGCCGCCGGAAGAAAACGCGTACGCCTCTTTCGGCATGCCGAACGCGAGCGGGTTGGTGGTGTCGACCTGAATGCGCAGGAGCGAGCCAGGGCAGTAATAGGCGCTGTCGGTGGTTGTGTTGCGGACGGGAAGCGGAAAGAACTGGACGGGTAAGGCGGTGGCTGAATCGAAGGCGATTAGGGTGCCGCCGTTGCGCACGAAACGGTCAATGGCGGCCAAGCCTTCCACACCGATGCCGCCGGTGAATTCGGGGCGTTGTACGGGACGGGGCGTGCCTTCGGTGGTGGGCGGCGGTTCATCGGGGCGTGCGCCATGCAGAATGGAGTTAGAAGACTGGGCGGCGAATACGATGGAGTCGAAGCGGGTGGAAAGATCGGGTTTAGTTAGATCGTCGTTAGTAAGGTTGGTGTAGGGAACCTTGTAGTTATCGAGGACATATTGGGTCCAGCCGGTGTCCATGTTGGCTACGTGAGGCTGGTAAATTGCCACACGAGGCGTGCGTAACTGCCAGGCGACACCTTGCCGGCTGTTGAATACGATGTCGCCCTGCAGCGACCAGCCCACCGGCTGGTTGGCGGCCAGAGATTCCGCTACAAGAAGGAAGGAGGAATTCTGGCGATGGTCCTGGACGGGGGCAGGCGTTTCAACCCGCTTTACCGGTTCGAGCGTGGCTTGGAACGGTTCGTCCACGCGCGTATAAGTTACTCCCATGTTATAGGGAAGAGTCCATCCGGCAACGTCATAGGGGCGCTTAGTAGGGCCGTTCTGGCCGGTCTTCAGTTCGGGGTACTTCTGCGGCTCCATCAAGTCTACGAGATAGGGGCGGAACGACTGAGACGCGAGTAACACGTAGGTTCCGGCCGGATATGTCTTGCCGCCGGCGGAGAGAGATGCGGCCGCACGGTGAACCTGGATGCCGGACCATTCGAGACGGCGCAGCATGTCTGTGGCCGCAGACGCGTCGGCTTGTGTCTGATCTACCGGTACGATGTAGGCGTACGGTCCGCCGCGCCGGCCGGCTTCGATGGAGGTGCGCGCCAGTTCCCAGCTTTTGTGGAGAAGGCTGGACGAGTTAGTTGCTGCCAAGTTCAGGATGGCGAAATCGACCGTCAGCATGTAATCGATTGCGTCGCGAAGGGTCCATCGCCCGCCCATCCACGGACGTTGATAGAAAACCGACGGAATCCTGGTAGGAATGCCGTTGCCGAAGCGTTCGGGAAAGTCGGCGGACTTATATTCGTGCGGAGTGGCGTACGAGTAACCGGCCGTTTCGGTGAGGATGCCGTGCATGTTGTGGAAGGCGGGCACAGATCGTAAGCCGCCGTTCCACCAGCCGTCGAAGCCGTGATAGGAAAGCACGCCGGGTTTGTTCTCACGGGCGAACCTTTCCTTGACGGCTGCGCCGATGAAGTTGATGCCTTCCATGACGGGCGCCGGGATGTTCGGATTGAGCGGTTCGGCATAGGGCGGCACGAAGATACGGGCCGGGAACGGCGGCGCCTGGTGCTGGTTGTAGACGATTTGCGGGAACCAGTCCTGGAACAGCATGCGCGTGACATGCCGCGTTTCGGGGAGGTTCAACATAAAGTAGTCGCGGTTGTTATCGTGGCCGGCGTACTTCTGATACAACCTGGGCAGGGGGGCGGTTTCGTATGCAGTGCCGACATTCTGGCGGTACCAGGCGGCGATCCAATCGAGTCCGTCGGGATTGATGACGGGGACCTGGATGAGAATGACCTTGTCGCGAATGCGGCGGGTTTCTTCGTCTTCGGCGGTGAGCATGCGATAGGCGAGATCGAAGGAGTGCTGTACAGGAGCGGTTTCCGAAGCGTGCAAGCCGGAGTCGATCCAGACGAACACACGGCCCTCGGCGGCCAACTTGCGCGCCTCGTCGGCCGATGCCTGGCCGAGTGCAAGACGGCGGACGGTTGCCTGGTAATGGGAGAGCCGGTGGAGGTTTTCGGGGGATGAAATGAACGCCGCGAGCATGGGGCGCCCTTCCGCACTGCGGCCGAATTCCTGCAGGCGAATGCGCGGCGAGGCTGCGGCGAGCCGATGAAAGTACCCGCTTACGTCCGCGTAGTTGGCTAACTTGTAATCGACCCCGGGGGCGTAGCCTAAGTGCTCAGTGGGCGACGGCACCGGGGCGGGAAAGGCGCCGGCGGCGAACAGCAAGACCAAGCCGAAGCGTGCGAGCATAAACGCTCAATATAACGCGGCCCATCGAACCGCATTCGCGCCAGTTGGTATTAGAATGAAGGGCTGGCATGTCTCAGCGGTACTTCTTCAGCTATGCAAGGGCGAACACGAAGTGGGCGGCCGATTCCGAGCTGATGCGGAGGTTCCGCGAGGCCCTGGAGGCCGAAGTCGATCAATTACTCGGTGCGGCGGGGGGCGACACCTGCTTTTTCGATTCCACGGACATCGAAGCCGGCGCGGAGTGGCCGGCTGTACTTGCGGACAGCCTGTGCAGCGCAAAGGCGGCGGTTTGCCTGTACTCACCTAACTACTTCAACAGCAGTTGGTGCGGCAAGGAAGTGGGCGTCTTCCTGGACCGTGCGGCGGCGGCCCCTGGTCCACAGAAACCGGCAGCGATTATTCCGGTTATTTGGATGCCCCTGTTAAAAGGGCTTCCTGCCCCGCTTGAGAAGATACAGACACACGATGACGATTTTCCGGCGGCTTATCCTCAACTAGGCCTGAGGCAAGTAATGAACGTCGGAGCACCTTCAGATTTCTTCAAAGTCGTGAGCGCGCTTGCACGCCGTATTGCCGCGGCAATCCAGTCGGACAATCTTCCACCGCTTCAAAAACTCGATCTTAAGAAACAGCCGTCGGCTTGGGATGTTGCGATCAGATCGGACCCAACGTCACACAAGAAGGGAGGAATCACGAAGACGTGCTTTGTTTTCGCGGCCCGTGACGGTTGGGATTGGAAGCCATACCCGGGCGAGCCGGCGATAGGAGCGCTGGCGCAAGCAGTCAGCGGCCAACTCGGGTTGCGCTATGAAGAACTGCCGTGCGATGCGGAATTGCCAGACCGCCTTCGCGATACGCTCGAACACGATGTGCCGACAGTTGTCTTTGCAGATCCTTCCAGCGCATCGTTGCAACCGTTTGAGACCGCTTTGAAACGCTACGACCAGGTCTACTTTTTGAATTGTGGACTGATTGTCGCTTGGGAAGGGGCAACTCCGCCGCCGGCTACCGACGCGCGATGGCTCCACATTCAGCGTACGGTTTGCCCGCAGAAAGCAATCGTCCCTCCGCCACACCACGATTGGCTTACTACGGTCAGTCCGGAGGATCTGAAAGCCCGCTCGGCGGCGGTGATCGAATCAATCCGCGGTCAACTGCTCAAGAAGGTACTAAGCAGCGATACTGCCGTGGTTACAAAGGCTGAGGATTCCGCTCTGGAGAAGGATGCGGAACAAAAAGGCGTGCGGCTGGACGTGGTGCCCCAACTGAACGCACCATCGGCGGCATAGAAGATGAGCACTCGCCGTTCAGCGAAAATCGTCACCTTTTACTCCTACAAGGGGGGTACCGGCCGCTCGATGGCATTGGCCAACGTGGCATGGCTTCTGGCGATGGCGGGCAATCGAGTTCTTGCCGTCGATTGGGACTTGGAGGCTCCTGGGCTGCACCGATACTTTGAGCCTTTCCTGGATGACAGGACTCTGGAGCACTCGACGGGCGTAGTCGATTTTGTTTTGGAGTTCGCGACGGCGGCGGTGACCGATTTGGCGGCGACCCGGCAGCGGGACTGGTTTCTGCCCTATTCGAATATCCTGATTCACGCAATGCCTGTTCGGTACGACTTCCCGCGGGAAGGCGCACTACACTTCGTGCCGGCAGGGCGGCAGGACAGTGCGTATGCCGTGCGAGTCAACTCGTTCGACTGGGAGCGCTTTTACGAGAAGCTCGGGGGTGGCGTGATGCTGGAGAGCATGCGCCAACTGGCCCGCGAGCACTACGATTACATTCTGATCGACAGCCGGACGGGCGTTAGCGATACTTCTGGAGTCTGCACCGTCCAACTGCCGGACGAGTTGGTGATCTGCTTTACGCTTAACCGTCAGAGCATATACGGCGCCGCGGCCGCGGCCTATTCTGCCGTTCAGCAGCGCACGACAGTGGATGGGCAGCAAACGCTGAAGGTCTGGCCGGTGCCGATGCGTGTCGAGTTTGCCGAGAAGGACCGTCTGGAACGCGCCCGGGCACTTGCTCGAACCCGGTTCAGTTCTTGTTTTTCGCACCTTGGACCGGATGCAACGGACGTATATTGGGGAAGTGCTGAAATACCCTATCAGCCCTACTACTCCTACGAGGAAATCCTGGCCGTGTTTCGGGACAGGCCGCGCGAGACGCACTCGCTACTATCGGGAGTAGAACTACTCACCTCGCATCTGACGGGCAACGCACCTCCGGCCGAACCCATGGATGAGGAACGGCGCAGGCGAGGACAACTCGCCTTCCACGGCCGCACTTCCACTACCTGTCTGCAGGATATGGAGTTGATTGGCGAAGAGTACGAACAGATTCGGGCAAATATGCAGCCCGGCGCATCGCGGACGGTGCTGATGACGAATCTGGTCGCCCGCTCACAACTACTCGCGCCATCCGAACAAACGGGGCAGATCGCGCAGCAGTTGTTCGATCGCGGCACCGAAGGCGCCCGGATTACCGGTTTGGCCCTGGCCAGAACGGAACCGCAGCGGGGACACGTCGAGATGGTGCTGGATGGAGTGGGGAAATCGCGCTCGGCATTCGAGCAGTACCACGCCCTGCGGCTGTGTGAGTCGATTTTCGGCCACTTCGACGCCACTGCCAGGCAACGGGTGCTCGCCTGTATCCGCGGCCAACTGAATCAGACGATCACTCCAGACGATCCGGGCCGGTGGGTACTGGCTCACCAGATTCTTGGTTCTACGCCCACGCCGTTTTCCTCCGGCTGGAAAACAGAGCCCGAGAAGATCGCCCAACAAATTCAGGATGCGCCTGTGGTGATGCTGGAGGTCCGCCCCTCGAACCCAACGGTCACTTACCAGGATGTCTCAGAACAACACGGGCCGTACGTGACGTCGCTTGAATCGCACTACATTTCCCTGCCGCGCAGCTTCCGGATTGCGCAGTGTCTTGTCACCAACCGGCTGTTTCAACAGTTCGTGGCGGACGGCGGGTACGAAAGCGATCAGTTTTGGGAGATGCCCGGGGCGCGGAAATCGTTTTTCACGCAAGATGGCAAGACTCGCGGACCGGCGATCTGGCTAAACGGCAGAACGGTTCCGGAAGGGAAACTCGATCATCCGGTCACCGGAATCAGTATCTTGGAGGCGCGCGCCTTTGTTCGGTGGTGCCAGTCTGTCTCGCCCTGCGAACCTTGGACGTGGATGCTGCCTGCCGATGAGCTTTGGGAGTACTCGGCCCGCGGCGATGCGGGCTTGATTTATCCGTGGGGCGATGCCTTCGACGCCTCGCTTTGCAACTCGGCAGAGTCGGCTATCAACGGCACGTCGGAGGTTACCCGGTATGCCGGCGGCGCAAGCCCCTTCGGCGTTTACGACATGGCCGGGAATTTATGGGAGTTTGTGGAACGGCCGAACGCCGGGCGTGATGTTTGCTCGCTGCGAGGCGGATCGTTCAAGAACAGCCGGTACGAGGTGCGGACCTACCTTCGCCTGTCGCAGGTGCCGGTGTTTCACCGCCCGCCGGACTTCGGATTTCGCTTAACCCAGATCCGCTCACCTCACATTGAACGGGAGTGATCCGTCACGTTCCCAGCAGCCGTGGACCGCGTACCAAGACCGTAGATGCAAGGCATTCATCGTTAAAACATTATTTGCTAGACTTGTGAGCGCGAGGGATGAGGGATGATCCTCAAGATACGTCTCCGCCGCGGCGTCCGCATCGAACAACGGCAGGGGAAGAACCGCCGGCTTGCTCTGGCTGTGTCCGGACTGCTGATTCCAGCCGCGGTGATGGCATTCATCCTGGCCTGCTGGCGGATTGCCGCGGACATGTCGTACGCCTCGCAGTTTGCGATCGAAGATGGAATCTTTTCGCACTGGCACGTGTGGGCTGCCATTACCGCGATTCTGATATTCGCCGCATACCGTTTGAACCGTTATGCGAAAAGCGGTCCGCTTGGTGTCCAGCAAGAATTCGACCGCTCGTGATCGAGTAGCCACTGCTTGCGGTGCAGGCCGCCGGCATAGCCGGTGAGGGCGTGGCTGGTTGCTACCACACGGTGGCAGGGGTGAACGATCGCGATTGGATTCTGCCCGTTTGCCGCCCCGACCGCCCGCACAGCCTTTTCGTTGCCAATGCGCCTTGCGAGGTCGAGATAGCTCCACGCGGTTCCGGGCGGGATTTCGCGGAGTGCCGCCCAGACGGCTTGCTGAAAGGCGGTGCCGCGTGTCTCGGTGCGGATGGAATCGAGGGCCGCCAAGTCGCCGGTGAAATAGTCGTCGATCCTCCGGCGATGGTCAGAAACCGTTAGCTGGACCCGCAGTTCGCACACGCCCCAACCGCGGCCGAGCAGACGGAGCATGCGTTCCTCGCAGTCAGCGAAATCCAAGGCGATTACGGCGCCTTCGAAGCTGAGAATCGAAACGACCCCAATGGGACTGTCCAGATCTTCGCGCGTGATTACCATTGGCTACTTGGGTGGCGGCAATACTTTCATGTTCGCCGGCAGGGTGAACAACTGATCGCTTAGCCCGGAGTTGATGCTGACCGAATCCGAAAAGATCTCAAAGATCTTCTCGCCGTTGCGGAAGCGTGTGATGGACCAGGGCCACTGAATTCCGGACACTTCGCGGTACTTGTTGAACAGGGTGACCTCTTCGAGACGGTCGCGAGTGGCGGGGTCGCGCCGATAGAAGACTTGCCGGACCGGCAACTTCGTACCCTGATGGATCATGACGCTGACGGTAACGTTATCAGAGTCCGTAATGTCGAGAACGTCGACCGGCGCGTTTTCAAAAATCTTCGATCCCTGATGCTCAAGGATCAACCCCGGTTCGTCGCGCCGCTGCCGCAGGATGTAGAAGAAGTTACGCCTGGTGCTCTCGCGATAGCGGGTCAGATTGGCGTCCGGCAGGGGGGCCGCTCCGCGGAATGTAATCGAGTAACCCTTGTCTTCGTCGAACAGGACAGCGTAATCCTTGTCCTTGCCGAACGCCTGGCGCTCCCGTTGATAGATCTTGTTCGGTTCCGGCGTGGGGGGCGCGGTGACGTAGCGAGTGTAAATGGTGGCTCGGGCCAACCCGGTCAGGCGGTCGCGATAGAAGGAGTAGGCGCGCCCGCTTTCTGTCCGGTCCTGCATTCCCAAAAAGGCATTGCCCCCAACCGCCTGTAAGGTGGCGGCGAACAACTCACGGCCTTTCTGCTCCTTTTGGGACGGCTGCGCCCATACTGCCGGTGCGCCAATCAGCGCGGTAAAGGCTTCACGCCGGGTCACGGTTTGCGCTCCAAGTCCTTAACTTTCAAGCCGCTATTGAACTTAAGTGCGGTCACTCGCATGTCGGTAAACTTATGTCCATTGTGCCGGATGCGGTATGTGGTCGGCATTTTTATGCCATCGTACTCGCGCCAATCCTCGTAGGTCTGCTCCACCATGATCGACTCGCCCCCAGGCTGAACCGAGAGATAGGCAACGCGTGAGGGGAGCGCCGTCTTCTCGTTGATATAGAGGCGTACACCCTGTCCTTTATCGTCAGTGACCTGGACAATGTTCGCCCCTAATGAACAGACGGTGCGGTCTGGCATATGGTTGCTTTGCACCAGCGTGAACAACAGTTGGAAGATCTCGGTCCGGACCTGCCGCAGCGTATTCGGCGGCATGGCTGCAATGAACCGTTCGCGCCCGAGCCAACCGATAGCGCCGTCGTAAAAAGCGGTTACTTCTCCGATGGGGATCGCCTGGTGCTGCCTGAAAACGCCCGGTGCCATCCACCAGTCTGTTTGTTTGATAGAGGTAGTCGAGCGGCCACGCCAATAGCTGCCTTCGCTTGCCATCATGAAGTCTTTCACGGCCTTCAAGCGATCGGTTCCGCCCATGGCCGCTTGAATACGCTCGAGCCATTGTTTGCCGCGGGAAAGGCTGTCCGGGTCGGTTCTGGGCTGCAAGGGAGGGGGAGGCGGAATCGTAAGGTCGATGAGTTCGACGGGCCGATTCAGGTCGGCTAGAGGATGGTCGAACAATGTGGGACTTCCCACTACGGTGATGACAAGGTTAGATGGCTTCCACAGTTCGTTGAATGCGGCGACCGCCTGTTCGCGGGTAACGGCCGCGATTTCAGCCTGCTCGTCGGGCACATAGGAGTTTCGCCCTTCAATCACCGCGTGAGCTTCGTTCTCGGCCAATAACAACCCCGGGTTTTGCCACTGCATCACGCCGCGGGCCAGTAGCCTTGCGGAGGCGTCGCGCACCTCAGTTTCCGTGAACGGCACACTCTTGACGCCGTCGAACTCCCGCAAAACAGCCTGGATCATATCGGTGGTGTAGGCCGGCTTGCACCGCCCGGTAAACTGGAGAGCCCCGGGCTGGTTATCGTTCGCTATCCAGCGCGCGACCGCAACGGCCTCCCAAGCCTTCTTATCCCGCAGCACCGGTTCCAACCGGCTGCCGGGGCCCCCGGCCACGATCTCGATGGCGACGCCGGCGGCAGCGGTTTGCCTGGCGGTAGCGGGCGGAACGGCAAAGCCCATTACCACCGCGCTCATTGGTGCGTCTTTCTTGTCGGCCAGGTATACTCCCGGCTTTGGCTGAGCACCCGGGGCGGGCGCCTTAATCTCCGCCTTGCCCGGCTTCCAGGATGAGAACAAGCGATCGACCAGCTGCTTCGCGGATGCTGTTTCAATATCCCCGTGGATGATCAGAACCGCTGTGCCTGGACGGTAGTAGGTGGAGTAGAACAGGTCAGCGTCCTCCGGCCCGATATTGTCGAGGTGTTCGTATTCCATGCGCCTCGCCGACGGGTTGTTGGGGCCATACACTATCCGCCAAAACTCACGGTTGGCAATTTGGTCGGCAAGCTCGTTCCGCTTACCGATCTGGCTCCGCAGTTCACCGCGCACCAGATCGAACGCGTCGGGATCGAACCCGGGATTCAGGACGATGTCGGCCAGCAGCACGGCCGCTTTGCCAAAACGATCGCTCGGCGCCGTAAGCGTACAGGCGGTGACGCGCTCCTGTGCCTTCACGTTGAGCGAGGCCCCAAGGCCGTTCAACTCCCGATCGAACTTCACGCCCGCGAAGTTGACTGAACCGCCCCCGCGCAGGGCTTTGGCGGTTATATCCGCCAACCCGGCCTTTTCGGCTGGGTCGGCCAGTGAACCGGCTGCCACAACGAGCGTAGCCTGTACGATTGGGATTTTCGGTTCCGGCAACACCACCACACGTAGGCCGTTCGAAAGCTGCCATCGGTCGCCGCCGGGCAGGCGCAGGGGCCGCGGCGCGGGTAAGGACAACCCAAACTGCGCGTCGAACGGCCGGGCTTCCTTCTTCGGCGCCGGCCGGGTTGCCACGCTCTTTGCCACGGAACTGGAGGCCTCTGACGTGGCGGCCACTTTCGCGGCCTTGGCGTTCTTGGCAGCCGGCTTCTTCTCTGCGGGCTGCTTCTCTGCCGATTTCTTCTGTGCGGGAACCTGGGCCAGCGCGAGAGCACATGCCAGCCACGCTACTGAGCACCTCATTCGGCGTCTCCGGTTGTGCCTTGGCCTTGCCCGCCGCTCACCACGATACGTTGGCTATCCTTTAAATACCGAACCGCCAACTTCTGAACCGCCTCAGCACCGATGCTTTGAATCGTGGCATAGGTGGCGGCAAACCGGGCCGTACTTCCGTTGTCGGAACTCGTTCGAGCGAGGAAGTGCGCCAAACCGGCATGGCTGCTGAAATCCTGAAATACTTTTGCCTCAATGCGTGTCTTGGCGCTCGCCAAAGCTGCCGCATCCACCGGTTGTTCAGCCAAGCTTTTGATTGCGCGCTGGACCGCGGCTTCAATCTCTTTCGGATCCGCCCCGAGCGATGGCGCCACGACGATCGAGAATAGCGATCCGAACCGGTCTGACGGAAACGCCGGCGTTACCTGGATGTGGTTTGCCAGCGGACGATCGCCCATGAGTTCCCTGCGCAGCGGCGCCTCGGCGTCGCCATTGAGGAGCGCCGCCATTACGTCAAACGCGACATCGTCCGCATGGCCACGGCTTGGCCGCAACCACGAAACGGACCATATCGATTCGTTGTCGTCGGTCAACTGGAGCCTCTTTTCCGTCTGCAGCAACTGCGGCTCAGAGGGCTTCCAATCGGGGGACGTGCCGGCGGGCAGCTTCCCAAAGTAGGTCTCAGCCAGGCTGCGGGCAGAGTCGACGCCGATATCGCCGACAATGGCAAGCACAAGATTCCTGCCGCTGAAGGCGGTTCTAATAAATGCGACCGCGTCTCTCGCCCGCGCATTCTCCAACTCGCCGGCAGCGGCGGCGAGCTTTGAGTAGGGCTGGGTGGCGAACGCCGCGGGCAGCAGCGTGGCGTGAAGCTTCGCGACAATCGAATTGCGCTGGCGCTGTTCCAGTTCCATCTGCAGGTTCTCCCGATCCGCGTAATAGCCTCTGAGCGACGGCCGCTGCAGCCAGTCGCCTACAAGGCGGAACCACAGTTCGGCACGATTGGCTGGACCGGTGGCGGCGAGATCGGTGGAGTCTGCCCGTACGTGGAACCCGACGTTTTCGAACTGATTGATCGCAAATCCGCGTGCGACGGCCGCCTCCACTCCCAGCCGGGAGACGCTGTCGATCAGCACTCTGGCCTTCAGCTTGTAATCCTGAGCTGTCAATAGGTTGGCCGCAGAGCCACGGGCCAGTTCCGCGTCCCGCTGGTCGAACCACTCCTCCGCCTTGGCCAGCGTGCTGGACTCAGTCGCCGGGTCTGTACTGCCCGTCAACTCGCCGCCCCGGAAGAACATGGTTTCCACCATCAGGCTGACACCGCTCTTTCCCGGTGGCTCGTCCGCGCTGCCCATTCGCGACCGTAAATGGAAAGCGACGACAGGCGTGGCATGGCGTTCCAACACGATCACGCGAAGGCCATTGGCGAGCGTGAACTCCGACACGCCCGCGGCTAGTTTGTCCAGTGGCGCCCCTTGCACGACTGCTACCAGTAGCCACACCCATACCGCACGGCCGAATAAGGTCATGTTCTTCTAGTGTATCGGCCGTTCGGGGCGGACAGATTAGATTCGAGCTTGCGGCCTCGCGCCAGGAAGCCGCTTTCACGGTTCACCAGGCGGCGTGTGCAACTTATCGGTCCCTATGTTCGCCGCTAACCACACGGCCGTGGGTGTCGAACAGGTTGATGAAGTAGGCGGTGGCATCGGCCGGCACAGCGGCGGAGGCGCGATTCTTGGACAACTCCGCGGACGCGGTTTCCCACTTCCGGTCCTGCCATTTTCCGCGATCGCGGGTATAGGCGAGTTCGGCTTTTACAACTGGCTGCCGGGCTGAGAACCGCAGCCACGCTTTTCCGCCGTCGAAACCCTGGGCCTGTACTCGCGCGGGCGGAGGTCCCTTGCGCAAGACATGATCGGCGAAATAGAAGATCTCTTCGGGCTTGGCGCCAGGAGGGTGTCCGTGCGGCATCCGCACTCGAAACGCGAGCGTCCGCGGACCTTTGGGCAGGCGGTGAGACTTCCGCCACGAAGGAGGCGGGTAGGCGAAATCGTTTGTCCCATTCACCCACAGCATCGGCATCCGTGCACGGCCCAGGTACTGTGAAGGGTCCCACAACGACAGCCAACGGCCGGCCCGCTTCGGACCAAGCTTCGCGAATTCGTTCAGCCAGGCCGAATCTTCGCCGAGAAAGCCGCAGCCGTACACCGGCGCTGCAAACCGGAACCGGGGGTCCACGCCGGCGACGATCGAGGTCAGGTAGCCGCCCCAAGAGATGCCGGTTACACCGATCCGTTTCGGGTCCACTTCCGGAAACGAGCGGATCAGGGAGTGGGCGCGGATGGCGGCGGCGACTGCGTGGTAGGTCCATTGATCTTCAGGCGGAAGATCGACGTTGGCAAAATCCCCCCAACCGGCGGGTCCGGAATGTTCGGTGCGGCTCCGCTGTGGGTTCCAGAGCGTCTTTTCGTCACCGGCTTTTCGCGGGACAGCACCGGTGGTATCCATAGCGATAGCGGCGTACCCGCGAGCGTTCCACAGGCGCACCCATTCGGCGAAGGCGGTGCCGCCTCCCCCATGGATCAGCACCATGGCCGGCAACTTTTCATTGCCATTCCGCTGGGGCGCGCCGTAGTAGGCGAATACACGTGTGGGGCGGCCTTTGTAAGCCGTCCCTTCATACCAAAGCGCCTTCACGCCAGGCTCGTCGTTGTGCGGCGGGGTGAAGGTGCGTGGCGGGCGCTGCAATTCGGCCCAGTTCCAGGGGAAAGCGTCCGCCGCTTTGAGACACGTGAGGGTGGCCGTCAGCAGGATGAGGGACCGCATCTTCATTTGGCTTACGTTACCAAAGGCGGCCCTACGATTTGTGCGCGTGTTTGGCGTCTCTCGCGGTGGTGCTGGTGCGATCATCAATTCGATGCACAGGCGAAGGTTACTGAAAACGGTGGCTGCGCTGCCGGCTTGGACGCAGTGGATGCGTGGGGCTGAGGGCACGCGGGTTTGGCTGGGGAAGCAGTATTGGGCGAATCCGTTGCAGGATTGGCGGATGGGCGAGGGGCGGATGGAGTGTCATGTTTCGGGTGGGGACCGGAACGTGTTTTGGCTGACGCGCGAGGTCGTGGATGGAGGCGATGGCGGGTTTCGGATGTCGGTGCGGATGGGGGCGCTAACTGGGCCGCGGGAGGGGTGGGCCGGGTTTCGGTTCGGCATGCGCGGATTCTTCAACGACTATCGGGATACGGCGATCAAAGGGCTTGGCTTCGAAGCTGGGGTGTTGGCGGATGGCACGTTGTTTGTTGGACGGCAGCGGTCGGCAGAGAAGGTCGCGGATTTGACCGATTTGACGCTGACGCTCGAAGTGAGCGGGACGCGCGCGAAGCTTTCGGCCGGGGGCGTGGTGGTGGAGCGGGAGTTGGGGGCGGAGAAGACCAGCGGCGGCGTGGCGCTGGTATCGCACGCGGGGGCGTATCAGCCGCATGATCCGCGGTTTCCGGCCGAGCCACTGCAGGCGAATACGGGGAAGCCGGCGCAGGCGCGTGGAGGCGAGTGCCGGTTCTGGTTTCGGGACTGGAAACTGGAGGGGGAACGGGTCCGTGTGCAGGACGAACGCGCGTGGGGACCCATCCTGTTCAATCAGTTCACGGTGTCGCGCGGGACCTTGAAAATGGCGGTTCAAATGGCTCCGAGCGAGGGCGAACCGTATCCGCTGGTGGAGTTGCGGGTAAACGGGAAGATCTTGGCGAAAGCGGATGTGGAGCCGCTGACATCGACGGCAGTGCTGCGGGTGGACAACTGGGATTCGGCACGCGAGGCGGCCTACGAGGTGGCGTACGGCGCTGACCGGTTGCGGGGGACGATCCCGCGCGATCCGGTGGATAAGCCGAGGCTAGTGGTGGCGGCGCTGACCTGTCAGGGTGAGTTTGGGTTTCCGCATGCCGAGATTGCACGGTCGCTGGCAGGAGTGAAGCCCGACCTGCTGCTGTTTACGGGCGATCAATTGTATGAGGCAAATGGCGGATATGGGATTCAGCGCGGACCACTGGAGGCGGCGCGGCTGGATTATTTGCGTAAGTGGTACATGTTCGGGTGGGCGTGGCGGGAGCTGATGAAGGACATTCCGTGCGTTTCGATGCCGGACGACCATGATGTGTATCACGGGAATGTTTGGGGCGCGGCGGGGCGGAAGGCGGAGTATCCGGATGGGGTGAATCCGCTGGAACCGGGGGTGAACCAGCAGGATGGGCAGGACTCGGGCGGGTTCACGATGGAAGCGCGGTGGGTAAATATGGTGCAGCGGACACAGGTATCGCATTTGCCGGATGCGGCCGATGCGGTTCCGGTGGATCAGGGGATTGGCGTCTACTTTACGGACCTGGTGTGGGGCGGTGTGAGTTTCGCGATTCTGGAAGACCGGAAGTTCAAGTCGGCGCCGAAGGCGCTGATGCCGGAGGCGAAGATCCGGAATGGGGGGCCGCAGAACCCGAATTGGAACGCGGCGACGCAAGGGGATGTGGCCGGTGCACATCTGCTGGGCGACCGACAGGAGCGCTTCCTGGAGCGCTGGGCACAGGACTGGAAGGGCGCTGAGATGAAGGCGATGGTGTCGCAGACCATCTTCTGTAATCTGTGCACGCTGCCGCGCGAGGCGATGAGCGATGCGGTGACGGGGTCGCTGAAGATCGAGCCGCTGGGTGGGTATGCGGCGAATGAGAAGCTGACGATGGACCACGATTCGAACGGGTGGCCGCAGACGCCGCGGAACCGCGCGCTGCGAGCTGCACGGTCGTGTCTGGCGGTCCACATCGCCGGCGACCAGCACCTGGCGTCGACGCTGCAGTATGGCATCGATGAATTCAACGATGGTCCGATGGCGTTTTGCACGCCGGCGATTTCGAACGTCTTTCCGCGGCGGTGGTACCCGGCGGCGGAGGGAGCGCACCACAAGGCAGGCGCGCCACGGAATACAGGCGAGTATCGCGACGGGTTTGGAAACCGGATGACGGTACACGCCGTGGCGAATCCGCAGAAATTTGGGGTGGGCTACGGCGCGTTGCACGATCGCGCACCGGGATACGGGATTGTCGAGTTCGATAAGCCGAAGCGGACGATCACCTTCACAAATCTGCAGCGGTGGGACGGCAAGCCGTATCCCGGTTGGCCGATCACGATCAGCATGTGGGCGAACGGACTGGCGGCGGCGCGCTGGCGGTTGGATTTGCCGCGCGGCGTACGCGGGCTGGTGCAGGTGAGGAGCGGACGTAAGGTGATCTATACGGTGCGGCTGGCTGAGGCTAGGCGGGACCTGCCGGTGTGGGCGGCGGGCCGCTACGAGGTGTTTATGGAAGGGCGGCGCGTTGCGCGGGTGGCGGCGGGTCCGGCGGCCGGGTGATCGTCATCAAACCTTACTCGCAACTGTTGTAACCTGACCTCGATACCGTGGTTACAACACGTTCCGCTATCCTACTGCTCGCTGCCTCGGCAGCGTTCGCCCAGATGCCCGAGAAACCGGTCCGCTCTGTTATCGATCCGGGTACGGTGACGACGCGGCAGACGATTACCCCCGCAGGCGTGCCGAGTGTCTTCGACGGGCGGGTTTATGGGGTGGCCTTCGGGTCGACGGATGCCGACCTGTGGGTGCTGAACGCGACCAAGTTGTACCGCCTCGACTGGCAGAAGAACGCGGTGTGGGAGACGGTCAACTTAGGCGGCACTCCGGGGTTGCAGAGTCTGGTTTGGGATGCCGGCCGGAACCGCGCGCTGATTGGCACGGCGGCTCGCGGAGGGAATCGGAACGATCCCGTGGGTGTGCAACTGGCGTCCGTGGCGGATGGCAGGAAGTCGGTACTGGCGGATCGGTTGGGGACGTTTATCGCCGGCGCGATCGGGCTGGCGCGGCAGGATAACGGGGCGGCGCAGCACCTCGCCGTGGTCCCGTTGATCGCGAACAACAAAGCGGCGGTGGTGGATGTGAAGACGGGCCAATTGGTGGGTAGCGCGAATACCGGCATTGCCCCGTTTGGCGCGGTTGTGTCGCGGGACGGGAGCGTGGCCTATGTGTCGAACTGGGGTGGACGACTGCCGAAACCGGGCGAGCCGGTGGCCCCCACGGGGCTTGCCAAGGACGCGGACAAGGTTGTGGTGGATGTGCGCGGCGTGGCCGCGACCGGTACAGTTACACGGGTCGACTTGAAGACCTTTCAGGCGACTCACACGATTCCGGTGGAACTGCATCCGACGGGCATCGTGTGGGACGAAGCGCGCCGGCGGCTATATGTCGCTAACTCGAATAAAGACTCCGTGTCGGTGATCGATACGGGGTCGCAGAAGATTGTTAAGACGATCGCGATTCAGCCGTTTGCGCAGATGGTGACGGGTATCGCACCCACGGCGTTGGCCATCACTCCGGATGGGGCCGGATTGCTGGTGGCGTGTGGCGGTATCAATGCCGTGGCCGTGGTGGATACGGGTTCGGGCAAGTTACAGGGACTAATTCCTACGGCCTGGTATCCGAATGCATTGGCGCTGTCGCAGGACGGTAACAAGCTTGCCGTTGGATCGCTGTTAGGGGCGGGATCGGGTTGGCGCGACGCTCCGGGAAAGAAGTTTGTCCATGCCTATCGTGGAGCGGTTGCCGTGGTGGATATGCCGGATGCGGCGCAACTCGCGAGTTACTCGACGGCGGTGGCGGAGAACAATCATATGCGACTGGCGGGGCCGGGCGGCGCCGCGGTGGCTGCGCCGGTGACGGCTTCGACGGCGAAGCCCGCGGCGGTGCCGGCACGGTCGGGCGATCCGTCGCCGATCGAGCATGTCGTCTATATCATCAAAGAGAACCGCACGTACGATCAGGTGTTCGGCGACATGCCGCAGGGCAATGGCGACCCGTCGCTCGTGATGTTCGGGCGCGAGGTAACTCCCAACCATCACAAACTGGCCGAAGAGTTTGTGTTGCTGGATAACTTGTACGCCACCGGCGGTAACAGCGCGGATGGCCATCAGTGGGTAACTCAGGCGAATGAGGTGGCGTACGCGTTATGGCCGGGTTATGCGGGGCGCAGTTATCCATTCGACGGGACCGATCCGCTGGCGTACGCGTCGGGCGGGTTCCTGTGGGATTACGCGCTGGCGCGCAAGAAATCCGTCAAGATTTATGGCGAATACATCGGACGGCTGCCCGTGCCGATGACTGAGCGCAAGCGTTTGTTTGAGCGCTGGAAGGCAGGCGAGGATTTTCAGAACGAGTGGAAGGTAAGTTCGCCGATCGCACGGGTGAACCAGTTACTGGTCCCGAACTTCCCCAGTTATTCGACCGCGATTCCGGACGTGATTCGCGCCCGCTTGTTTCTCGCCGATTTGAAGAAGATGGAACAGCAGGGGACGTTCCCCAATCTGACGCTGATCCAGTTGCCGAGCGACCACACGAACGGCGCGGCTCCGAACGTGTCGACCGCGCGCGCGATGGTGGCGGATAACGACTATGCGATGGGGCAGATTATCGAAGGGTTGTCGCAGAGTAAGTTCTGGCCCAAAATGGCGATTTTCGTGATCGAGGACGATGCGCAAAACGGCGTGGACCATGTGGACGGGCACCGGACCGTGGGGCTGGTGGTGAGCCCTTATGTGCGCCGCGGGCATGTCGATTCGACGTTCTATTCGACCCAAAGCATGGTGAAGACGATGGAACTGATTCTCGGATTGCCAACCATGTCGCTGTTCGACCTGATTGCTCACGACATGCGGAACTCGTTCACCAACACGGCGGACCTGCAGCCGTATCGGGCGGCGGAACCGCAGATTTCGTTGTTCGAACAGAACCCGCCGCTTTCGGCGTTGCGCGGGCGGGAACGGCAGGCGGCGAAAGACTCAATGAAGATGCGGTTCGACGTGCCGGATGCGGCGCCGACGGCGCGGCTCAACCGTATCCTCTGGCATCAGGTGCGCGGGTGGAACACGCCATACCCGGGAACCCGGAACGCCGTGTTTGCGCCGCTGACGGTTGAGATTGAGGACGACGAGCGCGAAGAGGCGGAGCGATAGATTCGAGCACCGCGTTCCGTGGTTGCAAGCGGCGGCAGTGCAGTGCAGTGCCGGCACCACTACCTCCTACTGCGCTGCCTCTCGCTTGCCCGACGAGGGCTTGGGACGGTTTACCTCCATCGCACTCATTGTCGAGGAGCCGGGTGGCGTTGGGCGATGAATGTTTAGTAATCTGGTTAAAACACTCTAATCCTGTCCGGAGGTTCTTTGGGCCGACGGTTTTTATTGTCGATTGCTACATTTATCTTGCTCGGGCGCCTGTCTGCGAACTCATCGCAAGCGGCTCCACCCGTTTTAACTCTTAATGCCGCCCTGCAGTTGGCGGAACAGCACAGTCCGCAGTTGCAGTGGGCGACCGCATTGGCCCAAGGGGCGAATGCGGCGATCACTACGGCGCGGGCGTATCCGAACCCGGCGTTCAACACGTTGGCGGGTCCGCAGCACCGGCGCATGCTCAGCGCGGAACCGGGGTTACTGACACATTTCAGCGTCGACCAGTTAGTGGAGCTGCCGGCCGTGCGCCGGGCGCGCGTGCGGGTGGCGCAACTGGGCCGTGAGAGCACGCAATTTACGCTCGCGGAAGCGCGGCTGGGCGTGCGGCGGACCGTGAAGCAGGCCTATTTCCAGGTGCTGCGGCGAAAGTCGGAGATCGGGCTGGCCCAGGAAAATTTGCGGCTGGTGCAGGATCTGGAGCGGCGCGTGAGGGTTCAGGTGGAAGTGGGTGAGGCGGCGCGGCTGGAACTGACGCGGTCGGAAGCCGAAGTCGCGACGGCCCAGACGTTCTATAACAGTGCGCAATTGCGGTATGTGAACGCGGTGGCGGCGTTGCGCACAGCGGTGGGCGCGCCGCTCGGGACTACGGTGGACTTAGAAGGCAAGCCGGACCTGACGGGACGGCTGCCGGCGCTCGACGAACTGCGGGCGGAGATGCTGGCGCGGCATCCGGCGCTGCAGCAGGCGCAGGCGGAGGTACGGCGGGCCGAAGCGCGGCTGTCGTCCGAACGCGAGCAGCGGAAGCCGCAGCCATCGTTCCGGTTGGAATACGAACGGCAGCCGGACCTCGGGTTCTACCGGTTTGGGGTGTCGATTCCGGTGCCGCTGTTGAACAAGCGGGAAGGTCCGATTGCGGAGGCGACGGCGGCGATCTCACAGGCGCGGGCCTATGCGGACATGCGGCGCCTGGAACTGACGGCAGACCTGGAGCGCGCGTATGGACTGTACGAAGTGGCGCTGCAGCAGATCGCTTCGTACGAGCAGGGCGTGCTGCGCGAGGCCGAGGCGGCACTGCAGGCGTCGGAAGCGGCGTTCAAGTATGGCGAGCGGGGAATTATGGAGGTGCTGGACGCGCAGCGGGTATTGCGCACGGTGCGCTTGGATTTCCTGAACGCTCAGTTCGATTTGCAGGCCGCGCTGATCGACATCGAACAATTGCGTGCACACGACGGAGGCAGACCGTGAAAGTCTGGTGGATAACGATATTGACGGCGGCCCTTGTGGCGGGAACGGCCTGTACGGAACGGCAGGTATCGGCAAAGAAAGAAGAGAAGAAAGCCAGCCCATCGCGCGATCCGATGGAGATCACGGTGAACGACGACTTGGCGAAGCAGATCACCGTGGGCGAACCGTCGTGGAGCGAGGTGGCCGGCACGTTACGCGTGGCGGCGACGGTGGAAGCGGACGAGACGCGCATGGCTCGCGTAAGCGCTCCGGTTACCGGGCGGATTACCGATTTGGAAGTGGTGGAAGGTCAAAACGTGAAGCGCGGCGAGGTGCTGGCGCGGGTCCATAGCACGCAGCTTTCCGACGAGCAATCGAACCTGCTGAAGGCGGTATCGCAGCGGCGGTTGGCGGAGCGCGCGGTGGAACGTGCGCGGCGGCTGCTCGAGGCCGGTGTGATTGGCGAAGCGGAACTGCAGCGGCGCGAAGCGGAGTTACAGCAGGCCAGCACGGAGTTATCTTCAACGCGCGATCAGTTGAAGATCCTGGGCATGTCTGAGGAGGTTTTGGAGAAGGTTGAGTCTACGCGTACGGTGAATTCAACGGCGCAGGTGCTGGCGACGATCGACGGCACGGTGTTAGAACGCAAGGTGACGACGGGGCAGGTGGTGCAGTCGGCCGAGGTGGTTTGTGTACTGGCCGACTTATCGCGGGTCTGGCTGGTGGCGGATGTGCCGGAACAGGCGGCGGGTGCGATCGAGGTTGGCAAGTATGTGCAGGCGGAGATACCTTCGCTGCCCGGCCAAACGGTGCGCGGCAAACTTACCTTTGTCAGCGCCACGGTGGATCGCGAGACGCGAACGGTACGCATCCGGCTGGATGTTCCGAACCCGCGGCGGAAGCTGAAGCCGGCGATGCTGGCCACGATGGTGCTGAGCGATGCGGCGGAGAATCACCGGATTGTTCCGCTGACGGCGATCGTGCGCGAAGGTAATCAGGACTATGTGTTCGTGCAGACGGCGGGACAGACGTTCCGCCTGAAGCAGGTGAACCTGGGGATCGAGCACGAGGGCAAGCGCGTGATATTGGATGGCGTACATACGGGCGAAAAGGTGGTTCTCAACGGCGCGTTCCATCTGAATAACGAACGCAAGCGGCTCGCACTGCAGGGGAACGGTTGATGCTCGAATCGATTGTCAGGGGTGCGTTGAATCAGCGGCTGATCATCGTGGTGATCGCCGCGGCGGCGATGTTCTTCGGGCTGCGCGCGGCACAGAAGTTGTCGGTGGACGCATTTCCCGACGTCACCACGGTGCAGGTGCAGATTGCGACCTCGGCCCCGGGGCGGTCGCCGGAGGAGGTGGAACGGTTTGTCACGGTTCCGCTTGAGATCGCGATGACCGGGTTGCCGGGTCTGGTGGAGATGCGGTCGCTTAACAAGCCGGCGTTGTCGATTGTGACGATCGTCTTTACGGATCAGACGGACGTCTATTTCGCGCGGCAGTTAGTGATGGAGCGCATGATGGAGGTGCGCGACCGGCTGCCGGCCGACATTACTCCGATCCTCGGTCCGGTATCTTCGGCGCTGGGTGAGGTGTATCAGTACACGCTCGATCGCGATGACGATAAGCAGCGCGCCCTTGCGCACGACGAACTGATGCAGCGCCGCCTGGCGCAGGACTGGGTGGTGCGTCCCCTGCTGCGCTCGATTCCGGGCGTGGCTGAGATTAACTCCGTGGGCGGTTTCGTTAAGCAGTATCAGGTACTGGTGGACCCGTCGCGGATGCGTTATTACAAGGTAACGATTAAGGATGTCTACGACGCCCTGGCGCGTAACAATGCGAACTCAGGTGGCGGCATTCTTCCGCAAGGTTCGGAACAGTATCTGATCCGCGGCGTGGGACTTATTCAAACGTTGGACGATATCCGAAATATCGTGCTGAAGGAAGTGGGCGCGACGCCGGTTTACATACGCGATGTGGCGGAAGTGAAGTTCGGCGAAGAGGTTCGTTACGGCGCGGTGATCAAGGGCGGATATACAGAGGCGGTGGGCGGCATCGTGATGATGATCGCCGGCGGCAACGCGAAAGAGATTGTCTCACGAGTGAAGGCTCGTGTGGATGAGATTAATAACCAGGGCATGCTGCCGGACGGGTTGAAGATCGTGCCTTACTACGACCGGTCGGATTTGGTGGACGCGGCGCTACACACGGTGGTGAAGGTGCTGATTGAAGGCATCATCCTGGTGGTGGTTATCTTGTTCCTGTTTCTTGGCGACATACGGTCGAGCATTGTGGTGATCGCCACGCTGATCCTGACTCCGCTGCTCACCTTCATGGTGATGAACAAGGTGCAGTTATCGGCTAACCTGATGTCGCTGGGCGGCCTGGCGATCGCCATTGGTTTGATGGTGGACGGCAGTGTGGTGGTGGTGGAGAACGTGTTTGGTAAGCTGTCGCATCAGAAGCACGGGAACAGATTGCAGATCGTGCTGGAAGCGGTGAAGGAAGTGGGCACGCCGGTTGTGTTCGGGGTGAGCGTAATTATTCTGGTGTTCCTGCCGCTGATGACGCTCGAGGGCATGGAAGGCAAGATGTTCGCTCCGCTGGCGTACACCATCGCGATTGCTTTGGCGATTTCTCTGGTGCTGTCACTTACTTTGTCTCCCGTGCTGTCGGCGTATCTTGTGAAGGGCGGCAGCGAAGACGATACCTTACTGGTACGGATGCTGAAGCGGCCGTACCGGAGCATTTTGCACGCATCGGTCGGGAACGTGACAGTAACTGTTATAGCGAGCGTGGCGTTATTCGTAGGGGCTACCCTGTTGTTCCCTTACCTGGGAACATCGTTCATTCCGGAGATGAAAGAGGGATCGATTTCGCCGAACGTCGACCGGGTGCCGAATATCTCGCTCGAAGAGTCCATCAAGATGGAAATGGCTGCGCTGAAAGAAGTAGCTAACACGGAGAGCGTAGTGAAGGTGGTGTCGCGCATGGGACGCGGCGAGTCACCCACAGATCCAGCGGGACCCAACGAAGCCGACGTGATCACGACTTTGGCGCCAATGGAGCAGCGCAAGGAGCGCACCCAGGATCAGATTGCGGATGAGATCCGCGACAAGGTGTTGAAGAAGGTTCCCGGGGCGAACCTGGTGATGGCCCAGCCGATTTCGGATCGCGTGGACGAAATGGTAACGGGTGTTCGGGCCGACGTCGCTGTGAAGTTATTCGGGGACGACTTAGGTGTATTGGTGGAAAAGGCGAATGAGATAGCGCGTGTGGCGGGTTCGATTCGCGGCATTCGCGATTCGCGAGTGGATCGCGTGGGCGGCCAGCAGTACATGACCATCAACATCGATCGGCAGGCCATCGCTCGCTATGGTTTGAATGCTTCCGATGTGCATAACGTGATCGAGATGGCTATCGGGGGCAAGCCGGCCACGGAGATCTACGAAGGCGAGCGCCGGTTTCAGGCTGTGGTGCGCTATCCACCGGCGTTGCGCGACAGTGTGACCGAGATTCGCCAGATCGCGCTCGACACGCCCGGCCACGGCAAGGTGCTGCTCGAGCACGTGGCGGATATTCGCGTGGTCGAAGGTCCCGCGCAGATTAATCGCGATTCGGCCAAGCGCCGCATCGTCGTCGGCGTGAACGTGCAGGACCGCGACTTAGGCGGCTTTGTGGAAGAACTGAAGCAGAAAGTGAAGCAGCAGGTGCAGTTACCGAGCGGTTACTTCATCGAATGGGGCGGCCAGTTCCAGAATATGGAGCGCGCGCTCAAGCACCTGAAACTGATCGTGCCGATCACCATCGGAGCTATCTTCTTCTTACTGTTTCTGCTGTTCCATTCATTGCGGTTTGCGCTGCTGATTATTCTCGTGTTGCCCTTCGCGTCCATCGGCGGCGTCGTGGCGCTGTTCCTGACGGGCGAGTATCTGTCGGTGCCGGCGTCGGTCGGGTTTATCGCATTGTGGGGCATTGCGGTATTGAACGGCGTGGTGCTCGTTTCCTATATCAGGAAACTGCGGGAAGAGGGTTACGCGCAGCGTGAAGCGATTGTACAAGGAGCGTTGCTGCGGTTTCGCCCGGTGATGATGACGGCTACGGTGGCCGCGCTTGGGTTGGTGCCGTTCCTGGTCGCGACCGGACCGGGATCGGAAGTGCAGCGTCCGCTTGCGATCGTGGTGATCGGCGGATTGTTCACGTCAACGCAGTTGACGCTCGTGGTGCTGCCCGCCCTGTACCGGTTGTTTGAGGGTCGCGAGAAACCGCGAGACCAACGTCCGGAGGCCGAGGTGTCGGCGGTTGGCGCGGCCGTGTAATCGTCGGCCTACGCTATCACCGGAGTGGGCTTCTTCGCGACTGGCTTTTCTTTGCGCTTTCTGGTCCACGTCTGTAGCGCGGCCATGTAGGTGTAAACTACCGGCGTCAAATACAAGGTGACCATTTGCGAGAAGATCAGGCCGCCGACTACTACCAAGCCAAGTGACTGTCGGGCGTCACCGCCGGCGCCGTAGCCTACGGCGATCGGGACCGCGCCCAAAAGCGCGGCCATAGTCGTCATCATGATGGGGCGGAAACGGATTAGACAGCCCTGATAGATGGCGTCGCGCGAGGACATGTGCTCGACGCGTTCGGCTTCGAGCGCGAAGTCGATCTGCATGATCGCGTTCTTCATCACAATGCCGATCAACATGATCAGGCCGACGAAGCCGTAAATGTTCAGGTCGAGCTTGAACAGAATCAGCGTCAGCAGTGCGCCGAAGCCAGCCGACGGCAGGCCGGAGAGGATTGTAAGCGGGTGAATGTAACTCTCGTATAGGATTCCCAGCACGATGTAGACCACCAGTATGGCCACGATCAACAGCAGCGTCAGGTTGCCTTGCGAGCCGTGGAACGCTTCGAGCGAGCCCTGGAACGCGGTTGCCACACCGGCGGGCAGCACGCGTTTGGCCACGTCCTCCACCTGCCTGGCGGCATCGCCCAATGGAACGCCCTTGGGAGTGTTGAATGAAACTGTTACCGCCGGTAATTGGCCGAAGTGGTTTACGGTCTGGGGTCCGGTTTCTTCTTCGACGTCGGCCACGGAATCGAGCGGGATCAACTTATTGCCGGCGCCTTTGAAATAGAGGCGAGAAAGTGCGCGCGGGTCGCGCTGATCTTCCGGGAGTAACTCCAGTAAGACCTTGTATTCATTGACGGAACTGTAGATAGTTGAAACCCAGCGCGGGCCGAACGCATCGTACAGCGCGTTCTCGATTTGTTCGGCGTTCACTTGCAGCGCGGCCGCTTTGTCGCGGTCGATTTTCACGTTCACTTGGGGTGCGTGGATCTGCAGGTTACTGGTAACGTCTTCCAGTTCCTCCAGCTTTCCCAGTTCCTTAGTGAATTTATCGGCGGCGGCGAATAACTCTTCCTTATCCGGCGACTGCAGCGAGAACTGATAGGGACTTTTGGTGACCTGACCGCCAATTTGTACAGCGGGAGGGTTTTGCAGGAACGTGCGGACCCCGGAGATCTCCCCGGCTTCGTGCCGGAGTTCTTCCATCACTCCGTCCACGCCCTTCTTGCGCGCGTGACGCGGCTTAAGGTGGATGATCAATTGGCCGAAGTTCGCTCCGCCGAGGGTGGAAGCGGTTGTGCCGCCGACGCTCGAGACCAGGCCGTCGACGTTTGGATTCTTCGCGATTACTTTGGCGAGTTCGCGTTGGTATTCCACCATCTGGTAGTAGGAGCTGCCCTGCGCGGCTTCGGTGAATCCGAGAATCTGATCGGTATCCTGGTCGGGAATGAAGCCCTTCGGGATCTTGACAAAGATAAAGGCCGTACCGGCGAGCAGGCCGATGAATGCGACAACGGTGGCCGGGCGGTGATTGAGCACTTTCACCAGCGACCGGTCATAGACGCGGAGTAGCCACTCGAAAAAGCGCTCTGTCGTGCGATAGAACCAGCCATGATGCCCGCCGTGCGTGCCCTTCAGGAACCGGCTGCACAGCATCGGCGTCAGGGTTACGGAAACGATGCCGGAGATCAGCACGGCGACGCAGATAGTGACGGCGAATTCGCGGAACAAACGGCCTAACACGCCGCCCATGAACAGCACGGGAATGAACACGGCCGCCAGAGAAAAGGTCATCGACACGATGGTGAAGCCGATTTCCTGGGCACCGGCGAACGCCGCCTGCAGCGGGCGAGCGCCCATTTCGATATGGCGCACGATGTTTTCGAGCATCACGATCGCGTCGTCCACAACAAAGCCGACCGAGAGAATAAGTGCCATCATCGACAGGTTGTCGAGCGAGTAATCGAGCAGGTACATGACGGCGAACGTACCGACAATGGAGAAGGGAAGCGCCAGGCTGGGGATGATGGTGGCCGACACGTTACGCAGGAACAGAAAGATCACCATGATCACCAGCCCGAGCGTGAGCACCATGGTGAACTTGACGTCTTCAAACGACTCGCGGATGGTCTCCGAACGGTCGTAGAGAATGTCCATTTTCACCGACGGCGGTAACTCCGTCTGAAACACCGGCAGCAGTTTCTTGATGTTATCGGTGACTGCCATCGTGTTCGTGCCGGGTTGGCGTTGGATGGCGAGCACCACGGCACGCCGTTCCATGTCGCCCTGGTAGAACCATGACGCCGCTTTGTCGTCTTCAATACCGTCGACGACTTGACCTAACTCGGCCAGACGGATTGGCGATCCATTACGGTAGGCTACAATCACCGGCCGGTACTGCTGGGCGTTCATCAACTGACCGGTGGCTTGTAAGGTGAATGCGCGTTGCGGACCGACAATGGTGCCGATGGGCAGATTGACATTCCAGTTGCGCAGCGCTGTTTCAACCTCGTTGATGCCGACCTGGCGGGAAGCGAGTGCGCGCGGGTCCATCTGCACGTGCACGGCGTAGCGTTGTGCCCCTAAAACCTGCACCTGCGCGACGCCGTTGATCATCGAGATTCGCTGGGCCACGCGCGTTTCCGCATATTCATTCAAGGTCCAGAGCGGCATGGTGCCCGATGTAAGCACCAGATACAGAATTGGCTGGTCGGCCGGGTTGACCTTGGTGAAAGTCGGCGGCGTGGGCATGCCTTGTGGTAGTAGGCGCGAGGCTTGGGTGATCGCCGCCTGTACGTCTACGGCGGCGCCATCGAGGTTGCGGGAAAGGTCGAATTCGAGCGTGATGCGTGTCGAACCAAGCGAGTTGACCGAAGTCATACCGCTCAAACCCGCGATCATCGTGAACTGGTTTTCGAGCGGAGTGGCTACGGCGGCCGCCATCGTTTCGGGGCTCGCGCCGGGCAGGCTCGCGGTAACCAACAGTGTGGGTAAGTCGACGTTGGGCAGGTCACTCACGGGTAACGACCGGTAAGCCACTGCTCCGAACAGGGCAATGCCGGCCATCAGGAGGCTGGTTGCGATAGGCCGCTCAATAAAAGTCGCGGAAAAGTTCATACGTCAATTCAGTCCCCAGCGGGTTGCGGCGCAGGCGCGGGCGCGCGTCCACGCCCATGCAGTTTGCGCCAGAAATGCACCACCGCGTCGAGATAAGTGTAGACAACAGGCGTTAAGTAGAGAGTTACAAACTGAGATACTAAAAGGCCGCCGGCGACTGCTACGCCCAACGGGCGGCGTGTTTCGCCGCCGGCGCCGAAACCGATGGCAATAGGCAGTACGCCCAGCAGGGCGGCCATGGTGGTCATCAAAATGGGGCGGAACCGGATGATACAGCCTTCGTAGATCGCATCGCGCGGAGACTTGCCGTAGTTGCGCTCGGCTTCAAGCGCGAAATCGATCTGCATGATGGCGTTTTTCTTCACGATTCCGATCAACATGAAGAGACCGACAAAGGCGTAAATGTTCAGTTCCTGCCGGAATACGATCAACGAGAGCAGCGCGCCAAGGGCGGCCGATGGCAGTCCGGACAAGATCGTTAATGGATGGACATAACTTTCATATAAAACGCCCAGGCAGATATAGACGACAGCCAGCGCGACAATCAGCAGGACCGTCATGTTCGACAATGAATCCTGGAACGCTTTGGCCGTGCCCTGGAAACTCGTCTGAATGGTGTCGGGCAGGCGTAGGGACTGCTCTTGGATGGCTTCGACAACGTCGCCCAAGGCTGTGCCGGGCCGGATGTTATAGGAGACGGTTACGGAGGGTAACTGCCCGGAGTGGTTAATCGTTTGCGGTCCGGCATCGGTGTAAGTGCTGGCAAAGGCGTCCATGGGGATGAGGACACCGTTCATGTTCTTAAAGTAGAGCTTCGACAGCAGGTCGGGGTGTTCCTGATACGCAGGTTTCACCTCAAGCAGCACCTTGTATTGCGCGTTGGCGCCATAGATGGTGGACGACCAGCGGGGTCCGAAAGCGTCGTACATGGCGTTTGAGACGTCGCGCATGTTGAGGTTCATCGCGGCCACTTTGTCGCGATCGACTTGAATGTTCAGGCGCGGGTTCTTGATCTGCAGGTCGCTGGTAACGTCGGCCACGCCATCGATTCGCGAGATCGCGCGCTGCATCACGCCGGCCTGCCGGTACAGCTCGTCCGAATCGGGCCCTTGCAGCGTAAACTCATACTGCCCACGCGACATGCGGCCGCCGATGCGGATGGCCGGCGGCGCGGTGATCACGACGCGGGTGCCGACCAGGCGGCCCATCTGAGGACGCATCTTATCGATAAATCCCTGTACGCCGAGAGGCCGTTGTTTGCGCGGCTTGAGCGTGATAAACGACCGGGCTGTGTTGGAGCTTTGGTTGAAACTGCCGCCGGCGCTGATCATCACCGATTCGACGTTCGGATCGGTACTGAGTATCTCGCCGATGCGCTGCTGATACTGCGCCATTTTGTAGTAGGAGATGCCCTGGAGCGCTTCGGTGTTGGCGTACGCGGTGTCGCTGTCGGTGTCCGGGATAAACCCTTTGGGCACGATCCGGAACAGTTGGACCGTCAGCCCGATGGTAACGAAAAAGACTACCAGCATGATGGGGCGGAAGCGCAGAACGAGCCGCAGCGACCAGTCGTACCAGGCGAGCATCAACTGGTAGAACCACTCCGTGGCGCGGAACGCCCAACTCATCTTTTCGTCGTGCGCCGATTTGAGCAATTTGCTGCAAAGCATCGGCGTGAGCGAGATGGAAACGAAGCCGGACAGCAGAATGGCGATTACGATGGTGACCGCAAATTCGTGGAAGAGCCGGCCGAGCAACCCGCTCATGAAGAGAATGGGGATAAATACGGCCGCGAGCGAGACGGTCATGGAGATGATCGTGAAGCTGATCTCTCGCGAGCCCTGATAGGAGGCTTGGATGACGTTTTCGCCGCGCTCGATGTGGCGGACGATGTTTTCGAGCATCACGATCGCGTCATCGACTACGAAGCCTACCGAAAGGATTAACGCCATCATCGAAAGGTTGTTCAGGCTGAAGCCCAGCAACAGCATGACGGCGAGTGTGCCCAGCAGAGACAGCGGCAAAGCCATCGCCGGAATGAAAGTGGCGCGGGCGTTGCGAAGGAACAAGAAGATGACCAGGATGACGAGCACGACGGCGGAGAGCATCGTGAACTGAATGTCGTCGAAAGCTTCGCGAATGTTCTTCGACCGGTCGCCGCGGATGGAGAGTTCGACCGATGGCGGCAACTTCTCGCGAACTTCCGGAATCATCTTCCGGATCTGATCGTTCACCTGGATAACGTTCGAATTGGGCTGCCGCATGATGGCGACGTTCAGTCCTTTGATGCCTTTGCCGTTTTGGTAAAGCCAGGAAGCCGTTTTGTCGTCCTCGACGCTGTCCTTTACTTCGGCAATCTCGCCTACCTTGACCGGTGCGCCATTGCGGTAGGCGACCGTCACTTCCCGGAACTGTTCGGCATTGCGAAGCTGGCCGTTCGCGCGAATGTTGAGGGCTTGGCGCTCGCCCCAGAGAGTGCCTGTCGGCAGGTTCACGTTCCATCGCCTGAGCGCATTGCCCACTTCATCGATACCAATTTTGCGCGAGGCGAGCTTCTCCGGGTCGACCTGCACGCGCACCGCGTACTTCTGTGCGCCGAAGACGTTCACCTGCGCGACGCCGTTCACCATCGACAGGCGCTGCGCGATTTCGGTTTCGGCAAACTCCTGGAGCGAGTAAAGCGGCATTGTGGTGGATGTCAACCCCAGGAACATGATGGGCGAGTCAGACGGGTTGTACTTACGGAACGACGGCGGACTCGGCATGCCGGGCGGCAGTAGCGGCATCGCTTCCGCAATTGCGGTCTGCACGTCGACGGCGGCTCCATCGAGGTCGCGGTCCAGACTGAAGGTCAGCGTGATGGACGTGCTGCCGGTGGCGTTCGACGACGTCATGGTGTCGAGACCGGCGATGCTGGTGAATTGGCGTTCCAGCGGAGTGGCCACGGCGGACGCCATGGTGTCGGGGTTGGCGCCAGGCAGGCTGGCGGAGACAACGAGGGTAGGGAAGTCGACGTTAGGCAGGTCCGCGACCGGGAGCAGTTCATACGACATGGCTCCGAACACGGCGAGCGCCAGCATCAGAAGACTGGTCGCGACCGGCCGCTTAATAAAGATCGCGGAAAAGTTCATCCCTACGCCTCCGCCCGATTAATCGCCCTTTGCCGGTGGACCGCTTTTGGACCCCTCAGCGCCGCCGCTGCCGGCCCGCTTTCCCTTTCGACCGCCGCCCCCTTTCTCGCCCCCCTCGCCACGCAACCGGACACGCATGCCGGGCGCTAGGCGAAGTTGGCCTTCCGTTACAACGGTGTCGCCCACATCGAGTCCGCGGGCAATGATGATGTCTTGTTCGACGCGGCCGGCCGTGGTTACGTTCACCGGTTCTACGGAACTGTCCGCCTTGACACGATAAACAAACGAGCCGTCCTGCCCGGTTTGTACTGCCTGGTTGGGAACCATCAGCGCCCCGGCTCTCTGCCCTAGCCGCAGGGTGACGCGCACAAACTGGCCGGGCCAAAGGCGCCGGGACGGATTGGTGAACGTGCCTTTCAGCTTAATGGTGCCGGTGCTGGGGTCGACGCTGCTGTCGACAAAGGTCAGCATGCCGCGCTCGGGCGTCGCTGGGTCGTCTGGGGGCGTAGCCGAAACCGGGAGTTTGCCGCCGCTCATCGCTTCCTTCACGCTCGCCAACTGTGTCTCGGGAACTGAGAAGGTGACATAAATAGGCTGCACCTGGCTGATCGAAATCAGTTCGGTGACGTTAGCGGTGGCGAGGTTGCCTTCTTTGGCGGTGAGGTTACCCGTGCGTCCATCCACCGGGGACTTTACCCTGGTGTAACCGAGGTTGATTCGAGCGGTATTCAGTGTTGCTTGCAGGCTGTTGATGGTGGCTTCCGCGCTGGCGATCGATGCCTTGTCGGCAACCACGGCTTGTGCCGCGACGTCGGCGTTTGCCTGGTATTGCTCGGCTTGGTCTTTCGAGATCACGCCTTCTTTCTGCAAATTTGCGAAACGAAGTGCCTGCGACGCCAGGAACTTCTGCTGAGCCATGTCGCGGCTGAGGTTGGCTTTCGCCTGTTCCAATTGTGCGCGGCTACGAGCCAGGTTGGCGTCCGCTTCGGCCAGCGCGTTCTCGAAAGGCACGGGATCGATGGTGAACAGCATTGCGCCTTTTTGCACATATTCGCCTTCACGGAAGTGGACCTTCTCGATCAGTCCAGTGACACGGGCCTTGACGCTAACCGTTGAAAATGCCTCAACATTTCCAATAACTTGCACGTCAAGAGGGACATCTCGCGCGGTGACTTTCGCCACGGCTACCGGCACTACTTCCATGCCCTTCTTGCCCGATTTCTTTGTGTCCGCGGCCGCTTCCCGGTTGCAGGCCACAGAGGCTGTAAAAAGCATCACGCCGGTGCAGGCAAACACCACGCCTGTAAGCTTGGCTCGACTATTCATGTGCTGACTCTTAGATGGCGACTGGATGGCTCGTTATGTTACTAAATTGGAACGACTGATTCTATCGCGAAGTCCGGCATCCCGTCCGTTCGGCTTCTAATACCCCCCGATTCCAGGGGTCAGGAACCGGAGGCGGTCTTGCCGGTGACTTTCAACTTTCGAAACGAACCCAAATCGAAGAAGCTGCCGATGCCGAATTTTCCAGCACCAAGGGACAGATCCACCGCGCGCATGGAGGGGGAACTCTCGCCGTTAACGTAAACATCTACCCGGCCTTTCGAACCATCGTAGACCAGCTTCACCTTGTGCCAGCTCTCGTCCGTGAGCGTTGGCGGACCCTCTTCGGAGCTGATCCGCACGCGGTCGCCGCCATAAACATGGAAAATGCCGTTGTGCACAGACTGTTGCCGGGCGGCGTCCACCGACAGGTGCGCGTAATTGAAGTGATCTTTATCGCGCCAAGCGTAAACGATCATCAATGAAGTGCGCCGGTTGCGGAGCGCGGCCGGCTCCTTTTTCATCTCAAGTTCCAGCGTAAGCTGCTGATAATCGGGTGTTTGGGCCAGCGCATACTGAGTGGGGCGGCGTGGCTGTGTCGATGGTCGCGGCACCAGCAACTGAAGCGTTGGAATACCATCGACGGATTCCACTTTCCAATCGTCCGCAATCGGGACGGTCCACTTCTGCCCAAGAGCTTCCATAGTGGGCTGGGCGGCGGCGGGCAGAAACAGAAGCAGGAGGGCGGCGAAAGCGCGCATCCCTCCCACTGTATCGCTTATGTATTAGTGGTGAGCCGGGGCTTTGGCGGGAACGGAGCCGCCGTGCGACTCACCTTCCGGTTTTGCCGGTTCGCCGTGACCGCCGCCTTCGGCCTTGGCCGCCTCTGCCGCTGGTTTTTCGGCGTGCTGCGGTTCCAGATATTGGACGATGATCGAAACCCGGCGATTGGAATCGTTCGCTGGATCCTCAATGACCCGGGGTTTCCGGTCGGCAAATCCACGGACCTGGACAATCTGGCCTTGCCGCAATCCGGACCCTTCCATGATCTTGCGGGCCTCATTGGCACGATCCACCGACAATTCCCAATTACTGTAACCGTCGGCTGACTTAAGCGGCTTTGAATCGGTATGACCTTCGATCAGGATGTTGTTGGGCAGTTTCGATAGTTCATGCGCCATGAGCACGAGCAGTTCTTCGCCGTTCCTGCTGGGGTCTACCCGGCCACTTTCGAAGAACAGGCCTTTTTCGGTTTCGAGCAGTTCGATACGAAGTCCTTCTCCGGTGACGGTCATCGACACATGATCTTTCAAAACCTTGAACTCGGACATCTGCTTCATGGCGTTCTTAAGTTCTTCCTTGATCTTGTTCATGTCGTTCTTCGATACGCCGATCGAGGCGCCACCTTGTCCTACCGCGCTCGACCCCGTCTGCTTGCCCTTGCCGGTGGGATCGCGGAAGTAGGCGCCGACGGCCTCTTTCACCTTAGGGCCGGCGTTCAACAGCCAGAGCACCATAAAAAGCGCCATCATCGCCGTGACAAAATCGGCATAAGCAACTTTCCACGCGCCGCCGTGATGACCATGGCCGCCGACTTTCTTTTTGACGATGATGATGGGCGCTGCCGCTTCCGCCATGACCTAACTACCTCCCCGGCAGGCGGTTTCCATCTCCTTGAACGATGGCCTCACCGAGTGTGGGATGGCGCGCCGGGCAAACTCCGCGCACAGAATAGGCGCATTGCCTTTGGCGTATGCGATCACGCCGACCCGAATCACGTTTAAGTACTGCGATTCGGAATCCGCCATTTTCGACATGCTGCCGGCAATGGGACTCAGGAAGCCGTAGCACAACAGAATGCCAAGGAACGTTCCAACAAGGGCGGCGGCCACTTTATGGCCGAGTTCTTCCGGCGGACCGCCCAGCGAACTCATTGTGATAACGATGCCGAGGACGGCAGCCACGATTCCCAGACCAGGCAGCGAGTCTGCCACCGTCGTCAGTGATGAGATGGGCGTGTGGGCTTCGCTGTGATGGACTTCAACGTCGAGTTCCATCATTTGATCGAGCATGAATGGTTCCGTTCCCGATGAGACGTACATGCGCAGGGTGTCGCACATGAAGTCGAGTGCGTGATGGTCGGCGACAATCTTCGGATATGCGCTGAAGACGTCGCTTGAGGAAGGAGTTTCGATGTCGGCTTCCAGTTTCGTCGCCCCGTTCTTCCGCGCCGAACTGAACAGTTGATAGATCAGCTTAAGCGTGTCCAAGTAGAGTTGCTTGGTGTATTTGCTCCCTTTCAGGGTGCCGATGATACCCGCAATGATCTTCTTGACGACCATCGGGGGGTTTGCAATTAGGAGGGTACCGAGAGCCGCGCCGCCGATGATCACCAATTCCGCGGGTTGCCAAAGCAGAATCAGTTGACCATGCTCCAGCAGATATCCTCCGATGACCGCACCGATGACTACCAGAATTCCAACGATTACCAGCATGATCTCCCTTAAGAGATCGGCAGTTCCGGACAAAAACTTAGGCCAAAGGGGGAGGAGAATTGCCTAGCTGACCGTGTTCGTCCGCCAGTTCCAGCGGACTTTGCGGTGCTCCCGGTAGGCGATGTTGGCAATATGCCCCGCGCCCGCGGCCAGATGTCCTTCCGTGGCATTCTCGCGCGAGGGTTTGTTGTTGCGGATCGACAGGATGAACTGCTCGGCGTGAGACGGCCCGCGCTCGACGGCGATCTCCTCCGGTTCCGGACGGGGCTGCGGCTTCGTCTTCGGACGTCCGTCCGCCGTATAGCCCTTCGATTCGAAATAGGCTGCGCGCATCGCCTTGGGCCACTGTAGCGTGCCATATCCCTGGACATTGGTATCGACTGGTTCCGGAATGAAGACCAGCTTGCCACGCTCTTCGAGGATCGTGCCTTTGTCGCCCATGATGATGTTGCCCGGTGTAGGCGAAGAGTTGGCCAGATGGACGTACATATCGGCGACGAAGCCTTCTTCGTATTCGAAGATCGAATTCATCACGTCGGGAACGTTGCGGCCATCCTTCCAGAAGTACAGCCCTCCTTGCGAGGCCACCGAGACCGGCGCCTTAACGTCCATCACCTCGTGAAGCCAGGTCAACAGGTGCACAAACAGGTCGGTCGCGACACCGCCTGAAAACTCCCACCAGCAGCGCCACTGGAAGAACACCTTGGGGTCGAAGGGGCGGTCTGGCCGCGAGCCGAGAAACGACTTCCAATCAATCGTTTGAGGAGACGCGTCCGGCGGGATCTCGTACTTCCAGGCGCCCTGCGCGTTGTTGCGATGGTTTGCCATCCGGACCATGGTCACCTTGCCCAACTGGCCCGCTTTGATGAGTTCACGCGCTTTGGCCGTTAGTGCCGATGTTTTCGCCTGCGAGCCGACCTGCAGAACCTTGCCGGAAGCCTTTTCGGCTTTGATGATCTCTTCCCCTTCGTCGAGTGACCAAGTCATCGGCTTTTCGATATACACATGTTTACCGGCGGCGAGTGCGTCCAGGACCATGCGCTTGTGCCAGTGGTCCGGCGTGGCGATCACTACAGCGTCGACTTCTTTGTTGTCAAGGACATGACGGTAGTCCTTTGAGGTTTTGAGCGAGGGCGTGGTCTGTTCTTTGAGTCGCGTGAGCACCCCGTCATAGAGATCGGCGGCAGCCACGAAGCGAACCCCGGCCGGCTTGAATTCCTCGATAAGCTGCGTCCCACGAATGCCCGACCCGATCAGGCCGAGGTTGACCTGGTCCCCCGGGGATGTCGCCGCTTTCAGGCGGGTTTTGCGCCCGGCCAGGAAAAAGACCGTAGCCTGGGTTGTGGTGGAAAGAAACGCTCGGCGGGACGACATACCAATACGGTAGCGCTAATTGGGTTCGTTTTACTTGGGCCCGTATGTCCGGTCCCACCGCTGATCGTACTGCTTGGGGTAATTGCCGAGGGTGTTCCAGTCGGAGCGGGTGAGGCCGTTGAGGTCCCAGACGACGACGCCGTCGCGGATGGTGAGTTCGCAAGTAAGCTTCTTGTCACCGCGAAGCCGAGCGCCGAAGGAATCGACAAAACCAAAGTCGCCTTTCTCGACGCGCAGGACGGCTACGTCGGCCGGGGCGCCGACGGAGAGGTGGCCGAGGTCGGTCCGCTTGATCTCGCGGGCGGGATGCCAGGCGGCGCGGGCGATCACGTCGGCCAGTGGCACACCGATATTGAGGAACTTCGAAAGGACATTGAGCATGTCCTTCATGCCGGCGTTCATGCTTTCTGTGTGCAGGTCCGTTGAAACTGAATCGACGAGGAACCCTTGCCGGATCGCGGGAATGGCCTGCCGAAAGACGAAGCTGCCGCCGCCGTGACCGGCATCGAAGATCACGCCGCGTTTCCGCGCTTCAAACACGAACGGGCGGATCTTTCCGTGATCGTCGAGCAGCGGCGCTCGGGCCAGGTACGTGTGGGTGGAGATGTCGCCCGGGCGGAGCTTCCTCGTGACGAGTTCTTCGTACGGGCGCTCGGGGCGGAAGTCGCCGAAGTCGACCATTACGGGGACATCGGCCAAGTTGCCGGCTTCGACGGCCCGCTCGACTGCGGTCCATTCGGGTCCGCGATAGTGGGCGGTCTTGATGCCGACCAGGATGCCCGGATGCCGCTTGATCATGTCCGCGGTGGCCTTGGGATCCATGTCGGTGACGTCCTGCTCGTAGGGGGGCAACTGACCATGGCCGACGATATTCAGGAAGGCGAGGACGCGGGTACGGGAATGGTCGAGAATGCGCTGTTTCTGTTCCGGAAAGGTGCGCCAGCCGGAGGAACCCGCGTCGACGACGGTGGTGACACCGTAGCGGAAGGTGTGGCTGTCGGCCCAAACGTTCTGATCTTCGGCGAGTGACCCGCGCAGGCCGCTCATCGTGAGGACGTGGGTGTGTATGTCCACGAGGCCAGGCGTGATGTACAGGCCCGTAAGGTCGACAGTTTTGATGGCATCGTCCGAACTGAGATGGGGGGCGACGGCGGCTATCTTACCTGCTGTGATTGCCACGTCTCTCGGTGCGTTTATGCCGTTGCGTGCATCGAGCAGGTGCCCGTTTTTGAGCAGGATGTCATAGCGCGGTTGGCCGAACGTCGCGGCAGCCGTAAGAAGGAGAATCAACCCGTACTTCATGCCTCAGCCCTTTTTGAAAACGACCTTTTCGATCACCTGTTTGGTGAGGAGTACGCCCTTGGACTCGTTGGCCCACTGTTCGTCGGCGGACACTTTGGCGTCGCGATTATAAGCGAACGACGATTCAATGCCCCAGTAGCCGCTGTAACCGGCTTCGAGGCAGATCTTCAGGCAGTTCTCAACGCTATAGCGAGGGTGTGTGCCGTCGGCCTGCCACCCCGCTTTCACCGATATCCCTTTGGCATAGGGGACAAGCTTACGGGTAACCTCCTCGGGGTTATCGCCAGGGTTCACGTTGCCGAAATCAGGCAGGGTGCCGAAGTTCGGATCGTTCACCGTTTTCATGAGCGCAACCAGGGTGTCGGGGTTCGATGAGGCGCGGCCGTGGTTTTCGATCACCACGTTCAGGTTGGCGCCCCGGGCGTAGTCGAGCAGGTCGCGGAACGACTCGGCGGCGCGGCTGACGATGTCTTTGTCGGCCTGCCAGTTCTCGCGCGGTCCGCCGAGGTTGCAACGGACCGCGTGGCAGCCGAGGTAATGCGCGATGTCCACCCACTTACGGTGCATGCGGGCGGCCATCATGCGCTCGCTCTTGTCGACCGCCGCCATGTCGCCTTCGTTGTCGATCATGATGAGGACGAAGTTGACGCCGTAGTCTTTGCCCGCTTGTTTGAGTTTTGAGAGATTGTTCAGCGTAGGGAAGTCAAAGAACTGGTTGACGAACTCGATGCCGATAATACCGAATTCGTCGCGGCAAATCTTAGGCAGGTCGATATTCTTCCAACGATTGTGTTTGAAGAACGATTGATTTATGGACCAGGCGGCCAGCGAAATCGCATTCTTGGTGGGGCGCGGAGCCATTGCGGCCGCGTGTGCGGCAGGAACGGCCGCGAGCAGATCGCGTCGGGTCATCTGGGCAGGATACACGATCCGGCCCGTTTGAGAACCGATAAGCTACTCGGACGGTGGCGGAGGCGGTGTCAAATCCCAGCTATTGCTTTCTACTCCGAGGCCGGTCAGGACCGATAGGGTGACCGTTGCCGGATCGGCGGAAAGCGGCAGAATCGCCACCACCTCTTCAGGCTTTACACTCAGCAACTCGCAGTACAAGCCGTTGGCGAGAACTGTGGTGCCGGCCAGTTGTGTCGGTAGCGGCGCCCCTTCCATCCACGGTGTCCGGCTCAGTTCACGACCAGCCAGATCAGTGCCGCGGATCGTCACTACCTGGCCCGGTCCGGGTGTTCCTTCCACCGCCGTGATGCTAGGGTTCGGAACAATGGCGACTCCGCCCGTGACGGCGGCAATGGCGTCCCCGGTCGAAAACTGGGCGGAATAGTTGCCCAGGGGAGCATCGGCAGGAATTCGCAACCGCTGATAGAGAAAACTGGGGCTGTTCGGCGATGGAAAAGGGTCGCCCAACAACTCAACCTGGTATCGCATCAGGGCCATCGCACCGGGGGTGCCCGCCGGCGTCCGTCCGATCCCCAATTCATACTCGCGTCCTCTCGCCATCGTCGTCCGTGGAAAACCAACGTAGCGTCCGTTCACTCGGGTTCCGATGTTGACGATATTCGCGAGCGGGCCCGCAGCCACCAAGAAGTCGATCCCCGAGCGCGTTTCGCCCGCGGCCGCGTTGACAAGTTCCGCATCCTGGCGGTGGCCGCCTGTCTTGTTCCAGAACGCGGTGGCGAACACAGGACCGGGCGTGGTGACAGGCCCATCCAAAGGTTCCGCGAGCAAGTAGTAAGAGCCCGGAGGAACCTGCAGCCGATAGCTGCCGTCGGTTTGCGACTGGCTGGATGTAATCGCCAGTCCGTTCTCTGTCATGGCGACCACATGAGCGCCCGGCACGGGTTGACCGTTGTAGCGGACAGCGCCTGTGATGGAAGCCACTTCAATCGGAAATCCATACGCGGCGCGCAGCGTGCTGGTGTCGTCCCAGGATAGCTGCCGGGGGGCGTAACGGGTGCCGGTGAACCCAGTGCTCTCCAATTCCGCGGCCGGCGCCATAACCGCGTTCCCGAGCGGACTGTGGTCCAAGCCCATAATGTGGCCAAACTCGTGGAGCATCACCAAGCCAATGTCGTTGGTCCCATCGTAGCCGCGAGCCGAGTGGCGCTTGGCTGGATTGAACGCCACGCTGGCCGTAACGATTTCCCCGGTTGCAGGGTCGTAGCCCAGTACGGCGCAGGCCACGAAATCCTTGCTGCAGAACCCGTTTTCATACGGCGCCGGATCGGTAAAGGTCACCAGATTGTCCGTTCCGCCCGCAACTGTGTTGTCGGTCAACTCGATAGCGACTTCGAGCGCCGGGTCCGTCGCCTCCACCCATTCCCGCACAGACTCGGCCACCGCCGCGTACACCACTTCGGGAGAATCGCGCCGGTCGACACCCAGGTCGCCCTCCGGCAGATGAACGGTCCGGCTGATTTTCAACGTGAGGCGGGGTGAGTTCCACTTCAGTTGGTTCCCGCTGAGGCGAAGCATGCTGCCCGCCATCGCTGGCCACTGGAAGCTAAGCACCGCACAAATCGCCAACAGCACACACCGCATATGTATCTGATCGGCTGAAGCTTGCTTTGCTATGATGGCGGCTTCGCAGGAATTCCTATGGATCTTACTCGTAGACACTTCGTCGCCTCCACCTTAGCCGCTGTTCCGCTGCTGGGCGCCGCGCGAATCAATTCTCGCATCAACGGCGTAACAATTGGCGTGCAATCGTATTCGTTTCGTGATCGCCCGTTGGATGCTGCCATCGCGGCCATGAAAGAGATCGGACTAGGCAGCGTCGAGATGTACAGCGGCCACGTCGAACCGAAAGGAACGCGAGAGGAATTGCGCAAGTGGCGCACCTCCGTCGATCTCAGCGAGTTCAAGAAGGTCCGGCAGAAGTTCGACGCAGCAGGTATCGACCTCTACGCCTACAACTACAGCTTCCGCGAAGATTTCACGGATGAAGAGATCGACCGGGGCTTCCAGATGGCAAAGGCGATGGGCGTGAAAGTGATTACTGCGTCGAGCAACGTCACGACTGCCAAGCGGATCGATCCGTTTGCGAAGAAGCACAAGATCCGCGTCGGCATGCACAACCATTCGAATATCAAGCCGAACGAGTTTGCCACGCCCCAGAACTTCGCCGACGCGATGGCGGGCATGTCGGAATACATCTGCGTAAACCTGGATATCGGCCACTTCACGGCCGCGAACTTCGATCCGGTGGATTACCTCGACAAGAACGCCGGGCGCATTGTCACGCTGCATATCAAAGACCGGAAGAAGAACCAGGGGCCCAACCTGCCGTTCGGTGAAGGCGACACGCCGATCAAGCAGGTGCTGCAACTGATGAAGAAGAAAAAGCTGACGATGCCCGCCAACATCGAGTACGAATACAAGGGCGCGGACACGGTGGCTGAAGTGCGCAAGTGCTTCGAATACTGCAAGCAGGCGCTGTCATCGTAAACTGACGGTTTGAGCCACGTACCCGGCACACTTTTCCTGAAGAACCTGGTGGAGCGCCGGGGGTTGGTGTATCAACTGATCCGGCGCGATTTCGAACAACGCTATATCGGGTCGGCTGCAGGGTGGTTGTGGGGCGTAATTCACCCTCTTGTCCTGCTGTTGTCGTGGACCTTTGTGTTCCAGCTTTGCTTAAAGGTGACGCTGCCGCGCGGGGAAGTGACCCAACACTACACGCTGTTTCTGCTGGCCGGGTGGATGCCGTGGTTTCTGTTTCAAGAGACGGTTCAGCGGTCGGCGAACTCAATGGTGGATCACGCCAATCTGATCACCAAGACCGTGTTTCCGGCGGAGATCATCCCCATCTCGATCTTTTTTTCGACCCTCATCAATCACCTGTTCACGTTGATTCTGGTGATCGTCGCCGTCGTTTGGTGGACGCACCACTTGTCGTGGCAAATCGTGTTGTTACCGGTGTACATGCTGCTGACGGGAATGCTCGCGGTCGGAATTGGCTGGTTTGCCGCCAGCCTGCAGGTGTATCTGCGCGACACGGCACAAATCGTGATGGTCATCATGACGTTATGGTTCTGGCTCACCCCGATCTTTGTGTTCGAGCGCGACTATCCCGAGAACATGCGCTGGCTGCTCGAGTACAACCCGCTGGCATATCTGGTGCGTGCTTACCGCGATCGCCTTTTGTCCTCCCGCCCCCTCGACTTTGAAGAACTGGGCGTGATCGCGTTTTATAGCGTGCTGGCTTTTATTGTGGGCGGATTAATGTTTCGTCAACTGCGACGCGGATTTGCCGATGTTCTTTAACAAACAAACCAGGAAGAGGGATCTGATGGCTTCACTCAGTAGACGGTCATTGCTGATGGGTGCCGGGGCGGCGCCGTTGGTGGCGCAAAAGCGGGGACCGGCGCCGGCGGCGGATCGCCCGAATATCCTTCTGATTGTGGCGGACGACCTGGCGGCCTGGATGCTTGGCTGTTACGGCAATCGCGAAATCCGTACGCCGAATATCGACCGGTTGGCGCAGGGCGGTGTCCGGTTCCTGAATAACTATGTCGTGACCCCGGTCTGCTCGGCTTCGCGCGCCACCTTGTTTACCGGAAGGCTGCCGAACCAGCACGGCATTCATGACTTTCTGACACCGCGGCCCATCGAGAATCCGCCGCAGGGCCAGAAAGAGGCGCCAGCCGGTTTCGCCCAGGAGACAATGATTTCCGACGTCCTGTCGCAGAACGGGTACCAGTGCGGATACGTGGGCAAGTGGCACATGGGCAACGACACCAATCCCGGCCACGGTTACCGGTATACGTACACGTTCGACGGTGGCTCGAGTCCCTATCAGGACCCGGTGATGTATCTCAACGGCAAACAGGTCAAAGAGTCGGGCTACCTCACCGAGCTGACGACGCAGCACGCCGTTCAGTACCTCGATCGGCTGGAAGCGGGTAAGCCATTCTTCCTGACGGCCAGTTACTTCAATCCGCATACGCCTTACTCGGGCCACCCGCAGAAGTATTACGACATGTACGCCAACGTCAACTTCGACACGGTGGGCTGGAAACCGGCGGCGCCCAACGCGCTGCGCGAAAAGGAATTGCTGAAAGATCCGGTGGGCAACCTGCGCAAGTGCGCAGCCTCTGTTTCGGCGTTGGACGACCAGATTCCTGCGCTCATCAAACACCTCACGGCCAAGAAACTATTGATGAACACGCTCGTGATTTTCACGGGTGACAACGGCTTCCTGCTCGGGCGCCACGGGTTGTGGAGTAAGGGACTGGCTTCGGACCCCATCAACATGTATGAAGAAGTGATGCAGGTGCCGATGATCTGGAACTGGCCCGGGAAGATACCGGTGGAGGCCACGCGTCCGGAACTGGTGAGCTTCTACGACTTTTTTCCAAGCGTGTTGGATGTTGCCGGTGTGCCGCTTCCGGCCGGCAAACGGTACGTGGGCAAGAGCTATTTGCCGCTTGCTACAAACAAGCCGCTCGGCAAAAAGGAAACCTGGCCCGGCACCGTGTTCGGGTACTTTCGCAATACAGAGATGGCGCGCGACCGCTACTACAAAATCGTGGTGCGCAACGGCGGAAGCGGACCGAACGAGCTATTCGACCTGCGCACCGATACGCATGAGATGGTCAACCGCTATGACGATCCGCAATACGTGAACGTGCGCGACCGGCTGCTGAACGAACTCGCGGCGTGGCGCCGCCGCTCCGCCTGAGCCGCGCCGGCGTGTTCAAAAACGCCGCGAATGCGATTCAGTGCGCCCTCTGGCTCCGGCAAACCATTGGAAACAAGCCGCATCTAACCGAGCCGCGACCGCAAGGGCGTGAGAAATAATCTCCCGAATGCGATTCAGCGCCGCCCCACAGGTCCGGTAAACCACTGCAAACACGCACTGCTCCGGAAACGGCACCGCAACCGTAAGGGCGTGAGAAATAATCCGCTGAATGCGATTTAGCACCGCGCCCCGGGTCCGGTAAACCACTGCAAACACGCACCGCTCCGGAAACAGAACCGCAACCGTAAGGGCGCGGGCCGCATTTTTTCTCAGTCCCGTAAGGGCGCGGGCCCCATTTTTCCTCAACCCCGCAAGGGAGCGGTGTTCCGGATTTCTGCACAGGCCCTCAGCCAGGAGAATCACCCGGCGGCCGGATAAGGCCACCGTTAGCGTATTCCTAAGATTTCTGGCGCGTTCGGCCGATACATCTTGCGTGGCCGCTCACGTCACAGAGACGAGCGCAATGGTGCAGTGTACGCATGCGCTGACCGCATTTACAGGCGATCCTGCTCGTCACATCGCGCGCGTTCGATTACTGTTGGACGAAGTGCAACCGCAAATGATCGGTTGCGCGATTCGCCTGCTCCAGTCCGGCCAGGACGGCGACTGGAAGCCGACGTTGATCAACCTGCTGGTTGCGCACGGCCTGGCCGAGACGATCCTCGACAGCGCGGTGTACTCACTCCGTGAGGCCGTGAAGATTGCGGAAATCGCGTCTTCCGTCGATCGCGGGTTCGACATCCGCCTGGTGCGTCTTGCGCTCAATTCCAGAATGGAGGAGAGTGCCGGGCGCAGGAAGATCCGCCGTGTGCTCGATGTGCTCGGAGCCTTACCCCGCAATGCACGAATGCTTCCGATGCTGATCCGCTTTCTCCGTTCCACAGACCCGCCGGTCCGCTCGAAGGCGGTCCTGTTGGCTGCCCGCGTTAAGCGCGAGGCGCGGTTTGCTCAACCATACCTGAACGATTCCGATGCGCGAGTGCGGGCCAATGCGGTGGAGGCGCTGTGGAGCGTTAACGATCCCGATGTACGGGCGATTTTCCACCGCGCAGCCATGGACTCGCACCCGCGTGTGGTGGCGAACGCAGTGGTCGGCTTGTACCTCAGCCGCGATCCCGGCGCGGCCGAAGTATTGCGCGAAATGCTGTCCAGCCGCGACCCGCGCGTCACCGCATCTGCCGTCTGGGTCGTCGGACGATGCCGCGAACAAGCATTCCTGCCTTTCGTCCGCGAGATGGCGTTGTCCGACCAGCCGCCGGTTCGCCGCGCGGCCCTGCTGGCTCTGGTCCGCATCAACTCCCGTGCGGACCGGCCCTCCGAATAACGTAATCCACCTCCAGGATTCGATAAGGCGTCGATACCATCCCCAAGGCTTGATACGTGTGCTGAGCCTTTTCATTGTCCTGCTCGACGTAAAGCCGGATGCCGCAAACGCTCGTGTCGAGCTTCGCCAAACGTTCGATCTCGGCGTAAAGCGCTCGAAATACGCCGGCGCGCCTGAACTTAGCGTCGACGTACACGCTCTGTATCCACCAGAAGTTCCCGTTGCGCCAATCACTCCACTCGTAGGTCACCATCAGTTGTCCAGCGATCGTACCGTCCAATTCGGCCACCAGGTAGAAACCTTTGGCGGGCTGTGCCAGAACCTGCCGGACGCCTGCCCGGATCCGCTGTGGATCGAGCTTCAGGCGTTCCGTTTCCCAGGCCATCAGTTCATTGAAGTGCGCCAGCGTTTCAGCGTCCTCCACCCGTCCCTGGCGCACCGCGAGGTCGTTCATTTGGTCGAAATCCCTTCACCTTTCCCGATATACTAGAAAGACTTGTTCGATGCAGGCACTCGTCGACAGCCTGAAGCGCGGAGATCCCGATTGGGATCTGGCGTCAGCAATCCGCCCCGAGCGGCTGCCGGCCCATATCGCCATTATTATGGACGGGAATGGCCGCTGGGCCAAACAGCGGGGGCTTCCGCGCGTGGCCGGTCATCAGGCCGGAATTGACTCGGTCCGCACCACGGTTGAAACCTGCGCGCGAATCGGTATCCAATCGCTCACGCTGTACGCCTTTTCACTCGAGAATTGGAAGCGGCCTCGCCCCGAGGTCGAAATGCTCTGGCGCCTGCTGCGGATCTATCTGCACCGCGAGTTGCCGCGCCTGCAGAAAAACAACATCCGGCTCAATGCGATCGGCCGGTGGGAGGAACTTGCTGAATCGGTCAGAAGCGATCTCGCCGCGACGATTGCTAAAACATCCAACAACACGGGAATGCGGCTCAACCTCGCCATCAACTATGGCGGCCGCGCGGAACTGGTGGACGCGATGAACCGGATCCTCGACGAGGCCCGCCGTAACGGTACGCTCTCCGATCTGCGTGTGGACGAGGCGATGATCTCCTCGCGGCTCGACACCGGCGACCTGCCCGAACCCGACCTGTTGATCCGCACGTCCGGCGAAATGCGGATCTCCAATTTCCTGCTTTGGCAAATCGCCTACGCCGAGCTTTACGTCACCGAGACGCTATGGCCGGATTTCAATCGATCGCATCTGCTGCGTGCGATCGAAGCTTACCAAAAGCGCGACCGGCGCTTTGGCGGACTCACCCCGTCGGCGGCTGAAGCGGCCGAGGAGCAGCTGGTGGGAGTGGCGGAACTGCCAGGCCCATGAAGCGGGTCCTGACCGCGCTGGTCCTCGCCCCGATCATCATCTACGCCATTTTCTGGGGTCCCCCCATCGTTTTTGTTGGGGTCACCACGTTGATCGCGTGCTTCTGTTTTTATGAGTTCGCGGGCATCGCCGGGGCTCATGGCGTGCGGGTATTCACACCAATCGGGCTTGTCGCGGGGGCTCTCGTTGTTACCCTTCCACAGGTCGACTTAGCCCTGCTCGCAGTTCCTGCGCTTGCGACACTGGCGCTCGCGCTACGCGGCGCGCAGCTTGCCGCAGTTCTTCCGCAGGCGGGCGCGCTCACCCTGGGGTTGCTCTACAGCGTTGTCCCATGGCGCTGCGCGGTGGCGCTTCGCGGTATAAGCCCTCACTGGCTCATGTTTGCCCTGGCCATTAACTGGATCGGCGATGCAGCGGCGTTCTACGCCGGGTCGCGATGGGGCAAGCACAAGCTGGCGCCTCGCGTGTCTCCTGGCAAGAGCTGGGAGGGCGCGCTGGCTTCCGTAATTGGCTCGGCAGCTTTTGGGGTGGCCTACGCTCACTGGTTTGCGCCCGACCGTGGCTGGTTAGAGCTTATCCTGTTGTCCGTGGCGGCGAATGTAGCCGGGCAGGTTGGAGACCTGTGCGAGTCGGCACTGAAGCGTGGCGGCGGTCTGAAAGACAGCGGGACACTTCTGCCGGGGCACGGCGGATGGCTCGACCGTGTCGACTCCAGCCTGTTCTCGCTACCCGTTGTTTATATCTGGCTGTCACGGCAGATCATTTTGTAAGCCTCTACCGGCGAACGCCGTCGGGACAGGGGAAGCACAGCGGCCAGGGAGATTCCGCGCTGGCGGACGTGGCGACTGCGCCAATCTGGAGAGCTAAGAGAGCGGCAAGAATAAGCTTTTTGAACATGGTGATCATTTCCTTTCTGAATTAGCGGCGAACGCCGTCAGGGCAGGGGAAGCACAGGGGCCAGGGAGATTCCGCACTGGCGGACGTGGCGACTGCGCCAATCTGGAGAGCTAAGAGAGCGGCAAGAATAAGCTTTTTGAACATGGTGATCATTTCCTTTCTGAATTAGCGGCGAACGCCGTCGGGGCAGGGGAAGCACAGCGGCCAGGGAGATTCCGCGCTGGCGGACGTGGCGACTGCGCCAATCTGAAGGGCTAAGAGAGCGGCAAGAATCAGTTTCTTAAGCATGATAAGGTTTCCTTTCAACTAGACTGTTAACGTCGAACAAGCAATACATGGAGACTCGACCGCTTTACGCGTTGGCAACGATCGGTCCCGGATACACGACCAGAACTGCGGACACGAAGCTGCGCATACAAATTGCATTCCTTGCGAATAGGGCTTTACGGACAAAAGGGCGCCGGCAACCGTCGTAAGTGCTCGCGGCCCGGGACGCGAAGAAAGCTCCTGCGTCCGACAACTGGCGAGCGGCTGTGTGAATGGCAACACAGCACGGACAATCGCAGAGTACGGGACTCAATTAACCGGTTCAGCATTAGTATGTACCGTTTGGCCGTATCAGTTTGGCCGGTCGCGCACTAGGATCTAACTTTGTGGAATTCCTGGCGCGCTAAATGGTGCAGCGCACTACAAATCGAACAGCGTGGGTTTCCGAGTGGGGTTGGACGCTTTGCCATACTTCTTTGTTGTCTCCTCTAAGGCAAAACCTGTAAGACGTCACTAAGAGTACTAAAATAAAAACCGAAACTCCGCTAACAAATCAGACATTTTCGAGATTCAGAACAGCATCAAAAGTGCAGCAAAGTGCGGAACACACCTATCAGTGAATTGCCCGGGTTTCCGGTAGCGTAATTTGTACTACAATGCAGGAGTACTGTTTCGGAGCATGCGCAGGTGATGCACATGTCGCGTGAGCTACCGCGGGGTGCCGCAGCCGATCTCTGGCGACACACGTTGTGTCATATTCCATCAGTATTTGGCCGTCTGGTGTACCTCGCATCCCTCCGCAACTCCAATACCGGCCGTTACGAACATCACGGCCTCACGCTTGTCTTTGGCGAAGAAGACGCGAATAGAACCCTCCGGGAGAGCCATGAGAAGTCTTTCCGGGATTGGTTGCAGTTTAAACTGGAGTACCAGAAAGCTGACCTTGACCTCTACCTGGCATCCATTGCAACCGATCGCACGACAATCATCGAGACTTGGTTGCGGTTGATGCCGTACCGGAACTTTCTTCCCGCCAGTGCACGCGGAACCGATCGGCTCCTGTTCCTGGCGGACTTAGAAATGTTGCTTACGGTCCTGCGGAACGAACTCGGCGTTTGCGGCCCTGATCAAGACGCATAGCGACGCCCGTCACCTGGCCGATGATATCGATTTCATTCGGATATGCAAATATCTGCGATGCGGCCATCGACGCTGGGTGCGGCTGTAAGATTACCTGACCCGGCTGTAACGTGCACCAGCTGCAGGCGTATCCGTCCCGGTGTTCGAAGAAAAAGATAGGCCGTTCGAACTCCGTGTTCCAGCTTTGGGCAGCAATCTTCCGCTTTGTTTCATCGATCATCACCAGCGATCCTGGACTGAGCAGCGGATACATCGACCAATCCTCCGTCCCGATAAATCCATACCGATGGCTCCTGGGATCGATCCCATTCAGAAGCATCAGGGGCAGCGTCCCCCAGCGCTGAATCAACCGGCTCAGGTGAGTGGTGCGCCGCAGGTCGAGGCCGGGATCGAGCGCCAGCGGTACTGCGATCGAACCATGGCCACTGGTTGCGAAGTTTAGTACATGGGTGCTCTCTAGTTCTATGCGTGAAGCTTCTGACGGGAGGTCCGAAACGTCTACTCCGTACCATTGCAGCACTTCCACGAAATCCAGCCTATAGATGGCGCACAGACTGTAGAGCCTGTAGATCGTCGGAACGGTGCCCTTGTTTTCAATGTCGGCCAGGCGGCTCAGTGCAATAGCGAACTCATCGTTTTGACGGCGCTGTGCGATACTGAGACTGGCTTGCTCGACTTCGCGATAGCGGAGGCCCAGGCGTTCGCGTACCCTTTTTAGCCGTTGTCCCGCATCTTCGAGAGGTCGCTTCTCGGAGAAGGTGACGAACTGGCGGCTGTTAGCGGTTTCACGTGGGTCCATTCCTGAGGGGGACCGCCTGAGCCAGAATTATAGCGAGCGAGTATGACCTGGAGCAACCTGCGTATTTTGGATTTTTGTTCTGAAAACAGAACAAGATTTTCCCGAGGAGGCCAATTTTGAAAATTGTCGTCGGGATCTCCGGCGCCAGCGGCACCGTTTACGGCGTCCGCTTGCTCGAAAAGCTGAGCCTCCAACCGCAGGTGGAAACTCACCTTATCCTCTCCCGCTCAGGGGAGAAGACAGCTTATCTGGAGATGGGGTTGCTCGCGGCGGACCTCAAGAAACTCGCCCACTACGCTTACTCCAACGAGGAGATCGGAGCGCGGCTAGCCTCTGGGTCTTATAGTACTCACGCGATGGTGGTGGCGCCCTGTTCCATCCACACCATGTCGGCCATCGCGCATGGCATTTCCTCCAACCTGCTGGTTCGCGCCGCGGATGTCATCCTGAAAGAAAAGCGCAAACTGATCCTGATGGTACGCGAAACGCCCTTTCATTTGGGACATCTGCGGACGATGACGGCGTTAGCGGAAATGGGTGCAATCGTAGCCCCTCCAATCCCCGGGTTCTACCACCATCCGAAGACAGTGGGTGATATCGTCGACCACAGTGTTGATAGAATTCTCGATTTGCTGGGAACACCGGCGCTCGGAGCACAGCGGTGGGATCCGGCTCCCGCAAACACCTAAAAATGGCAAGATCGACGGCAACTTCCAAAACGAACCCAATTTCGCCCCGGCGTGTTGCGTTCCAGGGTGAGCGCGGGGCTTTTTCCCATATGGCGATTGCGCAGCTATTGGGCGATAAGGCCGAGGCTGTCCCTTGCCCCCAGTTTGAATTGGTGTTTCGCGCGGTTGCGGAAGGCAAGGTGGATGCTGCGATGATCCCCGTCGAGAACACCCTGCATGGGTTGGTTCATGAGAACTACGACCACTTGCTTCGGTTCGAACTGCCAATCGTTGCCGAAACCAGTGTTCGCATTGTCCACAACCTCATCGCTTGCAGAGGAACGACGCCGGCGAAGGTCCGACGCGTGTTTTCGCACCCAGTCGCGCTTAACCAATGTCTGGACTTCTTCCGTTCCAATCCGCAGTTCGAGAAGGTGCCGTTTTATGACACGGCCGGCAGCGTGAAAATGATCGCTGAAGAGCAACTAGAAGGCGCCGCCGCCATCGCCTCCTCGCTCGCGGCGTCGCTCTACGGCTGCCGCATCCTGAAAAGGTCCATCGAAGACGATCGCCAGAACTTCACCCGGTTCGTCCTGCTTCAGCGCGAAGCCGTCGAGCGGCCTGCCGGGTCTAAGGGATACAAGACCTCGCTTGTATTCAGCACCCGCAATGTGTCCGGCGCCCTGTTTCGGGCTTTGTCGGCATTCGCTCTCCGGGACATCAGTTTGACGAAGATCGAGTCGCGTCCGCTGCGCGGCAAACCGTGGGAATACCTGTTTTATCTCGACTTTCTCGGCCACACATCCGAGCCGCGGGTGGTGAACGCTTTGAGCCACTTGCAGGAAGTGGCGGACATGCTTCGCGTTCTCGGCTGTTACCCGCGCTGGAGTTAGACTAGCCGTAGACCAGCCGCGCGCGATATGCTGCGGCAAATAGCGACGAATGCGCCACCACAACAATTAAAAGGGCAATGCGGCGAAACAGGCTGAGCATGGGGACCGTCCGATAGAATACTACTTTGGAACGCTTCGCTCTTCCTTTGGACCGCTTCGCTCTTTCGGCCGTGTTATTGCTGTGGGCGTCAACCGCGGATGCCGCACTGTTGAGTTGTCCAGCGGGAATGCCGATCGGTAGTGTCCACCTGAATCTGCGCCGCGCGGAGGGTACCTCGATGTTGCCGCTCAGCCAGGTGAACAAGATCGACGAGGGCGACACAATCTTCTATGCCCCGGCCTTGCGAGGAAAAGAGAAGCGCACCGGAAAAGTAACCATCGTCCTCGTGGCCAAAAATCCGCTGCCGGATGAAAAGTACGGGTTCGTTGTTCTCGATCCTCAGGATGCGGATGCTACTGCCGAGTGGAAAGTACCGTTTCCTGCATCGCTGGCCGTGTTCGTCTACGGACCGAACGGCATCAGCACGGGAAAGGTAAAAGGATTCCTCGGGCGCGACGAGGAATTGATCGCGCAACTGGCCAATTATGCGGAGAAAACAGCCCAAACGGAAGCGCTGCTAAATGCCTTAAACAGCTACGAACGCGAAGGTCCGAGCGAGAACCTGAACGCCGCGTTGCAAGGTTTCGCGAGAAACTACGGCATCAACAATCGCGTAGACCGCACCGCGCCTTTAGACCAGCAAACACTCAGCGTGATTCGGAGCCTCAACCCGGCGCTGTCGGCCTATGACCCGATCTCGCCCACCGGGTCCGCCCGGGTCAGCCAAACGGCGGGACTAGCGACCATCGTGGCTGGAATGTTTTTCGGCAGTACCGTCGGTTTGGCCGCGGGCAGCACCGCGATGGCGCTGAACATGAAGACGATCCTGTTTCCGAACAGCGATTTCCGGTCCATGTACGCCCAGCCGACAGAAGGCGCCACCACACTGTGTGGAAAGCGCGAGTCCTCGCAAGGCAGGACTCGGTTGGCGTATCTGTGGGCGTTTCGGGTGCCCGGCCCGACGCCGCCCGCGATCGTAATCGACAAGCCAAACAACGTGCCGAGGGGCGTTCGAACTCTCGTCGGCGTTCGCGTGCCGGGCGAAGGTTGGCCGCTCATCGCTCGCGCCCGGAACTGGAAGCTCAAAAATGGGGAGGGCGCGGAATTCCCTGTGTCCGTCGCGGCGATCCAGGATAAGAAAAGCCTTGAGTTGGACATGGCGGGCGCAGACCTGAAACCCGGATCCTATACGCTGGCAGCCGATTGGGATTGGGACCATTTTGAGGCCACGGGCCAGATTGTCGTCCGCGAGATTTCAGACCTGTCCGCAGTCCGGCCAACCGCGGAATCGCAGAACCGCCTGCGACAGTTCAGCGGCAAGCAAGTGATCACGTTGGAAGGGGCGGATTTCGAGTTTGTCGAGAAAATCTCGCTTGTTCGCCAGGGAGACCGGTATGGAGTTCCTGTGAACATTCCTTTCATGCTCGCCGCGGGTCCGCGAAATGGGCCGCAGCCGGCCATTGAAATGGAAATCGACACCGCTCAGCTTGCCGCCGGCCAGTATCAATTGCAGATCGTGCAGACCGATGGCAAGCCTCGTCCGGTCGGCTTGAGAATTCTGAAAGAACCACCCCAACTGACGAAGCTTCCGCTTCTGCTTCATGCCGGCGACACAGAGCATACGGTTAGCATTGAGGGCCGCGACCTGGCAGCCCTGCAGTCGCTGACAGCGGATGGGTTCGAGATCAGTCTGAAACACGACCGCGGCGGGCGGCTGAGTGGAAGGGTGAAGGGCGGCGAAGTGAAGCAGGGTGATACTTACGATCTGCGAATGACCGTAGAAGGGTATGCCGCCCCGCTCGTCATCCCGCGTGCTTTGCAGGTGGCTGGGCCGCGGCCCAAGGTCGTCAGCGCCACGGTGTCGCAAGCGGCGGAACTGCCAATTGAGGTCCGGCAGGGAGAACTGCCGGCGGGGTTGTTTGCAAGCGTCATGATGACCGTGGAACACGGCGGATCTTCCGCCGCGGCAAACCTGTCCTGCGAGAACATGACGGCCAGCGCCGTCCGTACGGCGACCGGTAGCACGACAGAAGGTGTGAAGCTCGAATCGGTTCAGGCGGGAAGCTACTTTCTGTCGTTTGACCCGGGCCGCTGGCCAGGCGGCTGTAAACTGTTCGTCACCGTGGAGAACGGGGATGGGGTGTCGGACCCGTACCTGTTAGGCACGGTGATCCGGACTCCCCGGATTGAGAGCTTTCGCTTGTCCGACGAAAAGGCAGGCGAAAACCTCTATGTGGGCGTGCTCACGGGCCGCGACCTGGAATTGATTGAAAAAGCCGGATGGGATGCGTCAAGCGGCGTCGCGGTGCCCGGCTTACCGTCGCCGATCCCGGGCGAAGCCTTCAAGCAGCAGTTGCGGTTGCACATGCCTTGGCCGTCGCCAGCGCCGCACGCTCCACTGTTCGTGTGGTTGCGCGGAGAATCGCAGGGCCGGTCGACGCGGGCAAGGTATTAATCTCGTACTCATTTGGGGCAGGCTGGTTTCGAACCCATATCCGTTTAACAAAACTTTACGCCGGCGGCCGGTGGTCGCGTCGTCGTTACGTTCGACAGATGAAAAATCTAGTTCTGGCGGTCACGGCAACCTTAATGGCGCAGGCTCCACCGGCGCGCGTCCTCGGTACCGTCACAGCCGTCAATGCCGCCGCGTCTGAACTTTCGGTGAAGACAGACCGTGGCGACTTGTATGGAGTGAAGCTGTCCGAGCGCGCGGTAGTGATCAAGCTGGCTCCCGGAGAAACTAATCTCACCAAAGGAATTAAGATTCCGCTGAGCGACCTGATCGTAGGCGACCGTGTATTGGCCCGGGGCGATCTGCTGGCTGAACAAAAAGCTCTGATCGCCAATTCTTTGATCGTCAACCGCAAGGAAGAAATTGCGAAAAAGCACGAACGCGACCGGGAGGAGTGGCTGCGGCGCGGAGTGCTTGGGGTGGTCACCGCCGTCGACCCGGCCGCCCGCAAAGTTACGCTTGAGTCGCGGCGGTACCACCAGGTTGTGGTCACGATCAAACCCGAAGCGGCCATACGGCGATATGCCGAGGATTCGGTTCGGTTTGCGGACGCGAAGCCTTCGGCCATCGACAAAATCCAGGTGAAGGATCAACTGCGCGCGCTGGGCGAGAAGAATGCCGACAACACAGCGATCGAAGCCGAAGACGTTGTCTTTGGCACCTTTCAAATGATTGCTGGACGGGTAATTTCAGTTGATACGGCGAACAACCAACTCAGGCTCGACGACCCACAAGCGAAGCGCAAGCTGCTGGTCAAGATAACCCCAGACACAAACCTTCGCCAACTGCCTCCGTTTCTTGCCGCGATGATCAGCGGCGGGGGACCGGGCGCCGGCGGCGGTATGAACCGGCCCGGCAATAACGGTCAGGGGCCTGCATTTGGCCCTGGCCGTGGATCTGGCCCTGGATCTGGACCTGGACCTGGCGCGAACCCGAGTGCTGGGGGCGGTTTCCGGGGCGGGCCGGGAGGCGGCGATCCTGCGCAGATGCTGGAACGCTTTCCCAAAATCGAACTCGGAGGACTGAAACCGGGCGAGGCCGTCATGGTCTCCTCCACAGTGGGCGCAAACGCCGGCGAATTAACAGCCATCACGTTGGTGGCTGGTGTCGAGGCCATCCTGACCGCACCACGAAGCGGCGATCGCGCCGCGAACATTCCAGGCTGGAGCCTGGATATCGGGCTGCCTCAGTAACGATCTCCTAGACAGAAGGGAACAACAATGAAGCTCTTACCGGCTGGATTACTTGTGGTGTGTTCGTGTGCGGCTGCGCAGCAAACGGCGAGCCTCCGCGGCACTGTCAAAGACTCGACCGACGCCGTAATACCCGGCGCCAACGTCGTATTGCGGGGCGGCGGCCGCGAGTGGACGACGCAAGCCGGCGAATTCGGCGCATATAAGTTCGAAAACCTGGCGCCGGGCAAATACCTGCTGCGCGTGGCCACGCCTGGGTTCGCTCCGTTTGAAGCCGCTAATGTGGATGTCAGCGGTGCGGCGACGTTGGATGTGACGCTCACCGTAATGCTCGAAACGCAGACGGTCAGCGTGCAAAGCGAAACCCAGGGCACGGTGTCGGTGGACCCCAGTCAGAACGCGGGTTCATTGGTGCTACGCGGCACAGATCTCGATGCGCTTTCCGACGACCCTGACCAGTTAGCCTCAGACCTGCAAGCGCTTGCCGGCCCGGCCGCGGGACCAAACGGCGGCCAGATCTTTATTGACGGATTTTCGGGCGGGCGCCTTCCTCCGAAAGCCTCGATTCGCGAAGTTCGCATCAATCAGAACCCCTTTTCGGCCGAGTACGATCGAATGGGCTTCGGCCGGATCGAAATCCTGACCAAACCCGGCACAGACCGGCTCCGGGGTTCCGCGTTCATGAATTTTTCGGACGAGTCCATGAACTCGCGAAATCCCTTTTCTCCGACCCGTGCACCCTATCAATCGCGGCTCTATGGCGTAAGTATTTCGGGTCCGGTGAACAAGAAAGCGTCCTTCGCCTTCGATGTGGAGCGCCGCGCGATCGACGAAAACGCGATCGTGAACGCGACCATCCTGAATACCGGCTTGGTTCCATCCCCGTTCCAGCAGGCGATCATTACTCCGGAACGGCGTACGTTTCTCACCACGCGGCTCGATTACCAGCTAACGCCTAAGAATACATTGGTCGGGAGGTACAGTTGGTTCAATTCCGACCAGCAGAATGAAGGGGTGGGTCAGTTTTCGCTACCCTCGCGCGCCTACTCAAGCGCGAACGGACACCATTCTGTCCAACTGACGGAAACCGCGGTTTTGAATGCGGCCACGATCAACGAAACCCGCTTTCAATTTATCCGTAACAACCTTTCACAGAACGCCGACAACTCCATTCCTACGATTCAAGTGCTTGATTCGTTTACCGGTGGAGGTTCGCAAATCGGGCTTGCGGGAAACACCACCGACAGTTTTGAGGTTACGAACCTGACGACGATGGTGAAAGGCTCGCACACGCTGAAGTTCGGGGGACGGATTCGGGGCGCCTGGCTGTCGGATACTTCGCCGCAGAACTTCGGCGGGACATACATTTTCGCGGGCGGCGTTGGCCCCGAACTCGATGGCGACAACCAGGCGATCGGCGGAACCACAATGGCGATCAGCTCGATTGAGCGCTATCGCCGGACCTTGTTGTTTCAATCGATGGGATTGAGTGTGGCGCAGATGCAACTGTTGGGTGCGGGTCCATCGCAATTCACACTTGCTGCGGGCGATCCGCTGGCTGCCGTCAATCAGATAGACGTAGGAGTGTTCGCGCTCGACGATTGGCGCCTGCGCCCGAACCTGACCGTGTCTTATGGCCTTCGTTACGAAGCGCAGACGAACATGGCCGATTACAGCAACGCTTCGCCTCGCGTGTCGATCGCTTGGGGTTTGCCCGCCAAAGGCGGCCAGACCAAGACGGTAATCCGCGCCGGGTTCGGCATCTTCTACGACCGGTTCGGCGAAAGCTACACGTTGCAAACTCTACGGTTCAACGGTTCAGCGCAACGGCAATATGTCGTAACAAACCCAACGTTCTTCCCGGCGATTCCAAGCGAAGCTTCGCTCACTTCGGCGCTGACGGCACAAACCATTCGTGTGGCGGACAAAGGCCTGCTGGCGCCGGCCATCATGCAAACCGCGTTAGGAATCGAACGCCGTCTTCCGCGAAGCACCACCGTCGCGGTCAACTATGTGTTCTCTCGCGGGAACCACATGCTGCGGACGCGTAACATCAATGCGCCGCTCGCCGACGGCGCCCGTCCCCTTGGCGGAACGGAGAACGTGTTTCAGTTCGAGTCGACGGGCCGGATGCGCCAGAACCAGTTGATCACCAACATCAACACACGATTCAGCCGCCGGTTCGGACTGTTCGGCTTCTATGTTCTACAGAAGGCACAGAGCGACACCGATGGGGCCGGCAGCATGCCCGCGTATTCCTACAACCTTGCCTCCGAATACGGCCCTTCGGCATTTGATGTCCGGCACCGCGTCTTCCTCGGCGGCATGATCGAATCGCCGGGAAAACTCTCGTGGAGCCCATTCATCGTAGCTTCGACAGGGATGCCGTTCAACATCACAACGGGCCGGGATACAAACGGCGATTCCGTATTTAACGACCGCCCCGCACTGGCCATGGCGACTACGCCGGGCGCAATCGCGACACCTTGGGGCGTCTTTAATCCGAATCCCAGTGCGACCGACGCCATCATTTCCCGCAACTACGGCCGCGGACCTGGACAATTCACGATTAACCTCCGTGTCTCACGCACCTGGGGCTTCGGCGAACGGCGCACCTCCGCACAGGGCGGAATGCCCGGGGAAGGCGGAATGCGCGGACCGGGGTTTGGCGGTATGCGCGGCGGCCCCGGCGGCGGAGGTCCTGGCGGTGGCGGAGGCGGCATGCGCGGCGGCTTTGGCGCGGGCGGCATGCGCGGGGGCGGTGGTCCCGGCGGCATGTTCGGTCAGAACAACTCGAACAAACGCTTCAACGTCACGCTATCGTTGTCGGCGCGCAACCTGTTGAATCACGTGAACCTGACTTCACCCGTCGGTAACCTGACTTCGCCGCTGTTCGGTCAGTCGCTCTCGATTGCCGGCTTCGGCGGACCGGGCGGCGCTTCGGCGGCAAGCAATCGCCGGCTGGAAGCTTCGCTCCGGTTCACGTTCTAACCAGTTTCGGCGAGGCGGGCCAACATCCAATCGCGCACCGCCTCGTCTACCCAGTGCCGGTATCCGTTCCGCGCCAGAAAGCCGATATGTCCGCCGTGTTCAGTGAGGCGTACGTCGATGTAAGGATTCTGGCTGAGTGGATCGTACACCTGCGGTGGGATGAGCGGATCGTCTTGGGCGGCAATCACGAAAGTGGGTACGCGGATACGATGCGTGAACCGTACCGCGGACTGTGTCTCATAGTACTGGCCCGCATCGCGGAACCCAAATGCCGGTCCGGTGATCTTATCGTCGAAGTCGTAAACTGATTTGAACTTCTCGCCTGCATCGCGCAACGTTCCTTCAAGCACTTGCCGCCGCAGTTTGAGCCGGCGGCGCATGCTCCGGAGGAAGTGCCATTGGTAGATCCAGTTCGACCGTTTGTCCAGGCGTTCGGTACATGCCCTCAGGTCCACCGGTGCCGAGACGGCGCATACGCCGGCCAGCACGCGCAGGGCATCGTCTTCCATCTCACCCGCGAGTTTCAGCACCATGTTGCCGCCCAGTGAATACCCGATCAGCCAAGCTGGTGTGCGCCGGCGCCGGTCGAGGTCCATCAGGTAGGCGAAGATATCCGTCGTCAGCCCGGCGTGATAGAAAGTGTTGCACAGAAATTCGGTACCGCCACAAGTGCGGATGTTCATGCGGTGCGTTGCGAAGCCCGAATCAAGCAGCGTCTGCGCCATGCTGCGCATGTAGGGCGAATCGGACGAGCCTTCCAAGCCATGCACCAGAATCACGTCGCCGATAGCTTCACCCGCTGGCTGCTGGCGGTGTATGAGCACTTGTACATCGGGTTCCGGCCGGAACAACTTCGCCTCTACCGGATACTTCAACTCGTCTATCTGGCGCGGCCAGTACGACGACACGATTGTCGACAGATGTGCGTTGCGGAATAAGGGTCGAAACGGGTTCTTCAAAGCCTTTGAGCCTCCCCCTTCCGGCGGAAGCCTCCACTACTTACAAAGGATAGCGGCAACCTCCTTTACACTGGAAGCAGATGCATCCACAGGGGGCGGCAGAACCGCCAAAACAGCAGATTCCAGGTGTGAAATATGTCGTTGCGGTCGGAAGCGGCAAAGGCGGCGTGGGCAAAACCACCGTCGCCGTCAACGTGGCCATCTCGCTCGGCAAACTCGGCTACCGCGTCGGGTTGCTGGATGCGGACGTTTATGGACCCAATGTTCCGCTCATGATGGGGGTGCACGAACAGCCGTTTGCCATGGGTAACCGGATCGTTCCATTAGAGCGGGACGGTGTCAAGCTCATGTCGATGGGCTTTCTCAATCCCGGGGATAAACCGCTCGTTTGGCGCGGGCCCATGCTGCACAGCGTCATTCAGCAGTTTCTGCGTGGAGTGGAATGGGGCGAACTGGACTTTTTGGTAATCGACCTTCCGCCCGGAACCGGCGACGTGGCGCTCTCGCTCATTCAAACCACCCTGATCACGGGTGCGGTCGTTGTTACTACCCCCTCTGATGTTTCACTCGAGGATGCGCGCAAAGCAATCAATATGTTCCGCCAGGTGAGGGTTGAGATCCTCGGGATTGTCGAGAACATGAGTTACCTGATCGCTCCACAGTCGAAGGAACGCGTCGACGTGTTTGGAACGGGTGGCGGCAAGAAGACCGCCAACGCCATGGATGCCCACTACTTGGGCGAGTTGCCGCTCGATCCTGCCATCCGCATCGGCGGAGATAGTGGCAATCCGGTGGCCTGGGCCGGCGACGAAAAGTTTCTGGAACTCGCGCGTGGGGTGGCTGCGCGTGCGGATCAGGTAGCAAGCCAGGGCGGGCCTTCCATTTCGATCGAAGACTAAAGACGCCCTGGGGATCGGGCGCGCAACCGCCTGAAGTTTCAGATATTCCTATCTATTGTCTACTGATTTTCTCATCATCTGTCTCTTGACAATGGCGAGATCCGCGTTAGTGTTGTCTTTTGGAGGTCGCCCATGCGTTTGTTTTTGACGGGTGCGCTTGCTTTACTTTCGGCCACCCTACCTGCTTTCGGCCAACTTACTACGGCCCAGAAGGTCACTGATTTCCAACAACTTGCGGCGTTATATGCAAAGCAGTACGCGCCGTATGGCTGGAAACTGGAAACTTATAAGTACGACTTATTTAATCTCAAGCCATGGGTTGAGAGAATCAACCGGACCAAAGACGATCTCGCGTTTTATGAAATTTGCCTGGAATACGTTGCCAGTCTGAACGATGCTCACTCCGCCTTTACCGTGCCGAGCAGCTTCGTAGCCGATACGGGTCTCCGGATTGATATCTACGAAGGCAAGTACGTTATCGACGACATCAGCAGGACTCTGCTGCCGCGCACGCAATATCCGTTCGAGGTCGGCGACGAAGTGGTGGCGATCGACGGCAAATCGCCCGCCGAGTGGGTCGACGCATTTAGGAAATTCGAAGCGTTTGCGAACGAGCGGTCCACTGCCCGGTGGGTCGCGCACGATCTGGGAGTCCGGGTGCAAGCAATCGTTCCGTCGGCCGGAACACTCGGTGAAACATCGGAATGGGTGATTCGGCGGCGTGATGGGAATGTCGAGACTTACAACCTGAAGTGGAACAAGCGAGGCCGTGCGCTGACTGCCAATGGACCTGTACCGATGCCTTCAGCGAACGTGCAGACGGACGGAGCAGAGGAGACCCCGGCGGAAGAGCCGGCTGTGGACAGCCCCGCGGTTGCCGGCGACGCTCCCGTAGTCGTTTCGAGATATGCGAACTTCCCGACTTATTCCAAGGCATGGATGTCCATCGCCCGAAACATGGTGAACAGCGGCAAGTCTCGTGCTCTTCGTGGTTTTGGCAGTAAGACTCCGATCTTTACCATCCCCAACTTCACACAAAGGCTGGGGCGAAGCTCAGCTGACTACTTCTATACGGGAACCTTCAAAGTAGGCGACTACACCATTGGGTTCATGCGGATTCCGAACTTCATTCCTTCCGATATCTCGACTGCGCTGTCGCAGTTCGATCGGGAGATCGCTTTTTTCCGAACCAGTACCGACGGGCTGGTGATCGACGTCATGCGCAATCCGGGCGGATACGGATGCCTGGCCGAGGAGTATATGACGCGATTGAATCCCAACGGCTTCACAAGCATGGGATTCTCGGTCCGTGCTACCGTCTCCTGGGCGAACGACTTCTACTCCTCCCTCGAGCAGGCCAAGGCAGCCGGTGCGGAGCAATGGCAGATCGATCTGTTACAGGCGTATGTGGATGCGATCGAAGATGCTCTGAAGAACAATCGCGGTGATACGGGACCGCTCCCGTTCTGTACCGAGAATTTCGAGCGTGACGTCGCCCGCGACAACTCCGGCCGGCCGTTCGTCTACGACAAGCCCTTGATTGTGTTGACGGACGAGTTCACCACCTCCGCGGGCGATGTTTTCGCGGCGTTGATGCAGGATGCCGGGCGTGGTCCGCTGGTCGGTTGGCGTACCGCGGGTGCGGGCGGCAACGTTTCCGAATTTAACGTGGGCTTCTACTCGGAGGCCACGGCAACCGTGACGCAATCAATGATGATGCGGCCGCGTACCGTAAAAACCGCCGATTTCCCCGACTCCCGGTTTATCGAGAATATTGGTGTGCGGCCGGATATCCAAGTGGATTATATGACTCTGGATAATCTCCTCCGGTCGGGCACGCCGTATGTGGAATCGTTCTCGAAAATTATCGGCGATCTGGTCACCGCCTCCCGTCAGTAACCGAGCCGCGACCGCAAGGGCGTGAGAAAGAATCCCCGGAATGCGATTTGGCCTGAAACACGAACTCTCCACGCCGGCGCCCTCCCGCCGCGCGCCTGGCCCGATATCATGTTGCTAGATGTTCATTTTCGCGGCCATCTTGGCTGTGCTTACATCAATGCTCGCTGCGGCCGCCGATTACCGTCCGCCCGCAGAGGATCGTCCCGCCGCGCGTAGGCCGGGAGCGCCCAGCATCCTGCCCGGCGGTCGAGCGATTACGCCTTTAGGTAAGCAGTATTTCACCGGGCCGGGACCCTTCGGGCTGGCGGTGAATCCGAAAGGGACGATCGTGGCGACGGCGGATGGCGGTCCGGGACGATTCGCGCTCACGACCATCCAGAAAACGAAAGAAGGCTGGCGGCTGCGCAGCCGCGTGCTTCCGAAGAACAAAGAAGAAGAGCAGGGTGACGATGATGCCGACTGGCGCAGCGTCTTCATGGGGCTGGCCTTTGAGGACGACGATAACCTGTTCGCGTCCGAAGGCAATTCGGGCCGCGTGCGGCACCTCGACGCGCAAACCGGCGCGCGGAAGCGCATTTACGACCTGAATGTGGACGGCTACAAAGACTCCTATACAGGCGACATGGTGTTCGACCGCGAGCGGCGGCGGTTGTATGTCGTAGACCAGGCGAACTTCCGGGTCGCCGCGATCGATACGCGGGCTCGTAAAGTGGCTGGTTCTGTACGCGTGGGCCGGTTACCGTTCGCCGTGGCGCTGTCGCCTGACGGCAGGCGCCTGTATGTCACAAACCTCGGAATGTTCGAGTACAAACCCATTCCTGGCGCCGACCCCAAACAGGCGCGCGCGACCGGGCTCCCCTTCCCGGCGTTCGGGTTCCCGTCGGAAGAAGCTGTTCGCGGGGCGCAACGAGAGACTGGTGCCGGCGTGGTGGTGGATGTCCCGGGGTTGGGTAGTCCCAATGCCGCAGAGGCCAACACGGTGGCCATCGTGAATGTGGAAGATCCGGCGCGGTTGCAGGTGGAGGCGTTTGTACCCACCGGAACGCCGTTTCCGCGGAGCCTGGGAGGCAGCAGTCCATCGGGAATCACGGCCACGAAAGACCACGTTTTTGTTTCGAACGGGCACAATGACTCGATCACCGTGATCAGCGCGCTCACGGGTAAGGTGGAGAAAGAGATCGTACTGCGGATACCGGGGTTAGAGGCCTATCGCGGCCTGCTGCCCGTTGGGTCCTATTACTATCCTCAGAATAACTGGCTCCTGGTGGCCTGCGCCGGCATCAACGCCATCGCTGTTATAGACCTCGCAGCGATGCAGCCGCTCGCGTTATTGCCCACTGCCTGGTTCCCGACGCGCGTGGTGGTGAAAGACGCCACCGTGTATGTCACCTGCGCCAAGGGGTCCGGTACAGGACCGAACGCCGGCCGCGGCGGTCCGATCCGCGGATCGTTCCAAGGCGAGATGCGGCGCGGGTCGGTTTCATCGTTCGTCATGCCCGAGAAGGCGGACATGGGCAAGCTCACAGCCCAGGTCTTGTATAACAACGGACTACTACCGCAGAAGGAACCGGCCGCGCCGCTGCCCAAAGAGATTCAGCACGTCGTGATCATCGTGAAGGAGAACCGGACCTTCGATGAAGTATTAGGCGACATTGAACAGGCGTCCAATGGCGCCGTCGCCGGGCTGCCGATATTGGCACGGTTTGGGAAGTTCGGAATAATTACATCGGGTCCGGGCGAGTTGCAGACACGGCTCGCGATTCGGGGCGTAAGTGTAACGCCTAATCACCATGCGCTCGCACAGCAGTTCGCGATTTCGGATAACTTTTATGCCGATTCGGAAGTAAGCGTCGATGGCCATCACTGGTTGGTGGGCGTGTATCCGAATGCCTGGACGGAGTCGACCTTGATGGCGGCTTACGCCGGGCAGAAAGATTTCCGCATGCCGGCCACCGCGCCGGGGCGGCTGCTGTTTCCCGGCAGTAACTCGTCGGTCCACCCCGAGGAGCAGTTGGAAGCCGGCGCCCTATGGCATCATCTGGAACGGCATAAGGTTACATTTCGCAATTTCGGCGAAGGCTTTGAATTAGCGGGGGCGGATGAAGGCGAAGGGCTGAAGCCGACCGGGGCGCGATATCTCACCAACGTACCGATGCCCGATCCGCTCTACCGGAACACCTCGCGCAAATACCCCAACTACAACATGAATATCCCGGATCAGTTCCGGGCTACACAGTTCATCAATGAGATGGAAGAGTTATACGGGAAGACCGGCGCCGAGTTACCACGGCTACTCTACATCCACCTGCCAAACGATCACATGGCCAAGGCACGGCCGGACGACGGCTATCCGTTCGCGGCGAGTTATGTGGCGGATAACGATTATGCGCTCGGACGGATTGTCGAATATCTATCGAAATCGAAATGGTGGCCGAAGATGGCGATCCTGGTGACGGAAGACGATGCACAGGGTGGCGTCGACCACATCGATTCTCACCGGACTTTGTTCTTCGCGATCAGCCCGTACGCGAAGCGCAACTACGTTTCGCACGTCAACTCGAGTTTCCCCGGACTTTTGAAGACAGCGTTCCGGTTGCTGGGCCTGCCTCCGTTGAACCTGTTTGACGCGGCGGCCGCCGATTTGGCCGATTGCTTCCAGTTAGACCCGGACATGACGCCTTACGAGAAGAAACCCGTGCCGCTCGATGTGTTCGATCCGGCCAAGGCAAAGGAACCACAGGACGGAACACCGGGGCCACGGATCGACGACCCGAACGTGTTACGGCAACAGCACCGCGACCGCCGGTAAGTGATTTCAGCGCTTCAGCCGGTTTTCAAACCACACCAGGTTCTTCGATTCCTGGCCGGGGATAAGCACGTCTAAGTCGCCGTCTTTGTCTATGTCGACCAATTTAATATCGTAGGCGGCTTGACGTTCGTGAATGTGGTGAGTGGTGAAGTTACCCTTCCCATCGTTCTCAAACCACGCGGCGGTCAGAGAGTCTTTCGCGCAGGTGGCCACGTCGATATCGCCATCGTTATCGATATCGCCGATAGCGAGCGAATGCGCGCCGACAATCTGATCGCTAATCGCGTGCGGCGTCCACGTCGGATTTTCGAACCAGACCAGGCCCCGGCCGTGCCCGCGCGATGCCACCAGGTCTGCTTTGCCGTCTCCATTCACATCCGCCACATGGATGTTGGTGGCGCCTTCCTGATTAGTGGCGACCACGTGTTTCGTCCACGGTTCTTTCCCGGACGCGGGTTGCTCCCACCAGGCGAACCAGTTCCCGCCCTCCGCGATCTTGGCCCCGGCAGCAATATCAGGCCGGCCGTCGCCGTTCACATCGCCCACACCCATGTAATGCGACAGCCCCGGCGCATCGCCTTTCGCGAACACATGACGTTCCCACGCGAGACGCGGATTCTTCGGGATCTTGAACCAGGCGATCGACTGCGCGAACGGGCCCGCTGGTTGTGCCGAGTTGCCGATCAGGTCCAGCTTGCCGTCTCTATCGATATCGCCGAGGATCAGGCCGTGGATCCCGTCCACGCCACCCTGCTTCACATCGTCGATTACATGGTGCGGCCACTTGCCGCCGCGCTTGCCCGGGTTCTCCAACCAGTAGATGTGGCCGGGCGAATAGTCGCAACCGATGAAGTCGGGGTCGCCGTCGCCGTCGACATCCATTGTGACGGAGTGGATGGTCGAGACGCCCTGGTCAATCACGACCTGCGTGTAAGCGCCCGCTTTCTGTTTGTTGCCAACATATAGATAGGTCTTCTTGCCGGGACTGTCGTTGGTGATGATATCCGCAACACCGTCGCCCGTGAAGTCGGCGGCCACTGCCGTCAGCGTCTGATAGCCGCTGGCCACCTTATGCCGTACCCACTCCGGTGTCGATTCGTTCCAATAGATTCGAACATTAGCGGTTGACCGCCCAACGGCGACAAAGTCGGGCTTGCCATCTCCGTTGAAATCATCTACAGCGAGATCCTCAACGGCGACCCCATCGTCGATCGGCTGCTTGTCCCATTTCTGCGGACCGGGCGGTCCGGGCAGCGCCACCGTTGGGGTAACCGAACTCGGATTCGGCACGCGTTGAAACAAAGCCAATCCATGTGGTTTATTCCGCCACCCTGCGATCAGTTCGTCCGAACCATCCCCATCGAAATCGCCCCAACCCAGAGCATGCGCCTGCGTGAGGCCCGTCTCAATTACGAAACGAACCCAATTTTGGTTCGGGATCACAGGACGATCTACCTTCGTGCCCCCTTGCGGATTCAGCATTTCGGTCGGCTCTTCATAAACGACGATCTTGTCGCCATGCCAGGGTTCTACCGTCGCCAGATGCCGGACGCTGTTCACCTGGCCCAGTTTGATCTCCCCCGGCGCGCCCTCGCCGATCTTGCGGCGGGTCCACTTCCCTTCGCCGGTCCGGCTCAGGATGTGGATGCCTTCCTTTGAGGCGGTCCAGACCTCACGGTCCACAGCGATGAGATTATGGACAATGTGAAGCGAATCGTCAGCCACCTCCATCTTCCAGGGCTTGCCGTTCGGCTGCGGCCAATACACAAGAATGCGCGCTCCCTGCCCTTCCCAGTCGGGCGCTTTCGTCCCGCGGCCATGTAACGGAACGACGATCAACTCCTTCTTGCCGTCCCCATCGACATCGCCCCAACGCATGCGATGCAATGTCGGTTCGTTCCCGATCGGGGTTAACAGCCAGTTAGCATTACGGTTCTTGGGATGCTGGCGGATCCACTGCAACGATCCTCCGGATTGGGTGTTGGTCGGCTGCCAATCGGCCCCGATCGCGGCGTCCACGTATCCGTCACCGTCGATATCGTTCACCGCGATTGCGACATTGTCCTTCTTCGTCCCGCCGTCGAGCATGACATGTTTGGTCCAGGTAGGGTTCTCGAACCACACTGCCTGCGTCGGGTTGATGGCGACGATATCCGGCTTGCCGTCGCGGTTCATGTCCGCAGTCAACACCGCGTACACGACACCGAAGTTCGACTGAATTTCCTGGGGCCGGAACTTTATGGCCGCTACAGCAGGTAAAGCGAGGACAAAGAAAGCCAGCGCGCGACGCGTCACGGCTAATAAGGATATCAGGAGGGAGTTCCTAGTTTAACCGGATAACGGCCTTCCCGATCAGCCGCCGCGACGTCATGTCCCGAAAGGCATCTACCACTTGATTGAGTTCGTAGGTGCGGGTGATCAGCGGCTTGATCTTGCCGGCCTCGTACAAGTCCATCAACTTGGCGTGCGTGCGTTCCGCATATTCGGGATGCGCGGCGATGTGGTTGCCCCACAAAACCCCAACGATCGAGATATTCTTGAGCAGGATTCGGTTAGCCGCGATCGTGGGAATGCGGCCGGAGGCAAAGCCTACGACCAGCAGCCGTCCGAGCGGAGCGATGCACTTGGTGGACAGATCGAAAGCATCGCCCCCGGCAGGGTCGAGAATCACATCAGCTCCGCGGCCATTGGTAACCCGCTTCACCTCTTCCACCCACTCCGGAGTCGAGTAATTGAAGACGTGGTCGGCGCCCAGACGCCGGCAGAACTCGAGCTTCGCCTCACTCGAAGCCGTAGCGATGACGCTCGCACCCCGAGCCTTACCCAATTGGATCCCTGCCATGCCGACACCGCTCGCCCCGGCGTGGACCAGCAAGGTTTCGCCAGGCTGCAGTTGACCACGGTCATAGAGCGAGAAGTAAGAAGTTTGATAGACCACCGGAAGCGCGGCCGCCTCGCCGTTCGCAAGGGAATCGGGAATCGGAAACGTCGCGTTCGCGGGAGCAAGCGTGTACTCCGCCAATCCGCCCACAAACGGTATAGAAAGGACTCGCATTCCTGGTCGCAAACGGCTTTCCCCGGAACCGGCCGCCACCACCGTCCCCGCTACTTCGCCGCCTGGAGAGAATGGCCGCGCCGGTTTCACTTGGTACTTCCCTTCGATCTCCAACGTGTCGTAGAAGTTGAGGCCGCAAGCCGCCGTTTGGATCAGCACCTGGCCTGGCCCGGGCGCGGGTACGGGCGCGTCTTCTAGCCGCATGCTTTCGGGTGCGCCCCAGTCGTGCACACGCCAGGCTTTCATTGAGTTAGGAATATCGGCAATCATAAGGGAATGCTTCGCTACGTACTTCTGTCTATGCTAACCCTCGCCGCAGCCTTCGCCGCAGAGGATCCGGCCCGGCCGCCGCTGGCCTTCCGCGAAGACTGGAAGGAAACCCCGGCCGAAAAACCCGCAACCCAGGATCACGTGGCGAACGCGAACCTCGTCATGACAATCCACGGGCCAGGCAAGATCGGCGTCAAGAAGAGCCATCACGATAAGCCTGTGGACGATCCGTTCTATATCTGGTCCGGCGAAGCGGCCGGAAACTGGGCGGTTACACTGCGGCACCGTACGGCTCTGGTCGATCTGCGAGGAATGGCCAAGATCCGCTGGCGCTCGAAGCAGGCGGGCTTCCGGCATCTGCGCATCGTGCTGGGTCTTGCGGACGGCACGTGGCTGGTGGGCGACGCGACCGACGGCGAATCGGCCGACTGGCGGGAGCGCGAGTTTAACGTTGCCGATATCCGCTGGAAGCAGTTGAACATCGCAACCATTGTCGAGGGCAAATGGTTCCTAAACCCGGACCTGTCGCAAGTACGCGAAATCGGCTTCACTGACCTGATGACCGGCGGCGGCAGCATCGCCTGTTCGCGCCTCGACTGGATCGAGGTTTACGGGCGGCTGGTCGAGGCAGTCCGGCGCTCCAGCCGCTAATTACCGCCGAGTCACGATGACCGATCGCCACGACGTGTTGTTGTTCTTGTCGTACGCACGAATCGTGATCGTGTTGTTGCCCTTATAGAGCCCGATGGACGCCGACCATTCTGTCGTTCCTGTGGCGGTTCCTGCAAACCCCGTATTCGTCGTCCACGTGATCCTGGCAAGTCCGCCTGCGTCTCTCGCCGTCCCCTTTACCGTGACTTTGTCTGCCGTAGTCGAGTACGTGGTGCTCGCGGGAGACGTAATCGTAAGTACCGGTGCGACCGTATCGGGCGCCGTGGGGGTCGATGGAGGATTGGGTACTGGAGACGGGGTGGGCGCGGGCGTTGGGGTGGGTGCGGGTATCGGTGTTGGCGCGGGTGTCGGGGTTGGCGCGGGTGTCGGTGTTGTCGGCGTGTCCGTTCGCGCCGCGTACAGGTTTCGTATCGCGCTGATATCTTCTGAAGTGAGCGCCGTCGTCCTTCGATAGTAGGCGTACATCACCGCTGTCGATTGATCGGAGTGCCCCAATCCCAGCGCATGACCTAGTTCGTGCAACGCAACACTGAACACATCAGGGTCGCCACCGTTGCTCCAAGTCTCTTCGGCGTCGAAATGAAGGTCGCCCGCAAGCGATTCGTTGTTCGGCGGCGCCGGATAGAATGTGTGGGCGAGCACCCTCCCCGGTCCATCGAACGCATAGCCATCGCCGTGCGACCGGGCTACGAACGACAGGTCGATCTGGCGCACGGCCGACATCTTCGTCCCTCCCTCGAAGTCGACAGCGACATACTTCGACCATTCGGCCAGAGCATTTTGAATCTGGGTGCGGGCCGTGTCGGAAGGCATTCGCTCCGTGAGATTGCGGATGTAGTACTTCACCTTCGCGGAATTCTTCCCTGCGCCGTCCCAACCGTCGCCCACAGCGGCAATGTACTGACCAATCGGCCCCGTCTCTGTGATTGCTCCCATGCACGCGCGAGTCGGGTGCCCCTCCACCAAATCCTGAGAGGCGGGGAAAACATACGCCACTTCGTCCCAATAAGTGAGCCGCCGCAGATTCTCTGGCGTGCCTTCCACCAGGATATGGTTCGGGTTCAGATCGGGGTGTTCCCGTATGATCAACCCTTCTTCCGTCGCGATCGCGCGGCCTTCACTCGCGTCTACGTCGGGGTAGAGTTCTACAACCGCTGTCACGGCCGATTCCTCCGCCTTAGATGATTCGGCAACTACCGTCGTCGTGTTCGTAAACGCCGGGCTCCACTTGAGCTGCGGATTGACCGCTTCACCCGTGGCCGCGCTCGCATCGACGGACGCCAGCACAGCGCCATCCGGGATGTAATGCAGCACGCGTACCCCGGAATTTTCCAGTTGCTCCAGGTTTGCCGGTTCGTCGCCTGCGGCGTTGAGCTTAAGAATGCGATGAACCCGGTTCGGATCTCGAGATTTGATCAGCTCCGGTGCACTCACTTCCGCTAACGATTGTGGAACATTCACTTTCCACCTGTATGCTGTGAGCGCATCCGTACTCCCCCGATCGGTTTGTTCGCTGGAGGGCTGCCCGAACGCAACAGAACAGGACAACGCGACCAGCCCCACTACCCACGAGTGTCCGGCCATACAACTTCACTGATCGGTTTGGATGAGAGAAACAGTTGTATATCAGCACTTACTGAGTAAGAGGAAACAACCTGATGACGTGTGGCAGGGCCTTAGCGGCCGTGTTCGGCTTCGGCGTCTCGCTCTTACAGGCGCAGACCCTACTCCCGCCGGGCTACACAATCGGCACGATAGCCGGCACAAGTTACGCGGGGGATGGTGGAAAGGCAGTGAACGCTCCACTGGCAGCGGTGGAAGGCTTAACAACCGACTCTGCTGGTAACGTCTACCTATCGGACGCTGGAGATCACCGCGTAAGAAAAATAGGCCCCACTGGCACAATCGTCACCTTGGCGGGCAATGGGGCCGCTGGCCTCCGCGGCGATAAAGGCCCGTCGAATGAAGCACAATTGAACCAGCCGTATGGGTTGGCGGTGGACCCACACGGCCAAATCTACATCGCCGATCTCGGCAACCAGCGCATCCGGCGTATCGGGACGGACGGCGCCATCACCACAGTCGCCGGCGGCGGCGAAACCAAACCGCCCGGTGAAGGCGGAGAGGCACTGGCCACCCGATTCCAAGCACCTCGAAACGTCGTGGTGGACCCGGACGGCAACCTCTACGTCTCCGATTTCGGCGACAATCGCGTGTACCGCATCACACCGTCAGGCGGAATCGCCGTCGCCGCTGGTACGGGTGTGGCAGGCTTCACCGAAAAAGGCGAGGCCCTCAATGTGAACCTTAGCTCGCCCAGCGGTTTGGCTCTCGACGCCCAAGGCGCGTTGTACATCGCCGACAGCGGCAACAAAGCCATCCGGAAGTTGGCCGCCGGCAAGATCACCACCGTGCTCGGCGGAAGCGAACGAAGCGTTCCCTTAGATACCCCAACAGGTCTGGCAGTCGACCGCAACGGTACGCTGTATGTCGCGGACGGCGCGAGGCTCTACCAGATGACCAGCAATGGTCAAGTGACTTCTATCGCGACCGGTGCTCGCGATGTCGCCGCCGACAAATTCGGCAACGTCTATTTCAGCAAAGGGCCGTTTGTCTACAAGTTATCCGGGACCGCGGCGCCGGTCATTTACGCCGGCGACGGTAGTTTCGGTGTCATCAAAGAGATGATCGACGCCGGGCTCGCGTACCTGCAGGGCCCGACGAGTGTCGCTTTGGATGACATGGGCAACCTGTACATCGCCGAGCAGCTAGGCAAACGCGTTCGCCGCGTGACATCAGCCGGGATTATCTACACCTACGCAGGCGGGGGCACTCAGTTGGGGGACAACCTGCCAGCCGAAAAGGCCACGCTCTACGAACCCGCGGCACTGGCTTTTGATGCCTTCGCAGGGCTTCACATAGCGGACTCGCTTGGTAGTCGCGTGCGCGGCGTCGACAACTCGGGAACCATCCGCACCGTTGCCGGTGACGGCGAGTACGGCTTCAAAGGCGACAGCGGACCCGCGGCACAGGCCCGTGTGAACAAGCCTGCCGGCGTAGCCTTCGATCGCTCCGGTAACGAGTACATCGCCGACACATTCAATAACCGTGTTCGCAAGATCGGTTCAGACGGCAACATCACCACCTATGCCGGCACGGGCGTGAGGGGATACTACGGCGACGGCGGCAATGCCAAGTCGGCGCAGCTTTCTATGCCACAAGGGCTGGCGTGTGATGCCTTGGGTAACCTCTACATAGCTGACACAGGAAACAACGTCATCCGCAAGATCGGCCCCACCGGCGTCATCACAACGATTGCGGGGAGCGGAGTGAAGGGGTTTAGCGGAGACAACGGGTCAGCGTTAGTGGCCGCATTCAATGGTCCCTCCGCGATTGCCGTCGACACTCTGGGTGCAATCTATGTTGCCGACCGCTTCAACAACCGCGTCCGGCGCGTTTCCTCCGATGGCATCGTAACTACGATTGCCGGAGATGGCTCCGCCGGCATGCAGGGCGACGGCGGACCCGCGCTGTCTGCCCGGCTCAATGGCCCCTCGGGCATCGCCACCGACTCTCGCGGGAACATTTACATCGCGGATACAGACAACAACCGCATCCGAAAACTCACCCCGTCAGATGGCGCCGGCGGCAAAGTTCCTGAGTCTTCAGGCGAACCGCTGACAGTGATGAATGCCGCCAGTTTCCGCACCGGACCTGTCGCCCCAGGCGCGATCATCTCCATATTCGGCAGTGGCATCGGCCCGATCGCCGTTGCAAACGGAAAACTCAACGCGGCAGGCCGTTTGGACGTAGACCTCAGCGGAACCCAGGTGAGATTCGATGGCGTGGCTGCCCCGCTGTTTTTCGCCAGCGCCGGACAAATCAACCTGCAGGTCCCCTACGACGTGACGGGAAAGCCGGAGACTGAGGTCGAGGTGATTCAAGGTGGAACGTCCCGCGGCAAAGTCAAAGTGGCGGTAGCTTCGGCTACGCCAGGGTTGTTCACAATGGAGTCGGGTGTCGGCCAGGTAGTAGCGGTCAATGAGGATGGCACATTGAACTCTTCGAGTAATCCGGCCACGCGGGGGTCCGTCGTGGTTCTCTACGCCACCGGAGAAGGTCAAACCTCTCCCGGGGGCGTGAGCGGTACACCGGCAGCCGCCCCCCTGCCCCGTCCCATCCAAGACGTCCAACTGACGGTTGGAACCAGCAAGGCCGAGATCCTCTGGGCAGGCTCCGCTCCCGGATTCGTCGGATTGCTTCAGATCAACGTTAAATTGCCGGGCATGTTTACTCCCCCCGGAGTTCGCCCCTTAACTTTGACCGTTGGAGCGGTTTCCAGTCAGGCGGGCGTCACCATCGCGGTGAAGTGAGTGTTCACGGATTGGGCTGAGGCGCCTGCGCCGGCGGAGGCGTCTGCGCATCGGCTGGAGAAGTCCCCGTCGGGTTACTCGCCTGTGGCTCGGGCTCATTTGCCGCAATACTATGAAGGCCCTTGCTACGCTCAATGACCTTATACCGGAGGTACCCTGCGAGTAAGGCATCATAAAAGAGCTTGCCGACCTTCTTGGCGCCGGCAGGCATGGGATGCAGCAGGTCCGCACTGACGAGGCGCGGCGTATCGGTATACCACTTCGCCATCGTTCCCGCCCCTCCCATCGCTTCGAAAGTGTTGAAGAATGCGATGCCCGTGTCTGCCGCAACCTTCGATTCAATCTCCACCACCCGAGTAAGTGCTCTGGGCGTCACAATCGTTCCCGTTGCGTCCCGATCTCCGCGATCCATCGGCGCCATCAGCAGGATGGACGCTTCCGGTACAGCCCTTCGGACGCGCGCGATCGCGCGGCGCAGTTCCTTCTCAAGCGCAGATTCGACAAATGCCGCGTAAACGCTCTCGTTGATGCCGTAGTTCAGGACGACGAGATGTGGTTGGACATGTTTTAGTTGAGCCGCCCAGTGGTCTTCGTTAAACGACCGCGACGGCACCATGATGCTTGCGCCATTCAGCCCGAGCGAATCATACATCACGCCGGGCGCCGACTTCGCTAGCCGTACACCGAACAAACGGACCTTACCTTTTACATCCTGGATCGAGTACTCTGCCGTCCCCTCAGGCACGCGGAACGAAGCATAGCCGGGCGTGTTGGAATCCGCGGCCGTCTCAACGGTGCCCAACGCCGTCTCACCCGCGTAAAACGCGAACGAACCACCCTCGGGTTGGGCTAGATACGAAACTTCGACGATTGTATGGCGTTTGTCTTGCACCTTCACCCGCGCGGTCGCCCCAGAGGTCCCCACGAAGGTCACCCCGCCAAGTCCAAACAGGCCGTCTTTCAGGTGACCCTGGTGAGCAGGATGAATGCTCCAGTTCGATCCGCTGACTTCAACCCCCCGGTGCTGATACCATGCCCAAGGTTTGGCCACCAACGCAAAGCCATGCCCGGCATCTCCGAATTTCGCTTGCAACAATGCGCGCACATCCGCCGTAATCATGTCGGCAGTCGTGGGTGACTCGCCGTAGTGGACAACGCGGGTAACGGCGCCCGGACGGCCCTGCTCAGTCTGCATCAAGGCGCCATAGAACGCAGCCATCGAGCCGCCGGCGTCTGTAATCCGGCGCGGATCCAGTTTGTTGGCGTTCGCAGTCAGCACCGTGTAGTTCTTTACCTGATCCTCGGTCGGAGCAAGCACGATCTGCCGTGGACGAAAGTCGAGGAGCGAAGCCGATGAGCGCCAATCCCAGGCTTTGAGCGAAACCAGCAGGGTGGCTAGCGTCGCGGCGGTAAGCGCGGTTTTCCAGGGGAACATTGGTCAGAACTTCGTGTAAATAAAAGGAGCGGCGCCGGTCGACGCTACATAGTTGATCGCGAGGGCGAGCAGGGCCAAAGCCCCGGCCTGTGCGTAAAAAGGAGCACGCGCGAACAGGTCGCGCAGCTTTTCGAACCAGTTCTTTGGAATATAGTGCGCCAGAATTCCGATCGACAATACCACCGCGAGCGGTACCGACACGTTAGCCAGAGAAGCCGTCAACGACCCGATACGGGTCAGCATCGCCAGAGCATTTTCGAGCGTCGACGCGCGGAAGAAGATCCAGGCAAAGCACACAAACTGGACTGTCAGGAAGACTCGCAATACGTGCGGGATACGCGAGGGCCGGCGTCCACGGCGAGCCTCGGCAAGTCTGACTGCCACCAGCCCCACCCCGTGCAGCAGACCCCAGATGAGAAAATTGAAAGTCAAACCATGCCAGATCCCGCCCAACGCCATCGTGATCACCAGGTTCAAGTATGGGAATACCTTGCGCCGCTGGCCGGGCAGGCTGAAATACAGATAGTCCCGCAACCAGTTGGATAGCGTAATATGCCACCGGCGCCAGAAGTCCGCGATATTGACGGCTGAGTAAGGAGCATTGAAGTTCGCGGGCAGCCGGATGCCGAGTAAAAGAGCGCTGCCGATGGCGATATCGGTATAGCCCGAGAAGTCGTAGTACAACTGAACCGCGTAGGCGTACACCGCGAGCAGCGCCTCAAGCCCCGTATAAAGGTTCGGAAAGTCGAACACACGGTTTACAAAGTTTTCCGCCAGGTAGTCCGCGATCAGCAGTTTCTTGACCAACCCGAGGCCGATCAGAAACAGCGCCCGGCCGCCGTCGGCCGGATCGAGCGCTTTTCCCGCCTTCTGCAACTGCGGAATCAGCGAACTGACGCGTGTGATGGGTCCGGCAAGAAACGTCGGAAAAAAGCAGGTAGCCGTCAGATGAGCCAACAGGCTCGGACTCGGCGATGCATCCTTCCGTGCGATGTCCAGGGTGTAGGTCAGCGATTGAAAAGCGTAAAACGAGAGGCTCAGCGGTAACACAATCGGGGCGCCGCTGATCTTTGATGCAAGTATCAGACTCACATTGAGCAACACCGATAAGGCGGTCAGCAATCGCCGCAGCCAGACGGATGTCGTGCCGCCGAGCGCGCTGCCGATCAGGTAGTCGACAAGCGACGCGGCCGGGATTAGCCACAAATAGACCAGGTCGCCTCGCGCGAGAAAGAAGTAATTGGCAAACAGCAGCACCGCCAATCCCGGCAACCGCCACCGGGCCAGTGGCCAGTAGAGAAAAAAGACACACGCCAGCAGGACGAAATACGCGGAAGTAAACAACGACATTTAGCGCGACGGAGAGTACCCTAATTCTAACAGCGCGGAATCCAGGTTGACAGCCTTAAGTTGAAGCAAAAGGGCCAGAACTTTCACGTCGGAAATAGCCCATCGGTCCCGTACGCCCGGAGGTTCATGCTGTGATAGCCTAACAGCAAGTGATTCGGAGGTTTCCTGGCCCAGGGGTGCGAACGAGGAATAGTCCTCAGGCATTCATGGCGGCGACAGATCGTCTCGCGCTCGCACGGGTTGTAGGACGGCGAGTGGTGCGGAACGCGCCGCCAGGCAGAACATGTCGGAAGACACGAAAGAAAATCAGCGCGGCAGCCGATGCGTAGGAAAGGCGCGCGAAGTCTGCGGCTCTCTGGTGCGTCCATTTAGCTTTGATGGCAGGCGCGGCCATCGTCGGCCACTGCGGTAAACAGAGCGGTAAACAGATAAGTTACGCCCGCCGGCAGTACCGGCGGCAATATTAAGGGAGGAAGGCGTGATCGTATTATTTCTGTTGGGCGCGGCATTGGCCAGCGCAGCAACGAAGGCGGATGTGCCCGCACCAGCCAATGGGAAACTGGTGGCGAGCTACGGAAAGTTACCGCTACACTTCGAGCCTAATCAAGGGCAGTGGGACAGCCAAGTCCGGTTCGCCAGTCGCGGACCCAATTTCGGATTGTTTCTGAGCGACACAGAAGCGTTCATGGTTCTGCATCAACGCGACAAGGTGTCTGCTGTGCCCGCAGTTGGCGGCATCAAACCCATCCCTGAAGTTCGCCGGCATGTGTTGCGCATGCAATTGCTTGGGGCCTCCGGCACCGTGCACTGGTCCGGCCAGGATCAATTGCCAGGTGTGAGTAATTACTACGTATCCGACGCCGGTCGGCCGGAGCTTGGCGTTCCCCAATTTCGCTCCGCCCGCGCCAACGGTGTCTATCCTGGCGTTGATGCGGTGTATTACTCACAGAACCGAACCCTGGAATATGATTTTGTAGTTCATCCCGGAGCTGATCCTTCCGCGATTCGTATGCAGTGGTCCGGTGTAGATAAGGTGAGCCTCACCGCCTCCGGCGACCTGTCGATCGCCACCAGCTTGGGCAACGTCGTCCACGAAAAGCCGAACGTTTATCAAATCGTAGACGGCAAAAGAGTTGCAGTCGAAGCACGCTATACGCTCACTGGCAATCAGGTTCAGTTTGCTCTTGGCAATTACGACCGGCAGCATGACGTGGTGATCGATCCTGTCGTGCGCTCCTACTCAACACTGCTGGGCGGGGCGGGTAATGGCAGTACCTTGACTGGTGACGACTATGGTCTCGCGGTTGCCGTCGACAGTAGCGGCCGGGCTTTCCTCGCCGGTTCCACGGCTTCCGTTTCATTCCCGGGCAACAACGCCGCCCGCAGTGGCACGAGCGACGCATATGTCACTCAATTGAACACCAGCGGAAGCGCCATCTTATTCACCACTTACATTGGTGGATCTGGCGTGGAGCAGATTGAGGCGCTGGCCGTTGATGGTTCTAATCGTGTGTACGGAGCCGGTCGATCGTCATCCCCGTCCCTGCCCGGCGCCAGCAATACCAACGCTGGTGCCGAAGATGCTTTTCTCTTCCGTCTAAACCCCGCGGCCCTGACTCCAGGATCCATCGACTATCTACGCTTCGTTGGAGGCAGCGGCAATGATTATGGCAAAGCTGTTGCCGTCAACGCATCCTCCGAACTCTACTTTGTGGGTTGGACAGAATCGACAAACCTACCGGCGAACGTTACGGGCGGAACAACAGCCGCTGGCGGCCGCAATGTATTCGTCGGTAAATTGGACTCGGCCGGTGCGCCCAGCTTGTTACGTTACTTCGGCGGCTCCGGTCATGATTACGGCTTGGCAATTGCCGTGGACTCGTTTCTAAATGTTTACATTGGAGGTTCTTCCGCGTGTGCCGGCGGTGGACCGGGGTGTGCGAACGACTTGCCCCTGGGCAGTCCCCTCCGTCCCTACACGGCTCCCACTAACGATGGCTTTGTTCTGCGGTTCTCCCCCAATCTGACCTCGATCGATTGGAGCACGTTCATCGGGGGAAGCGCGCTCGATGAAGTCGTCGGAGTCGCACTCGACGGCAACGGCAACGTCTATGCAGGCGGCTATAGCGGCTCGTCAAACTTCCCGATCATTTTTAAGGACACAACCGCCACTAATCCCTCTCCCAATGGCGCAAACGACATGTTTGTTGTCAAAATCGGGTGCGTGGCGCCGATCACCCCGGGCCAACAATGTGCCGGCAGTCATGAGATCAAATACTCTTCCGTGTTCGGTGGCCGCAACAACGACTGGATGGCCCGACTTACCGCTGATCGCCAGGGATCGGTCTACATCGCCGGCTACGGAGAGACGGGGTTCCCGACCTTCGCGGCCCCGACTGCTTCTCATTTCACGTTCGGTGGCGGGCTTCTTGACGGTGTCTTTGCGAAAGTAACGCCCGGTGGACGTTCACTGCTTTACTCCATGTACCTTGGCGGGGTTAACGACGACTTGGCAACCGGGGTCGCCCTCGATTCCCAAGGTAATGCATACGTTTCCGGCTACACCTTGTCTGGCAATTTCCCAACCACCATTGGGTCCGCCCTCCAAGGCGGAGCCGATGCCTTCGTTGTGAAACTCGGCCCATACGCGGTGCCGACTGCTGCGTTCATTTCGCCAGGTAACGCCATTGAATTCGGAACCTTCGGCGACAAACCCATCGATACCCTCGGCGGCAATTGGGGTGACGCCATAGCCGTCGCCCAACGGAAAAGCACGGGCGACACCTACATAGTCGCGAAAGACGCCTTCGGAAGCTTGTATGCCCGAGTGTTTTTCGCCTCCACGCAAAGCTGGGGGGCCTGGTACGGTCCGGCGGCATCGATCTCCGGCACCCCCGCTATCGCTGTAAACGAAATCAGTGGCGTGGCTTACGTTGTAGTCCGCGGTCTCCCGGGTCCCCAGGGCGAGGTACTATACTACTGGGCCAGCCTGAATCCTAATACCGGCTTCGGTCCTGCTCCCTTTGCTTCCAAGTTGGCAGGTGGCGGTCTCTTCTCCACAGACCCCGCTATGGCCTCCTGCGCCGACGGCAACACCTACGTCGTTGGTAAGGGCTGGGCTGCCGGCATCGAAGAGCAACCGCTTTGGATGGTTCGAATCAACTCCAGCGGCACACCCGGCGGAACGTGGATCAGCGGTGGCGGCTTACTAAAAGGAAAGCCGAGCCTCACTTGCGGAACGGATGTCGATCCCGGAACGTCGTTTAACTATGTCTACTTGGCTGCTCGTGACAAGACCAATAACACATGGGCATCGCGCATCCTCGGCGACAGTTGGGTAAACTGGCCGGCTACCGGGAATCCGTGGCTTTCCACCGGCGGTGCCTTTCTTACGCAGGATCCCAAGCTGGCAGCGTCTGGCGACGGCAAGCTGTTCCTTGTTGCGGCGATCCAGGGTGGCCTCATCATGTACACCCCACTGCCTCAAGGCTCAACCCAGTCGATCGCATGGGTCCACGACGGCACTGCCGGATTCGTCGACAATTACTCTCCGGCCGGCGTCAGCGGCGATCTGTTCGTCGCCGGACGCAAGACAAACACCAATCCCGCCGAACCGATTGGCGACCAGTTCTTCTGGTGGCGCAGTTCCAACGCGGCGACCTTTGGTAACGGCGTGTGGGATCGAGTGTTCGTACGCGGGCTCAACACCACATCGCCGCTCGAGGCGACTCCCAAATAGACAGGTCCCAATTCCTGAAAGCCAAGAGCGTAACTCCGATCCGCGAGTTACGCTCTTTCGCTTCTCATTCAGAAGTTGTTCAGCAATCCCTGCGGATCGGGCCGTTTCGGCGCGCGTACCAGCGCCACCAACACCGCCGTCGCGATGCACGGCACAATCGACGCAGCGATGATCACCGGCTGAAACGAAAACCGGTCCGTCACCGTGCCGATCAAATAGGTCGATAACAACGTCGCCAGTCCCGCACCCGCGCCGCTTAGTCCTGATACCGATGCCACCGCGTTCGACCGGAACACATCGCCGGGGAACGCCAGGAAAATCGTCGCGCAGGCCGCATACGAAAATGAAGCCAATCCAAACAACATCACGATCAAAACGTAATTCGACGTAAACGCAGCCGGAATCAGTCCCAGCATCGCCGGTCCGAAAATCAATAACACCGCGCGTCGCGCCCGGCCTACGGGCCACCCCCGCCCGATCAGCCAACTCGAAATACCGCCGCCGCAGAAGTTGCCCAAGTCCGCAGCCAGAAACGGCAGCCAGAAGCCCAGAATGCTGCTCTCGAGATTAAATCCTTTGCTGATCAGATAGATAGCGAACCAGTCCGCCACCAGAAACCAGTATGGATCGATCAATGCTCGGCCCACGACAATACCCCAAGTCTGTGGATAATGGAGCAGTTCGCGCCAACCCACCTGCGTTGCCGCCGGCGGCTCCACTTCCTTTTGAATGAAAGCCAGTTCCTCTTTCGAAATGCGCGGATGCTGCGACGGCAGATGATACAGCAGCAGCCACGCGATCAGCCACAAAAAGCCGAGGCTCCCGGTAACCAGAAACACCGGGCGCCAGCTCCCGAAGTGGTGGTACGCCCAGAGCACCAGGAATGGCGCGATCGCTCCACCCACCGCTGAACCGCTGTCGTACAGCGCCACCGCCCAGCCGCGCTCCTTCGCCGGAAACCATTCCGCCGTCGCCTTCGCGGCTGCCGGCCAGTTCGGACCTTCACCTAGGCCAAGCAGAAAACGGAAAATCCGAAACCCGGTGATTCCGCCCGTCAGGCTGGTCAACATCGCGATCGCCGAATAGAACGCCACGCTGATCGTTAACCCGCGACGTGTCCCGAGCACATCGATAAAGCGCCCACCCACCGCCTGCATAATCGTATACGCCAGGCGAAACGAAATCAGAATGGTCGCAAAGTCTGAGTTGGACCACTGAAATTCGGTCTTGAGGATCGGCCCCAGCGCGTTGAGCGTCTGACGGTCGATGTAGTTGATGACGGTGGAGGCAAACAGCAGTCCACCGATCCACCAGCGCAGCCGTGGAATGGAACGCATGATCTGAAGGTAAAGACTAGCACCCGGCGGCGCTCGAGACGAACCCGCACACTGCGTTCACCCTCTGTGCCTGATAATCGATTCTTATGGACCGGAGATCATTTGTGGCAATCGTCGCCGCCGCGGCTGCAGGTTGCCACCGCGGCCAGCATGCGTTCGAACTTGACGAGTTGGGAATTGCGGACCTGTCCGAAGGCCTCAAGCAGGGCCGTTACACGGCTGTCCAACTGACACGCCTATATCTCAAACGCATCGAAGAGATCGACCGCCGCGGTCCTCAACTTCGCTCCGTCATCGAGATCAATCCGGACGCACTCGCAATCGCCGAAGCGATAGACCAGGAGCGCCGTGCGAAAGGTCCGCGTTCGCCGCTCCACGGCATCCCGATGCTCCTCAAAGACAACATCGACACGGGCGACCGCATGCTCACCAGTGCCGGTTCGCTCGCGCTTGCGTCTAAACCTGCGCCGCGCGACTCCACTGTAGCGGCCCGCCTGCGTGCCGCCGGAGCGGTCATCATCGGGAAGACTAACCTCAGCGAATGGGCCAATATCCGTTCGTCCCACTCCACCAGCGGCTGGAGCGGTCGCGGTGGCCAGACTCGCAATCCCTACGTGTTAGATCGCAATCCGTCAGGTTCCAGTTCCGGCTCCGGCTCAGCCGTCTCCGCCAACCTCTGTGCTGCCGCGATCGGCACCGAAACTGACGGCTCGATTGTCTCCCCTTCCTCCGCGAACGGGATTGTCGGCCTCAAGCCCACCGTCGGGCTCGTCTCCCGTGCCGGCATCGTCCCGATTTCGCATACGCAGGATACCGCCGGACCAATGACCCGGACCGTCCGCGATGCGGCCATCGTGCTTTCAGCCTTGGCCGGCGCCGACGACAGAGACGCTGCGACCTCGGCCGCCAACGGCCACATCGAGCCGGACTACACCCGGTTCCTTGATCCGAACGGCCTACAAGGCGCGCGCATCGGCATCGCCCGGCAACTCTACGGCTGGAGCGAGCACGTCGACTATCTCATGGAGAAGGTCCATGGCACGCTGAAGTCACTTGGGGCCGAGTTGGTCGATCCGGTCGAATTTCCTAGTCATCGTAAGTGGTCCGGCGCGGAGATGGAGGTGTTACTCACCGAGTTAAAAGCCGATATCGCCGCCTATCTCGCCACCCGCGGCGCAACGGCCGGCGTGCGCACGCTCGAAGAGATCATCAAGTTCAACGAAGCCAACAAGGCCAAAGAAATGCCCTACTTCGGCCAGGACCTTTTCATCAAGGCGCAGGCCAAAGGCGGCCTGGATGCCAAGGAATACGTGGAAGCCCTCGCGCTCTGCCGCAAGTCGAGCCGCGAAGAAGGCATCGACGCAGTGATGGACAAGCACCGGCTCGACGCGATCGTGGCGCCCACCAATCCTCCAGCCTCGCGAATCGATTGGTTGAACGGCAACTACGGCCGCGGCGGCAGTTCCACCTACCCAGCCGTCGCCGGATATCCGCACATCACCCTGCCCGGCGCGTTCATTCACGGACTCCCCATCGGCGTCTCGTTCTTCGGCCGCGCCTGGACAGAAGGTACACTAATCAAGTTCGCCTATGCATTTGAGCAGGCATCGAAGGCCCGCAAGGTGCCCCGGTTTCTGCCGGAAGGGACGCTGCTGGCAAGCTAAACCGGATGCCTGACTGGAACTGGATTCTACTGGGGATTTCGGCTTTTCTTGGCGGCGCTGTCAACTCAATTGCCGGCGGTGGAACGCTGCTGACATTCCCGAGTCTGTTGCTGGTGCTGAGTCCCGTTGCCGCCAACGCGACCAGCACGATGGCCTTGCTGCCGGGCTCGCTCGCCGCAGGTTGGGGATATCGCAAGCAACTCTCCCATTCGCGCCACCACCTGCTGCGCCTGTGGCCCCCGAGCATCATTGGCGGGTTGATCGGGTCTGTCCTGGTCATCAAAATGCCCGAAAAAGTGTTCGCCACTTTGGTCCCCTGGCTACTCGTCACTGCCTCGACATTGTTGCTGCTGCAGAAGCCTATCGCGCGGTGGATTGGCGCGCACCCTCATCAAGCTCCCAAAACCAGCACACTCATCGGCATCGTCCTCTTCCAGTTGCTCGTCGGCATTTATGGCGGCTATTTCGGAGCCGGCATCGGAATTCTGATGCTCAGTTCGCTCGCCTTTGTCGGCATCCCCCACATCCACCAGATGAACGCGGTGAAAAACCTGCTCGCCGCCAGTATCAACGGGATGACTGCCGTCATTTTCCTGTTTGCCGGCGTCATCGTCTGGAAGTACGCGGTGATCATGGCCGTCTGCGCGATTGCGGGCGGCTACACCGGAGCCAGAGTGGCGCAGAAGATGCCTGTACCCGTTGTGCGCGCCATCGTCGTGGCCATCGGCTTCGGTGTCGCCATTTTCTCCTGGGTCTCGCGCAAATAGCCGCTTGATTCGGCGCCTCCGCCACGGCGGCGCACACCCATGTCAAGGTGCGCACCCATATCAAGGTGCGCACCCATGAAGGCGCACACCCATTGCAGTGCCAAACCGGTTTGTGCTAATGTTTCGATCCGACCCCCTTATGACGCACACCGTGTCCGTGACTGTGAACGGAGTCCGCCACACCCACGACGTGGCGCCCCGAATGTTGCTGATCCACTTCCTGAGAGATCTTGTCGGCGCAACCGGACCCCACACCGGGTGCGAAACCTCCGTGTGCGGCTCCTGCACCGTGCTGCTCGACGGTATGGCCGTCAAGAGCTGTGCTCTGTTCGCCGTCCAGGCCGATGGCCGCGAGGTCACCACTGTGGAGGGTCTCGCCACCAATGGCAAACTTCACCCCATCCAGGAAGCGTTTTGGAACGAGCACGCCGTGCAGTGTGGCTTCTGCACGCCGGGAATGCTGATGTCCGTAAAGCAACTGCTCGACCGTAATCCCAATCCCACCGAATCCGATATCCGTCACGGCATCGAAGGCAACCTCTGCCGCTGTACGGGCTACCAGCACATCGTCAACGCCGTCAAATCCGCCGCCGCTCTGCAGGGGGCAACCAGGTAACCCCATGTCGACCATCAGCGTTCCATCCACCAAAACCGAAAAGCTCGTGGGCAAACGCGTTCGCCGGAAAGAGGACCCGCGTCTGCTCACCGGCACAGCGACCTATGTCGAAGACCTCAAACTGCCCGACCTGCACCACGCGGCGATCGTTCGCAGCCCACACGGCGCCGCCCGCATCAACCGCATCGACACTTCGGCAGCCAAAGCCCTGCCCGGGGTCGTCGCGGTCTTTACCGGCGCAGACGTCAGGGACATCGGCGGCGTTCCGTGCGGCGTAACTCTGCCCGGCCTGAAAGTTCCTAAGCACCACGTCCTGGCGCAAAACCGCGTGTATTATGTCGGCCACGCCGTTGCTGTCGTGGTTGCGACCGACCGCTACATCGCCCGTGACGCGGCGGACCTCATTGAAGTCGACTACGATCCCACACCCGCCGTTACCGATCCCGAAAAGGCCATGGCCGAATCCTCGCCGGTCGTGCATCCCGACTTCGGGTCGAACATAGCGTTTGTGTATGAGCAAGCGGGTGGCGACGTCGATACAGCCTTCGCTGAAGCCGACGTTGTCGTCAAGCAGCGCATCACCAGTCAGCGCTTGATTCCGACCGCGCTCGAAACCCGCGGTGTCGTCGCCCAGTGGCACAAAGGCGAGCGCCACATAACCCTCTGGTCGTCTACACAAATTCCGCACCTCATGCGATCTCTGGTCGCCGGCATGCTCGGCATTGCCGAAAACGACCTGCGCGTGATCACTCCTGAAGTAGGCGGCGGCTTTGGCTCCAAACTAAACGTCTACGCGGAAGAAGCGCTCATCGCCTGGGTGGCCATGAACATCGGCAAGCCCGTGAAGTGGATCGAATCGCGCCGCGAAAATTACATGTGCACGATCCATGGACGCGGTCACGTCGATTACTACGAGTTAGCGGCCAAGAGAGACGGCACCATCACCGGAATGCGCGTCAAGCTCATTCAGGACTTAGGCGCTTATCACCAGTTACTCACGCCGCTGATTCCGGTCCTTTCCGTGCTCATGTTGCCCGGCCTGTACCGTTTCCGTAATGTGAAAGCCGAACTCGTCGGAGTGTTCACCAACGCGGTCCCAACCGACGCTTATCGCGGAGCCGGACGGCCCGAGGCCACTCACGCCATCGAGCGCATCGTCGATATGCTCGCGGCCGAACTCAAGATGGACCCGCTCGAGTTGCGGCTTAAGAACTTCATCAAAAACGAAGAATTCCCGTTTTCCACCGCCACCGGTCTCCTCTACGATTCGGGTAACTACTCCGCCCCCGTGTTTAAGGCCGCCGAAATCGTTGGATACAAGAAACTCCGGGAAGAGCAGAAGGCCGCGCGAGCCGAAGGCCGCTTGATGGGCATCGGCGTATCCACCTACGGCGAAGTTTGTGCCATGGGGCCGTCCGCGGCCATGCCGGCCGGAGGTTGGGAATCCGCCACCGTTCGCGTCGAACCGTCCGGCAAGGTCACTGTACTTACTGGAACGTCCCCGCATGGTCAGGGCGAGGAAACCACGTTCGCCCAAATCGTGGCCGACGAACTAGGGGTTAGCCTCGACGACGTGCGCATCGTCCACGGCGACACCGCCGTCGTGCAGTACGGTATCGGGACTTTTGGTTCGCGCAACACTGCCGTCGGCGGCGCCGCACTCTATGAAGCGCTGCAGGAGGTAAAGGCCAAGCTCACCCGCTTCGGCGCCATGATGCTCCAAACCGACGACGTGCTCTATGAGAACGGTTGCTGCCATTCCCCAAGCAATGGTAAGCAAGTGACGCTGCAGCAGATCTCCGGCCAGGCCTATCTCGCCACTAAGTTGCCGCCGCAAACTGAGCCCGGCATCTCCGTAACTAAGTTCTGGGAACCGCCTAACTTCACCTTCCCCTTTGGCGCGCACATCTGCGTCACCGAAGTCGATCGCGACACCGGCCACATCGATATCAAACGCTACGTCTGCGTCGACGATTGCGGCAAACTCATCAACCCGCTGCTGGTCGCCGGGCAGGTTCATGGCGGCGTGGCTCAAGGGCTGGGCCAAGCCCTCTGGGAGCAAGCCGTCTACGACGACAGCGGCCAGTTGATTACCGGCGAACTCACAGACTATGCTGTTCCCAAGGCCACGATGATGCCGTGGATCGAATCGGAGCATACGGAAACTCCGTCGCCGGTCAACCCGCTCGGCGTAAAGGGTGTCGGCGAAGCCGGTACGATCGGTTGCTCGCCGGCCATGGTCAACTCTGTCGTCGACGCACTCAGCCCATTGGGCGTCAAACACATCGACATGCCGCTTACTTCCGAGAAGATTTGGAAGTTAATCCACGCGGGGGTGAACTAACATGATCGCTACTGAATTCTCTTACTCGGCGCCCGACACGCTGCACGCCGCCCTCGCGTTACTGGCCGATGGCGCTAAACCGCTGGCCGGCGGCATGAGCCTTGTGCCGATGATGAAACTGCGCCTCGCCCAGCCGGAACACCTCGTCGACCTTCGCAAGGTGCCGGGCCTGAGCTCGATCAGTGAAGAGAACGGCCGTCTGCATATCGGCGCACTGGCCACCCATTACGAAATCGAGTCGAGCGACGTTGTTCGTTCGCTCTGCCCGTTGTTGGCCACCACCGCCGGCAAGATCGGCGACGTGCAGATCCGTAACGTGGGCACCATCGGAGGCTCACTCGCCCATGCCGACCCGGCTGCGGACTACCCTGCCGCCATCCTGGCCCTCGACGCCACGCTGGTGCTCAGCAGCACCGGCGGCAGGCGCGAAGTCGCGGCCACTGATTTCTTCGTTGACACCTTCACCACCGCCGTCGAGCCCGGCGAGTTACTCACTGAGATTATCGTCGCCGCATCGCCCCCCGGAGCCAGGACAGCCTATAAAAAGATGCAGAACCCGGCCTCAGGCTTCGCCCTGGTCGGCATCGCGGTCATTGCCGCCAGGGCCGGCGGCGTTGTTTCCACCTGCCGCATCGGCGTCACCGGCGTTTCCGGCAAAGCTTTCCGCGCGACAACCGCCGAAACGAAACTGATCGGCAGCGCCGGAACCAAAGCCGACATCGCCGAAGCGGTTAAGGGAATCGCCGCGGCCGAGGAAGCGAACAACGACATCCATGCTTCGGCCGATTACCGCAAAGCAATGGCTGAAGTCTACGCCGCCCGCGCCTTGGAGGCTGTGCTGCGGTGACGGTGGAAGGATCGCACACCATCGCCGTTCCGCCCGAACGGGCTTACCAGTTACTGCTCGACCCTAAGATCCTCGCCCAGTGCATGCCCGGCTGCGACGAGTTAGTCACCACCGCGCCCGGCGAGTATCAGATGAAAATGAAGGTGACACTCGCCAGCCTGGCAGGCCTGTTTAGCGGCAAAGTCAGGATTTCCGACGAGAACCCGCCCGATAGTTACCGAATGGTGGTCGACGGCACGGGTAAGATAGGCTTCGTTCGAGGCGAAGGGCTCATCCAGTTATCCCTCGCCGGCACGGGCACCCTGATTACCTACAAAGGCCAGGCGCAGGTCGGCGGAACCATCGCCGCCGTCGGCAGCCGCCTCGTCGACACCACTTCACGAATGATGATCCGCAAGTTCTTCGACCGTCTGGCCGACCTCGCCGCCAAAACCTAAGCTTTCTTCGGCTCGGAATCTGCCTGCGACGCCTGCTCTCGCTCGTCCCGCAAACGGTTCAGCGCCACTTGCACGACATCGTTTACCGATTGATAGTGCGGCTTCGCCGCTGCCTGCGTTGGTTTGGGTTTCTCGTCAGCCATCGTTTTGAGCCCTGAGAAGAGAATGATATCAGCTACGGCAGCGTCACCGTTTGCTGGCCGTCCACATAGGCGACAAACGGAGCCCCTTTCGGTACCAGCACGTTCTTGGGTTTCGCACCAGGAGCATCGAGCGCCCGCGCCGATGCCTCATCCGCCTTCGTACTAGCCGTCGCACGAATCCTCAGTTCCTTGCCGCCCACCGCACGCAACGTCGTGAACTCGAACATCGGTTTCGATCCCAGCACCAGGAACCGCCGCTTCGTCCGGTCGAGGACAGTGCCTGACGCTGCGGCATCTCGCGCAGCCAAAACCACATCGCCGACCACCAGCGGTTCTGCCACGGCAAAGTGGAGCTTCGTTCCCGGCGCCACACCCGACGCTATCTCCTCGGCGGCAATCAGCCGCACCGGCGTTCCATCGGGTATGGTGAACAACTTCGGAGCCGGCGCGGGCGCCTCTGGCGCAGCGTTGGCCGGGTTCGCTTCCGGCGGTACCGGCGACGGCTTCTGTTCGCCCGGCTCTCCAACCGCGCCGGTTGCTGCAACCGCCGCCTTCGGATTCCGCATCGTTTCAATCACCCGCTCCGTTGCTCCGGCTTTCACGAGCGCAATCACTGCATCTGCCGACAGATCGAATTCGGTTTTGGATGCGCGAATCTGCGACACGATCACAGACTCCGGCACCCGCGCCTGCGCCATCTCGATAATCCGCGCATTGTCCAGCACTGTATCCCGTGCCGTCTGTTTCGCCGGCGGCGCCGGTGGCGCAGGCTGCGGCCGAGTCAGATACCAGGCCAGCAGACCAATGAATACAAATACGGAAACAATCGCCGCTATGATCGGCGTTCGATTCGCCGTTAGCGTCACCGGCGCCGGCGCGGCCACCGGCGCTGGCGCCAAAGTCACGGTCTTGGCCCGATACAAGCTTCCATCTTCGGAAGATTGCTTTAAGGCTCCCAACTCCTGCATCACCTCAGACATCGTCTGGTACCGGTCGTCAGGATCTTTCCGCAAACACCGCGCGATCACCACCTCCAACTCGGAAGGTATCTCCGGTGTGGCAGCAACCATGCTCGGCGGATCGTCACGTAACACTGCCGACAGCACCGTGATGCTGTTCTCACCCTTGAACGCCCGGTTGCCGGTAGCCATCTCGTACAACACGGCCCCGCAAGAAAAAACGTCCGACCGTGCGTCAACCGGCTTTCCTTGCGCCTGCTCGGGAGACATATAGCAGAGCGTGCCGATAATCGACCCCTCGACGGTTAACGGCGCGGCCTGCGTTTCGTCGTTATCGTTGACAGGCGCTGAGAACTTCGCCAAACCGAAATCGAGGATCTTCACCAGACCGGTGTCGGTCACCATGATGTTGCCTGGTTTCAGGTCGCGGTGGACGATTCCTTGTCCGTGCGCTGCGGCGAGCGCCGAGGCAACCGGGTGGCCGTAATTGATTACCTGTGGCACGCGCAAGCCGCCGCGTGGTATCAAATCTACCAGGGTTTTTCCCGATACGTACTCCATCACCAGAATGTCAGAATCGTCTTCCGTGACGATGTCGTAAACGATAACGATGTTCGGGTGGTTCAGCGCCGAAGCGGCCTTGGCTTCCTGCAAAAACCGTCGCCGGCGCTCCGGGTCCGCCCGGTCGCCTGCCAGCAATACTTTCAGCGCCACCTGACGCTGCAGCCTCAAGTCGCGGCCCAGATACACTTTTCCCATTCCGCCGGAGCCGATCTCCCGGATGATCTCGTACTGACCGCGAATCGGGGACAACACCGCGCGCAGTATCGCATACCTACTCGCAAATGCTCAAGCACACCGCCGGAAAAGTGAATAGTTCTCAACCCCTCGCGGCCACCGCTTCTCCGCTGGAATTTCGCGTTACCCGAGCGCCGCCACCAGCCGGTCCACGTCCTGAGCGTTATTGAACACCGATACGGACACGCGCATATACCCGCCATTCTTATCGCCGCTCGCCGTCGCCACCACGCCTGCCTTCTTCAAACGCGCTTTGGTTTCAACGGCATCTTTCAGGCGAAACGATATGATCGGGCTCTCCGTTCCCTTCGGCGTGATGCACGGGTAACCGGCGGCCGCCAGTTCCTTGTACAGCTTCGCGGTCAGCGGCCGTGCGTGCGCCCGGATGTTCTCGATACCCAAGCCGAGAATGTATTCGAGCGCCTCGTGCTGGCAAACACACCCGATATGGCTCACCGTGCTGATCTCATACTGCCCGCCACCCTTAGCCGTGCTCCGGCCGCCGAACAACTTAGGCTTCAGCGCGCCGCCTTGTAAGTCCTCACGAACATATAAGTACCCAAAGCGGCCTCCCATCAGCCACTTATAAGCGGAACAGGCCAGAAAGTCGATGCCCATCGCCTTCACATCAATCGGCACTGCCCCCGCTGTCTGGATCACATCACAATACAGGTACGCTCCGTGGGCGTGCGCCAGGTCGCTGATCGCCTTCACTTCGTGTACATACCCGTTCACGTTCGAAACTAGTGCGATTGCGATTAGCTTGGTCTTCTTGTTCACCGCCTTTTCCAGATCCCGCATGTCCATCTGATAGTCGCGATGCGGCACAATTCGCACGTCTAGACCAGCCTTCTGGCGCAGTCGGTACATGTGCAGGCTGCCGCCATAATGCAGGTCGTTCGTCACGACATTCCCGCCCGACGCCGCAATGTCCAGCCCCTCCACGACGATGTTCTCTGCCGTCTGCGTGCTCGGCGCAAAGCCGATCTCACCGGCAGTAGCGTTGATCAGCCGGGCAAACCTCTCCTTTACCTCGGTCATCAACCGCCCGTTCTCGAACTTCTCGCGCTCCGAATCGGGCCCATGCGTCAGCGCGTGCAGATACTGTTCGATCCGTTCCGTTGTCTGGCGCCGCAGCGGATGCTCGGTGGCTGTATTGAGGTACGCTTCCCGGTTAGCCCATGGAAAGTCCGCCCGGGCGCTCTCGATGCTTGGCGGCACAGTCGCCGCGACCGCCCCGCCAGCCAACGCCGTAGTTCCCGCGACAAACTGCCGGCGCGCCATTCGAGACTTTGCTGTTCCACTCATATTCATCCTCACATTGAATAAGTTACATACCGGCTGCGGCAAGGGTTCCCGACAGCCACATGCATGCGCCGCCGGGCTGGCTCTGAAATCAGGCTCGCCACGGTCCGGCTCTCCGAATCGTGCCGGCAAATGCTCGTGGGTTCGCCTGAATGGTCCCGCAGAAATGCCTTCACGTCTTCCACGGTCACTCGCCCGCTTCGCTGCGCGATCAGGCTGTTCATTCGCTCCATCCGTGGAAACGAGTCCTTCCAGCTCTGGTCGAAGTTCTCTTTCTTCGCATATCTCGAACAGACGAAATGGTTGGTATGCGCGAGATAACTCTTCCCTGTGTCTGGCAATAACTCAGGACCGGTCGTCGTCGCTTCGATATCCGCAATCGCACCCTTGCTGTCGCACAGCACATAGTTTCCATTCGATGCAACCGGAATCCGTTTGAACAGGTCCATGATCTCCGCAACCGTCGAACACTCAAGCATCATCCGTTTGATCGGATAATGCGGCATCCCAAACCGCACTGCCGGACCGCCGCCCAGCGCATTCGCAAAGTGCGCCACACCCACGCTGTTCATCCCGTGATATCCCAGCATCCCGCCGAAGGTCCAAATCAAAACCTCAGGCTTTCCTAACGGTTGTAAGTGCAGCACGTACGCCATGGGCGGCACCGCGTCGTTCATGTCGCTGTTCTGCCCGGCGATCGTTTCCCGCTTCGCCGTTGCATTGCGGCCAATCGCGTACGCCGTGCACCCTTCGTCCTTCGCATTCGACATCTCGCCGCGAATGCTGCACGCCATTGCCTCCTCAAGCGTGACACCCGCGCCTTCGCCGATTCCGCGCATCTCTTCCAACAGATGCGGACAGTAGCGTTCGAACATCGGCTTAAACTTCCCGGCCCGCCGCCGTAACGTATCGCGCGCGATCTTTCCGCTTGAACTCAACACATCGAGGTGCATCCGAATATACTGCGACGCCTGCTCCCCATGTTGCCGCCCCATTTCGAGATTCGTCCCTTTCGCCCGGAACAGCGGATATTCGGGCGGATCCACCACCTTGGCCGCGCCGGCTAGCGGTGCGGCCGTCAACGTCGTGAGCAAACTGCGGCGTGTCATCTCGTGCATTCCGGAACTCCTCTGCTGTGTTTGACCGTATTCTCTCACTGCGCGGCCTCCGCGGCACGCGCGCGATACACTGCCAGTGCTTCGTCCAACTGCGCAAACGCCCGGTTGCGCTCGGCTTCCGTCCGCCAAAGCTTGCCTTCCGAAATCTCGTTTCGCAGACGATTCACCCATTCGATGAAGTATTCCGCCGAAGCCCTGTTGCGGATCTTTTGGTCACCCACATACACCGCCACACGATTTGTTAAAGCCTGCGCATAATACTTCTCACCCGCCGGAGGCTGTTCGTCTGCTTCCACCACCAGCGAAAACCACCCGCTCGAGGAAACCGTCGTTCGCTCGCTGAACTTAAAGTCCGTAGCCTTTGCCGGCACCGGCATGTCTTTCCACGGCTTGCCGTTTTGATACACACGCACAAAACGGATCGGCGTAGACGACCACACCTGCCCCTGCAAACTAACCGCGCCCGCCGAAGCAAGCCGTACCGAATCGCCCGGTTTCTGCCCGTTTACCGTGAACTCCACCACCGGACCGCTGCTCACAATCGTGTGGCCCTTCTTGATCGCATTCACCCACCCGTCGTGCGTCAGCGAGTTACCTAAGTACGCATAAGTCCGGATAATTCCGATCGGCCGGTTATCCTGCATATTCGCCAGTGAATCTTCGCCGCCAACAGGAGCTATCGGAAAGTCGTTATTCCAGGCGTGCATCACCGGGATCAGCGACCCGCGCGATGCCGCCGACCATTCCAGCGCGTCGATCGTCCCCAGCGCCACATCCACGCCATACCCCTTCGCCCCGCCCACGCCCTTTCCGCCCAGCGGGTCCGATTCGCCGCCAAAAGCGTGTACATACCCTGTAGCCGCGCCCTGCGCCCGCGCCTTCTTAAACAGATCCGTATTCGTCGGCCACAAACTGTTCAAACCTGTGCCTTCATAGCCCGTCAAAAACGGCGAGATCAGGTGGTCGCGCAACCCTATGTAGAACGTGTGTCCCCAAAATGGCGGCCGGTTCTCTTCCCCGAACACCAGTAACTGCCGCGCCGGCGGATCGCCCGTCAACTTAGACGCCGGATGCTCCCGCCCGCCCGGCTTGAAATACTGCCAGTCCAGTACGCGGTTGTCCTTGCATGCCGCCAGCGAACTCACAATCTGCATGCCTTGTGCAGCCGCAATCAGCAGCAGGTCTTCCGGCGAATTCTGCAGGTTGCCGCCATAGTTCATATGGACGTGCGTCGATGCGTTGTACCATCCTTTCGGCCGCAAATCCACATGCGGCTTCAACGTCAACGTAAGCGTCTGCGCTTGTCCCGCTTTTACGTCCACTTCCGCCTTCGTCGGCCAGTAATCGAACCCCTTATGCACCTCCACTGTCATCCGGCCGGGCGGTGCGGCCACCGTATATTCGCCCTTTGAGAAAAATATCCGCCGCAATCCCGTCGCCAGCCGTGCGTTAAACACGTAACTGTCCGTTGGCGCGTATAACTTTCCATCGGACGCTTCACCCGTCACGCGTGCCACCGTCGGCTTCCCTGTCGCCGCATCAATGATCGAGACCCGCACCTTCCCCATTGGCCGCTTCCACTTAAGCTCTTTGATAGCGATCTTCCGCTTCTCCCCGCCATGCACTTCCAACAACCATAACTGCGGCAACCCGCCTTCATTCGAGATATAGGCGATCCACTCCCCGTCGGGCGACCACCGTGGATGGAAGTTATCATAGTTCCCGAACGTCAACTTATACGGCTGTCCACCCTCCACCGGCAGAACGTAAAGATGATTGAACTGATCGGCCGCGCCCGCCGTCGACGAATACACCACCCGGCTGCCGTCCGGCGAAATATCCGGCCGCGTCCGGTACAAGCTCTGCTCATCCAGAATCACCCGAGCCTTCTCCATCGCGTTCGCCGCCACCGGAATGCTCCACAGCTTGCCGCTCCCCAGCGGCACGTCGCGGTTCGACACCAGCAACATCCCCGAACCGTCCTTCTTCCACGCCGGCTGTGTATGGAAATCGTTATCCGCAAAATACAGGCGCGGCTTGCCAAACCGGTGATCGGCGGTGATCTCCATTGGCGGTCCGGACCAGTCTCCCCCCTGTATCGCACGAACATTCACGTTCAAAAACCCGCTCGGGTTGCTCGTCACATAAGCCACTCGTTTCCCGTCCGGCGAAAACACCGGGTCCACATACACATGGTTATCCGTAGTAAGCGGATGCGCCGCCCCGGTCGCCACGTTCAACACCTCCAACTGGATCGAATTCCAGTTATCGTCCGCGGTGTAAATAATAAACTTCCCATCGGGCGACCACGCCGGTTGCGAGTGGAGCTTCTTGTTATAAGTCAGCTCCTCCGCAACCCCGGTCTTCGGATCCACCTTCCAAATCGACCCGTACATCGCCACGGCGATCCACTTCCCGTCCGGCGACCATGCCGGCCACCACGGCGTAGTGTTCGGCCCATGCGATAAGTAATAGCTCGCCAGATAGTTACTGCGGTATTTCATCGCCGGATACTCCGAGCCCTGCCCAAAGGCATTGCCCGCCGCCGCGGCGATCAGGATAACGGTATAGAGAAAACGCACGAAGCAAATAGCTCCTTCACATCTTAGAAGTAAAGTTTGAGTCCGAACTGGACAATTCGCATCGCAGCCCGCAAACCGCGGATCTCGCCCACCCTCGGTCCGTCGGGCACCACCGATGTCGCGCTCACAAAACCCAGATTGTTCGGTGCACCGAAATACGGCGTATTAAGCGCGTTGAACAGTTCCCCGCGAAACTGTAGCCGGAACCTCTCCGTAATCGTGAAATTCTTAAACGCCGAAGCGTCCAGGTTTCGCTGACCCGGAGCGACAAGAATGTTTCGCCCCGCGCTGCCGAAGTGACAGAGGTCCGGCCGGCCCGGATTGTTGCACGTCACCCGCTGAAACGCTGTCGGATCGTACCAAAGTTGCCGTGTCGGATCGTCCAGCCGGCCGTCCTTCAATCGATCGGGCCGCACCGGCGAACCATCGTTCCCCGTATTGAGGTCTCCTGCTGGAACCGTCACGCTGAACGGGAACCCCGAACGCAACGACACAATCCCGTTCGTCTGCCATCCCTTGATCAACGCCCCGGATACGCCCTTCAGGTTCTTACCGAACGGTAACTCATACACAAAGTGGATCACGGCATTGTGTGTAATATCGAACGCCGTCCGTCCGCGCGAACTCGCCCGGTCGCGCGCCTGCCAGCCCGGACTCTCGTTGCCGCCATCCTCACCGTCGCCGTTCGCCTTGCTGTATGTGTACGACAGTCCCAGCGCCAGTCCACGCGCATACCGCTTCTCAACCCGCGTCTGCAATCCGTGATAGTGCTGATTCGCCGAAGCGTCGAACGGAGCGATTCGCCCTAGCGTTTGCACGCCTGACTCCGGCGTCGCCGGGTCATAGAACTGCGTGTATGGCCGCCGAGCATTGAAGTTGGTGTCCGGCGACGGATTGGCCATATTAAAGCTCTCCCAGCCATTAGTGGAGTGCGTCGTCTTACTACCGACATAACCCACCGTCAGCGCAATCGCCCCCGGTAACTCGCGTTGGATGTCCAGGCTCCACTGCCATACATCGCGGTCGCGCCGGTCATTCTGGAACATTCGTACCCCCACCGGACGTACCGCCGACGATCCGGCAAACGGGTTATCCAATGTAAGTACAGGTGCCCCTGCGCGGAAGCGCCGCAACTGCGACGTATAGTTCTGTCCGGCGTAGCTGATCGGTACCGTTCCCGCCGAATCCGTCACCGAATCGAACTGTTGATTACCCGACAGCGGCGGATGCAGGTTCGCCGTGCTGATCTGGACAAAGTGTTGCGGCGAAGTGTACTGGCCGGCCCCCGTGCGAATCACCCATTTCGACGTCGGCCGGTACGCAATGCCTAACCGCGGCTGCATGAATCCCCAAAACTGGTTCCACAATTTGCCCTTTGCTTCATCGCTCCGCGGAATCGGCTGCAACGTCGGAATCTTCTGGCCGGAAGGCGTCGTGTAGGTACGCACTAAGTCGAGCGTCCGCACCTGCCCGAGAAGGTCGTATGGATTACCAAGATAGTCGTACCGCACGCCCCAGTTAATCGTCAGCTTCGGGTTGATCTTCCAGTCGTCCGTTATATACGCGCCCACGCGCCGCGATCGCATGGCCACCGCCGGGTACCCTTCGCCTGTCTGCGCACGGTTCGGGTAGCCCAAAATGAACGACGCAAAGTCATACCCGCTTTCATTGGCCGAGAAGCTCAACGTCCCACGTGTGAGGTTCGCCGCCCGCCGGTCCATCGCCGCGTGCACAAAACTGAACCCCAATTTCATCGTGTGCTTACCCTTGACGTAGGAAAGGTTCTCCCCGAACTGATAACTGTAGGTGTCGTCTGTGCGCCCATTCGGGTCGCCTATTGTGAATCCCATCGAAGGCACACCCGTCTCGAGCGGCGTGAACTTCCGGTTACCATCGCTCGCCACGCGAAACTTACCCACCCCCAGCGAGTCCACGTCGAAATCCGTGTTCGTTCGCGGATTGACGAAGTTATCACCCCAGTTATTGATGCCGAACCGGAACTCGTTCATCAACGACGGGCTGAACGTATGAATCCACTGCGTTGCCACGTTATAAGCCGTCGAGATGCGGTACTCCGGAAAGTTGGGATTAATCGCGTTCGCATCCCAATTGTCCGAGTTCACCGCAAACCGCCCGAATACCTTATCCCGCGATCCGAAGTTATGATCCAGCCTGCCGAAATACTGGTTCGAGTTGATCACCTGCGGAACCGCCCGCCGCGCCGTAAAGTCCAGAATGTCCGCCTGTTCGAAATCGGGCTTCGGTAGAAACTGGTTCATCACCGTCTGCGCTCCCGGATGCAAACGCGTCTTGGGAATCATGTTGCCCGCGAACGGCGTGCCCGTGTTCGGGTCGAACACGATAATGGGCGCTCGATACGGCCGGTTTGTTGCCGGATTAATCGCCGGCGTCAGCAGCCGCGAAAAGTCCCCCTGCCGGAAATCGCTATTCGGCCAGAATGCCGTCGCCACGCCTTCCTGAATCTCGCGCCGCCCTTCGAAGTTGAACGACCAGAACGTGCGGTTCTTGATCAACGGACCGCCGAGAAACGTCCCGAACTGGTTGCGCCGCAACCGGTCTTTCTTCAATCGCGCCGTTCCGGCCGGCTGCTGAAAGTTCAAAAAATAGTTCTCCGCATCCAACGCATCGTTCCGCAGAAACTCATACACCGTCCCGTGCAACTGGTTCGTGCCCGATTTCAATGACACCTCCACCCGCGCGCCCGAGCTCTGCCCAAACTCCGCCGAATACGACCCCGTCTGCACCTTGAACTCTTCAATCGCGTCGATCGACGGCGTGAAGCTCGAAATGTTATAAAGCGGCGTGATCGACTCCACCCCGTCAAGCGTGATGCTCTGATGCACCTCCCGCTGCCCGTTCGCGATCACCGACATGCCGGACCCAGGTATCGGAAACCCGCTCTGCCCGTCCGCGCCCCCACTACGCGACCCATACTGCACCCCCGGCACCATCACCGCCAGCTGAATCATGTTGCGCCCGTTTAGTGGCAAGTCCACAACGCGCTTGTTGTCGATCACCTGCCCGATCGCCGCATTCTCCGTCGTCAGTGTCACCGCGCTCGCCACCACCTCCACGCTCTCCGTCACCGCCCCCACGTCCAGCACAAAATCCACGCGAGCCTTCTGTTGCGTCTCGATGTGTAATCCCGATACGGTCTTCGATCGGAAACCCGGCTTCTCCACGCGGACCGTATACTCCCCGATATCGATCAGCGGAAACGAAAACTCCCCCGCCGCATTCGTTTCCCGCGTCAGCACTGTCTGTGTCGCCACCCGCGTAATGGTCACCTGTACCCCGGTCACCACAGCCCCGGTCGTGTCCGTTACCAGACCCAGAATCTCTGTTGATGTGGTTTGGCCCGCCGCCGGCACAACCATCAGCCATCCCAGCAAGAATCCGGAGTGTCGCATTTCAAAGCCCTTTCTCGCGCATGCGGCCTGTATACAGTGCGCAGGGCACTATATCACATCTCCAAAACCGCTTTGCAATTGCTTACTGAACCCGAAATGCGGCCCGACAGGCGAACGCTATAGCTTCGGTACGAACTGTCGCAGGTAGGAGTGGCACTGGACCAGCGAGGCTTTGCGGCGCTGTTCTGAGCTTTCGTAGGCGCGGTCTTCTACCTCCACGCAGACCGGGCCGGAGTAGCCGCATTCGGTGAGCACCGAGAAGAATTTGCCCCAGTTGACGTCGCCCATGCCGGGGAGTTTGGGAGTATGGTACTCGTTCGGGTGGGCGAGAATGCCGGCCTGGTCCAGCTTGTCACGGTCGATTCGAGCGTCTTTGAGATGGATGTGGTGAAGGCGGCTCGCGAACTCGCGCAACGGCTTCAAGTAGTCCATGTGCTGCCAGATCATGTGCGAGGGGTCGTAGTTGAGGCCGAAGTTGGCGTTCGGGATGTCCTCAAACATACGCCGCCAGATTTTGGGCGTGGTGGCCAGGTTTTTGCCGCCTGGCCACTCGTCCTTTGTAAACAGCATCGGGCAGTTTTCGATGCCGATGTTGATGCCGTTGTCTTCGGCGAACTGGATGATGGGCTTCCACACGGCGAGGAAACGGGGCCAATTGTCATCGACCGATTTGGTCCAATCGCGGCCGATGAAGGTGTTCACGACGCCCAACTTCAAGGCCTTAGCGGCTTTGATCACCTTGCGAATGTGCTCGGTGTAAGTTTCCGATTCGGCGGTGTCGGGCGTCAGCGGATTGGGGTAATAGCCGAGCCCGGAGATGCTGACACCGTTCTTGCCGAACAAGTCGAGGATACGGTGGGCGTCGTCATTCGAGAGATTGACTACGTCGACGTGCGTCACGCCGGCGTAGCGGCGTTCGGCCTTGCCTTTCGGCCAGCACATCAATTCGATGCAGTCGTAACCGGATTGACCGGCGAACGCGACCACCTCTTCTAAAGTCAGGTCAGGCAGGATAGCGGAAACGAAACCAAGCGAGAGCATAAGGCGAACTTACCAAGCTAGCGCATACGCGTCCGCCCGTGGATCGGCGGCGGAGTGCAAAATGTTAGACGAGTCGACCATAATCGCCGCGTTCAAGCCGAGCGACCACGGTCCGTTGACCTTGAGCAGGTGGCCGCGTTTCTTCAGTTCCGCGCGGACCTCTTCGGCCACCCGATCCTCAACGGTGGCTTCGCCGCGGTACATGCGGTGCGGCCAATAGGACATCGGAAAGCTGCGCGTGGAGTAGCGGGCCGCTTCGATGGCCTGTTGCGGGTTCATGCCGAACTCGACAATGTTGAGCAACGTTTGCATGGTGCGCAGGCACTGGTCGTCGCCGCCGGGGCTGCCCGTGACGAGGAACGGCTTGCCGTCTTTGAGAACGAGCGTGCCCTGCAACGTGGAGCGTGGGCGCTTTCCGGGGGCAAGGGCGTTCGGATGGCCTTCGATGAGCGAATAGTAATCACCGCGGCAATTGAAGGAAAAGCCAAGCTTCCCCATTACGACGTTGGTGCCAAAGCCCGAGTGGAGCGAAGGCGTGAAACTGACGGCGTTGCGATGCTTGTCAATCACGCAAATGTAGCTGGTGTCGCCGTTGTCTCCGGCGGAGGAATCGAAATTGACGTCCTGCGGATGCGTGGGGATTGACGCGTCGGGCTTACCCTGGCGGAAATCCATAGAAGCCTTGGCGGGGTCGATGAGTTTGGCGCGCTCGGCCGCGTATCGCTTGGAGAGGAGTTGCTCGTAGGGAACTTTGGAGACTAACTCGTCACCGATATACTCACGATCGGCCATGGCTAATTTGATGGCTTCGATCGAGGTGTGGATGTAGTCGGCCGAGTTATGGCCCATCTTCTTCAGGTCGAAGTTTTCGAGAATGTTGAGGGCGAACAGCTCAGCGGGACCCTGCGATGCGGAGGGGTTCTTCAGAACGGTGTATCCGCGATAGTTGACGCTGATCGGTGTTTCAAGCTGGGCCTGGAATTCGGCAAAGTCGTCGTAGCGGAAAAGCCCGCCGTTTTCCTCTGAAAATTTCGCCATTTCGCGGGCGATGGCGCCCTTGTAAAACTCGTCGCGAGCGGCTTTGAGGGCGGCTTGGCGGCCGAGGTGCGAGGCGGCCTTTTCTGCGGCGATGAGGCGGCGGAACGTGCGGGCGAGGTCTCTATTCGTGAACATGTCGCCGCCCTTCCAGACTTTGCCGTCGGGCTTATAGAGCGCGACGGAACTCGGATACTTCGCCAGTTTCTTCGAGCCGTTGATCGCCGAGGCTAACTTATCGGCCATCGGGAAGCCGTTTTCGGCTAAGTCGATAACGGGCGCCAGCACTTCCGCGAACGTCATGGTGCCCCAACGATCGAGCATCACATACCAACTATCGATGACACCGGGGACGGTTCCGGAAAGCAGTGTATCGCTGGAAGGGAGGGTGCCCTTGTGGTTCTTCTTATACCAGTCGATGGTGGCGAGCTTCGGCGCCGTGCCTTCGCCGTTGAGGGAGTAGGGTTTCCCTGACTTGGCGTCGTACAACAGAATCTGCGCGTCGCCGCCGATGCCATTGTTCGGCGCGTCGTTCAATCCAAGCACGGCTTGCCCCGCAACTACAGCATCAAACGCATTGCCGCCGGCGCGTAGAATCCTTTCAGCAGCCATGGACGCTTCAGGCCGCATGGAAGAAACGGCATAGTCGCGTCCGCGGACGACAGGCCTCGTGGTAGACGGCCACTTTTTGACTTGTCCCAGCAGTGGCAGCGCCAAAACAAAAATCGTCAGAGCGATTCGCATATTTCTGATGAGTATACTGCGGAGATATGAAACGAAGACAGTTCGTTGGCGCGCTCGCGGCCGCCCCGCTGCTCGGCGCCCCGAAACGGAAGACCGTGGCGGCCATCGTCACGGAGTATCGCCACTACTCGCACGCCGACGTGGTAATCGGCCGGCTGCTCGCCGGTTACTCGCCGAACGCGAAGCACATGCTGCCCCGTACGCACGTGGTTTCGATGTACACCGACCAGGTGCCGAACAATGACATGAGCCGCGACCTGTCGGCCCGGAACGGCTTCAAAATCTACGACACTATCGAACAGGCGATCACCCTGGGCACCGGCAAAGTGGCCGTCGACGCAGTCGTTTTTGTCGGTGAGCATGGCAACTATCCGACCACGCCGCTCGGACAGAAGCAGTATCCGCGGTTCGAGCTGATGTCGAAGATCCTCGACGTGCTGGAGCCCCAGAAAGCAAAGATCCCCATCTTTTCCGATAAACATCTTTCGTATGACTGGACCAAAGCAAAGACGATGTACGACCGTGTCAAGAAACTGGGGTCGCCGTTCATGGCCGGGTCGTCGATTCCTGTCACCATCCGGACCCCGGACGTGGTGATCCCTCCAGGAGCCAGGATCGATGCCGCCGTAGCGATGGGCAACGGCGACGAAGACGCTTACGGGTTCCATCTGCTGGAAAGCCTGCAGTGCATGGTGGAGCGCCGGGGCGACGGTGAAACCGGGGTCCAGTGGGTACACCGTCTGGCCGGTGAAGAGGCGATTAACTGGATTAATGGCGAAGGCGCCTGGAGCAAACCGCTGTTTGAAGCGGCTGCCCAGCGGCAGCCCAAGTGGAGCGGCGAACTTACCGATCCCGTGCGGCGGCCGGTGCTGTTTATCGTGCAGTACAAAGATGGGCTCAAGGCGGCTGGGCTGATCTTGCAGCGCGGCGCTTCCAGTTGGTCGTGGGCCGGCAACGTGAACGGCAAGTTGGAATCGACTTACTTCGGGCTGCCCGACCGGTCGCGTCCCCTGCCGCACTTTGATGGACTCGTATGGTGCATCGAAGAGATGATCGTCACCGGCAAGCCCGTGTACCCGGTAGAGCGGACGTTGTTAACCACCGGGACCCTGGCACACCTGTTCCAGTCGAAAGGTAAGCACGCACGGGTGGAGACGCCCGAATTAGCGATTACTTACCGTCCGCCGGCCAAACCCTGGTATCAGCACGCATAAGTAACGTTTTTCACACTGTTAGAAACGGCACGCCGCCTGCATCTACTTTCCTTCGATGTTGCGGCGTGCTCCCTTTCTGCTACTCCTGTTTGCCCCCCTCGCGAGCGCGTATTCGGTGCTTTCGCACGAAGCGGTGATCGATACGGTCTGGGAAACGTCGATCAAACCGCTGTTGAAAGCGCGCTTTCCCCAAGCCACCGATGAAGAACTCATCAAGGCCCATGCGTTCGCCTACGGTGGAGCCATTATTCAGGATGCTGGTTATTACCCGTTGGGCAGTCATTTATTTACAGACCTCGTGCACTATGTGCGCACCGGCGATTTTGTGGTCAACATGGTGGGGTGTGCGCAGACGCTCGACGAGCTCGCGTTCGCCATGGGGTCGCTGGCACACTATGTCTCGGACCAGTACGGCCATTCTCTGGCTATAAACCGGGCGGTGCCGCTCGTCTATCCGAAACTGCGCCGGCGGTTCGGGACGGAGATTCCCTATGAGGACAATCCGACCGCTCACCTGCGAATGGAGTTCTCGTTGGACGTCGCCCAGGTGGCGAACCATCACTATGCGCCGCAGGCCTATCACGACTTCATCGGTTTTGAAGTCAGCAAAGACGTATTGGATCGGGCCTTCCGGCAGACTTACTCGCTGGAACTGAAGGATGTGCTCTTCAGTGTGGACCTCGCACTGGGCACTTACCGTTATGCCGTGGGCTCCATCCTCCCGTCGGCGACGAAGGCGGCCTGGAAGATGCGAGGCAAAGAGTTAGTGAAGGCGGAGCCGAGCCTGACACGGCAGCGGTTCGTATATAACCTGTCGCGGGCGAGCTTCGAAAAGGAGTGGGGCAAGGACTACCGCCGGCCCGGCATATTGGCGTCGCTTTGTGCCTTCCTGATCCGAATCATACCGAAGGTGGGCATGATGAAGGTGTTCGCGTTCCGGCCCCCGACTCCCGAGGCGGAAAAGTTGTTTATGGAGAGCTTTAATAAAACAGTCGCGACCTACCGTGGACTCGCTGCGCGGTTGCAAGCCGGTGAGCGGCTGTCGTTGGAAGACTTGAACCTCGATACAGGCAAACCGGCGAGGCCGGGCCGCTATCATCTGGCCGATAACGCATATCGCAAACTGCTGGACAAACTGGCGAAACGGGATTTCGCTGCGGTCGATCCGGAATTGGCTCGCAACATTCGTTCCTATTACGGCGCCATCAAGGTCGACGGTGAGACGCAGGCCCTGTTGACGAAGCTGAATGCTAGCGCACAGGTTCCGCCGCAGCCTCCTTACTCAACTTCCGGAACTCGGTAAGCGCGGCGGCCGCTTCCTCGTTCCGTCCGGTGCGGCGATAGCTAAGGCTCAACTGATACCACGCTTCTTTAAGCGTGGGCATCGCGGCGACGGCGCGGCTGTAATGGTCGATGGCGGCACGATGGTCGTCACGAGCGGCCAGCAGTTTACCGGCTTCAAAGTGGGCCTCTGCGTTATTCGGATCGAGCCGAAGCGCCTGTTGAAAAGCTTGCTCCGCCGCATTGGACCGTTGCTTAACCAGTGCACGGCCCTGTTTGACATAGTAAGTCGCGTTGTTGGCATCGAGAGCGATGGCCCGCCGATACGAGTTCACGGCGCCGGGCAGGTCCCCGGCGGCGTTGTATACATCGCCGAGTGACGCATGAAAATCGGCGGCGTCCGGCTCGAGCTTCACGGCCGTCTGATATGCCTTAATGGCACGGTCGTTGTCGCCTTTGGCGTAGGCGAGCATGCCGCCCGCGGCGTGCATCTTGCCCACGTGGGGGAACTTCCGCAATCCCTTATCAATCCAGACGGTGGCTTCCTGCTCGCCGCCGGTTTGGAGAAGGGTAATGATAAGGTCATAGAGCGTATCGGGGTTCGCCGGGTCGAGCGCGACAGCGTTCCGCAACGCGGTGAGCGCCTCGGGGAAGCGGCCGAGAGCGTTCAACACGGAGCCGCGGAGGGCAAGCCGGTCGGCAGCCGTGGAGGGATATCTGTCCAGAATCTGGAGTGAATCGGCCGCGCGGCCGGCGTGCAGCAGCGCCAAGGCGAGGTTATAACTCGATTCTGCCGAGCGTGGATTGAGGTCGAGGGCCGTGCGGAAGTAGGCAATTGCTTCAGTGCCACGGCCCTGCATTTGGAGGAAGATCGCGTATTCGCGATGGGCAGCGGGATTCTTAGGGTTTGCCTGAATGGCGCGCAACAGTTGCCGCTCCTCCGGCGATCGCGGCTGAGCAACCAGCATGCAGACGGCGACCACCAAACTCACCACAGCCCTGACCACCGTTGTCATTGTTCAGAGTGTACCGTCAGACTGCCATAAGGATGTTCGGCCGCGTCCCGGGTCCGGTAAACCACTGCAAACACGCATTGCACCGGAAACGGAACCGCAACCGTGAGGGCGCGGGCCCTATTTTTCCTCAGTCCCATCAGGGCGCGGGCCGCATTTTTCCTCAATCCCTCAGGAAGCGCCGCGCCATCCGAAGACATCCTACACCCACTTCCCCCCGTCCGTATCCGCCGAACGCGACATGATTAAACGTTAACCCGCTTGAGCGGCCACAACCACCCACATCAACAATCTCGTCAACGCTATTGATCGCGCATACCGGCATACGGTATTATTCGGAACCATAGCCTCCCTGAAGTCTGGGGCAGGACTGTATCTACACCATGCGCAACCCACTTGCTACTCGCTTCGCTACTCTATTGCTGGCGGCATCATTGCCTGTACTGGCGCAGGTGCCGACGGCCGTGCTAACCGGTATTGTCAAAGACCATAGCGGAGCAGTGGTTCCGAGCGTGAAAGTGACGGCCATTAACACCGGCACGAACCTAAGCCGCGAGGCGGTGACCGATTCCTCGGGCACGTACCGTATTGCCGCGCTGAATCCTGGGCCCTACCGTGTGGAGGCGGAGGCGGCGGGCTTCAAAAAGGCAACAGTCAGCAACCTGGTGCTGGAGGTTGGGCTGCAGGCGCGCGTCGACATCGATCTCCAGGTGGGAGAGGTGACCCAGACACTCGAGGTGGCGGGCGCGGCGCCGCTGATTAACACCGAGAGCAACCTCATCGGCGGCGTCATCAACCAATCGCGTGTGGTCAGCCTCCCCCTGAACGGCCGCAACTTCATGGAATTGACCACGCTCACGGCCGGCATGGGCGAGGGCCAGGGCTCGGCGGCCATCGTGAACAAGCGCGCGCCGACGGCGGCCGGCATGCCGCACCAGGACAACAACTATCAGTTGGACGGAGCCGACAATAAGGAAGCGTTTTTCAATAGCTGGAATCTAGGCCCGTCGGTGGATGCGATTCAGGAATTCAGCATTCAGGTGGGTCAGTACTCGGCCGAATTCGGGTCGGGCGGCGGCGCGGTGATCAACGTGGTAACAAAGTCGGGCACCAACGCGCTGCACGGCACGCTTTGGGAGTTTCTCCGGAACGACACCTTCGACGCGCGTAACTTCTTTTTGACTCCGACGCAAACGATCGCTCCCCTGCGCCGCAACCAGTTTGGCGCGGCCGTGGGCGGACCCATTATCAAAAACAAGATGTTCCTGTTCGGCAACTACGATGGGTCGCGGATTCGGCAGGCCGTGTTCCGCACGGCCATGGTGCCCACCGCGGCGCAGATCGGCGGAAACTTCACCGGATTCAGCAAGACCATTCGCGACCCGCAAACCGGTCAGCCATTTGTGAACAACATCATTCCAACAAATCGCCTGGACCCCATCTCGCAGGCACTGTCGAAGTACTACGGCGCGCCCAACAATCCGAATCCGAATCAGAACTACTCGGGAAACTTCGCCAGCATCAACGACTACAACTCCGGCCTGTTCCGGTATGACTGGCGCATCACCGATAAGCACGACCTGATGGTGCGCTACGGCCTTCAGGACATCTATCAGTACACTCCGGGCACCTTCCCCACCGTGGGTGGCCTGATCACGCCGCAGAAGCCGCAGAACTTGGCGGCGAACCTGACTTCGGTGATTACGCCTCGCTTCCTGAACGAGTTCCGCGCCAGTTACGGACGGCAGATCCACCGGCAGCGCGGGCAGAACTCGGGCAACCCGATCGCGGCAAACGCGGGCGTGCCGTTTGCTCCGAAAGAGGGCAGCGGCGCCGGGTTCGTCGAAGCAATTGGCTTCGGGAATACCATTTTTACGGCATTGTCAGAGCAGCAGCCATGGTTCCTGACGGTGAACAGCTTCCAGTGGTACGACGGCGTGACCTGGTCGCGCGGCAAGCACAACCTTAAAGCCGGGGCGGATGTCCGCCGCCACCGCGCCGACGCCTTTCTGGGAACACGGTTGAACAATCAATACACGTTCAGCGGCCAGTTCTCGGGCGATGGGTTCAGTGATTTTCTGCTGGGGAACATGGCGAGTTCATCGATCGCTCTTGCTCCGAACGAGACCGGCCGGTTCCGCCGCACGATGCTCGCCTTCTACGTCATGGACGACTGGAAGGTGAGCCCGAAGCTGACGCTGAACGTCGGTGTGCGGTATGAGTTCAACCAGGTGCCGAAGGAATTGGGTGGTTTGACGCCATCGTTCGACCCAACGCTGGCGAACGGACAGGGCGGGTTGCGGTTCCCAAAGCAGAACAAGTCAGCCGAACCGTTCTATAAGAATGTTCGCCCGGACCTCGGGTTTGGCTACCTCGATCGTGAGGCGCTGTTCAATTCCGATAAGAACAACTTCGCACCACGCATCGGATTTGCTTATCGTCCGTTCGGCGGCACCAAGACCGTGATGCGCGGCGGTTACGGCATCTTCTACTCCGGCGCGCAGTTGATGAACCTCGTCCAGAACTCTGTTACGGGTCCACCGGCGCAGTTATGGGCCGGCTACACATCGGACCTGACCCGTCCCACGCTGACATGGGCTGGAGACGTGAACAATCCAAACGGTTCCCTGTCGAACGCCATCTTCGGATTGCTCACCGGTCCGGAGAATAACTGGATTGACGGTTACACGCAGCAGTGGAGCTTCAGCATTGCACAGGAACTGACCAAGAGCATGGTGCTTGAGGTGCAGTACCTGGGTTCAAAGGGAACGCACCTCGAAAATTCGGTCGACTACAACTCAACGTTGCCCGGTCCCGGTAACGTGCAGACGCGAATTCCATGGCCCAAGTGGAACCGCGTCTTCGGATTCAATTCGAGCGGCGCCGCCAGCTATCAGGGCCTGCTCGTGACCGGCGAAAAGCGCATGGGCAAGGGGCTGATGTTCAAGGGTGCTTACACCTGGAGTAAGACGCTTTCGAAAAATGGCGCGCGCTCGTCCGGTAACGTCGGTCAGGTGCAGGATCCGTTCAATTTGCGCAACAACGACGGTTTCTCCACCGACAGCATTCCGCACCGGTTCACCGGTAACTTCCTATACGAGATCCCTGTGGGGCGGGGCAAGTCGCTCGGCAGTGGTCTGCCGAAGGTAGCTGATCTGCTAATCGGCGGGTGGACGCTGTCGGGAATCGTTACCTTGCACAACGGCTATCAACTGACAGCGCCGACGATCTCGGCCGGTAACTGTAACTCTTCGCCGACGAACTTATGCCGGCCCGACTTAGTTTCAAGCGATTGGTTCCTCGGCGGCAGCGGATTGACGACACCACGATGGAATCGCGACGCGTTCGACTGGCCGCTGAATACGGCCAGGCATCCGGCGCAGGTTCCGCGGTTCGGGACCGCGATGATGAACATGCTGCGAGGCAACGGCATCAATAATTTGGACGCCGGCATCTTCAAGAACTTCGTGTTCAAAGAGAACTATCGCTTCGAGTTCCGGACGGAGATGTTCAACGCCTTCAACCATACCAACTTCTCCAGCCCAAACACGTCGGTGGAAAACGTGAACTTCGGCCGTACGTTCTCAAGCGCCCCAGCTCGCAGTATTCAGTTCGGATTGAAGTTCTACTGGTAAGCTGCCGGTTTGGATTCCGCCCTCGCCATTGAACCCGAGCCGTAAGGGCGTGAGAGAAATCCGCTGAATGCGATCTAGCCCCGCGCCCCGGGTCCGGTAAACCACTGCAAACACGCACCAAATGCCGTAACCGAACCACGGTGCGTAAGATTTCTGAGACCGTCTGTCAAGCAAAATCTGCAGGTCATGCCGCCGCCTTCCCGTATGGCGATCCGCTCCGCCGCAGTGCCGCCAGGTACCGAGCCTCGTCAT
>JADLDI010000076.1 GCA_020846745.1 Bryobacterales bacterium | reverse complement strand
TGGACTCGGCGGTGAGGCCGTGTTTTATGGCATTTTGGGAGGATTTGGCTTTGCCTTCTTCGGTGCGGGGTCCAGTGCTGAGGTTTGCAGACATCTGTGTAGTACTCCTTCTTTGCAGAATGATCTGGAATCGGCCGCCGGTTAACGCGGATTAACGCCGATGGGCCGGGGCGCGACGGCTTCCGACCGGAGGTAGTGCGAAAAAGAAAAAGGACCGCGCGGCGGCGGTCCTTTTGAGTTTTCGTTTGGTGGGTGGACACACGTCCACGACCACGGGTCAAGTGTACCAACAATGCCAGCGGAATTCAAGAGGTATTTCGTGAGGTGACGTGATCGCGTGAGGAACTCCCCGCCGATCAAGAACCGATGTCCATTTCTACGTCGCGCACCCACAATCACCCTCTCCGTTGCACCAAACGACCTCCCAGTGTGGGGCGAAGGTCTACGTTCGCGGCCGACCTCCCCGGTCGGCCTCTTCCGATTGTCCGCACGCCATTCTGACGCAACGATCTGCGCCGGGTTGCCCCACGCGCCGCACAATCCGAGTCACACCCTGTTCAATCCGGCCCAGCCGGAGGTCGGGCTGACTCCCATGTCCCGAATCATCGGAAACAGAGCCCGAGCGCAAGCGACGGGTCTCGTCCACCGCAGCCCCGCGAAGCCACTACTAACGTCGCGTTGCACTACTCCGTCTGGGGTGACCATCACGACTTCAAACATTCCTTCAAACATTCCGCCAGCCGCGGAGAACGACGTTCCGGTTAGACCGGCGGTCGATACCGTAAAGAAGATCAATCTGGAGATCACACTTGCAGAACCCTGAATTTCGTGATCTTCTATTCGCTTACATTGAAGTACCGGGCCCCGGCGGAAGATTAGCAGCCTAGTTTTCCTCGTAGTCCATAGCGTTAGGAGATCACCAGTGCATTCACAACCCCGCCTGGCGGCGTGTGCCCTCGCCCTGTTCGCCGCCCCCCTTCCCGCCCAGGAAGCCTTCCAGCTCAAACAACTCCCCTCCGAGCGCTACACAGTCGTTCAGGGCGGCTACTTCCCCCGCCTCGCCGCGCTGCCCAACGGCCACTTGTTAGCATTCTTCAAAACCGGCGCCGCCCACATCGGCAAAAGCGGCAAAGCGTCCATGAGCCGTTCCACCGACAGCGGCAAAACCTGGTCCAATCCTGAAACCGTATTCGACCTGCCCGATGCCGACGACGGCGTCGACGCCAACGGCCTCACCCGCGGCGGCCGCCTACTCGTCGCCGCCGTCTCTTACACCTGGAAGGGCGAGCGCTACACCTTCGACGGCTGGAAGGCGGACACTTACTTTCAACACTCCGCCGACCAGGGCAAAACGTGGTCCAAACCTGTCAAGGTCAACATCGCCCCCTTCCAATGGGCCTACCCCTTCGGACAAATCCTCGAAGAAACCGACGGCACCCTGTTGATGACCTGCTACGGCGGCAGCCTCCCCCACACCGCCCAAGGCGAAAACACCACCTTCGTTGTCCGCTCCAAGGACGGCGGCAAAACCTGGGGCGATGTCACCACCATCCGCCCCGGTTATAACGAAATCACCATGGTCCGCCGCAAAGACGGCTCGCTCCTGGCCGCCATGCGTTCCCGCGTCGGAGCCCACCTGGCCACCACCGTCAGTAACGACCGCGGCCGCACCTGGTCCAACCCCGTAAAGGTCACTGAGGACCGCGAGCATCCCGCCGACCTCCTCCGTCTCCCCTCCGGCCACCTCCTGCTGACCTTCGGCCAGCGCAACAAACCCTTCGGCGTCCAGGCGATGCTCAGCCGCGACGACGGCGCCACCTGGGGACGCACCAATCGCTACCTCCTCGCCTGGGACGGCGACCATAGCGACATCGGCTACCCCGTAACCGTCAACCTAAAGAACGGCCGCCTCGCCACCATCTACTACGTCGTCTACGGCGACCGCGACCCCGAAGGAACCAAAGGCATCGCCCCCAAAAACGCCTTTTGCCGCGTAATCGTCTGGACCCTCGGTAATCATTAGCAAAAGTCGAACGCGATCTACTGGCCAAGCCCCTCAAAATGCGTTCTTTGCGTCTCAGCGCCTTTGCGTGAAATCAATAATCCCTACCGCGCGTACTGCGCCCAATCCCGCTCGTAATACCGCACCAGCACCTGATCGTTCAGCCGGTTCGCTTCCGCATCCACGCGCTGCATGTCCCGCGGAAAATCGAACAACTGCGGCAGCCCCGCCACCGTCAGGAATTTCAAGCCTTCCGGCAAACCCGTCGGCAGCTCATACCCGTGTTTCGAAGCCAGCACATAACCCCACTCCCCGAACGACGGCACGTATACATGGAACGGATGCGTCCGCCAACCCGCCTGCCGCATCGTCTCCACAATGCACCAGTACGATTGCCGCGCAAACAACGGCGACGTGCTCTGCACCGACACCAACCCATGCTCGCTCACATGCCTCGCCAGCACTCGATAGAACCCCGTCGTATATAACTTGCCAATCGAGAAGTTCGTAGGATCCGGAAAATCGACCACCACAAAGTCGAACGGCTCGGGCTTCCTCTCATCCAGCCACACGAATGCGTCCGCATTGATGACGCGAACCCTCGGGTTCGAAAACGATCCGCTGTTCAGGCGCTTCAACAGCGGATGGTCGCGGAAAAGGCTGGTCATTTCCGGATCCAGGTCCACCAGCGTGATCTGCTCCACCGTCGGATACCGCAAGATCTCGCGAACCGCCAGTCCATCCCCGCCACCTAACACCAGCACCCGCCGCGCGCCCGGCAGCGCCGCCAATCCCGGGTGCACCAGCGCCTCGTGATACCGGTATTCGTCCCGCGAACTGAATTGCAGATGCGAGCTCAGAAACAGCCGCAAATCGTCTTTCCACCGCGTCACCACAATCCGCTGGTAGCGTGTGTTACGCGCCAGGATAACTTCATCCGCATACAGGTTGTGCTCGGCGAGGCTCACCACTTCCTCCGCCGCGAACATCCCGCCGCACAGCGCCGCGAGCACCACGGCGCTCATCACGCGCAACGCAATCGGGCGCCCGATATGCTCCACAAACAGATACGTCGACCACAGCGCCACGCCCGCATTGATAATCCCGAACAGCAGCGCCGCCCGCACCAGCCCCAGCTTCGGCACCAGTATCAGCGGAAATGCCACCGATGCCCCCAGCGCCCCCAGATAGTCGAACGTCAGCACATTCGACACAAGGTCCCGGAACTGCAGCCGGTCCTTCAATATCCGCATCAGTAGCGGGATTTCCAGGCCCACCAGCGTCCCTATCAGGATCACCATCCCGTAAAGCAGCAGCCGAAAACTCTCGGTATACGCAAAGCCCAGAAACAGAATGGACGAGGAAAAACCGCCCACCAGCCCCACCATCAGTTCGATCGACACAAACCGTCCGACCAGACCCCGGGTAATAAATCGCGACAGGTAACTCCCAATGCCCATGGCGAACAGGTAGCTGCCGATCACCGTTGAAAACTGCAGTACGCTATCGCCCAGCAGATAGCTCGCCAGCGTTCCGGCGATCAGTTCGTAGATCAGCCCGCAAGCCGCGATCAAGAATACCGAGACGAATAAGGCTGCGGACACGAGCGCCCTAGTGTACCGCGGCGGCGATGATCAAGCACATGCCAAGCGACATCAGCCCAACCATGATCGCTAGCGCGACGTTCTTCTCCTCCACGATCTCTTTCCAGAGCGCGTACGGAGTTAGTAAGTCGAGCACCGCAAACGAGATGATAAACAGGATGATGCCCAGTAGCGAGTACACCAGCGCGTTGAGCAGGTATCCCGGGTGAAATTCAGACATGTGTTCTTCAAACCTCCATCTATTTCCCGCCGTAATAGCGTGGCAGGTAGCTGTAGTGTGACCGGTATGATCCGGGATTGTCGCGAATCGACTTCGGGACGTTCTTCAATTCCGTGTAAGAGCCCAGGCCGCCCGTCCCGCGGTAGTTATAGTAGCCCGCGGCGCCTAGCATCAACAGACCGTAAATCAGGTAGAGCATGTTGCTTAATCGTCGCTTTCCGTGGCCGTGCCCGTAACGGAACCGTACTGGCTTTCCGCCCATCGCTTCGATTCAAATCCAAACGACCGCATCGAGGCCCAGATAGGCGGAATAACAAGCAATATGAATATCACGATGTACGGCCAGAGCCGCGGCACATCTCGCCTCACCACAATCGAGTAGTCGACCGGGCTCTGCACCGCGGAACTCCCTGCCTGCGGCTCCCAATCCGGCTCCACCCGAAGATAGTACCGCCCCGCGGGTATCTGCCCGATCAGCGACGAATCGCTGCGGTCGCCCTCTGACCAGTCGCTGCCGGAGTAGTAACTCATCTCCCTGCCCCAGTCCCATCCCTGCCCCGTTGTTTCATTCACCAGCGCCAGGTTAAAGTACACCCACTGGTCCCGTAAATCCGTCTCAATCCGCACCTCCACGTTCGACGGCCGGCCCGTCAGCTCGAACGTGGGCGTTACAAATGACGCTTCTCCCTTGTTCGCCGCATCGAACCGGTACTTCTGCCGGAACACCTCTTTGTCCGACATGAATACCGATGTCAGGTTCACCGCCACCAGCAGCAGTGCCGTCAGTATCAGAAAATTCCGCCACGCCCGCTTCGCCCGGATATCGACCGGCGCCGGCTGGTTCGCATACACGCCAACCGCCGGTGGTACCGGCGTCGTCAACTGGAACGCCTTCCAAACATCCTCGCCGGTGATGTACTCGCCCAGCGACCACGTCACCTCGTTCTCGCTCGTCTCCGACGACAGCATCCGCGGCGGACTCACATAATCGTCGCAAAACGCCCGTTCCCCTACCTCGACGCGCCATGGGAACTCGCCGATTACGTAGTCCGTCGTCGCCGACGCACCCTGGAAATGCGCGTACGTTTCCCCAAACAGCGTCATCGCCTTGCGCCCCCGCGCCGTCGCCGGCGCCGGCAGGTGTGTCAGCGGCTTGACAAAGTTCCAGTGCCCATCGTACTCGCTCAAATACCGGAAGCCCTGGTGCGGATGGAACAAAACATATTCGCGCCACGAATACTTCTGCCCTTCCACTTCGATTGACCGCACCTGGAATCCGATATTCGTGTAATCGTCCCCTCGTAACCGCCCCACTTCCCCCAGCGGAATCAGCGGCTTGATCCGTTGCTTCTTCCGGACCGTTTGGATCACCACCAGCGCCGGCTGCGTCGTGTCCAGCACCGCCAGGCACTGCGAACACACCGCGCTCACCGCTACATCCGCCGCCCGCAACTCCACGCTCCCGCCGCAGTTCGGGCAATCGAGCGCCTTCGCCTGCACCTGTTTGCCCGTCAGTTCCCGAATGTTCTTAAGCTTCAGCTCGGCAAACTCGACCGGTTCCCCAATGAAAAGCAGCGGTGGATCTTCCGAGTAATCGATCGTGCCAAAGGCGCCGTCGGTCGAACGTAAGTCCGCAAACGGCACCCGCTCTTTGTCCCAATACTCGAAAGGCAATTCGCCTTCAACGCCTTTATAGTTTGCGTTCGTCGTATTCGTGATTTCGAGCGTGCGCCCGTCTACTTCGAGCTTCCGCCCCGTCCAGGCTTCGTGGCTCGCCGGCAGATTCTTCGGCGGCCTTGGAAACGTGACCACATACTGCGCCTGCGCGTCGCTCAGCCACCCCGTCGACCCGTCCGAAAAGATCAGGTGCCACTCGTTCCACGTCCCCTGGTCCCATTCATAGATAATGCGGCCGCTCACCGTAAACCCGCGCCCCTTGTACACACCCTCTGTCCCCAACTGCACCGGCGAGATGTCGTGCGGCAGTTCCGCCACTTCACCAACCTTCTTCAGGTCGATGTCCGATCGCACCAGGATCGAGTGACAGAACGGGCACGTCGTCTGGACGGAAATGGAATGCTTGAAAGTAATGCTTGCGCCACACTGCGGGCAATTGCCGGTGGGGCTCATGACCGGTCTCCGTAATGCCGCTCCAGTTTGCGGATGCTTACCTGTTCGGCCCCGAAGTATTCGGCGAGGTAGGTCTCAAAATCCCAGTCCGGCCGCGGCCGGCAACAAAACAGGTTCAGTGTCAGCGAACCGTGCTCCGGGTATGTGTGGCAAGCCCAATGCGACTCGGCCAGCAGGCACAGGCCCGTGATTCCCCCCGCCCCGGGAAACTGGTGCCACACCGGTTCACCGACCGGATGTAAATCCAGGTCGGTGATCATCCGGTTCAGCAACCGGCAGACTCGAGTCTTGTCGGCCAACGCCCCCGCCTGACAACGGTACGCCTCGACGACCCATTCGAGACCGTGCATTGCCTCAGCCTTGCGGTTTGCCACACTCCGGGCAGAATCTCGATGCCCGCGGAATCTTGTTGCCGCACTCCATACAAAACTTCGTCTCGCCCGCCGCGGCCGTCCCGCCTGCCGCGCCAGCCGGTGGCGGTCCTTGCGGCGCAGGCGCCCCCGGTCCCGGACCCTGCTGCTGCGGCGGCGGCGGTTGCGTCGCCTGCTGCATCGCGCCCATCATCGTCTGCGCCATCCCCATTCCCAGCCCTAGCCCCGCGCCCAATCCCGCGCCGCCCGACCCCTCGTTCGCCGCCGCGATCGGCATCGACTGGGCCACCTGGAACTGCGTGTACTTGCCCATGTCGCCGATCATGTTCATGCCGATCCGCTGGTCGAGCAGCTTCTGCAGCTCTTCCGGCAGCGACAAGCTCTCCACCACAAACGTATCGAGCGTCAGCCCCATCTCCGCAAACGACGGCCGCATGTGCTCAGCTATGCGCTGCCCCAGCTCCATCTGGTTGGCCGTCATGTCCAGAAACGGAATCTGGCTCTCGGCGAATGTATCGGCCATGCGTCCGACAATCGTGTTCCGCAACTGGCCTTCCAGCTCGCCCGCCTTGTACAACTCGCGCGTGCCGCTGATCTTGGTGTGGAACGCCCGTGCGTCGCTCACATGATACGAGTAAATACCGAATGCGCGAATCCGGACCGCACCGAACTCTTTGTCCCGAATCACCAGCGGTTGCTGCGTTCCCCATTTCTGGTTCGTCTGCATCCGCGTCGAGAAGAAATACACGTCGCTTTTGAACGGCGACTGGAACAACTTGTCCCAGTTCAGCAGGTTGGTGAGCAACGGCAGCGTCTGCGTGTTCAACGTGTACAGGCCGGGACCGAACGCGTCGGCCGCCCGCCCTTCGTTCACAAACAGCGCCTGCTGCGATTCGCGTACCGTCAGCTTCGCGCCGTTCTGGATTTCCATGTCCTGCATGGGGTAGCGCCATGCCAGAATGCCATCCTCCGGCTCCGTCCAGTGGATGACGTCGATAAACTGTTTCTTTAAAAAGTCGCGTAGGGCCATAGGGTTCCCTGGTTTCAGTCAGTATAACGAAACAGAGGGCGAAATGTTCCATCAATCGGTACTCCATCCCTGCCAACCGCTACTCCCGAAACGGAGATGGGAGCGTAAGCGACCCGGTCGGCGCACCCTCTCCGTCAAGCACGCTGCCGCAAGTTCCGGAAAAACCCGACCGAAAGCAGTCCCCCGACCCGAGCCGCCGATGTAAATCGGCGGGTTCTAAGTGGCTCGGACCCACCATAAGCCCACGCCAAACCCATCCGCCCCACACCGCCCCCAACCCAACCCCCAACAACCCACCTGCACCCTATCCCTACCCTTAGATAGGACAAAGCCCTCCCTTTCGCCGGAAAACCTACACCTTTCGGTAGAAATGTCGATAAGACCATTGGATGTGGCTCTATCGACCTAGCTTCAGATTTCCCAGAATCTGGACCTTCTGTTCCCTCCTGTTCCTCTCGGAGCCGGCTTCCCCGCAGAACCTCTCTCCACCGGGCTTTCAAAAGGACCTCACGCAGTCTTCACTAGAAGAGCTGATGAATATCGAGGTCAGCTCCGTGGCCAAAAAGGAGCAGCGCCTTTCCCAAATCGCTGCCGCCGTCTTCGTCATCACCAGCGACGACATACGCCGCTCCGGCGCTACCTCCATCCCTGAGGTCCTCCGCATGGCCCCCGGTGTCCAGGTCGCTCGCATCGATTCCTCCAAGTGGGCCATTACCGCGCGGGGCTTCAACAGCCGCTTTGCCAACAAAATGTTGGTACTGATCGACGGGCGCAGTGTCTATACCAACCTGTTCTCCGGCGTGTACTGGGACCAGAACGACGTCTTACTCGAAGATATCGATCGCATTGAGGTGATCCGCGGCCCGGGAGCCACTCTTTGGGGCGCCAACGCCGTCAACGGTGTCATCAACATAATTACCCGCTCCGCAAAACAGTCCCAGGGAGGCCTCATCTCGCTCGGCGCCTCTCACGAAGATCTTGCTCTCGGCTCGGTCCGTTACGGTGGAAAAATCGGGCGGAAAGCCTTCTATCGGCTGTACACGAAACATGCCCGTCATAACTCCCTGCTCGATGAGAACGGCCGCAACTTCGGCGACCGGTGGGATCAAACCCGCGGCGGAGCCCGCCTCGATTGGGAACTGAACGACCGCGACGCCCTCGCTTTTCACGGCGACGTCTATAGCGGTTCTTCCGCCCAGGCTTACTCCCCTCAATACTTTTCTCCGCAACTTTTGTCCACTCCCCTGGCGGCCATCGGCAGCGCGGGCGGCTACGCCCTTTCCCGCTTTACTCGCCGCTACTCGTCCCGGTCCGAACTGGCCATTCAGGCCTATTTTTCCCAGGAGAACCGCCACGAAACGATCGTCGGATTCGCGAATGTCCGTACGCTCGACTTCGACCTCCAACACCGTTTTGCCCTTACCGGCCGGCACGATCTCACCTGGGGCGTCGGCACCAGGCGTATCGCCAACAATGTCGATACTGTCGTGTTCAAGCCGGCCACGCCCGTCCAAGGCCTCTCCAGTTCGTTTGTTCAGGATGATATTTCGCTTATAGAAGACCGCTTGACCCTGACCGTCGGCTCCAAATTCCTCTACACCGGGTTCGGCGGCTTGGAATTGCAACCCAATGCGAGGCTGCTCTGGGCGCCCACCCGGCATCAATCCCTGTGGACCTCTGTCTCGCGCGCCGTACGCACCCCTTCCGGGCGCGATCGCGAGTTGACTCTTCCCTTCGTGCTCCCTAACTCCTCCGGCGCTATGCAGCCCGCCATGCTCTTGGGCAATCCGCGGATCCTCTCCGAGCGGCTCATCTCCTTCGAAGGCGGGTACCGCATCCAGCCAGGGCCCAAAATCGCCCTCGATCTTGCCGCCTTCTACAGCCATTACCACGGTCTCCAGTCGATCCTCATCGGCGATCCTTATGCCGAAGACACCGGCGCCGGTTATCGCATCGTCGTGCCGTTTCACTACGCCAACGGCGATCATGCCGCCGCCAAAGGCCTCGAAACCATCGTCACTTACTCACCGCTGCCCTCCTGGAAGATCACCGGTTGGCACTCCTGGATGGCCATGAAGGTGACGCACGAAATCCCAACGTTCGAGACTGTTTCCGCTCGTCCTCCCCAGCATCAGTTCCACCTCCGCTCGAGCCTCGACCTCACCACTCGTCTGAGTCTCGACGCTTTGGCTTATCGCACGGCCGCCCTCCCCGACACCGCCATCCCCGGCTACACCCGTCTCGACGTCCGCCTGGGCTTCAAGATCACTCCCTCGCTCGAACTCAGTCTCGGCGGCCGGAACCTCGCCAATGCCCGGCATCCCGAATTCGTCTCTCCCGACGAATATGTCCGGCCGGCGCAAAGCAGGCGTTCTGCTTTTGTGACCTTGATCCAGCGCTTTTAAATGTTGAGGTCTACTTTGTCTGGCTTTCTTTGGCGGATCTCGGCGCTCTTCACCCTGCTGGCCACTTGCGGAGCCACACCCCCCGCACGGGCCAGCGAATCGCTCGAGTACGAAGTCAAAGCAGCTATGATTTACAACTTCACCCGCTTTGTCGAATGGCCTCCCGCCGCCTTCCCCACCGCCCAAGCCCCACTAGTCGTTGCCGTTTTAGGAGACGACCCGCTTCAGCCGCACTTGGAGGCGGCCATGGCCGGAAAAACGTACTCGGGCCATCCCATCCAAGTCAGGCGTGTGCACACGATTGAGGAACTGGCCGCCAGCCACCTAGCCTATATCCCCCGCTCGGAACGTAAGCGCATTCCCGATCTTTTGCGCACCATCGGGAACTCTCCCCTGTTGACCGTTTCCGATTGCGACGGCTTCGCCGCCTCGGGCGGCGTCATCGGCTTCATGACCATCAACGATCGCGTGCGGTTCCAGATCAACAAAACTGCCGCGGCCCAGGCGGGCCTCTCCGTCAGCTCCAAACTCCTGGCCCTCAGCTGGAATTCACGGGAGCAAAAACCATGATGCGCCTCCCTTTTCGCGACCTCTCCATCACCACCAAGCTCACCGGCATCGTTACCCTCGCCGCCGGCGTCGCCCTCTTGCTTGCCTCCTGCGGCTTTGTCGTCTACGACCTCTCGAGCTACCGCGCTTTCGCCCAGCAGGAACTCACTACCACCGCCCAGATGGTCGCCGGCATTAGCACGGCCGCCCTGGCCTTTGGCGATGCCAAAGCTGCCCATGAGACCTTGGCCAACCTGCGGGCCCATCCGCACATTGAGGCCGCCTGTATCTACCAGGCTTCCGGCGCTCGCCTCGCCGCTTACCGGCGGTCCGCTGCGGTCGAGCCTGCCCCCAACAGTCCTCACGACTTGGGCCTTCAGTTCAAAGACAACCGCCTCGAAATTTCCTATCCGATCGCCATTGAACAGGAACGTGTCGGAACTCTTTATATCCGCAGCGATTTGAAGGAACTCGACGCCCGCCTGATGCGCTACGCGGGCATCGTCCTCATCCTCCTCGCCGTCTCGCTCATCGCGGCGTTAATCGTCGCCAACCTGCTCCAACGGTCGATTTCCCGGCCCATTCTCCACCTTGCCGAAGCCGCTTCCCTCGTATCCCGCGACGGCGATTACTCGCTGCGCGTCGCCCGTTCCGATCGCGACGAAATTGGCGTGCTGTTCGATCGGTTTAACGAAATGATGGCGCAGATCCACTCCCGCGACCTCGCGCTTCTCTCTGCCCGCGACCAACTCGAAGACCGCGTCGCCGAACGCACCGAGCAACTCGTCGCCGAGGTGACCGAGCGCAAAAGCATTGAACTCGACCTGATTGCCGCGCGCGACGCGGCCGAGGCTTCCAACCGCGCTAAGAGCATGTTTCTCGCCAACATGAGCCACGAGTTGCGTACGCCGCTCAACGCCATCATCGGCTACAGCGAACTGCTCGAAGAAACCGCCGGCCCCGACGCCGATCCCGACACCACGGCGGATCTCCGCCGCATCCAATCCGCCGGCCGCCACCTGCTGGCCCTCATCAACGACGTGCTCGACCTTTCCAAGATCGAAGCCGGACGTATGGAGGTGCGCAACGAGCGGTTAACCGTCGGAGCCATCATCGATGAAGCCGTCGACACCGCCCGCCCGTTGATTCAACGCAATGGCAACGTGCTCACCGTCGACTGCGAACTGCGTCACCTCTCCATGACCGCCGATCGCGTCAAGTTCCGCCAAAGCCTCCTCAACCTGCTCTCGAACGCCGCCAAATTCACCGAAAACGGCGCCATCGCCTTGCGCGTCCACCTCATGCAATCCGAGCATCGAACCTGGCTCGACTGGTCCGTCACCGACACAGGCATCGGCATTGCTCCGGACGAGATGAGCAAGCTGTTCAAGTCTTTTTCCCAAGTCGACAGTTCCAGCACGCGCCGTCACGGCGGTACCGGTCTCGGCCTCGCCATCAGTCAGAAGCTGTGCCACATGATGGGCGGTTTCATTTTCGCCGAAAGCGTTCCCAACTGCGGCTCGACATTTACCATTCGCATGCCCTATGCGGGCGAAGACAACGTGAGTCCTGCCGGCATGCTCGCCGCGCTCGCGAGAAATCACGAATCCTACCACCCCGCGGTGAGGTAAATCATGCCTTCCATTCTGCTCGCCGAAGACAACGAACTCAATCGCAACATGCTCTCGCGGCGCCTTGAGCTTCGCGGCTTTTCCGTCATCCTCGCCACCAACGGGCTGGAGGCCGTGCGCATGGCTGAAGACTCCTTGCCCGCCATCATCCTCATGGACATGAGCCTGCCCGAAATCGATGGATGGGAAGCCACGCGGCGTCTCAAGAACAACCCCCGCACCGCCCATATCCCCGTGCTCGCGCTCACCGCTCACGCCATGCCCGACGATCGCCACAAGGCCCTCGCCGCCGGTTGCGACGACTACGACGCCAAGCCCGTTAACTTCCCTCAATTACTCGATAAAATAGGCGCCCTGCTGGCGCGGCGCACCGATAAATCCAATAGTGGGACTGAAAGCGTATGAAACCGAGTTCTTTGCTGGTGGTAGACGACGAGATCAACAATCGCGACATCCTGTCGCGCCGCCTGCAAAGGTCGGGCTATCGGGTCGCCACGGCGCACGACGGCAAAACCGCTCTCGAGATGATTGAGCAGGCGCCCTCCTCGTTCGATCTGGTCCTGCTCGACCAGATGATGCCCGGCCTGACCGGCCTCGACGTCCTGCGCCTCCTCCGCGGAGCCTACTCCCCCGAACGCCTCCCCGTCATCATGGTCACCGCGCTCAACGACAGCGATCATATCGTCCAGGCTCTCGACCTCGGCGCCAACGATTACGTCACCAAACCCCTCGATTTTCCCGTCGTCCTCGCCCGCGTTCGCTCGCAACTCGCCCGCAGCGCCGCCGAAGCCGCCCTGCGCGAAAGCGAACAGCGCTATGCCCTCGCCGCCACCGGCGCCAACGACGGCCTGTGGGATTGGAACGTGCAGACCGGAAGAGTCTATTACTCGCCGCGCTGGAAGGCGATGCTCGGCTTCTCGGAAGACGAAATCGGCGGCTCCATCGACGAGTTTCTCCAACGCGTCCCCGAACCCGATCGGACCGAGGTCTGGACCGCCATTCAATCCCATTGGCAAACTCCCGGCGGTGCCCCTTACGAACAGGAGCACCGTATGCGACATAAAGACGGCACGTTTCGCTGGGTCCTCTGCCGCGGAGCCGCCGTTCACGATCCCCTTACCCATGCCGTCGTGCGCATGGCGGGTTCTGTCACCGATATCACCGAACGCAAGGTCTTCGACGCCCTCACCGGCTTACCCAACCGCCTGCTCTTCGACGACAGGCTCAATCGGGCCCTCGACATGGCCGGCCTCACCCCCGGCCAGCTGTTTGCCCTCTTTTTTATCGACCTCGACCGGTTTAAACTCGTCAACGATTCCCTCGGTCACGTTGCCGGCGATCAGCTTCTCCGCGAGGTAGCCCAGCGCCTTCAGCAGGTCGTCGGCGGCGGACCCCTCGAAACCATCGCCCGCCTGGGCGGCGACGAGTTCGCCGCCATCGTCCACGGGCTGCGTTCCCCCGCCGACGCCGCTGCCATTGCCGATCGCATTCTCCAAACCCTCCGTTCCCCCTTCCTCATCGACGGCAAACCCGTCTTTTGCACCGCCAGTATCGGCATCGCCCTCTCCGACTTCCACTACCACACCGCCCAGGAATTCCTCCGCGATGCCGACATCGCTATGTACTCGGCAAAGGCGCAAGGCAAAGGCCGTTCCGTCCTGTTCGACGCGGCCATGCGCGACCGCGCGGTGGCGCGCCTCGAACTCGAAACCGCCCTGCAATCGGCGCTCGAATCCGGCCAGTTTGCCGTCTTCTACCAACCCAAGGTCCATCTCACTTCCGGACAAATCGTCGGTTTTGAAGCCCTCATCCGCTGGCTCCACCCCGAGCGCGGCATCATTCCCCCCATCGACTTCATCTCCATCGCCGAAGATGACGGCCTCATCGTTCCGATCGGTGCCTGGGTTCTCGAGGAAAGCTGCCGTCAGTTGAAAGCCTGGACTGTCCGCTACCCTTCCGACCGCCCTCTCACCATCAGCGTCAATGTCTCTCCTCGCCAGTTCCGCGATCCGGGCCTGGTCGCCTCCGTTCGCCACGCGATTGCCCAAGCGGGTATCGAGCCCTCCCAACTCGCGCTCGAACTCACCGAGGGCGTTCTATTCGACGATCTGCCGGCCGCCATCTGTGTCCTCAAGGAACTCCGGCAGTTAGGCGTCGGCCTCAAAATCGACGACTTCGGTACGGGCTACTCCGGCTTAAGCTACCTCTCCCGGCTTCCCTTTGATACCCTCAAAATCGATCGCTCGTTCACCGTCAACCTCACCGAAAACGACAATAACGGTCAGATGATTCGAACCATTCTGGAAATGGCTCACAACTTAGGAATGCAAGTCGTCGCCGAGGGGATCGAACTCCGCGAACAAGCCGATCGTCTGCGCCAACTGGGCTGTGAATTCGGCCAGGGATATTACTTCGCGAAACCCATGCCGGCAGACGAAGCGGAGCGGCTGCTAATCACCTAATGGACCGCACTCGGAGCGGGAGCGCCCCCATCGCTTCCAACCGCTGCTCCCGAAAGGGCGTATGCGCCCTCTGGCTCCGGCAAACCATTGAAACAAGCACCATCTAACCGAGCCGCGACCGCGAGGGAGCGGTGTTCCGGATTCTTGCACACGCCCGAAACGGAGCGTCAGCGACCCGGCCGGACCACCTAACCGCTTAATCCAGTGACCTGCCAGCCCTTCGGACCTACGATGACCCCATCATGCCCCACGCACCACCACCCCCATCGCTTCCAACCGCCGCCGACCAGCCCCTTCAAACCGCCATTCGGTTTTTATCGACCGAATTGGCCACGCTCTCCGATGCCCCACCCCTGATCTGTTCAAGCGCTCGCGTCGCTTGCCGCACTACCGCCGCATCCTTGTCAACAAGCAGCACGCTCAAATCCGCCATAAGTTCCGGCCAGCCCAGTCCCCCAATCACCCACGCTGCCGTTGCCCGGTCTTTCGCATACGTCCCCGTCGCCATTCTCCTCAAATGGGCGAGTGCCGACCGTTCGTTTAATAGCAACAGGCCGTAAATGGCGTTCCCGCGTACCCGGTTATCGCTGTCCATCAACGCCTGGTACAACATCCGCCGCGCACCCGGACTGTCGATCTTCCATAGCCCTTCTACGGCATTCGCACGCACCCTCCGGTCCGTATGCTGCAATGCCCAGCCGATGTTAAACCGGCTGTGCCCGAGTACCAGCGCGACTTTCGACCGCACCTTGTCGTCGCAACTGCGTAGCAATTGCACCAGCGCCGCCCCAAGGTGCGGCCCTACCCCTGCTTCGTCCATCGTCGCCAGTAACTCCAGCACGATGGCGTCTGTCCCGTTTCCTTCCGGAGCTGTCAATGTCCGCTTGAATAACGATTGTGCAACCCCCGTATCGCACTTCATAAAGATCTTCAGCAGTGTCGCCGCGGTCGTCCGGTCCAGCACCGACCGGCTCAGAATCAAATCGGACATTAAGTCGTGGCTTACTGCAAAATGCGCCAAGTCCCGATTCCTTGGATGATCCGGAAATGTCACTATCTCCAGTCCAAGCTCGCGCAACACCTGCGGTTTCGGCTCCGATCGGAGCTTTCGAACCAGGTCAGCGGTGGACAACATTTGTTGAGTTCCAATGACTTTTGCCAGTCATGTCTCCCATATCGGTGTTAGGATGAGTGTTGATTATTAATTCTCAGTCCGAGTGATGGTTTCGTGGCGCCACCTCCCCCCGCTCCTCCTGAAGTTCTTATCGGTCGCCAACCCATCCTCGATCGGCAATTACAACTATTTGGTTATGAATTGTTATTCCGGTCCGCGGCGCCCTTACCCTCATTCGACGGTACCGCCGCGACTTCGGAAGTCATCGCGACCGCCCTCCTTACCATCGGATTTGACGAGTTAGTCGGTCCGCACACCGCCTTCATTAACTTCAACCGAGAGCTCCTTCTGAGTGATCGGGCCACGATTCTGCCTCCGCAACGCACCGTCATCGAAGTGCTGGAGGACTCCGCCGTCGACGATGCACTGATCGAATCCTGTTGCAATCTTCGGAAAATGGGCTACCTCATCGCCATCGATGACTACATCGGCGATCCCCGGTTCGACCCCCTTATCCCCTACACCGATATCATTAAGATCGACCTGCGCGGCGTCGGCATCGCCGATCAGCATCGCCTCGTCACCCGCCTGCGCGCTCAAAACGTCAAGCTTCTCGCCGAAAAGGTCGAAACCCCCGAAGAGTTTCACGTCTGCTCCGCGCTCGGTTTCGATTACTTCCAGGGCTATTTCTTCGCTCGCCCCGTCACCATCACCCGCCGCGAACTTCCGGCCAACAAGATTGCCGCCTTGCGTGTCCTCCGCGAGGCCAATCGCCGTGACATCGACTTGGCGCAACTCGAAGCTGTCCTTCGACAGGACCCGTCTCTTTGCTACAAACTCCTCCGCTACGTGAATTCGGCCGCCTTTGGCTTTTCACGCACCATCGATTCCATCAAAAGCGCCCTCATTCTGATTGGCGATATCCGCATTCGCCAGTGGGTCTCATTGGCCGTCATGCGTTCCCTCGGCGACAACAAGCCCCAGGAATTAGTAACCCACATCCTTACCCGCGCCCGGTTCTGTGAGTCTATTGCCCTGCTCTCGCCGTTGGCCTCCCGCTCGAGCGAGTTCTTTCTCATGGGGATGTTCTCCCTCTTCGATGCTTTAGTCGACCGCCCGCTCGCCGAAATCCTGGCCGAACTTCATGTCAGCAACGACGTTCGAGCCTCCCTCCTCACCGGCGATTCCGATTCCGTCTTCGCCTCCGTTTACGCCCTCGTCCGCGCCTACGAACACTCCGATTGGGACACCGTCACCCCCACCTGTTCCAAACTCGGCTTGACTCCCCAGTCCGTCTGCTCCGTCTACGTCGAATCCGTCCGCTGGGCCTCCGCCATCGTCAGCCTTTAATAACAAAGTCCCCCATAATCCCACAAATAACGCTAACGCCAACCATCCATGTCCTACAGGTACTCAGCCGGGAACTTCCACGGTTTCCGGTAAACCGGTCGTGCCGCCTTCTGCGCCTGCTTGTCCCCGGCGATCTTCTCCTGCTTCGGGTCCCATCGTACGGACCGGCCTAATTGGTACGACACGTTGGCGAGCGTAAGCGCGAGGTCCACCTTGTAGTGGTAGTTCACACTGCAACTCGGCTCCTTCCGCGACTTGATAGCGTCCAGCCACTCGCGCTCATGCCCGGGCGATGGTGGAATCGTCTCGGCCGGTGGCGTCCGGTCCTTCAACAGGTCGCCTTCGGGCACAATCTCATGTTTGCCATAGTCGGTAAACAGCGTACCATTCACGGCATGGAAGTAGATCCCCAGCCGCCGCGCGGGCTTGCCACGCCCGAAGTCGAACGCGAAGCTGTTCGCGCAATTCATCATCCAGTGCATCGTCACGCCGGGATAGTGCCACGTAATCTCCTGCGTGTCCGGCGCGTCCCCGTCGTCCTCAATCGCGAACCGCCCGCCCACGCAGTTGGTTACTTCCGGTACCCCAAGTTCGAGCGCCCAGATCGGCAGGTCGATGATGTGCGGAGCCATGCCGGGGGTCCAGCCCCGCGTGTACGGCCAGAACGAACAGTGGTTGTAACTGTCCGCGTAAAGCAGCGCATTGAAGTCGCGCGCCGGCCCAGGACCAAGCCACCGGTCCCAATCCAGTCCTTCCGGCGGCGGTTGCTTCGGCGCACGGCCAATCCCGTTCGGCCCCTGGTTCATCACATTAAAGGTCCGCACCACGGTCACCTTGCCCAATTTGCCCGACCGTATCCACTCCACCACCCGCCGGTAGTTCGCGCCGGCATGAATCTGCGTGCCGATCTGGCTGATCCGCTTGTGCCTGTTCACCGCGTTACGCACCGCCAGCGTCTCATCCGGATACAACGTCATCGGCTTCTGCAGGTATATGTCCTTGCCGGCCTTCACGGCATCGATCGCCACCAGCGCATGCCAGTGCGGCGGTGTCGCCACAATCACCGCATCCACATCCTTCCGCGCCAGTAACTCGCGGTAGTCGTTATGTCCGCTAGCCGTCCCCTTATGGAGCGCCAGTGCCTTCTCGCGGCGCTCGCGCGAAACGTCGCAGATCGCGGTCACCACCACATCGCTATGCTTGGCGCAGTTCGCCAGGTTACCCCGGCCCATCCCGTTCACCCCAACAATGCCGAGGTTGATCCGGTCGCTCGCCGCGGGCTGTCCCGCCACCCGCCCTAGGGCCGAAGCGGAGACGATCGTCGGAGCCGCAACAGCCTCCCGTAACAGCTTCCGTCTCGACAGCAGTTCCGATGAGTTTTCCACCTTATATATCTCCTTACCATCCATTTCTGGCCGCACGGATCATCGCCTTCAGGTTCTCCGGCGGCGTGTCGGCCGCGATCGCGCAGCCGGCATTCAGAATGAACCTCGGTTCGCCGGCGAACGCCTCGACAAGTTCGCGGGTCCTGCTTTCCACCTCTGCCGTTGACCCTAGGGCCAGGACCGCACTGGGATCGATGTTGCCCACAAAAGCCGTCCGCCCTCGCAGCATGTCCCGCGCGCGGCCCGCATCGGTCTTGTGGTCGATCTCCAGTGCATCCGCGCCGGTCTCGACCATCGATGCCAGAATCGGCTCCGTCTTGCCGCAGATATGTAGCATGTACGCCAAACCCAGCGTATGCGCCTCGTCGACAACTCGCCTCTCATAAGGCCACGCGAACTTCCGGTACACCCCAGGCGACACCACGCTCGGCCCGGCCGGACTGTCCCCGTTCGAAACCATCTCGACGCCTGTGCCCGCCATCAGCCCTATAAACTGCGTAACCGCTTCCGTGCAGTATTCAAGCAGCCGGTGGGCGTCTTCCTCGTTCTCGCAATCGAGAATGTCCATCATCCAATCGGCACTGCCCCGCATCGAGCACGCGAGCGAAAACGGCGCCTGGTCGCAGTTGCCCCGTATGTAGATCTCGTCCCGGAAGTAGGTCTTCAACAGTCGAACCGCTTCGAGCCATACCTGAATCCCCGGGTACCGGCCCACTTCAGGAGGCTCAAGCCCCCTCACCGCTGCCGGCGAATCCAGGCGCCTCGCATAGCAGATCGCCGGTTCGTCCTCCAATAACAGAACAGGCACACCAACAGCTCCCGCCAGGGTCGCCGTGTCGATGTCCACCACGATACCGTCGTAGGCGTACTTCTCCACCGCCTGAATGAAGCAGCGCGCAATCGCTTCCTGGTCTCTCCGGTACCGTGCCATCGTGGTCCCCGCCTCGCGCGCCGCCATCATGAAGTTGTAGAGCATGACAGGAACGCAGTCGGGCTGCCGCCCATTCAGCGCTGCCTCAACCCGCTCGCGGCTGTTCATTGATCTACAGGTATCTTACTCTTATATTGGATACCGAGATGCCGACCAGACGAGAATTAATCTATACGCTAACCTTCGCGGGCCGCGGACAGCTCTTGCACCTCGACCACACCAAAGGTCGGAAGGTCGCCGTCGTTATCAACGGCAAGACGCTGCTCGAATATCGCTACACGCCGGACCGTCCGAAGAGTTACATCCATCCACTCTGCCTTCCTGACGGCAAACCCGTTACTCTCGACGCCCCCAAAGACCATGTACACCACCGCGGCCTGATGGTCGCCTGGTCGGAGGTGAACGGCATCGACTTCTGGGGCGAAGTGAACCCTGCGCGGCACGGCCAGATCGTCCATCAACGCTTCGAGCGGCTGAAGGCCGCAGCGGCTACCGCCGACATCGTCTCAATCAACCACTGGATTGCCGAAGGCAAGTTACTCCTCATCGAACGGCGTACGCTTCGCGTGGTGCCTGCGGACGATGGTACGTGGGTTGACTGGATCACCGAATTGAAGCCCGCCAAGGACCCCGTTACACTAGCGGCGGGTCAGCACGTTTACAACGGCCTCGGCGTCCGCGTCATTCCTGAGATGGATGGCGGCCGCGTCCTGAACTCGAACGGTACGGCCACTATCGAAAAGTCGAATGGAGAGGCTGCCAGATGGTGCGCTTACACCGCAGCCGGAGCAAGCATCGCGTTCTTTGACCATCCCGCCAATCCACGCCATCCGAATGCCTTCTTCGTAATGAACAAGGCCTTCGGCTACATGAGCGCCGCCCCCACCTTTCGCGAACCGTTTGACCTGGCGCCGGGACAGTTCATCCGGTTCCGCTGGGGTGTCCTGGCCTTCGCCGGCGATCCACGGAAAGAGTCGCTAGACCACCGGTTTGAAGCATGGAGCAAGTTATGACCACCAACACGCTAGGCGCAGCAATCCTCGGGACCGGCGACGTATCCGGCGAACATATTCGCGCCTTTCAGGCGAACCCTCACACCCAAGTGCGCGCCATTCTCAGTCGCGACCGCGCCCGTGCCGAAGCCAAAGCACAGCAATACGGCGTCAATAACTGCCGCGCTTATACCGGTCTCGACGAGTTACTCAAGTCCGATGACATCGACATTGTCTCCATCTGCACCCCGCACCACCTGCATGTCGGGCAGGGCGTTGCGTGTGCGCAGGCGGGCAAACATCTTGTGGTCGAAAAGCCGGTCGCGATCGACCTGCCAGGTCTCAGAAAGCTGGACGCTGCAATCAGGCAGTACAACGTCCGCAGCGTGGTCAGCTTCGTCCTTCGCTGGAATCCGATGTTTGAGACCATTCGGGCCATCCTTGCCGATGGCATGATCGGCGACGTCTTTCACGGCGAAGTGGACTACTTACACGGCATCACGCAGGATCTTCACCTCTATCCATGGCTCCGCCGGCGCCAGTTCGGAGCTACGGCCCTGTTGACTGCCGGTTGTCACGCCGTCGACGCCCTGCGCTGGTTCGTCCAGCAGGATGCCGTGGAGGTGTTCGGCTATGCCAACTGCAGCCGGGGCAATCCGCTCAACTACGAATACGAACCGAACAGCGTCATCCTCATCAAGTTCGCCGGCGGCGTTACCGGCAAGGTCGCCACTTCGATCGAGTACATGGCGCCCTACACGTTCCCCATCGCCTTGATGGGCAACAAAGGAACCATTCGCGATAACCGACTGTTCACCAAACGTTGGCCAGGCCAAACCGGCTGGGCCGCAATCCCCACCATCGTGCCCGATAGCGGCGCCGTCACCCATCACCCGTTTGTCCCCCAAATCGCGCACTTTGTCGAGTGCGTCCTAACCGGCCGCGAGTCGCACTGTAACGTCGCCGATGCCGTCAAAACACACGAGATCTGCCTGGCCGGCGAACTGTCTCACGTCGAAGGCCGGCCCGTCAAGCTACCGCTCCCGGAGTAGTCTGAACCATGCTGAAAGCAATCCTGTGTTTCGTGAGCGTGCTCATTCCGCTCTGCGGACAGATAGCCGTTATCTCCCATCGCGGCGAACACCTGCGCAACCCGGAGAACACGCTGGCCGCCTTCCGTGCCGCCGTTAACGCCGGCGCGGACTATTTCGAAGTGGACGTTCGGACGACCGTCGATGGCAAGTTCGTGCTCATGCACGACCAGACGGTGGATCGTACCACCAACGGCAAAGGCCGCGTTGCCGGCCTTACGTTCGCACAGGTTCGCGCCTTGCGCGTGGGAACTGAGCCTGTGCCCACCCTTGAGGAAGCGCTCGCCGTGGCGCGTGGTCGGGCACATGTGTATGTGGACTCAAAGGCGATTTCACCGGCCGGCCTGGTCGCCGTGCTCGATCGCGAGCGGATGGCCCAATCGGTTGTCGTGTACGGCGCCGTACCCTTCCTCAAAGAGGTACAGAAACTGCGGCCGGCTATCCGGGTCATGCCCGAATCGGTGTCCGTGGAAGTCATCCAGCAGATCATTCGGGAGTTGGCGCCCAAAGTCATTGCATTCTCCCGGCGCGATTGGCAGGACGACATCATCCGGCTGGCCAAACAATCCGGAGCAGGCATCTTCGTAGACCGTCTCGGCCCCGACGATAACCCTACCGCCTGGCAGGATGCCGTCGACCGCGGCGCCACCGGCATTCAAACCGACCATCCGGCGGAACTGGTTACCTACCTCCGATCGCGCCACTTGCACCAGTAGTTCCAACCGCAGGTCGTCGAAGGATTGGGCCTGCCGTCCTCGTTGACGCAGGCCCGTCCGTGTCTACACACCAATCAGGTAAGCTTACTTCGGCCGGCTGATCGAAGTCTCTTCGCGAACAATCGCGCTAAGGGCCGCCAGCCGCTGCGCCTTGGGAACACTCGGCGCGCCGAGCGACGCGTACAACGCCAAACCCTCGTCGCGCTTGCCGTCCGTAATCAGGCGTTCCGCGCAGATCAGACCAGCGTCGGCAACCGTAGCCTTCATCATGCCCGTTGCCTTCGGCAGAGCGGCCAGTAAGTCTTTCTTCGCCACGGGTCCGCTGATGTGGCCGAGCGCCGAAGCGGCGGCACGGGCCACCTCCTGATTCGAGTTCGACAGTAACTTGCTCAACGCCGGCGCCGCTTTCGCGTCTCTGCGCTTGGCGATCGAGTTGATTACCCCGATCAGGAAGTTGCCCTGCAGCTTGGTTAACTGAGCACGGAGTGCGTCGTCGACAGACGGATCCGCAATCGGTTCCAAGCCGTAGCGTGCGTACGTGCTAAGCCGTTCGTTCGTCAGTAGGGCCACCAACGCCGGAACTGCCTCCTTGGCGCCCAGTTCGCCGGCCCGCACAGCGGCTTTGGCCTTCTTAAAGTCAGAGGCGTTCGGGTCTTTAAGGATCGCGACCAACGCGGCCGCATCCATCGTGGCCAGGTCGCCTTCTTTGAACTCAGGAGGCGTATAGGGCGGTTTGGGCTTCACAGGGGCCGGGGCCGGAGCAGTCTGATTTGTATTCTGCATGTTCTATATCTCCTTTGCTCAAACGCGCCAGGGTTCGCGATGCGCGCGTGAACGCATCCGGTTGGCGATCTCGTCGTTGGTGAATTCCTTCTTCGCCGGGTCCCACCGCAGCGTCTTGCCGCGCTGATACGCAATAAAGGCGGCGTGACACGTAACGTGCGAATTGGCCGCCGCGGCCGCGCTCGACCGGGGCGATTGCCGCGTCCTGATGCACCGAATGAAGTCGCCCACGTGGTTCATCACCGCCATCGATGCGTTCTCAGTCGGCCGCAGCAACGGCCGGATGTTGTCGGAGCATTCGATCTTGGTGGCATCGCCCGTCTCCACCCATCCGAGGTCGCCTTCAATGCGGAAGCTGCAGGACCCGGTCTTCAGCGCGCCGTCCCACGCGTTGTCGCGCATCACGAGTTTCACGCCATTCGCGTACTCGCAGTTCACCTGGTACGGGCCGACATTCGTGCCCACCGGCTCATACGATACCGGCTGCGTGTCGTCGTATTCCGCGGCCCAGTGGCACAGGTCCACCGTGTGCGAACCCCACTCCAGAATCCCGCCTCCATGAAAGTCGTAGAAGTTGCGCCAGCCCCCGCGCACGTACGACGAGTGATACGGGCGCCACGGTGCCGGACCCAGCCACCGGTCCCAATCAAGCACCTGCTTGGGCGGCAGCGGCTCCTCCTCCAACCAGTCGCGGCTGGGCAGCGGCGGCCAGTTCACAGAAGGTCCGACGTTCGCATAGAGCGCCTTCAGCTTGCCCAGTGCGCCGGACTTCAGCAGTTCTTTACACAATTCGAAGTTCGCGCCATTGCGCCGCTGACAACCCGCCTGATACAGCCGGTTGTAACGCTTAAACGCATCGGCGAGCGCCCAGCTTTCTTCGATCGACATCGAGCAGGGCTTCTCGCAATACACGTCTTTGCCGTGCTGCGCGGCGATGATCGACAGCGGCGTGTGCCACCTGTCGCCAGTCGCAATCAGGACGGCGTCAATGTCCTGCCGGGCCAATATCTCGTACTGGTCCGCATACATCTGGCAGTCGTGATTGCCGTACTGCTTGTCGACGGTCGACTTGATCGTCTCCCGCCGCTCGTTGCGCACGTCGCAAATGGCGACAAATCGCGCATCGTCATATTGCAGGATCTTGCTGAGCACGTGCGCGCCGCGCCCTCCGATCCCAATCCCGCCAAAAACGATCTTGTCGCTTGGCGCTACTGCTCCGGCCCGCTGGCCCAGCACCACGCTCGGAACGATCATGGGTGCCACGGCCGCGCTCTTGAGAATGTCGCGTCGGGATGTCATAGCCTGATAATAAGAATTCTATATCCGATTGCGACAAAATGCTCGGGGGGGCTCCACATTCAGCAAAAGGACGTCCGCGGACAGAAGATTCACCCTGCCGGCTTGCGGCCGAAAGGGAGCAAAGAAGAAGGAGGGAGGTGGAGGCGCGGACCGGAATCGAACCGGTGAATAAAGGTTTTGCAGACCTCTGCCTTACCGCTTGGCTACCGCGCCAACTCATTAAAACGATAGCGCGGAACGGGGTCGCAGGTCAAACCGTTTCGCCCTTCGTTCCGTCACCGCTACACTGGTAGTTTACGTGATTCCCCGCCGTCGTTTTCTCGTGTCCGGACTCGCTACCGCTGCCGCGGCTTGTTCGCGGCGCAAGCCCGGCAAGGGTTTCGCGGGTTACGCATTCGTCGCAAACTCCGGCGGAGCCGCTGTCGCCGCAGTCGACCTCACAGCCTTTGTAGTCGCCCGCCATATCGCGATCGACGGCAACCCACAGCAGGTGTTGGGAACTCCGGAATGGCCGTCGATCTACGCGATCGCCCCGGACAAATCCGCGGTATTCGCCATTGATGCGGAGAAACTCGCCGTCAAGGCCCGTCGAAAGCTCAACTCCACACCCGGATGGGCCTATACGGACACCGTGAGCGGGCGCATCTGGGTGCTGGCGAAATCCGCCGCGGAAATCACATCCCTAAAACCCGACGACCTGTCGACTGATCGCACTGTCTCGCTGCCGCAACCGGCCGTCGACCTCGACCAGGCGCCCGCCGATTCCCCAGCGGCCGGATTGATCGCCACATCCACTGGCGATGCCGGCGAAGTCGTTCTGCTGCGGTCAATCGACGGTAAAGTGGACCGGCGCATCAAACTCGGCGGCCGCCTCGGGATTGTCCGATTTCGTCGCGATGGACGCCACCTGCTGGTCGGCAATCGCGCCGACCACGAGATGATCGTCTTCGACCTCAGGTCGAACCGTGTCGCCGTCCGGTTGCCACTCGCCGTCCAGCCCGACCGTTGCTGCATGAAGGGCGATGGCGGCCAGATGTTCGTCGCCGGCGATGGGACAGAAGCCGTGGTTACCGTGTATCCGTACCAGACCGAGGTCGGCAGCATCACGCTGGCCGGACGCGCCCCGGGCTACCTCACAGCCTCGCAAGCTCCGGATTATCTGTTTGTGGCCAACCCCGAAACAAACGGCGTAACCGTCATCAATATCGCCACCCAAAAGGTGATGGCCGTGGCCACGGTCGGCAAGGCGCCGTCGTTCATCGCCGTCACGCCAAATAACGAGTACGCCCTGGTCCTGAATCGCGATTCCGGCGATATGGCAGTCCTGCACTTCGGATCGATGACCGCGCGGCGAACCAAGTCGATCCCGCTACTAAACATGATCCCGGTCGGCTCGCAACCAGTCAGCGCCGTGGTCCGCGCTATCTAAATTAAGGTTGAACCGGCTTGGGCTGCCCGCCCGACCCGATGTCCAACGCCACCTTCCACTGCCCGTCCGGACCGCGCCGCCAAATCGTGACATACCGGCCGTCGCGCTCCATCCACTCGCCCTTCGGATACTTGAACCTGAGTTTCGACGTGCCCACCGTATACCCGAGGTCGCCCGACTTCGAGGCTTCCGCGAAATCGGGAGCCCATCGCAACGAGTTCTCTTTGACCGAGAACAGCGGGTCCATCTGTTCGCGGATCTGTTCCGGACCCTCCACAATCCGGCCATCCTGCCGGACCATTTTGCCGTCCCCGTGGAAGAACGCCACCCAGCCGTCGCTTCTCTTCTCCGCTGTCGTGCGGTCAAAGGCGCGATCGGCTTCCATCAGTTCCGCCCGGAAGTCCTTCCGCGCCCCGGCCACATAACCCGCCGCCGCGGCGGCCATCACAACGGCAAACAGTCGGATACTCATCCTATTTATTAGACGCGCAAACGACGGTTCGGAAAGAGTGACTTATTACAGCGCTTTGCCGTAAAGCGCGAGCAACCGGCTCCAGGCCTTTTCGGCTTGGGGCTCATTGTAAACGCGCGAATCCGGCGGGCACCAGCCGTGGGCGGCCCCGGCATACACCTCAATCTCCGCGGGTAGGTTCGCCTTTTCGAACGTCTCCTTAAGCGTGGTCTTATCGTCGGGCGACCGCTTGTCGTCGTTCTCCGCAATGGCCACCAGGAACTGTGCCTTCGTCTTCGATGCCTGCAGATGCGGACTGTTCGGGTTCTGAGTTACCAGACCCCCGCCGTGGAACGACGCCACCGCGCCCACGCGCTCCGGCACTGCGGCAGCCGTGCGAAACGCGATCGGTCCGCCCATGCAGTAGCCCTGCGTGCCCACCTTCTTGTTCTTCGCCACTGACTGTTGCGAATCGAGCCAGGCGATAAACGCCTTGGCGTCGGTCATGTGCGTGGTCTCATTCAATGCCTGCGCCAGCGGACGCAAGTCCGAAATCGGCGTGCCGCCACCCGCTTCCGCCGTCGGCGCTTTCTTCGCTCGATAGAAGGGATTCACCACCAACACCGTGTAGCCGGACTCGGCCAGCCGCTTCCCCATCTGCCGGAACGACGCACGCAGCCCGAAAATATCCGGCCACACCAGCACCGCCGGAGCCGATCCGCTCGATGGATGCACGAAATAAGCATCGCAGTTGCCATCCGGCGTCTTGATTGTCACTTCGCTATCGGTCACCGCGACAGCGTTAACCACCGCCGGCAGCACCATCGCTACCCCGGCGCCCAGAGCAACACCGAATTGCTTTCGCGTAACCAGACCTCGAGCTTCATACTCCAGCCGGTCGTTCTCAAAATGAAGTTGGTCGCACATATCCTCTGACTCTCCTGTTAGCCCAGCCCATTTGCGCAGCGCACTGCGCGCATATCGCGTCATTATACCCGGCGCCCGACTATACTGGCCAAATGCCGGGCACTCAAAACAAGCCATACCGACTGCTGGCCGAATACTACGACCAGTTGTTTACGGCGCACTTGCCCTTTGAGGATGCCCGCGCCGACATCCTCAACCCGCTGCTCGGCAATGTAACTGCCGTTTGCGACCTCGCCTGCGGAACCGGCGCCACCGCCGTCTCATTCGCTAAACAAGGCTTCCGCACCTATGCCGTCGACCTTTCACCCAACATGTGCCGCCTTACCCGCGAAAAGGCCAAACGCGCGGGCGTCAAGGTCAAGACGATCCGCGCCGATATGCGCCGCTTTCGCCTGCCCGAACCAGTGGAGTTGATGCTATGCGAGTTCGATGCCCTCAATCACGTCCCGTCCAAAAACGACCTCCCGCTCGTCCTCCAATGCGTCGCCCAAGCCCTCCGCCCCGGCGGCCACTTCTATTTCGACGTAAATATGATCGACAGCTTCAAGCAGGTGTGGCCTCTCAGTTACTTTACTGAGGCGCCCGGCGTTGCGCTCACCATGCATGGCGGCTACGACCGCAAGACTGGCAAGGCCTGGAGCGATCTCGAATGGTTCATCCAGGAAGGCAAGCTCTGGCGCCGCGAGCGCGAGCACTTCGAAGAGGTCTGCTGGTCGGGCAAAGAGATGCGAACCGCCTTGAAGAACGCCGGGTTCGATGCCATCCGCTCCTGGGATGCCACTAAGTTCTTCCTGCGCGATAACTATATGAAGCCCGGTTACCGAAACTTCTATCTCGCCCGGAAAGCGGCTTAACCATGGTGCTGCTGACCATAGCCGCGGTCGTCGTCCTGAACAACGACGGAGCCTGGAACTGGTTTCAGGACGAGCGGGCAATCGTGCACAACGGAAAGCTGATCGCCGGGTCCGTCGCGGCAGGCACACACGACGGTAACCGGAGAGGCGCGATAGAAGTTTCCACTTACGACCTCGCGTCCGGCGCCCTCAAGCGTTCAACCTTGTACCAGCCGAACAACGAAACCGAGCGCAAGCTGTGGCTGAACGATCACAACGCCCCGGCGTTAGTCTCCCGGCCCGATGGGCGCATTCTTGCCATGTATTCCCTCCACGCCGCCGATGGTCGCTTCTATTACCAGATCAGTTCCGGCAACGACGGATCCACCTGGGGCGCCAGAACCGGTTACGTCGTCTCACCCGATTCAAAAGTGGTCTTCCCAACACTGTTATGGCTCGCGTCCGAGGGCGCTAAGGGCCGGCTCTATCACTTCTTTCGCGGGTTTCGCAACATGGGAATGCCGTCCTGGTCCTATTCAGACGATAATGGCGAATCCTGGATAGTAGGTGGTGCCTGGATCGAGAGGCCGAACCCCAAAGTGCCGGTTCCCTACGTGAAGTACGCGGCTTCGGGTTCAAACACCATTCATGCCGCTTACACCACCGGCCATCATCGTAACTACGGCAACGCGCTCTACTATCTCAAGTATCGCAACGGTAAGCTACTGCGGAATGACGGCAGCGTGGCCGGTCCCCTGCGCGGAGGCATACGATCGGCAGAAGCAGGCGATGTAGTCTACCGCGCAGCTTCCGACCGCGTAACTTGGATCAGCGACTTCGAAGTAACGGCGTCAGGCGCACCGTACGTCGTCTACACCGTCCAGGTGCCTGCCTCTTATCCCGGTGAAGATCACCGTTACCGGTACGCCCGCTGGAACGGCCACCAATGGATTGGCGGCGAGATCGCCTACGCCGGAAGCCGCATCCACACCTTCGCCGACGGTGACGATTGCTCGGGCCTCGCCGCGCTCGATCCGCAAGACCCAACCCGCCTTTACATCTCCACCAATGCCGACCCAAAAACCGGAGCGCCCTTGATCAGCCGCACAGACAGCAAACGCCACTGGGAAATCTTCCGCGGTCGAACACTCGACTCGGGCCGCACCTGGCAGTGGACCGCCATCACTCACAATTCCACCGCCGACAACATCCGGCCCGTCGTCCCACGCTGGCAAAGCAAGCGTATTGCACTGGTTTGGCTGCGCGGCGCCATGCGTCACTACATCGATTACGATCTCGAAGTTGTGACCCAGATCGAAAACCGTTAGTCCGTTGTGAGTAGGATTCAGCACGGCCATTCTAGCTGTGACTCCCGCATCCAGATACTCGCGCGAACCCCGACCCGAGCCGCCGCTTTGCCAAGCGGCGGGTGTTCGCCATTGCAAGTCACACCCTGTTCAATCCGGTCCCACCGGAGGCAGGGCTGACTTCTGACTCCTGACTTCTTACTTCTTGCTCCCCCATCCCGAAGGGACATCAAAGGCGAAGCCCTTACTGATACCTCCCACCGCCGTCCCGAACCCCACTACAACTGGTCCGTATCACAATTTGAACCCCTTGCCGCCCTTGCGCCGCGATTTGTCGGCGTACATGGCTTGATCGGCGGCATGGAGGAGTTCTTTGGGGTTCATGCCGGTCCGCCAGGCACACATACCCATGCCCGCGCTGACGACGACCTTTTGGCGGCCACGTTCGGATTCAAGCGTGTAATCTCCGAATACCCAGCGTTCGATGCGGGCCATACGGTCTGCCCCCTCGGCGGCGGCCCCGCAGGCGATGACGAGAAACTCATCCCCGCTGAGACGTCCGACTATGTCGGTGGGCGGCAGCGCCTGTTTGAGTTCCTGCGCAAACTGGCGGAGCAGGTCGTCACCCGCACTGTGCCCCAGGTTGTCGTTGACCGATTTGAGATTGTTAAGGTCGAGAGTAATAACGAAGAACGGCTTTCCGGCTTCGGTGCGCTCATCGAGTTCGGCTTCGAGTTTCCTCCGGTTGACCAATCGGGTAAGTGGATCGGTGGTCGCGATGCGCTCAGTTTGTTCCAGGCGTTCGCGATATGTGTCGATTTCCGCTTGCAGTTTCTGGACGGCGGCCGCGTTTTCCCTGGTCATCTGATCGACACCTGCCTTCAAGTCGATGACGCTTTGGAGGACCGAGCCCCGGAGCTTCGAGAGATCGTCCAGATCGGCCACCTGGCGCAGACGGTCGCCCAGGCAGTGGAATTGTGTGGTGTAGCGCTGGTCTCGCTCACCCACCGATTCCGCGGCTCGGGCGAGAACCAACATGAGATCCTTTACCTCGGCCGTCTTCTGTTTGTAATAGGTCGACGTGCAGTCGCTCCATTCGCGAACAGCGGCTTCCGCGGCTTTGCTCGCGCCCGCAACCGCAGCGGGTTCCGGTGAACCGGTGAGACAGGCGCTCAGCGACTCCAACTGGCGCGAGAACGGCTCGCTTGCCTGTGGACAAACCTGCAGGCCGCACCTGCCGAGAAGCTGGAGCAGCGAACGGTAAGCATCCAGGGTGGCAGTACCGAGCGGATGCGGTTGTGCCTCAATGTGCTTCTTCAAAGAAATCACACTGCCCGTATCGACCAAAAACGGCTGCGCTTTAATGCGTAGTTCGGGATCTTCGTCAGTACCTGCGAAGATGCCGTCCAGGTACTAGTCACAGCCTAGCGTTACGAACCCCGTGGGGAAGAATGGCGCCGTGATTTTCCATTTGAGTTCGATGGTCCGGCTTGGCCCCACCTCGATGGCTACATTTGGCCCCACCCAGTAACTACAGTTTGCCCCATTTTCCGTTCGAATTGGTTTTTGCCGCCCCGGCGGGAGTGGAGCCTGGCGAC
>JADLDI010000075.1 GCA_020846745.1 Bryobacterales bacterium | reverse complement strand
GCTCGGCGACAAAGGCCCACATCGCATCGCCACTGTTCTATCCAAACAGACTCTTGTACAGCAAGCCCTCGCTCATTCCCTCGGTCTCGACCAACTCTGTAGTACCCAACGTAGGTAATACTTCGACGCCGCGCTAAACCCCAACAACAACTATCATTTACAACTATCCCATCTAGCTTACGAGTAAACTCCCGCTAGCCCCCTGGACTCCCGCCCCCTCAACCGATCCGTTGTGCGCCCGGGCGTCACCCCCGTTGTGATCTTCCTCGCACTGGTACTCCGGCTGCTTCTTTCCCAAGCTGAATCATTTTCTTCACAACCGCCTCAGAGCGGTGCAGCTTCTGAAAGGAGAATGTCTGTGAAATCTCTCTCACTCTTGGTCGCGCTCGGAGCGACTTCCGCTGTTGCGTGGGGCCAGCAATGCAACGGCAATCAGGATCTATCGGGGCCGTACGCGGTGATCGGTTCTCGCCTGTTCTGGTCGGGTAGCTCCATAACGCCACCCGGCACGAACGTCACCAACCAGAGCTTTATGAACCGCTTCTGGACTGCGAATCAGATGACGAATGTCCCCTTCGCCCTTACCGGCCGAGTCTTTGCGGATGGGGCCGGCATGCTGTACTCGAGCGAAACCGAAGGGCTGAGCCGCATCGGAACCTATAACGTAGGTACTGATTGCTCTGTGACCATGACTTTTGACGTACCCGCTACGACGGGGACTGGCTCTGGAACGGGAACCGGCACCGGAACAGGCACAGGCACTGGAACAGGCACAGGCACTGGTACCGGAACAGGCACTGGCACGGGCACGGGAACCCAGTCCAGTCAGCCGCTTCAACTCACCGGATTCGTGTCCAATCGTGGCGGCTCCGCGACTCTCAGCGGCATGAATGGACTCTCGGTTGAGTTGGTCCGGCCTTTTCTCGCCTCTGGTTGCAGCAACGCCACGCTGCCGAACAGCTTGACCCTGAACGCCAGCGGTTTCGCCTTTAATATGAACAACGGAACTGGCACCGGAACCGGCACGGGAACCGGCACCGGCACCGGCAGTGAAACCACCACCGCCTCCAACGGCGCCCCGTTTGCCTTCAGCGAGCGCCTGCTCGTCGACCCGTCGGGCCGCTTTGTTGAAGATCCGAACACCGCCACGGGTCGCCGCCGTCCCTGGACCGGCACCTACTCGATCAACGCCGATTGCACCGGTACCGCGATCATTCAGGACGCTATGGGCACACCGCGGCAACTGCAGTTCGTGGTAACGCAGAGTGAAGCGGCCTGCACGACCTTCAACCGTCCGGAACTGCGCTTCGCCGTCAGCGGGAATTCCGGTCTTGGGCTAGGCATCGCTCGCTAGCGAGGTGAACGCGATTGGGGCACTGCTCGGCAGGGGAACCGCTTCAGTGCCCCATTCCGCAATCACCGCGGCTTTAGTAAAATTGGGTTCGTTCCGCACGGATGCTTGCAGGGGCGGTCTGGTAGCGCGTCCGGATGGGCTTGTGGGAGTGGAGTTCGTTTCGCAAAGTGTTGAAAACGGGGAGGAGGCCGACCGGGAGGTCGGCCGCGGAGTTCGTTTGGTGAAACGGAGCTTAAATCGTAGCGCCCCGGGTGCGTGGCTTATCGGACGAGGCAAAATCTGCCTTGGCCTCGCTGGCCGAGGCAACGTCTGCCGCACCGGTGTCGTGCAAGATTTTTTTGGCTTTGTCTACCCAATCCGAGCTGTCGCAATGGACTGACATCAGAACACCGCCATCCCGAACCCGTCCCTCATACCTCTTCGCCTCGTATTCGGGTAGTCCCATCCCGATCAGGGCGCCCGCCACGCCGCCAATCGCGCCGCCCGCGCCGACGCCGCTCAGTGCGGCGACGATCGGACCTGCCGCCACAAATGGGCCCAGTCCCGGGATGGCCAAGGCGCCAATGCCCACCAGCCATCCGAGCGTCCCGCCGATAATGGCGCCCGTCCCCGCTCCGGCCACCGCTCCTTCCGGCGCCTTCGTGTTCTTTTCGTGCGCAAAATCTTTGGTCCCCTGGTTATCCGGAAGCAGGGCAGAGATGTCGGTATTCCGAAATCCCGCCTGCTTCAACGCATCCACGCACTGTTCCGCTTCGAATTGTGTGCGGTAGATTCCAAATACGGCTGTATTCTTCCCGGCCATCCGCGTTCTCCTTTTTGTGTTCGGCGCCGGACACGCAATACGTTCCGCCCATAGCGCCTAATGCTTCATAGAACACGGTATGTTCCAAAGTGCGGTTAGCCACGGTCGAACTAAACACAGCATCTACATACAACGCGCCTCGCCTCCCCTCGCCGGCGAACACACGGGGAACGAGAAGATTCTGCGCTCTCAGGCTCTTTTTTTCCCGAACACAATAACGAACTTACCTCTTCGGATCCGGTAGATACCGCCGCGGAATCATGGTCACTACGGTTCCGAAGTAGGTCGCGATCTTATGCTGCACGACAGCGCCCATCAGCAGATGCGCTTCCGGCGCCGTCAGCTTATACTCCGACGTCAGCCACTCGATCATGTCCGAATTCGCCATCCGCAGCGCATGGTCCATGCTGGATGAAAACTCCGGCTGCGACCCGATCGAAATCAGATATTCCGAGTTCACCAGCCGCGGAATACTCATCCGCTTGCCCTTATACAGGAAGATCGTAAACTGCACGTCCAGCGACGTTTCGATCCCGGTGCCCAACCCCTCGCCATCGCCTTGCACCGCGTGCCCGTCTCCCAAATAGAACAGCGCGCCTTTGTGATACACCGGAAAATAGACCGTCGCGCCTTCCGTCACGTCGTTGTAATCCATATTCCCGCCCCAGCTTCCTGCCGGACCCGACGTTTCGACCTTCTCCCCCGGCGCCGCGACCCCAATGCACCCCAGCATCGGCTTGACCGGTATCTCAAACTTCATGCCCGAACTCTCCAGCAGCCGCGGCTTGGCAATCCCGCGCTCAAGATCCAGGTCCCACGGAATCAGGTCCGCACGCTGCGGCCGCAGCACGTCGGGCTTGTAGTAGTTCTTATAGATCCCTTCCGCCGCCCCCGGATTCAATGCCCCCAGCGAATACCGATACGAAGTGTACCCGTAGTTCCGGTTCAGCCGGACCTTGTCCAGCCGTACACCGATCGTATCGCCGTAATCCGCCCCTTCGATATAGAACGGGCCCATCAGCGGATTCCCGCTCTCCGGATATTTGTAAGGATGCTCGATGTGCTTCACCGCCTTCCAATCGGCGCCGCCTGAATCCCAGGTCCGGGTAATCACCGTATCGCCCGGCTCGATTCGCAACACAGGCTCCTTATAGCCCGAAAAAACCCGCGAGTGTTTCTCCGGATAGATCTCATGCGTGGCGGCCGCTGCAACTGCCGCCGCCACAATAATTCCAAGCGTTAACCGAACCATGGGGGTTACGATAACACGAGGGAACCTTATGAAACGAACGGCCGTTGAATGGTTTGTCGAAGGTCTGCGCGAGCGCGGCTGCCACTGGATCTCAGCCCTCTGCGGACATGGTCTCGATCCGCTCTTTTTTGCTTCGCGCCGCGCCGGCATCCGCATCGTCGACGTCCGCAACGAACAAACCGCCGGCTACATCGCCGATTACGAAGGCCGCCTTACGCGCCGCCCCGGCGTTTGCGCCTCGTCGTCCGGCGTCGCCGTCGCTAACGCGCTTAGCGGCGTCATGAACGCCTGGTTCGACCATTCCCCCATGCTCTATATCAGCGGCACAGCCAATAGCGACACGCTCGGCATCGGCGCTTTCCAGGACTCCCCGCATGTCGAGATGGCCAAGCCCACCACCAAGCTCTCCCTGTCGATCGACCATCCCACGCGCGTCCTCCAAATCCTCGACCTCGCCTGGCAGACCGCGCGCTCCGCCCCGCAAGGTCCCGTCCACCTGCAGTTCCCGATGGACATCCAGTCCGCTGAAGTCGACGAAGCCGACCTCATCCGTCCTGTCGCTCAATCGGCCGCCCCCATCACCCAACCCATCGCATACCTGCAGCAAACCGCCCGGGCACTCCTCGAAGCCAAACGCCCCCTCATCATAGCGGGCAGCGAGGTCTATTACGCGAATGAAGGCCAGTCCCTGGTTCACCTTGTCGAAGCCTTCGCCATCCCCGTCCAAACTCCTATTTGGGACCGCGGCGTCTTCGACCACCGCTCCGAACTGTTTAACGGCGTCATCGGCGCTGCCTCCGGCGGCCCGGCCCTGCTCGAACAGTCCGATTGCGTAATCCTTGCCGCCGTCTCCGACTATCGTGTCGGCTACCTGCAGCACGCCAAACACGTCCACCGCCTCACCCGCGGCTGGTCTGAATTGGCCACCGCCATGATCGACCTCGGCATTCAGCCCTACAAATCCTGGGCCGCCGAAGCACGCCGCCTCCGTGATGCCCACACCCAACTTATCCTCAATCGCGCCCAAGCCCAACGCATCCCCGGCCGCCTGCATGCCGTCGACGTCGTTCAATCCATTGGCCGCGTGTTGCCCGCCGAAGCGACTCTTTTGATCGATGGCGGCAGCATCGGTCAGTGGGCGCACCAGATTCTCGCGGATCGCCGCTACCCTTCTTACTGGCTCACCTGCGGCCGCTCGGGCGTCGTCGGCTACGGCCTCGCCGGCGCCATGGCCGCCAAACTCGCCAACCCGAATCGCCCGGCCGTCCTCCTCTCCGGCGACGGAGCCTTCACCTTCACGGTCGCCGAAATCGAGTGCGCCGTCCGCCACCGGTTACCCTTCGTCGCCATTGTCGCCGACGACCGTTGCTGGGGTATCACTCACTCTGGCCACCTCAAACAATTCGGCGAAGGCGTAGCCACCGAGTTAGGCAGCATCGACTTCGCCACCCTGGCCCAATCGCTGGGCGCACGCGGTGTCCAACTAACCTCCGCCGACAATCTCGATGCGACCCTGGCCGAGGCCATCGCCGGCCACGAAGTAACAATCATCCACGTCCCGATAAGCGGCGGGAACCCCCACTGAGCCGGCTGCCTGTAGCCTTGTTTGTGGGTATCGGCGTCGCCATCGCGGCGGCGGCACTGTTGTCTTCGGATTGGGCGGCGCTCCCTTGGGGCGTGTGCAAAAATGCGGAACACCGCTTCCTCGGGGATGGAGGAAAGACCGCGCCCTTGCGGGGCTGGAGGAAGAATGCGGCCCGCGCCCTAACCCGGCGAAGCCGGAACCAAACAGGCACGAACGCAGTGATCACAGGATTTGCCGGAACGGAACGGGTGTAGTGGCTTCGATGAGGTCGCTGTGGGCCGAGACTCATCGCTGCCGCTCGGGCTCTGAATCGGGTGCGGTGAGTAAGTTGGATATCGTGCGGCTTGAG
>JADLDI010000074.1 GCA_020846745.1 Bryobacterales bacterium | reverse complement strand
TAGAAATGTTCTATATGGGGTAATACCAAAACGAATGGAGAGCGGCGGACTAAGCGCCACGTTCAGAACAACTTGCGATCTTCCACCCCGACCGCCACTGCGGTTTACGAGTAAACTCCCGCTAGCCGGGGGCTAGCGGGGGCTAGCGGGGCTAGCTAGCGGGGGCTAGCGGGGGCTAGCGGGGGCTAGCGGCAGGTGTCCACATGAGTGTGGACACGGCACGCCTGGGGGCGTGCGCCACAGGAAGCGGGTCAGGATTCGTAGATCCAGCGGCCGCCTGTCATGGTGCGCTCCACGGGAATCGTGATGAGCGATGACGGGGGTTCTTTGAGGGGGTCGCGGCCGAGGACTACGAGGTCGGCTAGTTTGCCGGGTTCGATGGAGCCTTTGTGGTGTTCTTCAAAAGACTCGTAGGCGCCGTGGAGGGTGCCGATGCGAATGGCCTCTTCGGCGGTGACCTTTTGTTTGGGGCCCCAGACGGCGCCTTTGGAGTCGGTGCGGGTGACGGAGGATTGGAGGGCCATCATGGGTTCGAAGGGTCCGGGAGGATAGTCGGAGGCTTGGGTGGGGCGGACGCCGGCATCGAGAAGGGAGCGGAGGGCGAACATCCAATTGAGGCGGTCCGGCCCGTACTCGTGCATCTTTTCGCCGTGATAGTAGACGTAGGTGGAAAAGGGTGTGGGGATGACGCCGAGGCCGTGTATGCGGCGGATGAGGCTGGGGTTTAAGACGGTGCAGTGTTCGATGCGGAAGCGCGGGTCGCGGCGGGGAGCTTCGCGCTGGAGGCGTTCGTAGATGCGGAGCACGATATCGATGGCCACGTCGCCATTAGCGTGGATGCCGATCTGCCAGCCGGCGTCGTGGGCTTTGCGGGCAGTGCGAAGGAGTTCCGCTTCGGGGGTGACGAGAATGCCGAAGTCGCCGGGGCGGCCCGTGTAGGGTTGGGAAAGGCGAGCGGTGCGCTCGGAAATGGAACCGTCGCAGGTCATCTTCATGGCGCCGACGCGGACCCATTCATCGCCGAGACCGGTGCGGACGCCGGCGGCGATCATCTGATCGATGTGAGTTGAGCCGATGAGGCAGTAGACGCGCAGGCCAAGTTCGCCGGCGTCACGAGCGTCCTGATAGGCCCGCAGATCCTCAGGCGTGCCATAGGCGTCGTGGACCGAGGTGACGCCGGTTTTCGTCATCATTTGGGAGATGATTTTGACGCCTTCGCGGTAATCGGACCGGGTGAAGGCGGACGGAATCACTTTGTAGAAGGGACCCATGGCGGTTTCGCGGAGCTTGCCGGTGAGGCGTTTCGTGGCGGGGTCGCGATCGATCTGGCCGCCTGATGGGTCCGGTGTGGATTCGGTAACGCCGGCAGCTTTGAAGGCGGCGGAGTTGACGTAGGCGGTGTGGCCGCCGCGGTGGTTGATGAAGACAGGATGGTTGGGAGCGGCACGGTCGAGATCGTGGCGGGTGAGGGCGCGGCCTTCTTCGGTTTTGGTGTCGTCGTATTTGAAGCCGAGGATCCACTGGCCTTTGGGAGTTTGGGCGGCGCGCTTTTGGACAGCTTCGACGATCGCCTGGACGGAGCGGAGGTCGCAATCGACCTCTTTGAGATGGCGGCGTCCGGAAGAGGCGGGATGGGAGTGGGCGTCGATGAAGCCGGGGGTGACGGTGCGGCTTTCGAGGTTGATTTTTTTCGTGCCGGCGGTGGCGAGCGGAAGGATTTCGTTGTTGGAGCCCACGGCAATGAAACGGCCGTGCGCGATTGCGACTGCCTGGGCGCGAGGGTTCGCCCGATTTATCGTAAGGATGTTGGCGTTGTAGAGGATAAGCTCGGGTTGTTCGCGGGTGGCGTTGAGCAGGGGCGAAGCGAGCGCGGGCAGAAAGGCGCGGCGGCGCATGCGGAGCATTTCGCTATTGTAGGTCGGCTACAATCGGTCAGAATGTTGAGTCGACGGGCGTTTGCAGCATCAATGACGGCTGTGTCCGCAGGAGCGGCGGCAGCGGGTACGGATCCGGCGGATTTCACGATCGAGCAGGCGATGGAGTTGATGCGGAAGAAGAAGCTTACGCCCGCGGAGTTAGTGGGCGCGTGCCTGAAGCGGATTGAGAAACACAACCCGGAGTTGAAGGCGTTTATTACAGTCACGGGCGACGAGGCGTTGAAGCAGGCTCGTGCGCTGAAGCCGGCGGACGCAGCGGGCGCGCCGCTCCACGGTATTCCGGTCGCGCTGAAGGACCTTTACGATACGGCGGGCGTGAAGACGACGTGCGCCAGCCGGCTGTATGAGGATCGAGTGCCGGCGGCGGATGCGACTTCGGTGAAGGCGCTGAAGGCGGCGGGTGCGATCGTAATCGGGAAAGCGAACATGGACGAGTTCGCTTACAACTTCACGGGGGAGACGAGCGCGTACGGCACGTGCTTAAATCCATGGAACACGGCGTATTCGCCGGGGGGAAGCTCGGGCGGGTCGGGCGTGGCGGTGGCTACGGGCATGTGTTTGGGGGCGCTCGGCTCGGATACGGGCGGGTCGATCCGGTTGCCGGCTTCGGTGTGCGGCATCACGGGGTATAAGCCAACGTTCGGGCTGATCTCGACCGAGGGCGTGGCTCCGCTGGCATGGTCGCTGGACCATGTGGGTCCGATGACGCGGACGGCGCGGGATGCGGCCATCATGCACGCGGCGATGGCGGGGAGCGTAGGAAGGGCGCCGGCGGTGAAAAGCCTGCGGGTGGGGATTCCGGAGCATCCGTTTCAAGATGGAATGGATACCGAAGTGGGCAAGGCGCTGAGTGCGGCCGTTGAGGTGCTGAAACGGCTGACGGCGGGAGCGAAGACGGTGGGATTTCCACGGTCGGAAGTGACAGACGAAGCCGGGTTGCCGAAGCCGTACGGCGTGGTGATTTTCGCGGAGGCCTATGCGTTTCATCGCGAGATGGTGAAGACGAAGGCTGAGCTGTACCATCCGCAGATTTTGGGGACGATCAAGATGGGCGAGAACATCACCGCAGCGGATTACATCGCGGCGCGGCGGGAGATGGAGCGGCTGCGGGCAGGGGCGGCGAAGGCGCTGTTCGCGGATTGCGATGTGCTGATCACGCCGACGTCACCCAAGGCGCCGTTCCGGCTGGGATCGAACCCGTCGCTAGTGAATTTGCGGAACACGGCCTACTTCAATATGTACGGGCTGCCGACGATTTCGGTCCCGTGCGGATTGACGGGGAACGGGATGCCGATCGGGGTGCAGATTACGGGGGCTCCGAAGCGGGATGAAGTGGTGTTTGCGATGGCGGAGGCGTTCCAGGGGGCGACGGAGTTTCATCGGCGGCGGTGGGAGGAAGCGTGAAGGGGCTGGTAGCCGGCCTGAGGTTTTGAAGAACAGGGACCACGGGCTTATGGTTGGTCCGAGGGGGCGCGTAGGAGTAAGGAAAAGCAGCGCAGCCGCTCGGCGGTTAGGTCATTAAGAAAAGATATAATTCGGACTGGAGGGCGCGTTGGATGCGACGGGAGCGGAGCGCCTGGGCGAGGTGTGGACAGGGCCGCTCCAAGAACATACAATTTGTATACACCATGATTCGTGGCGCAATTTTGCTAATGGGTGTGTCGCTTGTTTCGGCAGCCGATGCGGATGAGTTTTTTGAGTCGAAGGTGCGGCCGATTTTCGCGACCAAATGCTCGGGGTGTCACTCCGGCAAGCAGCCGCGCGCGGGCTTGGACCTGACGTCGGCAGCGGGGTTTGCGAAGGGGGCGGATTCCGGCCCGGTGGTGAACACGGCGAAGCCGGAAGAGAGTGCGCTGTTGCGAGCGGTGGGGTATCTGGACAAGATCAAGATGCCGCCGACGGGACGGCTGTCAGACGCGGAAGTGGAAGCGATCGCGACATGGGTGAAGAGCGGAGCGAAGTGGCCGGGGGCGGCAGCGGCGGCAGCGGCGCCGGTTGCGGCCAGGCCGGGCGGGTTCAGCCGGGCACAGAAGGCGTTCTGGTCGTTTCAACCGTTGAAGAAGGTGGAGTTGCCCGAGCCGAAGCAGGCGCAATGGGTACGGTCGCCCATTGACCGGTTCGTGCTGGCGAAGCTGGAAGAGAAGGGCCTGCAACCTGCGCCGGAAACGGACAAGCTGACGCTGCTGCGGCGTGCGACTTACGATTTGACGGGGTTGCCGCCGACGGAAGCCGACATCAAGGCATTTCTTGCCGATGAGAGTCCGAAGGCATTTGAGAAAGTAGTGGACCGTTTGCTCGATTCACCGCGGTACGGCGAGAAGTGGGGCCGGCACTGGCTGGATGTGGCACGGTACGCGGATTCGACAGGGGCGGACGAAGATCACCGGTATGTGCATTCGTGGCGGTACCGGGATTACGTGATCGACGCGTTCAATAGGGACATGCCGTATAACGAGTTCCTGAAGGAGCAGATCGCGGGCGACCTGTTGCCGGCGCCGGCCGGACAGGATGTGAACGTGCGCGGCACGATCGCGACGGGCTTTCTGGCATTGGGTCCGAAACTGATCGCGGAACAAGACAAGCTGAAAATGTTCTACGACACGGTGGATGAAGAGATCGATGTCATGGGCAAAGCGGTGCTAGGACTGACGGTGGCGTGCGCGCGGTGTCACGACCATAAGTTCGATCCAATAACGACGAAGGATTACTACGCGCTGGCGTCGATCTTTGCGAGTACGAAGCAGTTCGAGAAGTTAGAAGGAACGGTATCGAAGTTATACTTTGCGCCGCTATCGGATAACAAGACGGCGCAGACCTGGGCGGACCACCAGAAGCGGATCGAGGATAAGCAGAAAGAGATCGATGGGGTGGTGGGGAACGAGGCGAAAGCGTATCGCACGAGCCTGATGCCGCGCATTGCGGAATACATGCTGGCGGCGCGGCAGGTGTACGAGAAAGCGGGCAAGGTGGCGGATCTTGCCGGCGCACAGAAGCTGAAGGCGGATGTGTTAGAGCGGTGGGTGGACTATCTGAAGCCGACACGCGAGCGCAGGATCCATATCGAGAAGTGGCAAAACGCTCCGGCAGAAGCGTGGCCGGAAACAGCGCGGGCGTATCAACAGGCGTTTGAGGCGACGGTAAAGCTGCGGGAAGATGCGATGGCGAAGTGGAAAGCCGCCGCGGCTGAGGCGAAAGCCAAGGGAGCGACGCCGCCCGAAGCGCCGAAGTTCTTCCCGGGCGACGACCGGTTCTATACGGAGACGACGTCGGGAAAAGGTCCGATGGCGCTGCCGGAGAAGAAGGAATCGGTTTTCCCGGCCGAGGCGAAGGCCAGGTATGCCGCGCTGCAGGAAGAGATGAAGGCGATCAAAGCCGCGGCTCCGCCGGAACCGCCGTTCGCGTGCGGGTTCGCAGAAGGGAAGATCGTGGATCAGCCGGTATTCCATCGGGGGAATCCCGAGGCGAAGGGCGAGATCGTGCCGAAGCGGTTTCCGGTGATCCTGGCGGGCGAAGATCAGCCGCCGGTGAAGGGGTCGGGCCGATTGGAACTGGCGGAGTGGGTAGCATCGGGCAAAAATCCGCTGCCGGTGCGGGTGATCGTGAACCGGATCTGGCAATGGCATTTCGGCGAAGGGATTGTGCGGACGCCGTCGAATTTCGGGATCACGGGCGAACGGCCGACGCATCCGGAGTTGCTGGAGTGGCTGGCGAATGAGTTTGTGGCGCAGGGCTGGTCGTTCAAAAAGATGCACCGGTTACTGATGCTCTCGAGCGCGTATCGGATGTCGAGCGAAGTGACGGAAGACAAGACGGAGAAGGATGCGGATAACCGGCTGTTGTCGCGGTTCCCGATGCGGCGCTTGACGGTGGAAGAGATGCGGGACACGATGCTGCTGCTGGACGGGTCGATCGATTTGGCGGCGGGCGGAACAATGCTGGCCGGCAAGGGGACGGACAAGGAGTTCAGCGACGATCGCAAGAGCCTGGACCCGGACAATTCGACGCGGCGGATGGTGTATTTGCCGCTGCGGAGGTCGAACCTGGCGAGTGTGCTGAACCTGTTCGATTTCGGCGATGCGACGACGCACAACGAGATCCGATCGCAAACCAATGTGGCGCCGCAGGCGCTCTACATGATGAACAGCCGGTTTGTCGCGCAGCGCGCCACGAAGTTCGCGGACCGGTTGCAGGCAGAAGCGCAGACGGATCGCGAGCGGATTGAACGGGCCTGGATGCGCGCGGTGGGCCGTCCGCCGCAGGCGCAGGATATCGACGATGCGATGACGTATGTGGCGCGGTTTCCGGCGGCGGCGAACGGGGATGCGAACTCAGTCGGCCCGTGGGCGAGTTACTGCCGCGCGCTGATTTCGTCGAACGATTTTCTGTACGTGCACTAAGAACAGGCGATGATGAAAGAACCAATTGCTCCTCTTTCGCGACGTTATCTACTGCGGCGAGCGGCTTGCGGCTTTGGGGCCGTGGGACTGGCGGCGATGCTCGAGGAAGCCGGCATGGCGGCGGCGGGTGTAAAGAATCCGCTGGCTCCGAAGGCGCCGCACTTCCCGCCAAAGGCGAAGCGGATCATCTTCCTGTTCATGCATGGCGGCCCATCGGCAATGGATACGTTCGATCCGAAGCCGCGGCTGGACCAGGATCATGGCAAGCCCTATCCGTTCAAACGCCCGCTGACGTTCGCCGAGGGCAGCACGGGCAATTTGTTGAAGTCGCCATGGAAGTTCAAGCAGTACGGACAGAGCGGCATTCCGGTCAGCGAGTTGTTCCCGAACGTGGCCAAGCATGTGGACGACATGTGCATACTACGGTCGATGGTGGGCGACTCGGTGGCGCACGGCGGGGCGGTGCTGCAACTGCACACGGGGTCGAACACGTTCACACGGCCCAGTATGGGGTCGTGGGTGGTGTATGGATTGGGCACGGAGAATCAGAACCTGCCGGCGTTCATCACGCTGAAGCCCGGGTTGTCGCACGGGGGCGCGAAGAACTGGAGTTCGGGATTTCTGCCGGCGTCCTATCAGGGCACCGCAATCGGGCATGGCGGGTTGAATGTCGAGGATTTGCTGGCGGAGCCGATTGAGCACCTGAAGTCGAAGGACCTGACGCCGGAGCAGCAGCGCTACGAGTTGGACATGGTGCAGAAGATGAACCGTGTCAGCGCGATGAAGTATCAGCACGATCAGCAGTTGGAAGCGCGCATCCAGGCGTACGAGCTGGCGTTCCGGATGCAGACGGAAGCACCGGAAGCGTTCGACATCACGAAAGAATCGGAAGCCACGAAGAAGATGTACGGGATGGACGATCCGGAGACGCGGGACTTCGGGTGGCAGTGTTTGCAGGCGCGGCGGCTGGCACAGCGCAATGTGCGATTCATTCAGGTGAACCACGAGTATCGGACAGGCAATGAGGTGGGCTGGGACGCGCACAGCGAGTTGATCAGGCTGCACACGCGGACGGCGTACCAGGTGGATAAACCGATTTCGGCGTTGCTGACGGATTTGAAGGCGACAGGATTGTTGGACGACACGCTGGTGATCTGGGGCGGCGAGTTTGGGCGGACGCCGATTGCACAGTCGGGCGACGGCCGCGACCACAATCCATACGGGTACACGATGTGGATGGCAGGCGCGGGTATCAAGCGCGGGACGACTTACGGCGCGACGGATGAGTTCGGGTATTACTCGGTGCAGGACCGGATGCACATACACGACCTGCACGCGACGATGCTGCACATCCTGGGAATGGATCATTTGAAGCTCACGTATTTGTATGGCGGACGGGCGTTCCGGTTGACGGACGTCGCGGGGAACGTGGCGACGAAAATACTGGCGTGATGGCGTTTGGGAGAGGCGGTTCGGCGGGCGGGGCGGCGGGCGAGGCGATGGGCAGGGTGGATTACGCGGATCGTGCGTACGTGCACTGGTCTCCCGAAAACTACTGGAGAGCGCGGAGCATCCAGTAGGGGAGCAGGTAGTCGATGCCGGCCGATTCGATGCGGCCGGAACCGCCGCCGGTTAGCTGGAAGGGGCTGCGCTGCCAGAGGAAGTCCGTGGTGACACGGTCGATGACGGACATGGGAGCGCAGGCGCGGTTTTCGCTGCAGGATTCGTAGGCTCCGGTGCGGTCGACATAGAAATCGCGGCGGGGGCGTTGGAGGAACTGGTCCAGGAGTTCGGCGGTGCGGGTGTCGCGCGCCGGGTCGGGTCCCATGGCAACCCGGGCGATCATGTTGAAGAACGCGTTGTCGTGATCGGCGGTGCGGTCGCGGAGGATGCCGAAGGCGCGGCGGTAGTTGTCGCGGTTCCAGCCGGAGTCGGGCGCGGAGAGCAGGCAGTAGAGGCTGAGGTAATCGAGGTTGAACTTGAAGTAGGGTTCGAGAGATTCGGAGACTTCGAGTCCGATGGGGAGGGCGGTGGACGCGGAACCGAAGAACGCGGCCGAGCCGTAGGCATTGGACAGTGATCTTGAGCCTACGCGGGAGCCTAGTTTCAGAAGCGCGAGTTGCTGATCGATGCGGTGGAGGAAGGTGGTGCTGACGCTGCCGCCGGGCATGACGACGGTCCAGCCATGGCCGATGAGATTGTCGAGCATGCGCTTGGCGAGCCAGCCGACGCCGCCGCGAACCGATGCGTCGTCGACCATGTTCCAGGCGGCGGTGAGGCCGAAGAAGACGCCGAGGTACTGGTCGCGCGAGGTATTGCCGATCCAGAGCCAGGATTCGCCGTTGATGACGCCTTTGTGAACACCGTGATGTTCCTCTTCGGAGACGATGCCGGCGGCGAACTGCCAATCGGCTGGGAAAGCGCAGCGGGCGAGAGTGTCGTTCCCGGTCACGTCGATCAGTTTGCGAATGGCTTCGAGCGCGTTGCGGACGCCGTCGAGCGCTTCGGGCGAGCGTGTGGCGGACCAACGGTAGGACTGGGCGGCGAGCAGGTGCCCGGTCCAGATGGCGGAGTCGCCGCAGCGGGTGTACCCGATGATTTCATCGGAATCGGGCAAAGCGAAAATCGGGTCTAAAACGGCGCCAAACGGTAGATGTCGAGCTTGAAGGTCCTGCTGGAAGCGGGCCGCATCCGAGTCGGCGGCGAGCGCCACCACAGCCAGTAAGATCCCGAATACAACCGGCTTCATTACTTTTAGTGTGGCACGGAGTTACACTGAGTGCAGGTCCAGACCATGTCAGATCGAACTGTTAATCGCCGAAGTTTCCTTGCCGGAGCCGCCGCATTGAGTGCCGCGGCGCCTTCTTTTGCCAAGATGTCAGCCCGCAGCGCGGCACGCGTGTTGGGCGCGAACGACCGCATCAATGTGGGAGTGATTGGCACGGGCGGGCGAGGCTCGTATGTCGCGCGGGAATTCGCAAAAGCGGGTAAAGGGGACGGAAACTGCCAGATTGTTGCGGTTTGCGACGTGTATCAGAAGCGCGTGAATGCGAACAAAGAGCACTTCACGAAGGAATACGGCAAGTGCGACGGGTATCTGGACTATCGGGAAATCGTGAATCGAGCCGATGTCGATGCGACGGTGGTCGCGACGCCGGACCACTGGCACGCCAAGATCGCGCTGGAGGCGATGGACCACGGCAAGGACGTTTACCTTGAGAAGCCGATGTGCCACACGGTAGAAGAAGCCAAGCAACTGGTGGCGACGGTGAAAGAGACCAAACGCGTGTTGCAGGTGGGGTCGCAAACCACGTCGGGCGACCAGTGGCACCAGGCGCGCCGTGTGATTACGGAAGGCTACCTGGGCAAGATGTTGATGTCGCAGGGGTCGTACCACCGCAACTCGATTGAGGGCGAGTGGAACTACAAGATCGAGCAGGAAGCGGGTCCGGACGGCAAGGGCGAGAACTACATCGACTGGAAGATGTGGGTGGGACCAGCGAAGTCGCGGCCGTGGGACCCGGACCGGTTCTTCCGGTTCCGCAAGTATTGGGACTACTCGGGCGGCATCGCGACGGACCTGTTCTATCACGTGGTGGCGCCGATGAACATCTGCTGGGGTCAACCGCAATTTCCGCACAAAGTGATGGCGGGCGGCGGGATTTACGAGTTCTCGAAATTGCCGGAAGATCCGAACAAACCGGACCGGGAAGTGCCGGACACGTTCCACCTGATCGGGGAATACAAGGGCCATTCGCTGGTGTTGTCGAGTTCGATGGCGAACTCGCAGCACATTCCGGGCTTGATCCGCGGGCATGGCGCGACGCTTACGATGGTGGAGCACGGACGGTTTGAAGGGTTCGCGCCGCAGATTACGCTACGGGCCGAGCGGCGGAACGGAAAGTACATCGTTCCGGAGTTGGAGGAGAAGTTCAAGGGCGAAACCGAGATCAAGATCCCGGTGAAGGAGACCGACACGATGCAGACGCACGTGAACAACTTCCTGAGCTGTATGCGGACGCGGCAGAAGCCGACGCTGGACGTGGAGACGGGCGCGCGGGCACAGGTGCTGATCACGATGGCGGTGCATTCCTATCGCGAAGGCCGGGTGCTGTACTTCGACGAAGAGAAGTGGAAGGTTGTGCCGAAGGCTCCGCGCGCGTAGGCCGCTAGCCAGGTTAGTGAAGAACGCCCAGTCTAGTTCGATCCAGGCTGGGCGGTCTTGTTTATGGTGGAGAGGGGGTTTGGCGGTTGGCGCCGGGGGTGACCGCTGTTTTCCGGGAAAGATAAGGAATGGGACCGCGGGCTGGCGCGGTGCGGCACGGTTACGCGGATCGTGCGTGTTTGCGATGGTCTGCCGAGCCGGAATGCGATTGCGCTATGCCGTGCCGATCTCGTACCGTAGTCAGGATGCGCTGTCTTCTGCTTGCTTTCGCTTTCGCAAGCCTCATCGCCGCTCAGCATGATACGCCGGATCGTGACGGGGGCAAGTCTAAGAAAAACCCGTTAGGGGACTCGGCGGAGGTGGTTGACGCGGGGCGGACACAGTATGTGAATTCGTGCAGCGGGTGTCATGGGCCTACCGCTGAAGGGGGACGTGGGCCGCGGCTGGCGGGGAATGGCGATGTGCGTGGGGCGTCGGATGAGAGCCTGTTCAACGTGATCAAGAATGGCGTGCGCGGGTCGGATATGCCACCATCGCCGCTGCCGGAAGAGAAGATCTGGCAGATGGTGGCCTATGTCCGAACCTTGAATGCCCGGGCATATCAGACGCGGGTTCCGGGCGATAGAGAAGCAGGGCGGGCAACTTATATGGGCAAGGCCGGGTGCGTGAAGTGCCACCGGATTCGGGGTGAAGGGGGATTGCTGGGACCGGACCTTTCGAACATCGGTGCGTCGCGGTCAGTCGCGCAGCTACGGGAATCGATCCTGAAGCCCAGTGAGCGGCCCACGGAGGGCTACGACGGGGTCACGGTAGTGCTGAAGTCCGGCAAACGCATTCAAGGCATCGCGAAGGACAACACGAACTACACTATCCAAGTGATGGACGCCCAGGGACAGTTACACCTGCTTAACAAAGCCGAGTTATCGGAAATCGTGTTCCGGAAGGGATCGCTGATGCCGGGCGATTATCGTGACCGGCTATCGCGACAGGAACTGCAGGATGTGCTGGCTTACTTATCGCGCCAGGCTCTTCGGACCGATGCCGCCAACAAAGAGGACAAACAATAAGATGCGCCGCCTCATTCTTTACACACTGTTGGCGATTAACGCCGCCGCGCAGGTGAATTACGAAGATATTCTGAAGAGCCCCAACGCGAACTGGCTCACTTATGCGGGCGATTATGCGGGGCACCGGCACAGTCCGCTGAAACAGATTACGCCGGCGAACGCTGCGAATATGACGGCGAAGTGGGTGTATCACATTAATGGCGCACGGCGGCTGCAGTGCACGCCGCTGGTCGCGAACGGCATCATGTATGCGACTAACTCGAATGAGTTGGTCGCGCTGGATGCACGGACGGGACGGCCGATCTGGCAGTACAAAGACGACCAGGTGAAGCAGGGTCACGTGAATCGGGGCGCGGCATTGCTGGGCGCCAGCGTCTACTTTGTTACTTCGGATGCGCACCTGGTTTCGCTGGATGCGAAGACAGGCGCGTTGCAGTGGTCGCGCCAGTATGCAGATACGAAAAAGGGTTATTTCGGAACGCTCGCGCCGATGGCGGTGAAAGACAAAATCCTGGTGGGCGTAGCCGGGGGGGACAGCGGGATGCGCGGATTTGTGGCGGCGCTGAATGCGAAGACCGGCGACGAGGTGTGGCGCACGTACACGGTTCCGGCGCGCGGCGAGCCTGGTTCCGAATCGTGGGGCGACCTGACGGTGGACTGGGGCGGCGCCGGGACGTGGTTGAGCGGCACCTACGATGCGCAACTGAACACGGTCTATTGGACCACCGGCAACCCTTGGCCCGATTTCTTTGCGGGCGATCGCGACGGGGATAACTTGTATTCCGATTCGCTGCTGGCCCTCGATCCGGACACGGGGAAGATGAAGTGGTATTTCCAGTTCACGCCGAAGGACGTTTGGGACTGGGATGCGCAGGCGTGGCCGGTGCTGATCGATATGGCGTGGCCTCCAGGAGACCCCGCGGCTAAGCCGCGCAAGCTGGTGTATCACGCCAACCGTAACGGTTACTTCTATGTCCTGGACCGTGTAACCGGGGAGTATCTACGATCGACGCTACTGGCGGACAAAGTTACCTGGGCCAAGGAGATCGATGGGAAGGGTCGCCCGGTGGTGAAGCCCGAGATGATACCAACGCCGGCGGGAGTGCGGGTGTGTCCTGGGGTTCGCGGAGTTACCAATTGGATGTCGCCGAGTTTCAACCCGTCGCTCGGGCTGTATTTTGTTCCCTGCCTGGAACAGTGTGACGTGATCACCAGTTCGTCAAAGAAGCCCGAACCGATGAAAGGCTTTGCGGGAACCGGCTCGGAGATGGTGCCGAATGAGCCGGGCAAGTTCTACATGCGGGCGTTTGATCCGAAGACCGGCAAGCGCGTGTGGCAGTACCCGATGACGGGGAAAGGCGATATGTGGGCCGGCACGGTTTCGACGGCGGCAGGGGTCCTGTTTTTCGGCGATGACGATGGCCACTTAGTCGCACTGGATGCGAAGTCCGGCCGGCATTTGTGGCACTTCAATACGGGCCAGTTACTCACTGCGTCGCCGATTACTTATGAGGTGGCGGGGAGGCAGTACGTCACCATCGCGACAGCTACCGACATCATGACGTTCGGGCTGTTTGAGCCGATCGAAAGCGTGCCGCTGGTGAAGGAACGGGTGGAGTAATAAGGGTCGGGAAGCTGTCGGGCGATACGCGGCGCCGTGGACGTGCGTCTCGATCAGGTGCGCGTAGCTTGTTGGTTCGTGGTGTGTCAGTGTTTGGTGGGCACGATCGGCAATGGGGCCGGGGCGGAGCCGGGCGGGTCGATCTTCTTAATCTTCACGGCTACCTGCTGGCTGGTGGGAACATAGCCGAAGAATTCCACCTCGGCGTGACGTTTGGCACAGAACTCCTCAAAGGCCTTCTTCTCGCCTTCCTGCCAACCCGGATAATTCACGTACTCGTCGAATTGGAGTATCGTGCCGGCGACGATGCGGTCGCCCAAGGCTTCGAATACATCGCGGGTAGAAACGTAGAGATCCGCGTCGAGATGGCCGAAGGCGAGCGGCTCAGGGTGGTCCTTCTTGAAGACGGGCAGCGTGTCTTTGAACCAGCCCTTATAGAGACGGACGTTGGGCCTGACTCCGGGCAGGTTGCGGATCGCAAAGGCTCCGGTGGCGAACCCGGCGCGCCAAGCCTCGGGAAGGCCTTCGAAGGAGTCGAAGCCGTGGACGACGCTAGAGGTACGGCTTGCGATGTAGTTGATGGTGCCGCCGGTATAGACGCCGAATTCACAGTACAAGCCGTTCAGCTTGGGGTCGACACGATCGAGCGCGACATTAAAAAGAGCGAACTTATCGTCGTAGGGCGCCGCCATCGGCATCTCACGGAGGACGAAGCGCGCCGAGTCTTCGGCGACGATGCGGGCCATGGCGACACGCATGTCGGAAGCGGCCAGAGAAGTTACCCGAACCAGAACGTATTTGCCGGCTCGACGGGTGAGTTCATCAACGCGTGAATAGAGCATCGAGGCGACGATTCCGACGGCGGCAAGAGTTAGAAGCCAGAACAGGGGACGCTTGTGTGGCATTTCCGTTCAGGGTGACACAAGTTGAGGCCGGCGCGCATCCCCTGATTGGCTTAGTGCAGCAATTTAGTTACGGAGTTAAGGAAGCCGGGTTGGCGCCGGGAGGGGCCATGGACGGATGACTAAGTCTTAATCTTGAACTGATTTCGAAGAGATGTTGGTGTAGCTATTGTTTAGCGGCGCCCTGTTTGCTCTTGACGTAATCTTCCATGTCTTTGATCAGAGCAGGGTCTTTGGGACGGCCGTAAATCTCGCTCGACTTATATTTCTTCTCGTCGAACTTCTTCTTGATCCACTCAAACCGCGCCTCGGTGCTTTCGAACGACTTTACGATGCCTTCGACCAGGTGCGGGGGAATGAAGAACACGGCGTCGCGGTCGCCGAACACGACGTCGCCGGGGATGACGGTCACGTCACCGATCTGCACCGGAATGTTGATGCCGGTAAGGGTCGCGCCGGTTAGCGATGACGGATGGGTGTTACGGTAAAAGGCCGGCATCCCCGTTTTTTCGATATTCGAGAGGTAGAACATCGAGCCGTCGATCACCATACCGGTGCCGGTGGTTTTCCAAACGTAGTAGGCGAGTTTATCGCCGACGAACGTTCCGCCCGCCTTTTTCCCGAACAGGTCGACGACCACCACGTCGTTGGGACCAAGCATGTCCAGGGCCGTTTGATTCCGGAGGCGCCCGCGGACATCCAGCATCTCCGTAAGGTCGGGCCGGGCAGGCATGAACTGTACCGTGAAGGCGCGGCCGACTAACTTCTTTTGCGGGTTCAGGACCTTCCAGTTATTGCCTTCATACTGGCTGTCGAACCCTGCGGCTCTGGTTGCGCCGACCATGTCTTCAATGGCGATGTTCATGGTCCGCAGGCGGTCGAGCAATGAATCCGGAACCTTCGGCCGCCCGTCGGGGAAGCGTTCGAAGTTCGTCTTGGCCGTCATTCGGGTCAACTCTTCCGGGGAGAGCTTCCAGAGTTGTCCGTAACCGGCCTGTGCCGCAAAGAAACCACAAATTAAAACGAACCTAGTCATTAGATCCCTCTCTTATCCTTGCCGTCCATAAGCGCGACGGCGCGCCGTCCAGGCCGCCTTCAGATATTCGCCCATGTCGAGCGTTCCTGCCATGGTATCGCCTGAGAGCGTGCCTGAGAAGCGATACGACAAGGCGTCGCCGTGGCGCTCTGTCTGAGTACTGGCAAAGCGCACGGTGTCGCCGCTGATAGTTCCGATCAGGTCGCGCTCGATGAAGTCGCCGTGGTGCGAGCCTTCGAGCCTCCCCTCGGTTTGGTTGATATGGAGCGTATGCGTCGACTTAGCGGCCGCATATTGGATTTCCACCTCCCACCGGCCGGACAAGTTACCGGAGGGAGGCTTTGGCGTTTCGCGCGGCTTCAACTGATGCTTTGCCGAGAGCACTGCGTACAAGCGATCGGCCACGATCTTCTCGTCGCCGGACATCATCATGTAGGCGGTTACGGAAACACCGGTGTCGCCCGCTTCATTCGACTCTTGCCGCCGGCGTCCAAACCCGCCGCCCATCGCATTGAGCAGGATTCGCGGATCGGACTTATCGAGTATCTCCGCTACTTCCGGTCCGGTGATGCCAAGCCTGGTCGAATCCCAGCGAATACCGAGTGAGGGGCTATGGTTCGACCGGCCGCTCGGCTCGCGAACGCTGGTGGTCACACCAGCCACTTTCGTGACTCGCTGAGAAATGAGATCTAACTGGTCGAGATACTGTTTCCATTCGGCGGCGTGATCGCGTTTGGTCCACATTTCGATGGCCATCAGCATGCCGACCATTTCTTCGCGACCGACCTTCATGGCGCGCGAATATCCATGGTGCGGCGCGCTGTGCACCCATGCCGCCTTGACTAAGTCCTTGCGCCCGAGCAGCACGCCGGCGCTCTGCGGACCGCGAATTACCTTACCGCCGCTGTAACCGACAAGGGTCGCGCCACGTTGCAGATACACACAGGGAATGGTGAGCGTCTCAGCCGCCGCGTCGACCATCACCGGCACGTGGCGAGCCTTCGCGATTCGCACTACGTCGTCGAACGAAGGCGGTCCGCTTTCCGACCGTTCGGTGGCGAAGATGTAGATCATCGCTGTGCGGGGACCGATGGCCGACTCCAGTTCCGCCGCCGTGTTCACCTCAATGATCTTGACGCCCACGGCGCGAATGGCCGCATCGTAGACGTTGCGGGAATGGCCGGGAATAATCACTTCGTCCTTCGCGAAGCCGGCCAGGTTCGGAATGCGCACGTGCAGATCGGGGTTGCCGCCCGCCACGCAGGCCGCGGTCGCATGCGAGATCGCCGCGGCGCAACCAGAACTGACCATGCCCCATTCGGCTCCGGTGAGTTGGGCGAGGCGTTCGCCGACCTTGTCCATCAACTCATCGATCTGCACGTGCTGTTGGTTGGCGAGGTCTTTCGCTCTCCGCACTTCCGGCAACTCGATCGACCCGCCGATGATCGTCAAGGTTCCGCGGCAATTGATCAGCGGGCGCACCCCGATCGACTTGTAAATGTCGGGCCCCAGATCGATGCCCGATGGGGCGGCGGCCCGCGACTCACTTGAAGGCAGCAACCCGCTGAGCGACAGCAGACCCGCACCACGGAACAGGTCGCGCCTGTGGAGTGCATGCCAGCGCCGCGAAAGGGCCTGCGTGAATGAATGGAACATCCGGACTGACCTCGCTTTCGGTTAATCCTGTAGTGTAGCCCTTGTCGACAGGGACTGAGAAAAATTCCCCAGGACACTCCCTGACGGCCTGAAAAGATGCCCAAAGACACTCCCTCACGGTCGTGGCTCCGTTACGATCGTGCGTGTTTGCAGTAGTTCGCGAGGACCACGACGCGAGCTAAAACGTCAGCCGCAGCGAAAGTTGGATTTGGCGCGGAGCCTTGGCGGACAGGATCCGGCCGAAGGTGGCCGGCTCGTCCACGTAGCGTTCCGGAAGGTCGAAGTGCGCCGAATTGGTCAAGTTGAAGGCCTGGGCATCCGCGGTTATCGCGAATCGATCGCCCAGCGGAAAGCGTCGCGACAACCCGACATCGAAGTTGACTAGGCCTGGTCCGGTTAGAATATTGCGGCCTGCGTTGCCGAAGGTATATGGCGCCGGAATCGCGAAGGCCGAGGTATCGAACCAACGGTCTGCCGAGCGGTTATCGAGGTGCGGGTCGCGCAGGACGTTCGGCCTGTCGTTCCCGAAAATACCGCCACTGTTACCGGTGTTGGAGTTATCGAACCGCAGCAGGGGTGTGAAGGGCTGGCCCGACTGTATCGTGCCGATCGCCCTGGCTTCAAAGCCGAGTAACTGATAAGTTGCGGCGGCCGATACACGATGGCGCATGTCGAAAGCGGAGAGCGAGCGCTCCAGGCCGAAGTTGGCCGAGTTCTGCGGGAAGTTCTTATCCGCTTTGGTCCCCAGGAAGGCAGAGGTATCGTCAATCGACTTCGACCATGTATAAGAGCCGATCAGCCCAAACCGCCGCGACATCCGGCGGTCGATATGCGCTTGCAGCGAATGGAAGTTGGAGTTAGCGCCCGACTCGGAATAGAAGATACCGCCGTAAGCCGGCACCGGACGCCGTAATTGCACGTTGCCGGGTGCGGGCGGCGCCTGGTTCAGATCGCGCGACCGGATGAGGTGTGTTCCCTTAGAACCGGCGTAGGCAAGCGTGGCTGTCGTCGAACGGGATATCTGGCGTTCCACGGTGAAGTTCCACTGCCCGAGATAGCCGGTGGTCACATCGGGGCTTAAGGTGTTCACAGACGCGGGCGGCACGATTCCGCCGGTTGACGGGAATGGATTGCTCAGCGTTAACAGCGATTGGGCCGTCGGGAACCAGACTCGCACATTGAATAAGGGCGGATTGAAGTAATAAGACGAGTTGACGACCAACTTACCGGAGTCATAGAACATGCCATATCCGCCGCGAACCACCCAACGTTCCGTCGGAGAATAGGCGAATCCTACGCGCGGGGCGAAGTTATTGCCGTCGTTCCTGATGCCGGCACGCGGAATACCATTAGTCCCAACTTGCACCAGCTTCAACGTGGCGGGGTCGAAAGCGTACATTCTGTCTTGCGGATCGACCGGGGGCGTGTTGTATTCATACCGAAGGCCCAGCGACAGGCTTAGCTTGTGAGTAACTCGCCAGTCGTCGTGCGCGAACAGGTTATAAGCCGTAGACCGCAAACTTTGGCGGTTGTCCGCCTCCGACTTGATCGCGAACGAAGGTAGTCCCAACAGTAAGTCGCCGATTCCGGCGCCGGTTAGCGCACCGGAAAAGGTCAGCGATCCGCGAGTGAAGTAATCGAGATAGCCGTCCATCGCGATCCGCCGGATCTCGCCGCCGACCTTTGCCGAATGCCGGCCGCGCACCAGCGAGAACTGTTCGTGTACCTGATAGGTGTCGGTGGATCGACCTAACGGTAACTGGTCCACATCGCCCACCTGCGCGTAACCGGCTACTTTGATGGACGGATAACCATAGTCCCGCGGCTGTACGTTCAACCAGTTCACGCCCCATAACTGACCGACGTTGGTCCCAGCGTTTTGCGGCTGCGACTGGCGAAACGATCGTGTAAAGGCAAACCTGGTTAACTGGATAGTGCTAGCCGACCACACGCGCTGGTGCTGGGCCGTGACGTTGTGGCCGTTGTTGAAGACGAGATTGCCGAAGTTCGGGACGCCGGTCGACTCTTCGCTGAACGGCTCCACAATATCCTGCTGCGTCCAGCCGTAACGGAGGATGAGCGAATCTCTGTTGGTAAGGTTCGTATCCACGCGGGTAACCAGGTTATGCATGTCCTCGCGCTGCACAGGTTCCAACACCGCGCTTTGGGCTGGATAGAGCTGGAGTATCCGGCGGGCAAGCGGACTGATCCGGTCAGCTGGAATGATATTGCCCGCAAACGGCCGCTGTGTGAACGGATCGATAATTGTCGTCCCTAACCTCGACAGGTCGCCGGACCGTTCCGCAGCACCTGGGACAACAAACAACCGTGCCAGTCCGCGCCGCTCGCGCAGAGTCTCGTAATTAGCGAAGAAGAAAGCACGATCTTTCTTGATTGGTCCGCCAATCGAGCCGCCGAACTGATTTCGGATGTACTTCACATGCTCGGCGCCTTCGAAGAAGTTACGCGCATCGAGTTTCCGGTTACGCAGGAACTCGTACGCGCTGCCGTGCAGGGCATTGGTTCCGCCGCGGGTCACGACGTTCAACTGCGCGCCGGCCGAGCGGCCGTACTCCGCCGAGTAGTTATTCGTCAGTACCTTGAATTCCTGAATCGAATCAACCGACGGCTGCAGCACATATCGATTGATATACGGATCGTTGTTATCGACGCCGTCTAAGGTGAAGTTGTTGAATTCCTCGCGCGCGCCCGATGCGTGAATCGCAAACGATCCGCCTGTCGATAACTCAGAATCCTGGGTGGGCGGCAGAACACCCGGCAGCAGAAACGACAGTTGCAGGAAATCGCGCCGGTTCAACGGCAGGGAGGAGATACGTTCGCGTTCGAGCGTAAAGCCGAGCGCGGGCGATGCCGAGTCCAGCCGGCCCAACGGCGCGGTAACGGTGATGGATGTGGCGGCGCCTTCCGGCGAAAGCGTGAAATCCTGCCGCGTATGCGAATCGACCGTGAGGCGAACGTCGGTGACGGCTGCCGCCTGGAACTTCGCCGCGTGGGCGGTGACCTTGTAGTTGCCCGGCACCAAGCCGGTGATCCGGTACAGCCCATCCGAGCCGGTCGCCACCTCGCGCCGCACCCCGCGAGAAGCATCTTCTACGGTCACATTCGCGCCGGCGAGCGGCCGGTTGGTGACATCGGATACGTTGCCAAACAACTCCGCGGTTGTAGTCTGCGCCGAGCCTTTAAGCGCGGCGCATAGCAAACAATAGATAAGGCGTCTTGTCATTACTAATTCAAAGAAAGCGAGTCTTTCATTCGAGTATAACGGCGGTTCACTGTGGCAAGCTTCTATAATGCCGGTATGCGCTTCCGGGCGTTCTTGATCGCTACCGTATCGCTGTTCGCCGAGGCTCGATTGAAGTATCCACCCGCTCCGCAAGGCTCGCAAGTCGACGATTTTCATGGCTCGAAGGTCGCCGATCCTTATCGCCTTCTCGAGCAGGATTCGCCCGAGACCAAAGCGTGGATCAAAGCCGAGCAAGCACTCTCGGCCCAGTATCTGAATTCCCTGCCCTCGCGGCAACGGATCCGGTCGGTGGCCGACCGCATGTTCGCCACGGTCAAGTACCCGGCGCTCGATTTTCAAGCCAGCGTCCGCACCGCGAAAGGCCGAGTTTTCTACATGCGTCAGGAACCCGGGCAGAATCAGCCGGTGCTCTATGTGCGCGACACTAGCGGCCCTGCACGCGTGTTGCTCGACCCCAACACCCTTTCCAAAGACGGCACGACCGCGGTAGCCACCTGGCAGCCCAGCCCCGACGGCAAATGGCTCGCCTATGGCTTGTCTTCGGCCGGCTCCGACTGGCAGAAGTTCCATATTCGCAGTGTCGACACGCTGCAGGACCTTTCCGAAACGCTCGATTGGATCAAGTTTTCGAGTGCATCGTGGGCTCCGGACAGTTCGGCGTTCTATTACAGCCGCTTCCCGAAGCCGCAGCAATCGAACGCCTACACCGCCGCGAACACAGACAGCAAACTGTACCTTCATCGCCTGCGCACGGCTCAAGCGGAAGATAAGCTGATCTACGAACGGCCCGACCAAAAGGAGTGGATGTTCAGCGCGGACCCGACGCCCGACGGCCGCTATCTCATCATTAGTGTAAGTTGGGGGACTCGCCAGGAAAACCTGGTGTTTTATCGCGACCTCAACGAGGACGCGAACAAGACAATCGAGCTGATCTCGAAGTTCGAAGCCAGTTACGCGTTCCTGGGCAACCGCGGGTCGACCTTCTACTTCAGCACCACCGACAATGCACCGCGCGGGCGCGTAATCGCGATCAATGTGAACCATGCGCAGCGGGCGGCGTGGAAGGAAGCCGCTCCTCAGCGCCAGGCCACGCTGGAACAGTCGCTGATGGTCGAGAATCTTCTGGTGCTCAACTATCTGCGCGACGCCGCCAGCGCGCTCTACGTCCGCAACCTCGACACCCACAAAGAATCGGAAGTGAAGCTGCCCGGCTTGGGCACGGCGCTGCTGCCATCGCACCTTGAAACCACGCCGCTCTATTACAGTTTCACGTCGTTTACGACGCCCGAAATGCTGTACCGCTACGACGCGGGCGCCGGAACCGCCGCCAGTCTCGAGAAACCGACGCCCGTCCTCAATCCGGCGACGTATGAGGAGAAGCAGGTGTTCTATAACAGCAAAGACGGCACGCGCATCCCGATGTTTCTTGTGTATCGTAAGGGCACCCAACTCAACGGGAGCAACCCGACGCTCCTTTACGGGTACGGCGGGTTCAAGGTGTCGATCACGCCGTCGTTCAGCCCGCTGATGGGCGCGTGGCTCGAACTCGGCGGCGTCCTTGCAGTGGCGAACCTACGCGGCGGCGGCGAGTACGGCGAGGACTGGTATAAGGCGGGCCGACTGGACCGCAAACAGAACGTGTTTGACGACTTCATCAGCGCCGCTGAATGGCTGATCGCTAATAAGTACACCTCATCCAAACGCCTGGCGATTCATGGCCGCAGCAACGGCGGTCTACTGGTGGGCGCGACTCTCAATCAGCGCCCGGACCTTTTCGGCGCCGCGGTCCCCGCTGTCGGCGTGATGGACATGTTGCGGTTCCACAAGTTCACGATCGGCTCGGCATGGATGTCGGACTACGGTTCCCCTGATAAGCCGGAGGACTTCAAGTATCTGCGTGCTTACTCGCCGCTCCATAACATCCGCAAGGTTGCTTATCCGCCGACACTTATTATGACCTCGGACCACGACGATCGCGTGGTGCCCGCGCACAGCTTTAAATATGCTGCCGCCATGCAGCACGCCCAGCAAGGTGCCGCACCTATCATCGTTCGGATCGAAACGGCGGCCGGGCACGGCGCGGGCAAGCCTGTGTCGAAGCGCGCCGAAGAGAACACGGACCTGATCGCGTTCGTGATGAATGCGCTCGATTACGTACCCGGTAAGTAAGAGTTACTGCAACCGGCGGGAGTTACCGATTACCGAGACGCTCGACAGCACCATGGCGGCGGCGGCAAAAATCGGGTTTAAGATGCCGGTGGCGGCCAGAGTGATTCCCGCCACGTTGTAAGCGAATGCCCAGAACAGGTTCTGGGAAACCACTCGCCGGGCCTGCGCCGCGATATCGAACACCTCCATGATGCGCAGCAGCGAGGGGTGCATGACGACGACGGGCGCCGCTTGCATCGCTAAGTCGGCCCCGGTACCCAAGGCAATCCCGAGATCGGCGGCGGCCAGGGCCGGAGCATCGTTGACGCCGTCGCCCACCATGGCGACTGTTTTGCCGTTCCGCTGATACGCCTGGACCGTTTGCGCCTTCTGCGCCGGCAGGACTTCGGCATGGAACTCGTCGACGCCGATCGTCTTTGCGATCGATGCCGTTGTATCGGCAGCGTCGCCGGAAAGCAGGACCGTACGAATGCCGCGCCCGCGCAGAGCATCCACCAGCGCCTTGGCGTCGGGCTTGATCGAGTCGCCGAAAGCGAGCATGCCACGGCGGGCGCCTGCGCGCCAGAAAGCAACGGTCGCGCCGGACTGCTCAAAGGCGGCAGCCTCAACGGTCAACTCGGGCGGGATGGCCTCGCCTTGTTGTTCGAAGAGGCTGCGGTTACCGATCGCAACATCGCCCGCGTCCAACTCGCCTGTAATTCCCTGCCCTTTTCGAACCTGGATGTTAGTAGCGCGCGGGATTGTCAGATGGACACGGCGGGCTTCCGCGACAACGGCAGCAGCCAGCGGATGTTCGGAGAATCGCTCGACAGCAGCAAGGACCGGCAAGGCGTCGGGGTCGCAATGGAGCAGTTGGAAGTTACCGCGTGTCACCGTACCGGTTTTATCTAACACCACGGTGTCGACGCCGGCGACCGTTTCCAATACCTCAGCGCTTGTGACGAGAATGCCGCGGCGGGAAGCGGACCCGACAGCGGCGATCACCGCCAGCGGGGTCGCCACGCCGAGCGCACAGGGACACGCGATGACCAGGACAGCGATGCCGCGAAGGATAGCTTCTCCGGTTGGGACGCCAAGGAAGATACCGCCGCCAACCACCGCGGCGGCAACGCCGACGACGGCGGGCACAAACAGGCGTGTAACGCGGTCCACCGTGCGCTCGATGGATGAGCGGTTCCCGATCGCGTCTTCCACCGCACGGATGATGTGGGTGAGGGTGCTTTCGGCCGAAGCGCGGGTGGCGCGGATTTCGAGTGTGCCGTCGGTGGCCAAACTGCCACATATCACCGGATCGCCGCTTTGTTTGAGCAGCGGCGCGGATTCACCAGTGAGGACCGATTCGTCTACCCTGGCGGCGCCTTCTGTCACGACGCCATCGGCAGGAATGCGTTCACCGGCTTTCACCAGGAAGCTGATGCCGGGCTGGAGAGCTTCTACAGAGACGAAACGTTCGCGATCGCCCGACAGAACGCGCGCTTTATTGGGCATCAGCCCGTGCAACAGCGCGATCGCCTTCGCCGTCCGTTCCTTAGCGCCACGCTCGAGTAACTTGCCGAGTAACACCAGCGTAACGATCGCGCATGCCGTGTCGAAGTAGTAATGCTGTCCGCCGCGGATGGCCTGGGCCGTGCTGTAACCGTACGCGGAGAAGATACCTAAAGATAGCAGCGTCTCCATGCGCAGCGTGGCATGACGTAAACCGAGCAACGCCATGCGATGAATCGGCCAGGCCGAATAGAACACCGCCGGAGTGGCCAGCGCCATCAATACGAACGGTACGATCCGTCTCGCTGAATCCCAAATCGGCTCCCAGTAACTCGCGTAAATCGGCAGCGAGAACAGCATCACGTTCATCCAGAGGAAGCCCGCAACACCAATCCGCAACAGCAGGTCGCGCTGCAGGGCCGCATCTTCCTTGCGGTTCGGATCGTACGGCTGTGCGCGGTAACCCAGCGATTCGATCCGCTCCGTGATGCGCTGCGGGGGCAGATACTGCGGACAGTACTTCACGCGCACTAAGTCGGAGGCGAAGGCCACCTCGACATTGACGACGCCGCGCTCCTTACTTACCGCATGTTCGATCAGCCAACCGCAAGCGGTACACCACATACCGGAAACGCTCAGCACCATTTCGGTCGTCACCGCATCGGGCGGGATAGACCGCCGCTCGCCGCCTCCGGTGGAAACGAGTCCAAGCTTCAGGCTTTGTTTGAACAGGTCTGTTTCGCGCAGATCCCGACCAGAGGAGACCACACCGCTTTCGACCAGGATCGTGTACACGTTTTGGCAGCCAAGGCAGCAGAAGTACTTCTCCGCTCCGTTGATGCTGCGGCGGAGCACGTTGCGGCACTCCAGCGTGCAGAGGTCGCAGAGAAGCTTTAGTTCCGTGGCGCCGTTCATTGCCGCTGGGCAGCGAGGGATCCGCTACGGACGCGTCCCTTTTCATCCAGGATTACGGGGTTAGCCTTATGCGACTCGATCCCCACATAGATGAGGATGCCGATAAACAGCAGCATGACGAAGCAAAGCAGGCGCAGCATCTGATTATTTCTTCTCCGGTGGCATTAGGAAGGTCTGGTCGAAGGAGTCGGTCTTCTTCTCCGTATCGGTGGAGGCCAGCAGCGCGAAATGGTTGACTAACTCCGATCCGCGGAACTGTTTCACCGCAATGTCGAACTCAGTTTCGATCACCTGGCCGGGGTCGACGACAATGGGATTGCGGTCGAGCAGCAATTGCGCATCAGGCAGACGAGTAGGTTCGAACTTCACCTGCGACCGTTGCTTGCCGCGATTCGCGATCTTGACACGGAAACGATTACGAATAAGGCCGGCGGAGTCGACTTTGTAGAGTTCCGTTCGCACCGGAGATACCTGCACCAATACCTGGCGCCGCATCGTCAGCGCCGCATACAGGCCGCAGGCGTAAAAGAATATAACCAGCATGATGGCCACGCGCTTGGGATCGCGCAGGCCGAACTTCAGATACCAGGGCGCCTTGGCCTCGAGTAACTCGCCTTTGGCTCCCCACGCGTAATGAATCAGTGTCTTCCGGCCCAACCGTCGCAGGACGTCCTGACACGCGTCGACACATTCGCCGCAATGGATGCATTCAATCTGAAACGGCGACTCGCGAATGTCGATTTCCATGTGGCAGACGCGGACGCACTTCTTACATTCGATGCACGCATTGTTGTCGTCGCGATAGTGCACCAGCAGCGTGTTATCGTCGCCGAGCATGCCCTGCAAATATCCATACGGGCACACGGCGGTGCAAAACCGCTGGCGCAATAGCGTGAAATCGAGGAAAGCGACTAGTGTGACGATCGCCCCGGTGATGCCGCCGGCCGTATGCATGTCAAACGCCAGCAACCGCCGCAGCAAGTCGCGCGGTTCAACGAAATATGAAGTAAATACAAACGCCAGGAAGATCGACGCTAACGCCAGGACCATGTAGAAGCAGGCACGCGACGCAATCCGTTTCCGCTGCACCGGCCACTTCGGCAGTTTCTTGTTGATCTTGCGTACGAGCCAGTTCTCTACAGCCAGCGACCACTCGCTGAAGATCATCTGCGGACAGAGATAACTGCAGTACATGCGCCCGTACAGCATCGAGGTGGCCACAACGGCGAACAGCAGAAACATCATCGTGAAGAAGATGATGCCGAATTCGTTGATCCACAGTTCAGAACCGAGGAAATAGAAGCGCTGATTCGGAATATCCACGCGCATCAGATCCGTGAACGGCAGGGCGACAAAGATCAGGAAACAAACCAGATGGATCGCCTTACGAATCTGGTGATACGTAAACCGGGGCGGGGGCAGCGGCGCGGGCCGTTGTTTTGCGGGCGGTCTCGGGGGTGCGGCAGCGCTAGCCATAACTATAGATGACGACAACTGTGGCCAAACGTGACAGCGTGGATACCTTTCCATAACAAAAGGCATCCCATAACCACCATAGCCAACGCGGCCACCCGCGTCGACCACCTGCCTAACTTTGCTGCAAAAAACGACGAAAAAACTCCGATTGGCAACAACGATGTCGCTGTACCAACCCCAAACAGAATCATCGACACCGCCCCATCACGAGCCGTGCCCGTCGCCATCGCTTGGATCAACGCCGCGTAAACGAGACCGCAAGGCAGCAAACCGAGCAGGGCGCCCAGCCCTAACTTGGTCCGCGGATCCGCCGACGTCAGCAGTGGCGCGATCTTACGCGAAAACAGCCGCGAAAACGAGTCGCCGCCGACCTGAACCAACCGTTGCGCAGGAACAATGCCTGCGGTCAGGATGCCGGCGACGACCATGAGTGTGCCGGCCACCAGCATCACAGTCTTCTCGATACCCGAGATGGCGCTGATGGCGTGGCCAAGCCCGCCCGCCAGCGCTCCAAGAATCGCGTAAGTGAATAGACGGCCGGCGTTGTAATAAAGGTGCGGCGCCAGCCCGCGGCGGGCGGACGCGCTGTAGGAAAGCACCAACGGTCCGCACATCTGCGCGCAGTGCAGGCTTGAAACCACACCTAAACTCAGCGGTAGTGTCGCTTCCGCGAGGGTCATGCAGGAATGGGGTTATAGAGCACCTTCGAGTTAGGCGCCGGCACGGTGACGCATTCGCGCGTAAAATCGAAGTGCTTCATTGTAATAGCGTGCGTGGGGCAGCGGGTGGCGCACATCGCACAACGGATGCACGTGGTTTCGTCCTTCATCATCACGCCGCCCAGAGCATCGAGCTCGGCGGCCGGAACCGACCGTAACTCGTCGATTGTAACTCCAAACTCCTGCGCGGCGGATACAAGGAAGGCCTCGTCTTTGAGTAACCGGCTCATGGGCACGAGGCGGATGAGGTTCTCCGGACACACGTCGACACAGCCGTTGCAGGCCACGCAGATCGAGGTGTCAAAAACAGTATTTACGTTGCAACGCAGACAGCGCGACGCCTGATGACGCGCCTGCTCTTCCGAGTAACTCACCTCGACAATATCGAGCGAGGCCGCGCGATGGTCGGCCTCTAAGGCGGGCGGGTTCTGGCGCGGATAACGCTCCCAGCCCTCGGCCATCGTGTAGGTGGCCGGTTTCCATTGCTTACGCAGAACAACGTCGGTACGGGTGCCGCGCAGAAAGTCGTGCATCGATCGCGCCGCAATCTGAGCAGAAGCGACAGCGTCGATAAACAGCCGCGGACCATGGGCAATATCGCCGCACGCGAAGATGTCGGGCGCCGTGGTCTGATACGTTTCGCGGTTCACCTTGATGAGCCCGCGTTCGCTCTCTACACCGTCACCCGGCTGAAGGAACGATAAGTCGGAGGTTTGGCCGATCGCAAAGATTACCGTGTCGCACGGGATATCTTCGATGACGGCTTCGTCGAAGGTGGGGGAAAAGCGGCCTTCGGCATTGAAGACAGAGGTACAGGACACGGTTCGAAGGCCGACCACTTTGCCGTCTTCGACCAGGACTTCTCGCGGTCCCCGGCGATTGTGTAAGCGAATGCCTTCCTCACCGCCCTCGTGGACTTCAATCTCGTCGGCGGGCATCTCTTCGCGCGATTCGAGACAGACGACATGCACTTCTTTGTCGCCGCTAAGCCGGAGGGCCGATCGGGCAACGTCGTACGCCACCTGTTCGCCACGTTCCATCTCGGCCAAGGCTTCGGTTTTCTTGAGTAACTCAGCGGGACGCACCGCCGAACGCGCTACGTCGTAGGCGACGTTACCGCCGCCGATCACGACAATGCGCTTGCCAAGGGGCAGCGGCTTGCCTTGATTGAACGCACGCAGGAAGTCCATGCCATCATAGACACCTTCGGCCTCGGCGTTGGGGATACTCAACTTACGCCCCTTGGGCAGGCCAATGCCGAGGAAGATAGCTTTGTACCCCTGCCGGCGCAGGTCCGCGATCGTGAAATCGCGGCCCAGTTGCATGTTGACCTTCAGGTTCACGCCCAGCGAACAAATCGCGTTGATCTCGTGCTTTACCAGGTCGCGCGGCAACCGGAACACGGGCACGCCGACCATCAGCATGCCGCCGGGTTCGGAGTGGGCTTCAAAAACGGTAACTTTGTAACCGATCTGCTGCAGGTCGTGCGCCACCGTCAACCCGGAGACGCCGCCGCCCACCACAGCGATCTTTTCATAGTCGCCGCGATTGGGGGGCAGCATCCGCTGATTGCCGGCTTCGCGATACACCTTGTAATCGCCGGTTTCCGGACCATACTTATCCGTAACAAAGCGTTTCAAAGCGCGGATAGAGACGGGCGCATCCACGTCACGCCGGCGACAGTTCATTTCGCACGGAGCGCCGCAGACACGCCCGCAAATGGAGGCGAATGGATTTGTGGCGCGGGCGATCCTGTACGCGTCCTCATACCGGCCTTCGGCAATGGCGTTTACATACCCGCACGCGTCCGTATGGACCGGGCACGCATCGCGGCACTTCACCATCTCGACCCAGTAATCGGTCTGGTCAGGAACCCGTATTTGATAGAGACCGTTGCTCGTAGCCATCGGGAGCAGCTCGAACCTAGTGCGTATTCTTTCTGATCGCGAACAAAACAGTAACAGCTACATAGACCAGCGCCAGCGCCGTTACCAGGTACATCACGGTGTCACCGTTGCCCGTCACCTTATTCAATGCCTGAACCAGCACACCGCGATCGGAATGCGTCGTCTCGCCGTTCCGCAGAAACACCAGATAGCCGACACAGAACAGGCCGATGATCGGAAATGCCAATTTCAGAAACCCGGGAACGTCGGTCCCCTCGCGCTCGGTGATCCAACCGCCGGCGTAGTCCTTTATCCCCGTCTCTTTCTTTTCTTCACTCATGGCTTACTCCTACGATTGGTCTTCCATCATTCGATTCTTGACGTCTTCGCTGTTCTTGCCGAGATAACCATGCTTCAGGCTGCGAAAGAAGAAAAACAAGGCCGCTGCTAACGAGATGGCGAAGAACAGATAAGAGAAATAGACACTAGGCCACGTATAATCGCTCATCGCGCCTCCTATTTCTCGTAGTCATGGTCGGGCCGCCAGTCCTTCGCGCGTCCCAACTTCTGCATGTACGCTACGATCGCTTCGAATTCCTGCGGATTGTCGACCAACCACGGGAACGGAGGCATGATCGAACCCGGCACGAGGTCGCGCGGATTGCGGAAATGCGTGCGATGCCATTGCGTGTCGTACTTGCCGCCTACGCGCGACAAATCAGGACCAGTACGCTTCGTGCCGAACAGGTGCGGCGAATCGTAGACAAATTCGTCCGGCGTCGATACCGGAGAATCGACACCCTTCCAGCCCGATCGCTTCGTGTCGGACAACAACGTGCGCGTCTGCTGCGTGTGGCAATACCAGCAGCCTTCGCGAACATAGATGGCACGGCCTTTGAGTTCCAATTCCGTGTACGGTTGCAGTTTTCCGACAGGTCCTTTCGAAGGATCGGAGTTTTCAAACGGCATCGACCAGCTCTTATCCACCAGCGGCGGAACAACGGTAGTCAGTAAGCCGCCGATAAAGAAAAAGATCAGCGAAAAGATAACCGCCCAGGTTGCACTCGTATCTGCTTTGCGTAACATGACGAGTCTCCTTATCCTATGCAGCCGCCGGTTCCGAGTCGGAACCGAGGAACGTGGCTAACACGTTGTAGGCGAACGACACGATGCCGAGGAACATCAGGATGCCCGAAAAGAATCGGACAATCCAGACCGGCTGCAGCGCCTTTACTGTGTCGATGAACGGGATGGCGGGATTATTCCACTGCCACCCCTGCCAGAATCCGCCCAACCACAGGGTGACGAAAAAGCCAAGGCCGCCGGTCATCAACAGCCAGTAACTCCAGTTCGCCAGGGCATCGGAGAACAGCTTCTTATTCAGAATGCGCGGCAACGTGTAATAGGTTCCCGCAATCGCGAAGAAGGAGAACGCGCCGAGCACCGCCATGTGGGCGTGACCGGGGATCCAATCCGTCTTCGACACAATCGCGTTTACGCTTCTCAGCGAGTGCATCGGTCCCTGGAAGCAGGTCAACAGGTAGAAGACCACTCCCGACATGAGGAACTTCAGCGTCACGTTCTCGCGCAGCTGGTGCCACTGGCCTTTCATGGTGGCGAAGAAGTTATACACGGCGGCCCACACCGGAATCAGCAGCATCACCGAGAACGCGCTCGCGATGGTCTGCAACCACTGCGAAATGGGCCCGTGGATCATATGGTGGGCGCCCGTCCACACATAGACAAACGCGAGCGACCAGAAGCCGATCATCGACAGCTTATGGCTATAGAGCGGCGTGTTCGACGACTTCGGAATGTAGTAATACGCTAACGCCAAGCCCACGGGGGTGAAGATCAGCCCCACCGCGTTGTGGACATACATCCAGTTGAGATTCGCCTGGTTCACGCCGGTGGCGAACAGCACGGCGAAGTTACCGGTCAGGTACACGAAGGCGGTCCACAGGATAGTCCCCATGACGTACCAGAGCGAGACATACATGGCGTCGAACTTGCGGCTCGCGATGGTGGCGAAGATATTCACGCCGAACATGATCCAAGCCACGACCACCAGGACATCGAGCCCCAGCGGCAACTCCGCATATTCCAATCCCTGGTTGATACCTAACAGCAGGCAGACCACCGCGCTCAGAACGACGATGTTCCACAATGCCGCCGTAGCCACGCCTAACTTCTCACTCCACAACTTCACACCGCACAGCCGTGGTACCAGGAAGAAAGTCAGACCCATATCCGCGGAAAGCAGCCACCCGAACAGCATCCCGTTCACATGCAGCGGTCGCAGGCGGCCATAAGTCAAATACTGCACCGTGCCAAGTAACTCGGGCCATATAAACTTGGCGGCGATGGCGATGGCGATAATGCCGACAATGAAGAAGTAAGTAACGGAACTTACTATAAACCACTTGGCAGTCGTATCGTCGTGAACCGTTGTGGCGCCCGACGCGGCGACCCCCGGCTGTACCCGGGCGCTACTCTGCTCTGGCATGTAGACTCCTCGTTTGCGTGTTAATACTGCGAATGAAGTTAACCAAATCTCCTACGTCAGACTGGGAGAGACCGTAGTCCACCCATGGCGGCATGGCCGTACCCTGCACGCCGTATAGAATCGATTCAAACAACCGCCGATCGGTGACACTGTTGACGAACCACGAATTCCGCAGATTGCGCGGACGCGGCAGAATGTCGAGCGAGTTCGGACCCTTACCGTCGGCCTTGCGGCTGTGGCACCCGGAGCAGCGATCGATAAACATCTTCTCGCCGCGTGCGGCCGATTCGTTATTCATAGCCACCGGGTTCTTTTCGGGAACCTTGCGGGGCTTCAACTCGCGCCGCGCTTCCTTGGTGTAAGTCGCCAGCACGTAGTTCAATACATCGTCTACCTGCTGTTCATTCAACGCCTTGCCCCATGCCGGCATCGACGTTCCGGCAACACCCTGCTTGATCGAGTTCTTCAGCCGCTCGAGCGGTTTGCTGTTCATGAAACCGGACTTAGTCAAATCGCGCGGGTACGGATCGAGATAGATCGCGATCGGACCGTGTCCGTCCCCCTTCTCGCCGTGGCACCGCTGGCACAGCGTCTTATAGGTGTCCGCTGGAGATATCGTGGGCGGGACCGGCTTGTTCTGGGTCAACAGGAACGCCGTCATGGCCCGGAAATCGGCATCCACAAACCGGAACGTCGGCATGATCGAATCGGGCACGGTGGCGCGCGGGTTGCGGAAGTGGTCGTAAATCCAGGTTTCGTCCTTAACCAGCCCTTCGTAACTCAGGTCCGGCGCGATTCCGCCATCCCGATCGCCAAGCCGGTGGCAAGCGGTACAGGCACGATCAAGAATCAGCTTCTCGCCCTTCGCAGCCTCAGCCGGACCAGTGGCCTTAGCCGCCTCGCCCGCGCCCGCCATCGCCGCTTCCGTCCGTTTCAACTGCAGTTCCGCACGGAACTTATCGAGCGACGTTTCCGCAAAGTTCACGCCGCGGCGGCTCTTCAGGAACACCACCAGCGCCTGCACGTCTTTCTCGTTCAGGTTGAACTTCGGCATGAACGAAGTCGCGCTGTTCGCCCGCGGATCTACGATTGACTCCCACAGGTAATCGATCTTGAACTTCTTGCCGGCCTCGGTCAGGTCCGGACCAAGAGTTCCGTCGGAAAGGCCTTCGATCCGGTGGCAGCCGTAGCAGTTGGTTCCCATGAACAGTTGCCGCCCGCGCGCCACCGTCGCCGTCCCGGCAAAGTTCTCTTCCGTATGGCATTGCGCGCAGTTGGCCTCCATAAAGGCGCGGCCCTTCAGCTTCGGTTGAAACTCCTTGCGCCAGTTCGCCTGCACTACGAAACCAGCCAGCGGATCGGGCCAGTAATGATCCTCACCGTGGCTGTAATGCTCTTCCAACCCGCGGCCTTGGCCGTCGTGACAAACGGTGCAGCCGAAGTCGGCGAACTTGTGCCGCCGTTCCCATTTACCGTTCACCTGCCGGTCGCCCAATGCGGCCGAATAAGGGTGGGTTTTCAAGGGCTCGGCGTGCTTATCGAACCGGGGGTCGTCCATCGCGATATGGCAAGTGCCGCACCGGTCGATGCGGGTCTCGCCGAACCGCGTCACAATGTACTGCTCAATTCGAGGACTGCGGCCCGTTACCGCCGCGCGCTCCGCGTCGGACTTAGCCAGGCCGCGCGCCTGGTCGAAGTAAGTGGTTTGATAGTCCTGCCACTTATGGAAAAACTGCTTATAAAACACCAGGCCGTGGACAACGAGTATGACGAAGGCAGCTACCGAAAGTGCTAATCGCATGGGTTCACCTCATTACCACGGACTGACGAATTCCCAGTTCGGCCCTCGGAAGAATGTTCCGATCACCACCAGGACGATATTCAGCAAAACCATGGAGATATAGATCGTGTTCGGCAACAGGCGTTCGCGCGAGAACCACACGCCCGAACCACCCGGCTTCCTATCCAGATAGGGAGCCACTAACAGCAGGATGACGAAGATCGTTGGGATGCCGATACCGCCCCAAAACGCGGAATAACTCACTAACTCCTGCAACCCAAGGAAGTACCAGGGCGCTTTCGCCGGGTTGGGCGGATGCATGACGTTTACCGGCTCCTCGAGCGGCGCATTGAAGAACAGCGAAACCAGCAAGATCACCGCCAGTGTCAGCACGAACACGAACAACTCAGCCAGCACCAGGTTGGGCCACGCAAACACGGACCGGTCGGGTACATTGCCCATCTTCGCGACGTTTGTCCGAACAAAACCCTGCAACCCGAACACTTTGTCCTTCGCCAGCGGCACGGCGCGTACCGTCACCGCTACCGGTGCAACCGGAGCCGCCGCCGACGCCGCCGGAGCATCGGCTTCTTCGGGCCGCGACAGTCCGCCGTCTTTGCGAATCCGCCAGAAGTGGATTGCGATCAGCAGGATCATTACCGCCGGGAGAACCGCTACATGCAACACATAGAACCGAAGCAGCGCTTCCTGTCCGACCGTGGCGTCGCCCAGCAGTAGGAACCGTAGTTGTTGTCCAACGACCGGTGCATAACCCGCGATCGCCGTTCCCACCGTGATCGCCCAAAAGGCCAACTGGTCCCAAGGCAGCAGATATCCGGTAAAGCTCAGGAATAGAGTCACCAGGAACAGCAACACGCCGATCACCCAGTTGAATTCACGCGGCTTTTTATAAGATCCCGTCAGGAACACGCGGCACATATGCAGGAACACAATGCCGACCATGCCGTGCGCGCTCCAGCGATGCATGTTCCGCAGGAACGTTCCGAAGGCAACCGACCCGCGCAGGTCGAGCATCCGGTCGTAGGCCTGTGTCGTCGACGGCACGTAGTAGAACATCAAAAGGATGCCCGTCACGAGGAGGATGATGAACAGGAAGGTCGACATCAGACCTAAGCCGAGCGTGAACAGCGGCCGAAGCGTATTCTGGTGGACCTTCACCGGGTGAATATGCAGAAAGAAGTTCGAAAAACTGGTGGAAGCCCGGCCCAGGTCCGAGTGCGGCAGCGGGTTGCGGAAAACCGAACTCCAGACGTTCGATGGCAGCGATTTCAGGTTCGCGATCAGGTTTGGCGGCTTGGTGGCGGTGCTCATACGTTCAGATAGCTCCCGGGCTCGACTTCGGCATCCTTGTCCACCTCGATTTCACCGTTGGGCGCCAGTGTGACCTTAAACCAAGGCAGCGGCCGCGGCGCCGGACCGCCCGTTACGTTGCCGTCCGGATCGAACCGCGAGCCGTGGCAAGGGCAGGCGAATCCTGTTTCCGACAATCCGATAATGCAACCAAGATGAGTACAAGTCGTAGAAATTGCGGCGATCTTGTTCCCCTCGCGCACGACGCACACACGGCGCTGCTCCAACGCCATCCGCGTTCCGGGCGGGAACTCATCGGGCTTGCCGATCGAGAATCGCTGGGGCGCGCCATAAGTCGCGCGCGGCTTGATAAAGATGAAGTTCGAAAACGCGCTCAACACCGCGGAACCGAATAGCCCGAACCCGGTCAACCAGCCCAGCAGCCGCCGGCGATTCTGATCGCCTTCCGACGCACTGCTATCGGCTGCGGTTTTCGGCATCTTGGTCGGTGTGATTGTCATGCTTGCCACTCTCCTTCGAGGAATCCACCAGATGTTCCACATCCGACCAGAAGACCTGGTATTTGGCGTCTTCGAGGTTGTGGAACCAGTTCTTTTTGACAGCGAAGATAAACAGACAGGCTGCGCCCGCTCCCATCATGAGACTCGCGGCCATGGCGACCCAGGTTAGTTCCATAGCGTTAGCGGGAAAAGATCACGTGAGCAGTCAGGATGCAACGCGCATTCTGGCGACACAAGTACTTCATCTCCCAAAACCAAGTTGCACGTTTGCTCCGAGAATCCTGCTGATCCCCAGACCCGGATGTTACGTTATGGCACAAACGAACAATGGTTCGAGCGAAAAAGGGAGCAATCCGCCTGCCATTGCAAAACGCAGCGAGCGCAGCGTCTTACAAATGCGTTGGGGGATTTCGCACCCGGGTTGTGGTGCAATACGCGCAAACCAGCGAGCTTCGGTGGGGAAAGCGGCTACTACTCTACTAAGGGAACTAACTCCCGGCCGCCCAGGCCATTCACCTTTAGCCGGAACTGTGGGAGTTTCGCGATGAGCGGCTCGCGTCGCCGGTACAGGACGAACTTCGGCGCAGGCTGCGTGCGTTCCCATTGCTGCGGATCGGCCGCCAAGGCAGTTAGCAGTAGTTCGAAGTGCGGATACTTATCGGGACCACCGGTGTACAGCAGGACGGCATTCACCGGTATCCGCCGGAACTCCGCTTCGATGGCGTTGGCGTTATCGAACAGCAGTTTGTACCCGCGGCCAAACCAATCCGATTCGGTCAGCAGTTGCGATGAACGAACGGTGAACAGGTTGCGGGCGTGAGGTGTCGAACGCGCCAGTTCTCCAATCAGCACCTGTTCGGTGGTACTGCCGTTGGCGCCCACCACAATCACCGACCGTGCAGGCAAACCGCGCAGCGCAGCCAAAACTGAGGTGTGAAAGCCTTCCACCGGCTTGGTGTAGGGTCGCAGAACGCCGGGATGTAGAGCCAAGCTGAGCAGGATGGCTATTCCTGCCGCACCGCGGTGGACGTAGTCCCACAGCGAGTTGACGCATACCGCCGCAAACGCAACAGCCGGCACGTAGGCGGCGAAATAATACCGGTCGAACAACGCACCGCCGACATTTGTAATTAGGACCAGCACTACCGTTGCCCCGCCAAGCACTGTGAGGGCTGCGAAAAGGTAGGGGGACGTTCTGCGTTTCGATCTTGCGGTGGAGAGGAGCCCCGCGAGAGCGAGGATCACCGCGACCCAGCCGAGCTGTCGTGGGAACGACTGCAGAAACGAGACAAACCCATCCAGTACTTTGCCGTATGTCGGCTTATCCACCATGCCCACCGCCATCTTCGCCGTCGCCACCTGATAACCGGCGCAAATCGCCAGCGCGAATACAATCGGCACCCACCCGCGCCGGCGCAATCGCCAGAAGCCGACCAGGAGGACGGCGAACCCGGCCAGGGCGATCGGTTTGATCATCACCGCCGCCACCATCGCGGCCGCGAACAGCCAAGCGTCAATCGTGCGTTGTCCGTTCACCGCGCGCACCCACCAGAGCACCGCGGCCAGCACCAACGCGAGCGCCAACAGGTCGCCCATCACCGATGAGACCGATTGCTGGAACGCGGGCATCAGCGCAAAAAGCAACGTAGCCGCAACCGCCACGGGCACCCTTACCAGCTTCGAACTCACCGCGTACACCAGCAGCGCCGCGAGCGAGCCAAACCCCGCCATCAGCACCAGCATCGCCGGAGTACCTGGGCCCGCGATGAACTCCCAAATCGCGCCGATAGCGTAAAGACCGGGCGGCCAGTGTCCAATGCCGACTAACGGGAAATGGAGGTAAAACTGTTCCGCGTGGCGGATTGGATTCGTCGAAAACGGTGCGCGAAGGTACTCGTACACCATCCGCGTCGTGACGTAGTGCGCCGGCTCGTCAAGGTCGCCTAACAGATCGGCACTGTAGGCGCCCGCGTGCCATTGAACCGCGGCTACCACCGCTGCGACTACCGCTAGCGGCAGCCCCCAACGCCCCAGCCAGCCTCCGTCCATTCCTGTACGGCTCATTCAGTCTCACTCCAAGATACAAGGAAGCTGGTATCCTTGGCAGCATTGTGAGCCGGATCAATCGAGTCGAAGTTCATGTCTTTCAGTTCGATGCGCAGAATCTCGGGAGTGTCGGCGGCGGTGGCGTGGGGGCATTGGGCTGCAAGAAAGGCGCCGTCACACGCCTGACCAAATACGCGGTGGCCGTGCAAACAGACAACGGACTTCGCGGCGAGTACGTCACCCACTGGGTCGGCTCGGCGGCCGCGCTGGGCTCCACTCTCATGCTCGCTCCTTATTTAATCGGACGCGAAGCCGAACAACGTGAGGCCCTCTACGACGATCTGAAACGCGAAGCGCGGCAGTTCGACCACATGGGCCACGGCCCCCTCGACATCGCCCTATGGGACCTCGCCGGCAAGAAGTACGGCGCCTCCGTCTCGGAACTCCTGGGCGGCTACCGCAAACGCCTACCCGCCTATGCATCTACTTATATGAGCGACCGCAACGGAATCCTCTCTTCCAAAGAGGCCCACGGCGAGTTTGCCCTCCAATGCTACGAACTCGGCTACCGCGCCTACAAAATCCACGGCTGGAACGAAGGCGATAAACACGAAGAAGCCGCGAATGTCCTGCATGTCCGCAAAGTGGTGGGCGATCGCATGGAGTTGATGATCGACCCCGCCTGCCAACTACGGACTTTCGCCGATGCCCTCTACGTCGGCCGCGCCTGCGACGAAGCCAGTTACTTCTGGTACGAGGACCCCTACCGCGACAGCGGCGTCTCTGCCTACGGCCACCGCAAGCTCCGCCAGATGCTCAAAACGCCATTGCTCCAAACCGAACACGTGCGCGGCGTCGAGCCCAAGGCCGACTTCCTGATCGCCGAAGCCACCGACTTCCTACGCGCCGACCCCGAATACGACATGGGCATCACCGGCTGCATGAAAATCGCCCATATGGCCGAAGCCTTCGGTGTCGACTGCGAAGTCCACGCCGCCGGTCCCGCCCATCGGCACTCGATGAGCGCCATGCGCAACACCAATTACTATGAGGTGGCGCTAGTCGGTCCCGGAACCCCCAACGCCGTCCCGCCCATCTATAAGTGCGGCTACTCCGAGCAGTTAGAAGCGGTAGGCAAAGACGGTTGCTTTGCCGTCCCCGAAGGTCCCGGCTTGGGCGTCGAATACGACTGGAAGTTCATCGAATCCAACCGCGTCGCCCTCCACGTGTTCTAAGCAATGTGGGGCGAAGGTCCTGGTTCGGGGCTGACCTCCCGGTCGGGCCTGCTCGTGGGCAAGAATGCTCGGGGAACCCTTCCCCGGAGACCAGTTCGTCGGCTAGACGGGGCTACGCCGCGTGGTTCAGGACGGGGCCAGCGTTGACGCCGCCGCTCCGTTTAGGATTTGTTGGTGGGGAGAAACGAAACTATATTTCGATTAGTTAATGATAGTAATTAGGGCTTGGGGAGAATCAGACCAGGCGGAAGCGGCGGATTCCGTCGACTTTGTCGAACCCTGCGTCAAAGGTGGCAATCCAGCCTAAGTTGTGGTTCAGCATCACCGCAGCATGGATCGCATCTCGAGCGGAGATGCCTGGGCTGCTCAAGAGAACTTCCCTGGCGCGATCGGTGTCCGCTAAGGTGACGCCCAGCACAGTGGGGCAGATCTCCACGAAGGATTCGTAGACCGCGCCGACCAAGTCCAACCGGGCCAGCGCACTGTACCGGTACAGAATCTCCTGAAGCACTTCCGTGCTGGTGCAGGCATCCACTTTGCCCTTGCGCACTTTTTCGAGTAACCGTACGGCGGGCTCGCGATTGGGATGATCCCTGCCAGCCACGTACATCGGGATATTTGAGTCGAGAAAAACCTTCACGAGCGGCCGTGCTCGATGTCGCGAATCATGGCGTCTATGTCGGCGGTTGGGGCGTCAAGGGATGAGAGTCTCGCGAGGGGGTCGACCACGGCTCCTGTGTGCTGGGCTTGACGGAGAGACTCGGAAAGGGTGCGTCGCACCCACTCCCCCTTCGACATCCGCTTACGTTGAGCGGCCTTGCGGAGCTGAAGATCGAGTTCCGTCGAGATCAGGACCTGTAAGCGATGGCTCATATGAGCATGCTACCATGCTTTGAGTCGGTAGTACGTCAAGATGTCCTGTTTAGGTAGCAAGTAGAAGCGAACCGTCGCCTTGCACGTGTTTGAGCGCGCACAAGATGTATCGGCGCGAATGGCGGGCCTCTTTCCGGAGGAACTTACCGGCTCGAGCGCCTGTTCGCACCTATGTTTCGACTGCGCGTCGATGAAGAATCGCACAAACAGAACTGGCGCGTTGAAACGTTTTCCTCAGCCGGGGCACTATTCGTCGCCATGATGCCGCACCATCACTCCGCACCAAGCCACGAACAAGCTGGCACTCACAACATGTTTGTGATTGGCAGCAAAGCGGTCTACCTGTCTCACCTGCCTATGTTTCACGGGGAGCATGCAGCCCAGGTGATTCTGGAAGTCAACCTACAGCAATCGGACAAATCGTTGAACGCCACTTACTTTGAGGATCGGAGCCGTCATCAGGACACGAAGATCTATACGCTGCAACCTCGCGAAGAATTTGTGTTGTCGGAGCTTTTCACCCCATCCGTTTCCGCGCCCGCCAGGAAGACGTTCGCAGCGGAGGCCCTTTTTCGCGGGCACTTGGAGCGTCCTGGTAATGCAGCAATCGCCAAAGCCTTTTCGGTGTCGGTCAGCCGCGTCGTTCATGCACACCGTCTGCCGGCGGCACAGCGGCCTGGCCAGCTTACTTATATTCTTTTTGGGACGCCCGAAGATTCGTTCGCCGCACACTTCATCACACAGCCTCCTGACTTCGACCAATTGCTCGGCGTGAAGCTGATACCGCCGGCCTCTGACCAGGAATTGGCTCACGGATTGACAATCACCATCGGCAATCGCTCAAATAGCGCAGCCACACGAATCAAGGCCGGCGAACGCCTCGCGGGCAGACTGCAAAGCGAGGCAGGTACCGCCCGCGATGTGGAACTGGTCGCTGAGACCGAATTCTATTTCGAAGAAGGCGAGTTGCTGGCCGAGCCCACGTTCCGCTCGACACCATTGGAACGCGAGAGCGGTTTCTAACGGGTACAATCGGCGGCCGCGCGGATTGAGTTCATGCCGGTTGACCTCCGATCATCAATCCATTAACTCGTTGAGCCCGGCTGCGTTTCGGTGGTCCTCAAACCGCCGGATGGTAGCATCAGTGCATGGGGAAGCGTGTCGTTGTCGGCGCTGCTCTTTTGCTGTGTCTGGGCATTGTTGCGTGGAGTCAGCGAAAATCGTTTGAACCTTCGGTCCGCAGGCCTGCGCGGGGAACGCGAGGGGTGATTGCCGCGGGAACCGATCATGGGACCGAAGCGGGAATCCGGCTGTACCATCTGGGCGGAAACGCGGTGGACGCTGGGGTTGCGGCTACTTTTGTGGGCGCGATTGCCGAGTATTCGAACTATGGATTTGGCGGCGAGGCTCCGATTCTGGTTCGGACCAAGGACGGCAAGGTATTCAGCATTGCCGGTGTCGGGACCATGCCCAAGGCGGCTACCGCTGAACTGTTCCGGACGCGGCGGATGCAGCGTGGGGAGTTCTTTGGCGGGGAGATGGAACCGAATGGGTTGAAGGGCATTATCCCGGTGGCGGGGTTGATGCCGGCGCTGGTGCCGAGCATGGTGGACGCATCGCTGGTGGCGCTGAAGGCGTTTGGGACACGGCCGCTCAGCGAGGTGATGCAGCCGGCGATTGAGTTGGCGGATGGTATGCCGCTCGACGAGATGCGCGCGGGGGCGATTGTCCGGTGCACGCGGTTTTTCGAATTGTGGCCGACTTCTAAGCGCGTCTTCCTGGCGAACGGACGGTATCAGATGCCGGGTGAGATCTTCCGGCAGCCGGATCTGGCACGCACCATGCGATCGATGGTGGCGGCCGAGCAGAAAGCTTTAAAGGCGGGCAAGAACCGGGCGGCGGCGATCGATGCGGTGCGCGACTTCTTCTATCGCGGCGAGATTGCGCGGAAGATCGATCAATTCATGAAAGACAATAACGGGTTGCTGCGGTACGAAGACATGGCCGCGTTCAAGTTGCAGCCCGAGCCGGCGGTGTCGACGGCTTACCGCGGCTACGAGATTCATAAAGCGGGGTATTACACGCAAGGTCCGGCGCTGATTGAGGCGTTGAACATATTGGAAGGGATCGATTTGCAGAGCCTGCGGCATAACTCGGCCGATTACCTGCACCAGACCGTGGAAGCGCTGAAACTTGCTTATGCCGATCGGGACACTTACTACGGCGACCCGAAGTTTGTGAAAATGCCCGCGGAACTGCTGACGAAGCAGTACGCCGCGGAACGCCGGGCGCTGATCGGTGCGCGGGCGTCGCAGGACTTCAGGCCCGGCAAGGTGGGCACGGAACGGCGGCTGCACCCGTCGCAAGCCGAGATGGTGATGCACAAGATCGACGATATGTTGATGGCGCGCGATACGACTTGTATTGATGCGATGGACAAGGAGGGCGTGTCGTTCTCAGTAACGCCGAGCGGGGCGTGGCTACCGAGCGTAATCGCCGGCGACACGGGCATTCCGCTCACCCAGCGGGCGCAAAGTTTTCTGCTGGTGGAAGGGCATCCGAACGAATTGGCGGGCGGGAAGCGTCCGCGGGTAACGCTGAGTCCGACGCTGGTGACGAAGGATGGAAAGCCGTACATGGCGCTGTCGACGCCGGGCGGCGACAATCAGGACCAGGCGCTGTTGCAGTTGATCCTGAATGTAGTGGAGTTCGGGATGGACGCGGAAGAGGCGGTGGAGTCGGCGCGGTTCCAGACGCGGCACCTGGTGGCGAGCTTCGACAACCACGCGATGAATCCGGGCGATTTGCTGCTGGACGATCGTATTTCGAAGGCGACGATCGAGAACCTGGCGAATCGCGGACATAAGGTGTCGACGCGGTCGCGCTGGGCGAGCGGGTCGGCGCCGGTGCTGGTTCGTATACTACCCAATGGAGTGTTGGAAGGCGGGGCCGATCCATATGGGTATCGGACTGCCGCGGCCTGGTAGGCGCGTCCTCTTTATAAATGCAGAATTTGTCGTTATTCGAACCGGAGATCCCTCCGTTTCGCCTGAACCTTGCGCAAAAGCTGGGCGAACTCGCGCGCGAACAGGTGCTGATAGGGACGAGTTCGTGGAAGTACGAAGGCTGGCTGGGCCAGATCTACACGCCGGAGCGGTACATGGTTCGCGGGCGCATCAGCCTGAAGCGGTTCGAGCAGATGTGCCTGGAAGAGTATGGCGAGGTGTTCCCGATTGTGTGCGGGGACTTCTCGTTTTATCAGTTCCCGACGGCGGATTATTGGGCGCGGCTGTTTGCGACCGCTCCGGCGGCGCTGAAGTTTGCGTTCAAGGTGCCGGAAGAGGTGACGGTGCGGCTGTGGCCGAGCCACCCACGGTATGGCGAGCGCGGGGGGACGGCGAACGAGGCGTTTCTGAACCCGGTGGTGTTTCAAACGATGTTCTTGGATGCGCTGCGTCCTTATAAGGACCGGGTGGCGGTGCTGATTTTTGAGTTTGGGACGTTCGCGCGGTTTAAGTTTGATGAGTTTCTCGAGCGGCTCCACGACTTTTTACGCGTGCTGCCGCCCGATTGGCGCTATGCTGTCGAGATCCGGAATCCTGAGTTTCTGACGCGGGAGTATCTGGCGTGTTTGCGCGAGCATGGCGTTGCCCACGTGTTCAACGCCTGGACGCGCATGCCGGAACTGATGATTCAGATCGGCATACGCGATGCGTGGACGGCCGGTTTTTCAGTGACGCGGGCGCTGCTCAAGTTTGGGCGGCCCTATGAACAGGCGGTAGAAAAGTTTCAGCCGTACGAGCGCGTGCAGGAGCCGAATGAGAAGGCGCGGGAAGGGTTGCGGCAGATTGTGCAGAAGTCGCGAGACGAGAAAAGGACAGCGTACATCTTTGTGAATAACCGTTTGGAGGGCAACGCGCCCGGAACCATTGCCGCCGTGTTGGGGGTGGAGGATTGACGAAAGGCGGCAATAAAAAAGCCCTCGGGCTGATCTTTGCCATCGTGGTGCTGGACTTAATGGGCGCCGGTATTTTGGTGCCTGTGATTCCATATCTGGTGCGCGAGTATCGGACGGATGCGGCCACGGTGGGGTGGCTTTCAACATCGTTTTCGATTGCGCAGTTTCTGGCGAGTCCGGTGTTGGGCGTTTTATCCGACCGGTTTGGCAGGCGCCCGGTGCTGCTGTTCAGTATTTTCGGGTCGGCGGTCGGATACGTGCTGTTCGGCATTGGCGGGGCGCTGTGGGTCCTGTTTGTGTCGCGCGTTCTGGACGGCGTTACGGGGGGCAACATCTCTACAGCACAGTCCTATATCGCGGACGTGACACCGCCGGAGGACCGTGCGAAGAGCTTCGGGTTGATTGGGGCGGCGTTTGGGTTGGGGTTTGTGGCGGGTCCGGCACTGGGCGGAGTATTGAGCCATATCAGTTTGTCGGCGCCGGCCTATGGGGCGGCCGTGATGGCGCTCATGACGTTTATCGCCGCCTACTTCGTGTTGCCGGAATCGCTGGATGAGGAACACCGCCGGCACACGCCGCTCGAGTTGCGGGATGTGAATCCGTTCCGGCTGGTGGGGGTCGGGTTCAACCGGCAGGGGTTGCGCAGTTTATTGATCGTAGTGTTTCTGCTGAACTTTGCGTTCAGTGGGCTGCAGTCGAACTTTGCGGTATTTACGCTGGTGCGGTTCGGGCTCGGCCCGTCTGAGAATGCGATGTTGTTCGTGTTTCTGGGGGTGCTGGCGGCGTTCTTCCAGGGCTATCTCATCCGGCGACTGATTCCCCGGTTCGGCGAGCGGCGGCTGAGTCTTTGGGGAATGATCCTGTCGATGATCGCCTATATGATGACGGCGAGCAGCAGCGCCGTGTGGATGCTGTACGCCTCGATCGCGGTAATGGCATTGGGCAATTCATTCGCTACACCTTCTTTGACCGGTTTGGTATCGAAACAGGTGACGGCCCGCGAGCAAGGTGTGTTTCTGGGCGTGACGCAAAGTGTTGCGGCGCTGACTCGCGTAGTAGGTCCCGTTTGGGCGGGACTGTCGTTCGACTGGTGGGGTCCGGGTGCGCCCTACTGGACGGGCGTGGTGTGGATTGGGGCGGCGGTGCTGGTGCTGATCGCCTCTACCGACCCTGAAACGGCCCCGCAATAGGGCCTGTGTTAGCATCGCAAGCATAGGAGGGCGAGGGTAGTATGACGACGCATGCTCACTGGGACTTGCCTCACACGTTAGGCGCGTTGCGGCGCAGTAAGTTCTCCGAAGAAAAGCTCGCCGAGCGGACCGTCAAGGATGAGCTTCGCGAGAATCTGATGGCCAAGCTCGCCAGTGGCGAATCGCTTTTTCCCGGTGTATTGGGATACGAAGACACCGTCGTGCCGCAGGTGGTGAACGCCATCCTGTCGAAGCATAACTTCATCCTGCTCGGACTGCGGGGACAGGCGAAGACGCGGCTCATCCGCTTGCTGACTACGCTCCTCGATGAAGCCGCGCCCTATCTGGCCGGAACCGAGATTCGCGACAATCCGTACCGGCCGATATCGCGGCAGGCGCGCATATTGATTGAAGAGATGGGTGAGGAAACGCCCATTGCGTGGCTGACGCGCGAGCAGCGGTACGTGGAGAAACTGGCGACGCCCGACGTGACGATCGCAGACATGATCGGCGATGTGGATCCGATCAAAGCCGCACGGCGCGGGCAGGACATCGCCGATGAGATGACCATCCACTACGGTCTGCTGCCGCGGGCGAATCGTGGAATCTTCGCGATCAACGAGTTACCCGACTTAGCCGGTAAGATTCAGGTGGGTTTGTTCAACATCATGCAGGAAGGCGATGTGCAGATAAAGGGTTATCCCGTGCGCCTGCCGCTCGACGTGATGATGGTGTTCACGGCGAACCCTGAAGACTATACGGCTCGCGGCAAGATCATCACGCCGCTGAAGGATCGCATTGGGAGCGAAATCAGGACGCATTATCCGGCCGAGATCGAGCAGGCGATGGAGATTACGGCGCAGGAAAGCTGGCTCAAGCGAACGTCACCGGTAGAGGTGAAGGTGCCCGGTTACATCTCCGAAGTAGTCGAGACGATCGCGTTTCTGGCTCGCGACGATAAGAAGATCGATAAGCGTAGCGGCGTGTCGCAGCGGCTGCCGATTTCGGTGATGGAGAACGTGGTGTCGAACGCTGAGCGGCGCGCGCTGCGGGCGAAAGAAACCGAAGCGGTGCCTCGCGTCGTCGACATTATCGCGGCGCTGCCATCGATCACCGGGAAGATCGAGTTAGAGTACGAAGGCGAGTTGAAGGGCGGCGAATCGGTTGCTCGGGAGCTGGTGCGCGGGGCGGTGGCGAAGGTGTTTTCAAACCACTTCGATGGTGTGAATTTCAATCAAGTGGTCCAGTGGTTTGATATCGGCGGCAGTGTCCAACTGGACGAATCCGTCTCGTCGGAAGACATGGTGAAGCAGTTACTCGGCATTCAAGGGTTGCTTGAGAAGACTCGCGGGTTGGGTATTACGCACAACGCCGGCGATGCGGCGCGAGCCTCGGCGGCCGAGTTCATCTTAGAAGGTCTCTGCGCGCACCGCCGGATCAGCCGGAGCGAACAGCGCGTATTCACAGCGGAGGAGCGGAAGCGTCCGTCGGGCGAGCAGGAGCAGGTGCGGCCCTCGCGCGACCGGTCGCGGAGAGACTATCAGTGAAGCGGATCGAGTATACGAAGTTCATCGGCGACGATCTGGGGATCAGCGCCGAAGATCTTCTGCGTGCGCTGGCGGACTATCTGCTGCAGAGCGGGTACCGGCCGTGGGACTTCGATATGTCGGAGATGAACGCGCATACGCTCGATGAATTGCGGAAGGCGATTGAGCGGGCGCTGTTGAACGGCGAGTTGTTCGATCCGGCGCAGGCCGAAGAGATGCGGCAGCGTTTGGAGCAGTTGAGCGGGGAAGACCTGGAAGATCTCGTGCAGCGGCTGGCGCAGAAACTGATTGACGAAGGATATCTCTCAACTGATCAGAAAGCCGGCGAGACCGGCCAGGGAAAGCAGCCCGGCGAGGCGCGGTTTGAGATAGCGGATAAGTCCGTGGACTTTCTGGGTTACAAGACGCTTAAGGACTTACTGGGGTCGCTGGGTAAGTCGAGCTTCGGTGCGCATGACACGCGCGACCTTGCCACGGGGGTGGAGGCGAGCGGCGGCGCAAAGCCTTACGAATTCGGCGACGTGCTGAATCTGGATGTCAGCGCGACGCTGTTTGCCGCCATGCAGCGGGAAGGCGTCAAGCTTCCGCTCCACCTGGAATACTCGGATTTGCACGTGCATCAGAGCGAGTACCAGAGTTCGTGCGCCACGGTGCTGATGCTCGATTGCAGCCATTCGATGATCCTGTACGGCGAGGACCGGTTTACGCCGGCCAAACGGGTGGCCCTGGCGCTGGCACACCTGATCCGGACGCAATATCCCGGGGATAGTTTGCGTTGTGTCTTGTTTCATAACTCGGCGGAGGAGTTACGGCTGGGCGAGTTAGCCCGCGTAGAGGTTGGCCCTTATTATACGAATACGCGCGATGGCCTGATTCTGGCGCAGCGCCTGCTGGCGCAAGAGAAGAAGGACATGAAGCAGATCATCATGATCACCGATGGAAAGCCTTCGGCGCTCACGCTCGAAGATGGGCGGATTTACCGGAACGCGTTTGGGCTCGATCCGCTGGTGATCAGCCGGACGCTCGAAGAGGTAAGCCGGTGCAAGCGGCAGGGCATCCTGATCAATACGTTCATGCTGGCGTCGGATCATGGGCTGATCCAGTTTGTGCAGAAGGTAACGGAGATGTGCCGGGGCAAGGCTTACTTCACGACACCCTACACGCTGGGGCAGTATCTGCTGATGGACTATATGAACCGGAAGACGCGAACGATACACTAGCGCCGGCGCAACTTTATTTCATCTCGCAAGCTACTAAATGCGGGCTACAGTTTTTCGGCGACGGCTCGGTCGCGGAGGGCTTTCATGTAGCCGAGCGTGTATTGCCATTGCCCACCGGGGGTGTGGTCGGGGATGATGGCGCCGTTGAAGCCTGTTTGCCGAAGGGCCTTCATGACACCCCACATGTCGGTGTAGCCGTCTTCGATCATAGTTTCTTTGAAAACGGGAAGGGGGCGGTCGACATTGCGGAAATGGATTTTGAAGAGCTTGCCTTTTGGGCCGAACTCGCGGATCATTTCGATGGGGCTGGCCCCGGTAGAGGCGCCGCCTTCGGACCAGGTACCGACACAGAGGCAGATGCCGAAGTTGGGGCTGTTCGCAATCTTGATGGCACGGCGGTAGCCATCGACGGTGTTGAAGATGCGGGCGATGCCGCCGAGCATGGGCATGGGCGGATCGTCCGGGTGGACACCGATGCGGACGCCCGCTTGTTCAGCCACGGGCATAACGGCGCGGATAAAGTAGGAGAACGAGTCCCATAGCTCGGCGGCGGTATAGGTGCGGCCGTGGGAGTTAGGGAGTGCAGCGCCTTTCACCGCGTCGAACTCGCGGGTGGGAATGTCGCCCCGGGTGTAAGTGGTTCCGGTCTGGTAGTAAGCCGCGATTTCGATGTTCACGACGTGGGCATAGGTGATGTAGTGGATGCCCGCGGCGCCGCAGTTGCGTAGGTGGGTTTTGAACATCTCGATGTGGCGGTCGCGGTCGGGAGTGGCGAGCACGATGGGTCCGCAGTTGTGGAGTTCGCTGACGCGGAAGTTGTAGATACGAAGTCCGGCCTGTTCGAAGCGGCGGCGGGCTTCCTCAAGTTTCTGCGGAGTGGCGTCGGAGAGTTTGGCGGCTCCGGTCGAGGCGTATTCGACGCCTAAGCGGGCGTGCGCCCGGAGTTGCTCATAGGTGGATTCGAGCGGAATGCTGTTGCCGATGCGGAGTCCGGTGGGGCGCAGAGGGGCCAAGGGGAAAGATCCGGGGCCCGGTTGGGCTTTCAGGGTGGCGGCGGCAGCCAGCGATTGAAGCAGGGTCCGGCGATTAAGCATGGGAGATCAGGTACAAAGTCGTCGAGTTCGGGGGTAACGTGACCTGGAGCGTTGAGGTATTCTTGGCGACTTGTCTATTAGCGAACAGGTCCTCCACTTTGATAGCTTGTCGCGGTAACGGAATTCTTCTCGGCCCGCCGGACAGGGTGTGGATGGCCAGTAAGTCTTTTGTGGCGTAGACTACGTCGCCTTGATCCGAATAGATGTGGACGCCGGCGAAGCGCGCTATGTTGCGGAGCAGGACCGCGGGCAGGGCGGGTGCGGCGGAATAGATAGACGTCCAATAGGGAAAGGTTTTGACGGCGAAGCCGGGCCGGGTGACGCCCTGGGAGAAGACGACCTGGCCCAGGACGGTGGCCGCAGGGTCCTCTACATAAAGGATGGGCGCGAGTTTGTTGTTCGTGCCCCAGGTCAGGTCCTGTGTAAGTCCGTTGGTGATGGGGTGGCTGAAGTTGGTCAGGTGCATGAGCGGTCCCCAGGGACGGTCGCCGGTGGCGAACTGGAAGCCTGTTAGTTCGGTGGCGTTGGCGGCGGACAAGTCGTCCTTAACGTATCCGGCGGCGTAGATCCAGAGGGCCACGCGTTTGTCGCGATGGAGCGCGGCGGCCAGGGCGCGGCGACGGTCGGCGTCGAGCCGGAACGCGTTCAGGAATATGTAGAGCTTGTAAGGCTTCAGGCGGTTGTCGATCAGGTCCTGTAACAGATAAGTGTCGACCGGAGCGCCTAGGTGCGCCAAGCCCCAGAGTTTTTGCTGGAAAATGCCGGGGATGTCGAAGTTATGGCGGCTGGTTTGATAGAACAGGCTTTCGTCATCGATCAGGACGGCGATGTCGGACGATGGGGTGCGATCCGTGGCAAGAAGTTTGGTTCCTAAGTCCGAGAATTCGTGATAGAGCTTCGAGAACGCCGGTTCTTTACTGGCGTCCATGCCCCAGGAGGTCCACCAAACGCCTTGGCCGCGGGACATGGCTCCGGCGAAGTTGCGGCGGAGAATGGCCGTTGATTCTTCTAAGTTGACCGCACGGCCGTAGAGGCCAGAGGTGTCGAGGTGGGTGCGTGTGTCGTCTTCGATCAAGACCAGTTTGTTGTGGATGCGGGCGGATTCGGCGGGGACCATGCTGGGTCCGTCGCCGCCCATGCCGCGGAAACCGTAGCTGTACGGGCTCACTAAGAAGTCGACGTATGGCGAGTTGAGAACTGCGCGGAGGCCGAGGTGGCCGCTGCGCTGATACGTGGAATAATCGCTATCGGGACGCTCGGCAAAGAATTCGCCGTTCCAGGCTAACTCGGTGACATAGCCGTAGAAGGCCCCGGCGAGTTTCAGGTTATTCGTAACTTCCTTGACGGTGCGGCAGTAATCGATGACAAGGTCGCCACAGAGTTCGGCGAGGCAGCGGAAATAATCAATAGTCCGGGACTCGACTTTCGGGTCGCGAAAGATGGGCTGGCGGGCATCGAGTTGGTCGGCGGCGGGCGGAACTTCGGCGTTGGCGAAGCTGATCTGCGGGTCGTTCCAGGCGCGGCGCAAAGCGGTTTCGTCGTTGTTGTAGCGATTGCGAAGCCAGGCGCGAAAGTGGCGGCGCATGGGTTCGGAGTAGTCGCCACAGACGGTGTACATGGACGTTTCGCCCTTCACCCATTCGCCGGTGTGGCCGCCGCCGACCTGGACGGCAACAACACGGTCGAGCAGGCCGGTTTCTCTCAGGTAGGCGATGTAGGCCTTGAGGAAGGCTTTGGCTTGGGTGCGCCAGACGGTGGACGCGAAGGATTGGGTGTAGCGGCGGCCATTGGAGTGGAGTTCGAGTTCGTCGGGGTGGAGTTTGCTCCACCAATCGTCGATGCCGATTTCAAGGTGGCAGCGGAGGTGGAATCGCGCCTGCGGGTCGGCATCAAGGACGCGGCCGTAGCGGGTCTTGACGGTAGAGAAGTCGTACTCCGGGCGAGTCCACTCGTGACCTGCGCCGACATCGAAAGCATACATATGGACGCCGGAAGCCGCCGCGGCCCGAGCGGAATCGGCGGCGTCCCACTTGCCGGGAGTGGGCGGACCGGGAGTGGGCGGAGATGTCCAGAGATAACCGGCAAAGGTGGGCTGTCCGTTGACGAACAGCGTGGGAGTCCCGTTGTGGAAGCGGACCTGTGCCGTGGTAGCCGTTGCCGATTGAGCGCCGAGCAGCGGAGCCGTGGCGGCGAGCGAGGCGAACCGGCGGCGCGTCATAAGACAGCCTCGCTTAGGTTGTGCCTGCGGCTAATCGCATGAGAAAATCCGGTACGAGCCTCCATGTTGGATACTTTATCGTCTCTTATTCCCGTTGTCATGTTGTTTGGGGCAGTAGCGGCCGCGCCGGCGGCGGAATTAGCCGTTTGGGAGGCGCGGCTGCCGGCCCAATCGCGAGGGTTAACCCTGCAGAAGTCGCCAGATTCGGTGTGGCGGATCGAGACGACGGCGAACGGCGCGGTGGTGCGTTTGAAACCGGCGGATAACTGGTTTACGCGGGCGCCGTATGTGTTTGCGATCGCGGACGGCGTGGCGACGTCACCCGTGGTTTGGCTGTCCGTGGAGTTCCTGGATCAAGGTTACGGATTAATCGGGATTTCACCAAGCGTGCATGAGCGCGACCAGTGGGGCATAGCGCGGGTGAACAGCGGGCAAGTGCGGAAAGCGGTGTTCCGATATGACCGGGCGGCGCTAAGTAACACGGTAAGGGTAGAAGGGCTGGACTATCTGCGGGCGGTGCGGCTGTTGAGCGAGCAACCGGTGATTGAGCCGGTTCCGCTTGTGAAACCGGCGATCGACTTTAAATCGAACACGCAGCGGGTGACGACGGCGGCGGGCGAGGAGCTAAGTCCGGACCATGTGAAGGATGCGCCGGCGCACTTACGGAACCGGCTGCCGCTGGTTCGGGCGCTGGGATTCAATGGAGTGGAGAGTTATGTAAAGTGGGGGTTGATTGAGCGTGAGCCGGGGGTGTTCGATTGGAGTTTCTACGACTCGGTGGTGGACGAGTTAGAGAGGCACGGGGTGAAGTGGTTCCCGATGCTGGTGGTAGGGTCGGGCTATGCGCTGCCGAAGTGGTTCTTCGATTCGAAAGATAACGTGCGGTTCAAGTGCCTGGAGCACGGGTTAGAGGACGATACACAGTCGATCTTCTATCCCGCGCAGGCGAAGTATGCGCAGCGGTTCCTGATAGAGTTTGGGAAGCACTACGGAAATCGGAAGGGATTGCTGGGCATACGGTTGGGGCCAAGTGGAGATTATGGTGAGGCGCAGTATCCGGCCAAGGGTCCAGGGTTCGGCTTCCGCAGCGCGCATAACCATATTGGTTACTGGGCGGGCGACGAGTATGCGCCACGGTCGCTGCAGACGTTTTTGCGCGGGGTGTATCCGGATGTGAGCCGGTTGAACAAAGCGTGGGAGTCGCAGTATGGGAGTTTCGACGAGGTGAAGCCGTTTCTGCCGTATTTGACTGAGAACCGGCGAAAGCGAGTGGACTTCGGGACCTGGTACATGGACGAAATGAGTAAGTGGTGCGAGAAGTGGGCCATCTGGTCGAGGGAGGCGTTGCCGAACGCCGTGATTCACCAATCGTCGGGTGGGTGGGGTCCGGTAGAAATTGGGACGGATTATAGTTATCAGGCGAAGAGCATGTCGAAGGTAAAGGGCGGCATGCGGTTGACGAATGAGAGCGATAACTTTCCGGATAACTTCACGATCACGCGCATGGCATCGTCAGCGGCGCGGTATTACGGCGCCGCGCTGGGGTACGAACCCGGCGGGTATGCGAGCAAACGCGGCGTGATGGCGCGGCTGTTTAACGCGTTCACGACGAATGCGGAGCATCTGTTTTATTACCTCTTCAATCTGACCGATAACGATTATGCCGTGGAAGCATGGATCAAGTACGGCAATCTGATGGACCAGCGGTCGCGCCCGGTGATCGAGGTGGCGACGCTCTATCCGGACGCGTCGATTAAGTTGAACGATGAACTGGTGCGCTACCGCTGGGGATCGAACTATTTCCAAATGGCGCGTGCGCTGCGGGTGGAAACGGATTACGACTATGCCGGCGAGCAGATGGTATTGGATGGCGCGCTGGATAAGTACAAGGTGCTGGTGTTTCTGTGGGGTCCTTATACCGAAAAAGCGGTGCTGGAGCGGATTGACGCGTGGGTCCGGAAGGGCGGAACGGTGATCATGCCGCGGCAGCATCGCGGGTATATGCAGACCGTGGAAGGCGACGGGTCGATTACCGGACGATGGATAGGCGGACAGACCGGCAAAGGTAAGGTGATTGTGTATCACGGCGACGCGATTCCGGCGGAGTTCTACGCGGAGTTTGTGGCGGACGAGTTACGGAAGATGCCGGACTTACATCCGGGGATCAAAGACGCGTTGCGGATGACGCGGACACCGGGGGTGTACTGGAGCGTGCTGGAAAGCGGTAAGATTGCCATGCTGAACTTCAGCAACCATCCGGGGACGATCCGGTTGGCGGGAGCGAAGGCGGGAGCGCCCGTGACCATTCCGCCATATGAGATAGCACTGCGATAGGAAGGGACAAGGGGACAAAGATGAGCACATCATTTGATAGAGCGGCGGCCCTGTTGAAGGCGTTCAAGGGCGATACGTTTGTTTCGGGATTTGGCGTGCTGGGCGAGGCGGGAACGCTCTGCGCACGGCTGGGCAAACGCGCGGTGCTAATCAGGGACACCTTCCCAGGGTCGGACGCGTATGCGGACGAGATCGCACGGTCGCTCAAACAGGCGGGCGTGGAAGTGGTGAAGCAGGTGGCCGGTGCGGCGCCGAACGCACCGCTTGAAGACTTACAGCGGCTGACACAGGAATTAGTTGAGACGCAACCGGACTGCATTGTCAGCTTCGGCGGCGGCAGCACGATCGACTGTGCGAAGGCGGCGGAAGTGCTGCGGACACTCGGCGGATCGATCGAAGAGTATTTCGGGATGGGACTGGTGACGGCGAAGCTGAAGGCGACCGGCAAGGCGTTGACGCCGCACCTCGCCATCCAGAGTGCATCGTCGTCCGCCGCGCATCTGACCAAGTACTCGAACATTACCGACGTACACGTAGGGCAGAAGAAGCTGATCGTCGATGAGGCGATTGTGCCGCAGGTGTCGCTGTTCGATTACGCGGTGACCCTGGATTCGCCACGGTCGCTGACGGCCGACGGCGCGCTGGACGGGATGGCGCATTGCCTGGAGGTCTATTACGGCGCGACCGGCAAATCGAACTTCGAGTGGGTGGAAAAAGTGGCGCTGGAAGGCATCGGGCTCGTGGCCGAGTATCTGCCGCGCGTCGTGAAAGATCCGCACGACAAGGAGGCGCGGGCCGGGTTGGGGTACGCGACCGACCTCGGTGGATACTCGATTATGTTAGGTGGCACGAACGGTGCGCACCTCACGAGTTTTTCGCTGGTGGACATCTTGTCGCACGGACGCGCGTGCGCGCTGATGAACCCTTATTACACCGTCTTCTATTCACCGGCGGTGCAGACGCAGTTAGCGAAAGTGCTCGAGTTGCTGCCGACAAACGAGAGGCCAAGCGAAGGCCGGCCGCTGGCTGAGGCCGTCGCGCGCGGGATCGTTGAATTGGAGCAGCGAGTGGGCAATCCCGTGAAGTTGGAGGAAGTGCCTGGATTTACGCGCGAACATATCGACCGGGCGCTGACGGCGGCAAAGAATCCGCAACTGCGGATGAAGCTCGAGAATATGCCGGTGCCCATGAAGCCGGAGCAGGTGGATGACTTTATGGGTCCGGTACTGGAAGCTGGGGCCAATGGGGATTTGGGTGGGATCCGTTTGATGAGCTAGGGCCGACCGGGACGTCAGCCCCGACCGCGGACGTTCGCCCCACACGGATCCTGCCGCTTTTCAAACGCGATAGGTATCGGGTTTCCAGGTTTTGATGGATTGCTTGATGGCGTCGGGGGCCATGTCTTTTGCAGCGGCTTCCGCGGCCAAGGCCGGGAATTCGGCGTCCGGTGCGAAGCGGAGAGCGACAATCTGCTTCACCGAAAGCGACGCCGGCAGCAACTTGCCGGTCAGGACGAAGTGGCGGAGATTTTCTTCGGCGCGAATTGCTCGGTCCTGTGCTTTGAGGGCGAAGACGCGCGCGAGGATCATCAAAATCGCGAATGCGATCATGATGACGAAAATCAGCGAGGCGGAATACATCCGTTCGTGATCGCCCCACGATTGATACAGGTTGACTCCCGCCCCGATCAGGGTCAACAAAACGATCCCGAACAGGACTACGTGAAAGGCAAAAACATACTGCGCGTGGTTTTTGTAGCTTTGCTGTGTGGACATAGGCGGCTGCGCTAGAATAACAGATTGCGGCTTGGCCCGCTAAATCCCCCATCTGGTAAAGGTTAGGAAATCCAAAGTGGCTGAAGATAAATTGTGGCAGGCGGAATATCACGGTTCGGGAACGTTCGTCATTTCCAAGCCGAAGCGCAAGGACAAGAAGAAGCGCCAGACCAAAGTGAAAAACCCGCAGCGCGGCGCGCGCCGGTAGTTCCTCAGCTCAATTAGCACATCGCCATGGTCATCTCGGAGATGCGCTTGCATCCCGTCGCGATTGCCGACGGGCCGCTGCGGAGTTCCTACGGTCGTCATGCCCCTTATGCCCTCAGGACGATTGTCGAACTCAAGACAACCGACGGGTTGACCGGCATCAGTGAAACCTACGGTGGCGACCAGCCGCTGGCGGCGCTTGAACGAGCGCGCCCGCTCGTTGTCGGCCGTGATCCCTTCCAACTCACCGACCTTTGGCTATCGCTCGCCGATCAGGCCGAAAAGGCCATCGCGGGCGACCGCAGCCAGACCATGCTGGTGCCTGGTGAGAACCCTCACGACGCCCACACCCGTACCTACGCGGCCTTGGAAGTCGCTTGCCTCGACCTGATCGGCCGGGCATTCAACAAACCCCTTTGCGACGTCGTAGGCGGCCGTGCCCGGTCCAAACCACCCTTCTCCGCCTATCTCTTCTACAAGCACTCGGGCGGCGGCGGTATGGGCGACGATGCCCGCGACGACGAATACGGCGAATGCCTCGACCCGCAGTCGATGGTCCGCCAGGCACGCCAGATGATCGCCAAATACGGCTTCAAAGAAATCAAGCTCAAGGGCGGCGTCCTCGATCCCGGCCAGGAAATCGAGACCATCAAAGCCCTCCGTGCCGAGTTCGGTCCGGCGTTTCCCCTCCGCATCGATCCTAACTGCGCCTGGAGCGTCGAAACATCGCTCAAGGTCGGCCGCGAACTGCGCGAGGAACTCACCGGCGGCGGGTATCTCGAAGATCCAACCGCGACCCTCGAAGGCATGGCCGCGGTCCGCAAAGGGCTGCTGGCTGAAGGCATCGACACTCCCTTGGCCTCGAACGTCGCGACCACCTGCTTCGAACACCTGCCCATTGCCCAGCGGCTGGACTCCGTGCAGATCGTCCTCTCGGACCCGCATTATTGGGGCGGCATCCGCGCCCAACTCCACCTATCGAAATTCTCGCAGGTCCTCGGCATGGGCCTGTCGATGCACTCGAACAATCACCTGGGCGTCAGCATGATGATCATGGCGCATGCCGCCGCGGCTTGTCCGCACCTCACGCATGCCTGCGACACGCACTATCCGTGGCAAACCGAACAGGACGAAGTGGTGCTGGGCGGCCGTGTGCCGATCGTGGATGGCGCCGTTGAGATCACCGGCAAACCGGGCCTCGGTGTCGACCTCGATTACGACCAACTCGCCCGCGGTGTCGAGCGCTTTAACAACCTTCCTTATCGCAAGCGGGACGACGAAGCCGAAATGCGTAAGCACGTCGACCCTAACTGGAAACGCATACTTCCGCGCTGGTAGCACCTGGCGACAACTTAAGGAGAACCTCACCACATGAACGCTCATCGCGAGTTTGCCGCCAGGTTGCGCGGCGTTTTCGGTTTCCCCATCACTCCCTTCAAAGCCGACTATTCGGTCGACTACGCGGCGGTGGAACGCAACACGGCGGAGATGGTTGAGCACCCGTTCTGCGCCATCGTTGCCGCCGGCGGCACGGGCGAGATCTACTCGATGAGCGTGGAAGAAATCATTGAGGTCATCCGCGTCAATGTCAATGCGACCGGCGGCAAAATGCCTGTCGTAGCGGGTGTCGGCTACAACGTGCCCATGGGCGTCGCGATGGCCAAGGGCGCGGAGAAGGCCGGCGCGCAGGCGCTCCTCATCATGCCGCCCTACTACACCCATGCACCCCGCGAAGGCATGTACCACTACTACGAAGAGATTGCAAAAAGCGTCGACATCCCCGTCTCGCTCTACTCGCGCGATTGGGCCGTTTTTCCCCCAGAGATGGTGTCGCGTCTCGCGGACCGCATCCCGAACCTGACTTTCTGGAAAGACGGCCAGGGCGACGTACGCAAGTATCAGCGCATCATGTCCGAGGTGGGTGACCGCCTGGCCTGGATCGGCGGCATTGGCGACGACTGCTGCGCGGCTTACTTCGCCGTGGGCGTGCAGGCGTTTACGTCGTCGATCTCGACCATCGCTCCTCGTCTGTCTCTTGCGCTGGCCGAAGCGGGCCTGAAGCGCGACTTCGATACTCTCAACAATCTCCTGGCCAAGTACGTCCATCCGCTCTACCATCTGCGCGACCATAAGAAAGGTTATGAGGTAGCGGTGATGAAACGCGCCATGGAGCTGCTCGGCAAGCCGGCCGGCCCCGTGCGTCCTCCGCTTACTGAGATCTCGCATCACGAGTTGGAAGAGGTCAAGAAGGTCGTCGAACTGTTCCGCGAGTGGGTGTAAACGGCAATGAGTCAACGATTATCGGTCGTGCTGAAAGATGGGCTATCGGCGGAGCAGGTGGAGCAGGTAGCCGCGGCCATTCGAGCTATCGACGAGGTGGCCGAAGTCAGCTATGTGGAGACCGCCGGTTCCGCGGACGACGGCGGGCTCGAAAGCGCGCAGGGCGAAGGCTCCGGCTGGCCGCCGTAAACGCCGGAACCGGCGCTAGAAAGTGACGCCCACCAGCAGCATCACGCGATTCGTGCGCGAGCGCAAGCCTTCCAGGCTGATGTTCTCGTCCATCTTGTGGGTGTACCGTAGTTCGGGTGAAATTCGCAGAAGCGGCAGCTTGATTTCCGCGCCGCCGCCAACAACGATTCCTGTCACCGAAGACCGAGGTGTCGTGAACCCGGTGATCTTGTTGAACGACCCGCCGCCCGCGACATAGGGACGAAACATGCCGCTGCCGAAGCGGTACCGGAGCATGGCGGGAAACGTCCACTCGCCGCCCGTCTGAATCTGGCCGCTGTTGGGACCTTCAAACCTCAGGCGCTGATACAACGCGTCGAAAGTGATGCCGAGGCGTGCAGGCAGCCGGATCTCGAGCGTCGGGCCGAGCGTCCAATACTGCGGTTTATTCTTGAACGTGAAGCGGCTCGGGAAATCCTCCAGCGCATCCGTCAGGGGCACTCCGCCACGCAGGCCCCACGAGATCTGCGAAAAAGCCGGCGCCGCGAGCAGTAACAAAAAAAGGATGAATTTCATGCCTTGGTCCGTAAGAACGATTTGACGGAACGAATGGCTTGACGGGTACGATGCTCGTTTTCGATGAACGCGAAACGAACGTGGTCTTCGCCATGCGGTCCGAATCCGATCCCCGGAGAAACGGCGACGAGAGCTTCCTGCAGCAGCTTCTTAGAAAATTCAAGCGACCCCAGTGCGCGGAATGCCTCGGGAATCTGCGCCCAAAGGAACATCGAACCTTTGGGTTTCGTAACGGGCCAACCCGCGCGGTTCAGGCCGTCCGCCAGCACATCGCGACGCTTCTGATACACGTGGCAAATCTTATGCACTTCGTCTTCGCATTCGCGCAAGCCGATAATGCCTGCAATCTGCAGCGGCTGAAAGATGCCGTAATCGAGATAGCTCTTAATCCGCGCCAGCGCCTTAATCATCTTCGGATTGCCCAGGCAGAAACCCATTCGCCAGCCGGCCATGTTGTATGACTTAGACATCGAAAAGATCTCGACGGCTACTTCCTTCGCGCCTTCCACCTGAAGGATCGATGGAGGTTTGTACCCATCGAAGGCAATGTCGGCATAAGCGAAATCGTGGACGACCATGGTGCCGTGCCGGCGGGCCAGCTCCACGATGGCCTTCATGAAATCGAGGTCGACGCAGGTGGTGGTGGGATTGTGCGGAAACGAGATGAGGATCATCTTGGGTTTCCGGTCGCTGCGTTTGTACAGATCGTAAACCCGGTTCAGAAATTCCTCGGGCGTCGGCATCGGGATCGTGCAGGCGTGGCCTTCGGCCATGATGACGCCGTACTGGTGGATCGGGTAGGCCGGATTGGGGGAAACGACAGCATCGCCTGGTCCGATCACAGCGAACAGAAGGTGGGCCAGCGCGTCTTTCGCGCCGATGGTGGCGATGGCCTCGGTCTCGGGGTCCAGGTCGACGTCGTACAGCTTCTTGTACCGCTTCGTGATCTCCAGCCGAAGATTCGGCAACCCGCGCGACATCGAATACCGATGGTTCCGCTTGTCGCGCGACGCTTCGATCATCTTGTTGATGATCGGGCGCGGAGTGGCGCCGTCGGGATTCCCCATGCCGAAATCGATCACGTCGTACTGTGCTGCGCGGAGTTTTGCCTTCATCTCGTTGACAACGGCGAAGACATACGGGGGCAACTTTTGGATGCGGTAAAACTCCTCAGTAGGTAGCGACATGCTCATTCCATTGTAGTCGGGCAGGCCGCCGCGACGAAGCGTAAGCTCAATCGCGACCGTAGATTGGGAGTGCCGCGCCGTTGACTGACCGAGCGGCTTCGGAGGTCAGCCACAAGATCAGGCTGGCGACAGATTCGGTGGGCGCCCAGCGGGAGAAATCGGCATTCGGCATCGCCTTGCGGTTCGCTGGCGTGTCCATCGTGCCCGGAAGGACGACATTGGCGGTAATCCCGTGCTGCGCCTCTTCGAGGGCGACCGTTTTGACAAGCGCCACCATCGCGGACTTGGCCGCATTGTAAGCGCCGCTGCCCGGAGTAGGGTCAACGGCCGAGCGGCTCCCCGCGGCAACGATTCGGCCATGGCCCGAAGCACGCAGCGCGGGGATAGCCGCGCGTAGAATCTGGAAGGTGGAAATGACGTTGGTCTGCCACAAAGACTGCAGCATTTCGTCCGGCGTCTCCGCCACAGGTTTGCCGCCCGCCCAGGTGCCTACCAGGTGAATCAGGTTGTCCAGGCGGCCGAACCGTTCGCGGACGGAGTCCACGGCGTGCTGGGCCTCGGTCGCGGTGGAGAGTTCGGCCGGAAGCGGAACAAAGTTTGGATGGGGGAAGTCGGCGGCCTGAATAGAGCGGGAAACTCCGGCGACGGTGTGACCAGCCGCGAGGAACGCGTTCGTAACGGCCGTGCCGAGTCCGCCCTTCGCGCCGGTGATCAATGTGATGGGCGCCCGAATGACATTAAGCCCCGTGCTGGTGAGCATTCGTACAGATTAGCCTGTTTGGATCCCCCTTGAGGCTCTTCATCGTTCGATAACCTACCGCGAGCGTCAAATACTCGGCCACTATCACCCATTTGAGGAGAGAGATAAATCGTTTGGCCAGTACTACTTTCCAGAAGGCTACTACCAAGGTATCGTTTGACTTCGCCAACTGGTTCGCTGAAGATAGTCGTAATAGATCTAGTTGTCGTCCGGTACCAGACGCAGCGGGAGGTTCGTTTGGGAAGGAGGAGTTATGTTGAGGGAAATTAAGACAGTAGTTGCGCTGCTGCTACTCGCAAGTACTGCTGCACTCGCCAGCCCGATTGCAGGGTTGTACAACACCGGACCCACAGGTTGGACGGTTTGGTTTGGTAACTGCCCGCTCGGCGCAAATAACTGTTTGCCCGGAGACCAGTACCTCGGCCAGGCAGCCACGGTCCCCACCGACGCGGCGCTCGTGCAGCCAAACGCAGGTACCTTCGCTCCGGTTTACCCCTCCTGGTACACGGGACCACTTCGAGATTCCGACGATTCGGTCTGGATCACTCCGTCAGTTCGAGCCGCCGATTCGCCCGACGGCCCCGAGTATGCCGATACCGTGCGTTACCTTCCACCCGATCCTGGCGGCCCGATGGATTTCGGTGTGGGGACTTTCGAGTTCCACCTGACATTCAACCTTCATGGGTTTGCCCCTGAATCGGCATGGATGGAAATCGTTTGGCTGGCTGACGGAATGCTGCGTCCCGGCTGTGGGATTGAACTAAACGGCAACTGTGTCGATACCGGCACTGAAGCTTATCAATACTTCGAACCGGCAGGTTACCGGGCGTATATCGATAGCGGGTTTCTGCCGGAAGATAACTCGCTCACGTTTTATGTGCGGAACGGGTATCGCGAGACGGGGCTGCGCGCCACTTTCGACAGCTTTGTCGACCCCATCCCCGAACCCTCGACTTACGCGCTGCTGGCCGCCGGACTCGCCGTGCTCGCCTGGAAGCGGCGCGCTCGCCGCTAACCCGCTAGACTCTTTCTGATGCCAGTTGACCGCGTTGCGGGCGTATTGTGCGCCGGCAACATCTCACACGATATCCTGGTCCGCCCAGTCGACGAATTCCGGTGGGGCACCAACACCTGGGTCGACGAATACGTCGAAGACATGGGCGGCAACGGGAGCAATACCAGCTTTGCTATGGCGACTCTGGGACTTCCGGTGCGGCTGCTCGGCCTCGTCGGCCGCGATGAGCGCGGAGATGGCATTCTGCGCAAGCTGACCGGCGCCGGAGTCGATGTATCCCACGTCGGGCGGTCCAACGAGCCGACTACCACTACCATTTGCGTCACCAACTCCAAAGGCGACCGCCTGTTTTTCCAGCGGATTGGCGCAAGCCTGGAGGCCTTTGAAACCCCTACCGACTTCACCCCTGAATTGTGCCAAGGCCGGTCGCACTATCATCAGGCGAACCTCTATTCCCTACCGAATCTGCGCAAGAATCCGGCTCAGCCGATGAAGCGCGCACGCGCCGCCGGACTCACCGTTTCCGTCGACACCGGATGGGCGGCGGACGGCCGCTGGATCGAAGTGCTGGGTCCATGCCTGCCCTATACAGACCTGCTGTTCGTGAATGAAGACGAGGCTTTCATGCTCACCGGTTCGCGCGGACCGTCGGAGATCGCGAACGTGCTCCGCGGGCATGGCGCCACCGATATTGCGTTGAAGTTAGGCGGACGGGGAGTGGTCCTGTTCCATAACAACGACCGTTATGACGTCCCCGCATTCACCGTCAACGTGGTGGACACAACGGGCGCAGGCGATTGTTTCGCGGCCGCGTTTATGGCTGGCCTGCATCGCGGACTGAGTTATCCCGAAGCGGCAAGAGTGGCCTGCGCCGTCGGAGCCCTGGCAGTACAAACACTAGGCGCCGTGCGTGGTGTGCGTCCCTGGGACGAGGTGCTCGATTGGATGGCGCGCCAACGCTAGCCACAAAAGTGCAAGGCTAGCCACAAAACGATTGACTGGCGCGCCAAATCGATCGTGTGGGGCGAACGTCTTCGTTCGCGGCCCGACCTCCCGGTCGGCCTTCTTCGCACTAGCTGCACCCTACGGCCCCCAAGCACTACCGCCGCCACCATACCTTGTCACCCACCATTCCCACTCACAGCGGGACCATCAGCGGCTCGGCCGGCCCACGCGAACGCGAACCGGTTCGCATCCTGCCCTACTTCACCCAACTCACCGAGAAGCCCTGCTGTCCCGGCGTAACAATCTCCGTTCTCACCTTCGGATCGGTCCTAATCCTCGTCAGAAAATCACGCATGGGTTCGGGGTGCGACTTTACGTTGTGTGCCACAATCGCTCCGCCCTTGCGCATCTTCGGTAAGATCAACTCGTAATATTTCAAATACTGGTCCTTCGCCGCGTCGATAAACGCAAAGTCCAGCGGACCCGCCACCTTCGGTATCTCCGCCAGCGCATCGCCTAACCTGGCGTCGATTAACCCATCTACGCCCACGGCCTTGAAGTTCGCCACGGCCACGTCGTGCCGCCCTTTGTCGATCTCGAGCGTCACCAACCGGCCCCCCGTCTCCTTCAAACCCAGCGCGATCCAGATGCCCGAATATCCGGTTGACGTTCCCACCTCCACCGCTCGTTTCGTGTTCGCCTTCCGCACCAGATCACGCATGTAGGCCCCTTCGGCTTTTTCGATATTTGCGTCCCGGTGTGGACATCATGCGGTCCAGGTGAGCCAGAATGGCCTCCTCGCTGAGAGGTCCCGCCGCAAGCGCAACTGCCGCGAAGCACACGATTGCTATCCGCATGACCATGAGTGTACGCCCCCGGAAATACGAGTGCGTGCGCTCGTGGTCAACCCACCCAGATACACCACCACGATCGATGTCACCCGCTGCCGCCCACGCGGGAGCGTCAGCGACCCGGCCGGCGCACCCAGCCCCCCGGAGCCCAATCCCCCTATCCGTTCCACCAATCCAGTAACCGGTCAGTAAAAGCGCTCGACGGTGGCCCAAATAGAAATACCGCCTATATAAACGAATCCTTCAAGTCGGACGTCGTATCGTGTAAGTGTTCTGTTATTGTGGCGATTGCGATCTCGCTGACAGCAGCAGGCGTTCTCCCTTGTCCCTAACCGGCGAGCGTTTACAAAGGATTACTCCTGTGGCGAATGCGGTTGCGCTAGGAGCGACCAGAACGAACATAACCCAAATTGTATATAGGCTGTAACAAAGGAGCGAACATGACGAATACACTGCGTCTCACGATTTTCCTGACTCCTCTGATGGCCCTGTTCAGTCAAACGCCTGCCGCACCGCCGGTTGTTCGCACGATGCCCGACCAGGAACTCAGAAACCTGAAGAACATCCCGGAGTGGAAGCACGGCTGGCTGACCGCTGTCGATCCCGAGGCTGGCCAAACGCCTTCAAACCCTCATGTCAAGGTGTATGCTCCGGACGGGCGGACGGCGTTGGCCATCAGAGTCACCGCCCCCGATATCGAACGGGCGCGTATCTATGATGTGGACATCGTAGACCCCTCTCCGCGTATCGTCGCCTCAGGCGTCGCTTGGAGTTCTCAGGGCGTGCCTGCCACCTTTCTACTGTGGGCCGATCGGTCCGGCGTGACCCGCATCGTGCGGACTAACCCCTTCTTAGCCCAACGATTGTGTGTCGCTCCCGATGGAGGCATCTGGACGGTGGGCGTCAATTCGAGCGATATTGAGCAAAACGACGAGATCGTCTGGCGCTTCGACGCAAGCGGACGCTTGCTGCAAAAATTTATGCCCCGCCGCGAATTCCCTTCCAAGTCGCACCCCGCATTGAACGCAGATTCAGGGCGTCCCTGGATCGGGGCTGTCGGTGATCGCATCGGTGTGTATCTCGCCGAACCTCAAACATGGCTGGAGTTCACCTCAGCCGGCGCGCTCGCGGGCCGTTGGGTGGTGCCGCTGCCGATCGCTAACCCGAAACTGCAATCCTCGAAAACCCTAAACCTTCCCAACATTGTGATGACCGCCGATGGCGCCGTTTGGGCATGGCTCGACCGCGGCCCAACCAGCGGCTTGTATGCGCTCGACAAAGCCAAAACACAGTGGGTGCGGATAAGCCCGATCCCCGAGACTTTTGCCGGCGTATATGGCGCCGAACACAACAAGATTCTCATGCGCGATCGAGCCGAAACAGTCGAAGTGCGGTACGTGCTCTTCGATCCCGCGCCTCAGAAGTAATCCTCTACGACCCCTGCGCCGCTGCCGCCGACATCTGCTGCGATACCCGGTTGAATATCGTCGTGATACTCGCCGCTACGTCCGGCATGATCGCGCCTGCCGCCACCGCGACAAACCCCGCCATCAGTGCATATTCAATCAGGTCCTGTCCGCGCCGGTCTTTCCAGATCTTCGCGAGCCACAACATTCTCTCTATCCGTTTCATAAGGGACACCTCCACGTGATCGCCTGAACCATCGTATTCGGATCCCGAGATCTGTTAAATCAGGCTCTACCCTGATTTCGGATGGGAAAATCGCCTGAATTGTTCTCGATTCTGCTGGCGAAAAACTTGCCTAGATCCGGCATCGCAACCCTCGGCTTCGCCAGCCAGCGCTCCGGCACTTCCCCCCAAGCCTGCCCTTCCCCGGTTACTACCAGCACATCGGCCCGGTTCAAAAATCGACGCGCGGAGTCCTTCATATCGGCGACGCTGAAGTTAACAACAACAATATAGAGGTGGGGAACGATGAAATTCAGAACACTATTCGATTCCACCAACACATTCGGCGCCTTCGACATCAACTGCCGCAACGCCGGCATCGCATGGCCCAGGTCTCCCATCGCCGTCCGCACCCAGAACGCCCGTTCCGCCCCTGCTCCCAGGTACCGGCCGCTGTCCGTCCCGCTCGGCGCCGTCTCCTCATCAATCGCATACGGATGCGCCAAATCGCCCGCGCAACCGCAATCCGTACCCGCCTCCGAGCACACCCCGTGCCCGTGCTGCGTAACCTTGAACGCCCACCAGCGCATCTCGGGCGTCGCCCGCAGAATCTTCTCCATCGCCGTCGTTTTCCCGATGTTCCGGCTATGCCCGCCCACTACCACCAGCACCGCTTAACTCCTCTACCCGCTTGCGTAACTGCTTCAGTTCCTCGTTAATCTCCGGCAACTTCCCGAAAATCGCGAGCTGTTCTAAATACTGCTTCAAGGGCCGCGCCGGCGTCCCCCAAACCACCTGTCCTCCACGCACAATCTTCGACGTCAGAATCCCCGCCCCGCTTCCCACCACCGCCTTCGACTCGATCACCGCCTTGTCGCCCACGCCCACCTGTCCGCCCACCACTGCGTAATCCTCCACCACCACGCCGCCCGAAAACCCCGTCTGCGCCGCCACCACCACGTGCTTTCCAATCCGGCAGTTATGCGCGATGTGCACCATGTTGTCCAGCTTCGTCCCATCGCCAATTGCCGTCACCCCCAGCGCCGCCCGGTCAATACACGTGTTCGCGCCAATCTCCACATCGTCCCCAATCACCACCTTGCCGACTTGCGGGAACTTCTCGTACCGCCCGCCCGACATCACAAACCCAAATCCGTCCGCCCCGATCACACATCCCGAGTGCAGCACACACCGGGACCCTACTACTACGTCCTCATACAGGGTTACGTTCGCGTGCAAACGGCAGCCTGCCCCCATCTGCACACCTGCCCCGATCGAACTCCCCGCGCCAATCACCGTCCCGTCCCCAATCCGCGCTCCGTCCCCAATGGTCACCTGCGGCCCCACCGACAACTCCGCCCCCAGTTCCACCCCCGCGCCGATCACCGCCGTCGGATGAATGCCCGCCACAGGCTTCCGGCCCGGCGCCATTCGCGCCACCACCCGCGCAAACGCCCCCCGCGGATCTTTCACTCTGATCAGCGTCCTCCCTGCCCCGTTCTCAAAATCCACCGGAGCGAGCAAACATCCCGCCTGGCTCGCCGCGGCCAGCGACGCCGCCTTCCGTCCCCCCACAAACGAGATCTCGCCCACGCCCGCGCTCTCGACGCTCGCCACCCCCGTCGCCTCGAAATCCGTTCCCTCCCACATCGCCCCTAACCACTCCGCAATTTCGCTGATCTTCATGGCTCGTCCACTATCATCGTAAGTTATGGCCATTCACCCCACGGCCACCGTTGCGTCAACCGCCCGTGTCCACCCCGATGCCGAAATCGGTCCCGATTGCACAATCGGCGACTTCTGCGTCATCGAATCCGACGTTGTCATCGGGGCGCGCAACCGGTTTGAGCCGTACGTCTTTATTAAACGCTACACAACCATCGGCGACGACAACCAGTTCTCGGCCGGAGCCGCCATGGGCACCGACCCTTTCGACAAGGCCTTCAACCCAGCCGCCCGTTCGTTTCTCAAAATCGGCTCGCGTAACATCATCCGCGAGCATTGGACCATTTCCCGCGGCACGAAACCGGAAACCGTCACCATCGTCGGCGACGACAACTACATCATGTCGTCCGGCCACATCGCTCACAACTCGGTAGTCGGTTCCCGTTGCACCATCGCCGCTTGTGCCCTTGTTGCCGGCTATGTCACCGTCGAAGACCAGGCATTCATCTCGGGCGGTGTGGTCGTCCATCAATTCTCCCGAATCGGACGGCTCGCCATGATCGGCGGAAACGTTCGTGTAAATCTGGACGTCCCGCCCTTCTTCTTATATGCTGGCTTCAATGTCGCCCCGTACGGATTGAACCTCGTCGGGTTGCGGCGCGCTGGGTTTTCTCGGGATCAGATCGGGGCTCTGAAGACGGCCTACAAATTTCTTTACCAATCGAACCTCCGGCTCGAACCGGCGCTGGAGCGCATTGAGTCCGACATCCCGACTCCGGAGACTCTCCATCTGGTCCAGTTCATCCGTAACTCTGAACGTGGAATCTGTCGTCCTGAAGAATAGCTATCCATGAATGTCCTTATATTAGGATTACTGCTCCAGCTCTCCCTCCCCGACCTCGTCAAACGCGCCTCCTCCCCCGACTACCCCCAAGTACGCGTCTCCCAACACCAGATCGAGGCCGCTTCCGCCGCCATCCACCTCGCCCGCACTGCCTACCTCCCTCGCGTCGAAGGAATAGCCCAGATCAACCGCGCCACCCGAAACAACATCTACGGCATGCTCCTGCCCCAAACAGTCATCCCACCAATTTCCGGCCCCCCAAACCCCACCAACGCCGGTACCAACGTCTGGGGATCTGCTGTTGGATTTCTCGTCGCTTGGGAGCCCTTCGACTTCGGCCTACGCCGCTCCCAAGTCGAAGCCGCCGCCGCCACCCGCCGCCTCGCCGAGCAATCTGCGAAACGAACCCAATTTGAACTCTCCGTCGCCGCCGCCGACGCCTACCTCACCCTGCTCGCCGCCGAACAGACCGCCACCGCCGCCCGCGCCAGTACGAAACGAAGCCAAACTTTTTTGGACCAGGTCGCCGCTTTAGTAAACGCCGAACTCCGCCCCGGCGCCGAAGCCTCTCGCGCCAAAGCCGAACTGGCCGCCGCCGAAACCCAGCGGATCCAAGCGGATCAGGCAGTCGCCATCGCCCGCGCCGCCTTAGCCCAGTTCGCGGGCGCCCCGGTCACGACCATCAAGCCTCTGCCGGACCCGGCTGGCCCCACCCCCACCGTCGCCGCCAGCCACCCCGCCGTTTCCCAGCAACAGGCCGCCATCGACGAAGCCCATGCCCGCCGCCAAGTCCTCGACCGTTCCTATTACCCCCGCTTCACCGCGCAAGCCGCCACCTACGCCCGCGGCACCGGCGCCAACCCCGACTTCACAACCCAAGGCGGCGTCAACGGCCTCGGACCCAATATCTACAACTGGGGCCTAGGCTTCTCCGTCAATTTCAACGTAATGGATTACGCCTCGCTCCGCGCCCGCAAACAGGCCGAAGAGGCGCGCGAACGCACCGAAGCCGCTCGTCTGGATCAAGTAAAGCTTGACCTCTCCACGCAACTCGCCAAAGCCCAAGCGCTGCTCGACGGCGCACGCGCCATCCAGGCTAACCTTCCCGTCCAGTTGGAGGCCGCCCGTGCCACAGAAACGCAGGCCACGGCCCGCTATCGTGCCGGTTTAGGAACGATTGCGGAAGTGGCTGAAACACAACGGCTTCTGACCCAAACCGAGATTGATGTTTCGCTCGCCAAACTCGCCATCTGGCGCGCCCAACTCGGCGTCGCCGCCGCCCAGGGTTCCCTCGATTCCTTCCTCGCGGCGGCAGGCCAATAACCATGTGGCTCGTGCTGAGTGCCCTCCGCCGCCCCATAACGGTGCTGGTTGCCGTCCTCGCTGTCCTGCTCGGCTCTTACCTCGCCATCACCCGGATGAAGAAAGATATCTTCCCGCAGGTCGGCTCCCCCACAATCTACGTCGCCCAGCCCTACGGCGGCATGGATCCCTCGCAAATGGAAGGGTTTCTGACGTACTACTACGAGTATCACTTCCTCTATATAACCGGCATCGAACACGTCGAATCGAAGTCGATCCAAGGCGCCGCCCTCATGAAGCTCGTCTTCCACGAGGGCACCGACATGAATCAGGCGATGGCCGAAACGGTCGGCTACGTCAACCGCTCCCGCGCCTTCATGCCGCCCGGTGCGGTGCCGCCTTTCATTACCCGCTTCGACGCCGGTTCGGTTCCTGTCGGCCAGTTGGTCTTCACCTCCCCGAACCGCACACCCGGCGAAATGCAGGACTTCGCCCTCAACCGTGTCCGCCCCCTCTTTGCGACCCTGCCCGGTGTCTCCGCTCCCCCTCCCTTCGGCGGCAACCAGCGCACTATCGTCGTACGGGCCAACCCCGATAAGCTCCGTGAATACCACCTCTCTCCGGAAGACGTAGTCAACGCCGTCAACCGCGCCTCAGTCGTCCTTCCGTCCGGTAATGTTCGTATCGGTGACCTAAACCGAATTGCGAATACTAACAGCGTGATAGGCGGAAACCTTCAGGAATTGGCTGATGCTCCTGTCCGTACGGGTAACGGGGCTACCGTCTACATCCGCGATGTCGCCGTCGTCGAAAGCGGCACCGATATCGTCTCCGGTTACGCCCACTCCAACGGCAAGCGGACCGTTTACATCAACGTCACCAAACGCGCCGACGCCTCCACGCTCGACGTCATCAATGCCGTTAAGGCCAACCTCAACCGGTTCCGCGCCGTCGTCCCCGAAGACGTCAAAATCGACCTCGTCTTCGACCAGTCTAGCTACGTCACCGACGCCCTCCGCGCGCTTGTCAGCGAAGGTCTGCTCGGTGCCTTGCTCACCGGCCTGATGGTTCTCCTCTTCCTGCGCGACTGGCGCTCCGCCCTCATCGTCGTCGCGACCATCCCGTTCGCCCTTCTCGGAGCCGTCCTCGGACTTTGGGCAGTAGGTCAAACCATCAACATCATGACGTTGGCAGGATTGGCTTTAGCCGTCGGAGTCCTGGTCGACGAAGCCACCGTCGAAATCGAGAACATCCACTCCCACCTCGCCGAAGGCCTTTCCCGTCCACGCGCCGTCCTCGATGCCGCCTCGAAGACCGCAGTTCCCCGCCTGCTCTCCATGCTATCCATCCTGGCCGTCTTCGTTCCGGCATTCTTTATGACCGGCGTCGCCCGCCAGCTATTCGTGCCCTTGGCCCTGGCGGTCGGCTTCGCCATGATCGCCTCCTACATCCTCTCGACCACGCTTGTTCCCGTGCTCTCCGTGTGGGTGATGCGCCATGGCCGCGGCGAACAGGAGCAAGCTTTTCTTAGAAGGGCTTATACCGGATATCTAAATACAGTGGTTCAACTTCGGTACCTGGTTTTCCTCGCCTATGCGGGTGGTGTCGTTCTCCTCCTGTGGCTGCTAGTCCCCAGGCTCGGCACCGAGTTCTTTCCCACCGTTGACTCCGGCCAGTTCCAGATCCGCCTCCGTGCCCCCACCGGCACCCGCGTCGAAAAGACCGAACTGGAAACCCTCAAGGCGTTGGACGTCATCCGTCAAACCGTCGAACCCGACAACATCGCCATTTCTACCGCCTTCATCGGCGTCCAACCCGCCAGCTACCCAATCAACACCGTCCACCTTTGGACCAACGGTCCCCAGGAGGCTGTCCTCAAGGTAGCTCTCAAAATGGGCACGCCTGTCCCCAAGGAGAAAATCCGCGAAGCTCTTCGGAAGTCCCTCCCTCACCTGAAACTATCGTTTGAGGCTGCCGACATCATTTCCCAAGTGATGAGCTTCGGTTCGCCCACCCCAATTGAAGTAGCGGTTCAAGGTCCCCAGATTGCCGCTGCCCGCCCGCATGCTGAGAGAATTCGCGCCGAACTCGCCAAGATCCCCTACCTCCGCGACCTCCAAATGGCCCAGGCGCTCGACTACCCCACCGTCGATGTCTCTGTCGATCGCGAACGCGCCGGTCAACTCGGCCTCACCACACAACAGATCACCAAGTCTCTCGTCATGGCCACATCGTCCTCCCGCTTCACCGACCCTAACTATTGGCGCGATCCGATTTCCGGCAACGGCTTCCAAATCCAGGTCGAGATTCCCCAGCACCGCATGCAGTCCGTCCAGGAACTCAGCGAAGTGCCCATCCTCAACGGCACCCAACTCCGCGATGTCGCCCAGCTTAAGCTCGGTACGGCGTTCGGCTCGGTCGAGCGCTATAACATGCAACGTGTCGTATCGTTTACCGCCAATGTTGAAGGTCGTCCATTAGGGGATGCGGAACGCGAAATCCGCGCCGCCATCAAGCGCGCCGGCGACCCGCCCCGCGGTGTCACTGTCGCCATCCGCGGCCAGATCCCGGCGCTCGACGAAACCGAAGCCGGCCTTCGCCGCGGCCTCCTCCTCTCCGTTGCCGTCATCTTCTTATTGCTGGCCGCCAGCTTCCAATCGTTCCGCCTCGCCTTCGCCACCGTCCTCATCGCGCCCGCAGTCGTCTGCGGAGCGGCTATCGTCCTGCTGCTCGCCCACACCACCCTGAACATCCAATCCTTCCTCGGCGCGATCATGGCCATCGGTATCGCCACAGCCAACTCCATATTGATGATCAGCTTCATGGAAGCCGCCCGCCGCACAGGACTCGACCACCGTCAGGCCGCCGTCCAAGGTGCCCGCTCGCGCCTCCGCGCCATCCTCATGACCGCCACCGCCATGATCGCCGGCATGATGCCTATCGCCCTCGGCGGCGCTCAAACCGCCCCACTCGGTCAAGCTGTCATCGGGGGTCTGCTCTTTTCGACCATCGCCACTCTGACCGTCCTCCCCGCCTTGTACGCCATCGTCCAGGCGGGTGCACCCGTCCATAACCGTTCCCTCGATCCGACCGATCCCGACAGCCGCTACTATGAAGCTTCTTAGTGTCCTCTTACTAACCGCCGCCTCTCTCTGGGCCCAGGCCGTCGAGACCGTCCCCGTCGTCTCGCAAACCGTCTCCCGCAAACTCCGCCTCCCTGGCGAAATCCTTCCTTATATGAAGGTCCCTGTCTTGGCCCGCGTGAACGGCTTCCTCGAATCGATCGACGTCGATCGTGGTTCCGCCGTCCGCAAAGGGCAGACCATCGCGAAGCTTTCTGCCCCCGAACAAGCCGCTCAGATCGCGGAAGCCCAAGCGAAAGTCGTCGCCGTCGAAGCTCAAAAGGCCGAAGCCCAAGCCAAAGCCCTGAGCGCCGAAAGCACCTACGACCGCCTCAAGAAAGCGTCCGAAACTCCAGGAGTAGTCGCCAAAAACGAGGTAGTCCTCGCCGGGAACGCCGTGACTGCCGCGAAGGCCCAAGTCGCCGCCATCGAGTCCGCCGCCGAAGCCGCCCGCGCCGCCATTAAGCCACTGAGGGAACTCGAAAGCTACCTCGATGTGAAGGCCCCGTTCGACGGCGTAGTTACCGAACGCCTCGCCCACCCCGGGGCACTGGTCGGACCTCAAGCCGGCAACCAGCCCTTAGTCATCCTCGAACAACTAGCCCGCCTCCGCTTGGTCGTGGCCGTCCCCGAAGCCGACGCCGGAACCGTAGGCCGCGGAGCCAGAATCGGATTCCGCGTCCCCGCCTTCCCCGGCCAGACCTTCTCCGGAACCGTTGCAAGAATCGCCCGAGTGCTGGACCCTAAAACCCGCACGCTCCCCGTAGAACTCGACGTTCCCAACCCCAAAGGCCAACTCGGACCCGGCATGTACCCCGAAGTCGACTGGCCGGTTAACCGCACCCGCCCCTCTCTCCTGGTGCCCACAACAGCAGTAGTCACCACCACCGAACGCACCTTCGTCATCCGCGCCGCCAACGGTAAAGCCGAGTGGGTCAACGTATCCAAAGGCGCCCCCCAAGGCGACCTCGTCGAAGTGATGGGCCCTCTCTCCGAAGGCGACCCAATCGTCCGCCGTGCCACCGACGAAATCCGCGACGGGTCTCCCCTCCTCCAACCCAAACCCGCGCCACCAAAACCCGGCAACTAATTCGCGGCGTCCCAGCTACGATCCGGTAGAATCAGACTGTTGCAGCCTCTGCCACCGTACGAGCCCGAAAAGCCCGAAGCGAAGTCGCCTGAACAGGAAGAACCCATGTTGTTCTGCCCCTGCTGTTCCGCCCGGCTGACGCCTTTGAAGTGTAAACTGCTCTGTCCACGGTGTGGGTACTACATGAGCTGCGCCGATTACTATTGACCCATCTATCAATATGTCCGAGTTAGCTGAACTGCTGGAACGCTTTCGCCGCGGCGCCGAGATCATCGCCGTCGCCACTACCGGAGCCTCGAACCCCGAACTCGACCACGTCCCCGCGCCCGGCAAGTGGAGCGCGCGCCAGATTGCCTGTCATTTGGCGGACTCCGAAATCGTCGGCCACATGCGTATGCGCCAGGTGATCGCCGAAGACAACCCCACCATGATCGGTTTCGATGGCCAGGCCTGGGCCGAAAAACTCGACTACCGCACCCGCAAGATCTCGCAAGCGCTGGAGACCTTCCGGCGCGTCCGCGGCGAGAACTACGAACTCCTCAAGTCCCTTTCTACGGAGGCCTTTTCGCGCTCCGGCACCCATTCTGAGCGCGGTCGCATCACCTTGCTCGACCTGCTCAGAATCTATGCCGAGCATGCCGAGAATCACGTCCGGCAGATCATGGCCGCGCGCCAGGCCTACAAGCAGAGCAAGGCCTGACCATGCGGCTGTTCGGCTTGGCCGCTATCACCGCCGCCTTGTGGGCGGCAAGCCCCAGTCCCGCCGACCGCTGGTGGAAGCACGTCGAGTTCCTCGCTTCTGACCATTTGCAAGGCCGCGCCACCGGCAGCCCCGGATACGAGCAGGCCGCCCAATATGTGGCCGCGCAGATGACAGCCGCCGGGTTGCGGCCATGCGGCGCCTCTGGTTACCGCCAACCTCTACGCCTGGTGGAGCGCCGCCTCATCGAAGATCAATCGAAGCTGGCCTTGGTCAGTGGCGACAAGGACATCCCGCTCAAGCTGGGCGACGATGCCGTCCTCTCCACCCGCGTCCAGACCGAATGGTCCACCCCTATCCCGCTGGTGTTCGTCGGCTACGGATTGTCCATCCCCGAGCGGAATTACGACGATTATCGCGGGCAGGACGTTAAGGGTAAGATCGCCGTCTACATCGCAGGCTCGCCCGCCCACATCCCCGGGCCTCTCCGCGCCCACTTCTCCTCGCTCGCCGAACGCGCGAAAGCCCTCCGCGCAGCCGGAGCCGTCGGTACACTCATGATTCCGAACCCGAAGACGACCGACGTGCCGTGGTCGCGCGCCAAGCTCACCCGCCTGCAGCCCACCATGGCGCTCGCCGACACCAGCACCGATGACGCCAAAGGCCTACGCTTTTCCGCGTCGCTGAACCCGGACCGGGCCGGCCTCGTCTTCGAGAACGCACCCACCAAGCTACAGGAACTGCTGGACCTGGCCACCGCCGGCAAACCGCTGCCCGGCTTCGCGCTGCCCTTCTCGCTCCGTGCACAAGCGGTAGTTGAAAAGCGCGACGTCGTTTCAGAGAACCTCTGCGGCATCCTGCCCGGCGCCGGCCCGACGTTGAAGTCCGAGTCCGTCGTCCTCTCCGCCCACCTTGACCACCTCGGCCGCGGCGGCGCTATCAACGGAGACGAGATCTACAACGGCGCCATGGACAATGCCTCGGGCATAGCGACCCTGATCGAGGTGGCGCGCCTGCTGCGCACGAGCAAAACGAAGCCAAGACGGAACATCGCGTTCGTGGCCGTCACCGGGGAAGAGAAAGGGATGCTCGGATCCAAGTATTTCGCCACGCACCCCACGGTGCCGTCGATCGTCGCCAACATCAACTTCGACATGTACCTGCCCTTGCATGCGCTGAAGACGGTGATGGTGCTGGGTCTGGATGAGTCCACCATGCGCAAGCCGCTCGACCAGGTGTGCGCGCGGCTCGGCCTCAAGGTCCAGCCCGATATGGAACCGCAGCGGAACCGGTTCATCCGCAGTGATCAGTACAGCTTCATCCAACAGGGCGTGCCGGCGCTGGCGTTGAAGTTCGGCTATGAATTGAACACCCCCGAGCATGAGTTGCAGAAACAATGGGTCGCAAAGCGATATCATGCTCCCTCGGACGATCTGACGCAGACGGTCGACAAACAGGCCGCCGCCCAGTTCAACCGCCTTATCGAAGAACTCGCCCTCACGTTGGCGAATCAATCGGAGCGACCACGATGGAACGACACCAGCTTCTTCAAGCGTTTCGCCAAGTAGTCCTGCTGGCCGGCTGCGCCTCTCTGGCCGTGGCACAAGGCCCCCTTCGCGCCGGTGCGGCCAAGGTGGATGTAACTCCCACCCAGTTCCCGGTAATCGTGAACTGCATGTTCAACGAGCGGTCCGCCGACAAGCCCAAGACCCCGCTCCATGCGCGAGCGTTGGTGCTGAATGAAGGGTCGACCACCATCGCCATCGTCGTAGTGGACTCCTGTATGATGCCGCGCGAGCTGATCGACCAAGCCAAGGCGCTCGCTTCGAAGAAGACCGGTATTCCGCCGCATCGCATGTTGATCTCCGCCACCCACGCTCATTCGGCTCCGGCCGTGATGGCGTGCCTCGGCTCTCGAGTCGACACCGCTTACGCCGCCTGGCTGCCTGACCGGATCGCGGCCGCCATCGTCGCCGCCAAGCAGAAGCTCGCTCCGGCGCGGATCGGCTGGGCCGCGGTCGATGCACCCGACCATACGCATACGCGCCGCTGGATCTTCCATCCGGACAAGATGCTGACGGACCCGTTCGGCGTCAAGAACGTCCGCGCCAACATGCACCCCGGCTATCAGAACCCGAACGTGCTCCACCCCTCCGGTCCGTCCGACACAGCTCTTTCACTACTCTCTGTGCAGACCCCCGAAGGCAAACCCCGAGCGGTGCTGGCCAACTACTCCCAACACTACTTCGGCGACGGCGTCCTGTCGGCCGACTACTTTGGGCTGTTCTCGGAAACTTTGGGCAAGTCGATCAAAGCCGGTGACGACTTCGTCGCCATGATGTCCCAGGGCACTTCCGGCGACCAGATGTGGATGGACTACGGCCAGCCCAAGTCCAACCAAACCATCGAGCGCTATACGTCCACCCTGGTCGCCATCGCCTCGCAAGGCCTGGACGGAATCGAGTATCACGAGCGCGTGCCGCTCAAGATGGAAGAAGCCAAACTCAGCCTTAAGCGCCGGATACCCGATGCCCAACGCCTCGCCTGGGCGCGCGATACCGCGGCAAAGCTGGGTGACAAACTTCCTGTCGAGCGCCCCGATATCTACGCCAGGGAAGCCATCTACCTCCATGAGGATCCCAAGCGCGAGTTGAAATTGCAGGCCATCCGCATCGGCGAACTCGGCATCACCGCCATCCCCAACGAAGTCTATGCGATCACCGGGCTGAAGCTGAAACAGCAAAGTCCGTTGGATATGACGTTCAACATCGAACTCGCCAACGGCGCGGAAGGCTACATCCCCCCACCCGAGCAGCATCAACTCGGCGGCTACACGACATGGCCCGCACGCACCGCTGGATTGGAAGTGCAGGCCGAACCGAAGATCGTCGAAACCCTGCTGAAGCTGCTCGAAAAGGTGGCGGGCGAGGAACGGAAGCTACCAATCGAAGACAAGCCGGAGTTCCCCGAAGGCCGCAAGCCGGTAGCCTACTGGCGTTTAAACGAAATCTCGGGAGACCAGCCAAAGGACGTGATGACCGGGCTGGCCGCGAAGTTCGATGGGATGTTTGCGTGGGGCTTGGATGGGCACGACGGACGTGCGCCGTACCTGGCGGGCGCGCGCTTGAAGGCAACGCTCCCCGCGTCTGTCGAAGGCTATGTGGCCGAGTATTGGGTGTGGGACGCGCTGGGCGGCCGCACGTGGCAACAGCGCCGCACGGAGTTCAGCGGGTCCGAACTATCGATTGGTCCAATTGAGGGCAAGTTAGACGAAGTGAGTGTATTCGCAAAATGATCACCCTGATTAAAGAGGCCGACGTGCAGCGCCTGCTCCCCATGGCCGAAGCCGTCCGGCTGGTAGAAGACGCATGGCGGCAACTGGCAGAGGGCAAGGCCATGCATCAACCACGCCGCCGCCTCATGCTGCCTACCGGCGCAGTCCTGCATCAGTTGGCCGGAGCCTACGGCAAGTACTTCGGCACAAAGGTCTATTCCACGCATGTAAAGCACGGTGCGCACTTCCTGGTCATGCTCTACGATGCCGCGACAGCCGCACCGCTCGCGATGTTCGAAGCCAACCACCTCGGTCAGATCCGCACCGGCGCCGCCTCCGGCGTAGCCACGAAGTACTTGGCGAAACCAGACGCCTCTGTGCTCGCAGTTATCGGCTCTGGCTTCCAGGCGCGAACCCAGGTGGACGCCATGCGCGCCGTCCGCGACATCCGCGAGGTCCGTGTCTGGTCCCGCAACGCGGACAAACGCAACCGCTTCGCGTCCGATGTCGGCGGCATCGCCACCGCTACGGCCGAAGAAGCCGTTCGTGGGGCCGACATCGTCGTCACCGCAACGTTCGCCAAAGACCCGGTAGTTGAAAGCGATTGGGTGTCCCCAGGCGCCCATGTCAATGCTATGGGATCGAACAACCCCCAACGCCGTGAAATCCCCGCCGACTTAGTCGCCCGTGCCAACCTGATCGCCGTCGATGCGATGGACCAGGCCAAAATCGAATCGGGCGACCTGCTGCTCGCCTGGACCGACGAGGACTGGAACAGCCCGCGCCTCTGCGAGATGAAAGACGTGGTCACCGGCTCGCGACAGCGCTCAACGGCTGACGAGATCACCATCTTCAAGTCGAACGGGTTGGGCCTGCAGGATATTGCGGTCGCTGCTTTCATCTACGAGCAGGCACTCAAAGACAGCGCCGGCGTCCATCTCGAAGCCGTGGCTCTCTAGAAGCCGTGGCTCTCTAAAAGCCCCCTCGCTACCCTCGTGCCGGAACGATGTTGCCGCTGGTGTTCTTGGTTGCCGTCGTTCCCTTCCGGTTGCGCATCGCGAGCCGCGCGCCTAACAGCACCGCCGCAATCGCTCCGTACATCGCCGGCGACCGTATATCCGACTTCACCAGCCACCAGTAGTGGATCACGCCGCCAATTGCAGAAACGTAGATCAACCGGTGCAGCAACTGCCATCGCTTGCCACCCATGCGCCTGATCCAGCCCGCCGTCGACGTGATCGCCAGCGGCGCCATCGCCACAAAAGCCATCATGCCCACGGTGATGAACTTCCGCTTGGCCACGTCCTTCCACATCTCGCCCACATCGAAGAACTTGTCCAACCACACCCACGTCACCAGATGCAGAAAGCCGTAGAAGAAGGCGAACAACCCGAGCATGCGCCGGTACCGGATCAGTTCGGGCCGCCCCAACAGCTTCCGCGCCGGGGTGATTGCCAGCGTTAGCAATAGGGATCGTAACGTCCAGTCGCCGGTGCCGCGCGTGATCGCTTCGATCGGGTTCGGACCCAACCGGTCCGCCAGCGCGCCCCATACGAAGTATCCGAGCGGGACGAGCGACAGGAAGAACACCGCGGCCTTGGCGACCTTCTTCATGAAAATCAGTACTGCTTGCGCAGGTCCATGCTCGAGTACAGGCTGGCCACCTGGTCGCCGTAGCCATTGAACTTCACCGTGTCGCGCTTGAAGAACTCGCCGATGCGCCGTTCCTTCGCCTGGCTCCACCGCGGATGGTCCACTTCCGGATTCACGTTCGAATAGAACCCATACTCCTGCGAATTGCGAATATTCCAGGTGGTTGGCGGCTGCTTCTCCGTGAACTTGATCTTCACAATCGACTTGATGCTCTTGAACCCGTACTTCCACGGCACAATCAGCCGCACCGGCGCGCCGTTCTGGTTCGGCAGCGTCTCGCCGTACAGCCCCACGGCCAAAATGGTAAGCGGGTGCATCGCCTCGTCCATCCGCAGCCCTTCGACATAAGGCAGGTCGATGCCCGCGTATCGCGAATAGGGCATCTGCTTCGTGTTGTAGTAAGTCTCAAAAGCGACGTACTTCGCTTTGCCCAGCGGATCGGCGGCCTTGACCAGCGCGCTCAGCGGGAACCCAACCCACGGTATGATCATCGACCACGCTTCCACACACCGGAACCGGTAGATCCGTTCCTCCAGCGGCGCCAGTTTCACGATCGCGTCCCAGTCCAGCACCTTCGGCTTGGTGACCGCGCCGTCAATCGCGATCTGCCACGGTGACGTCACGAAGTTCTTCGCCAGTTCCGCGGGCTGCTCCTTCGACGTCCCGAATTCGTAGTAGTTGTTGTAGGTCGTGATGTCGCGATAGGCGTTCGGCTTCTCGTCGGTGCTGTACTTGCTCTTCACCACGCCCGCAAGCTTCGTGCCGGCAAAACCCGCCGCCGGCGCAACCAACCCGCCGGCCGCCGCGGCGATCAGTTGCCGCCGGTTCAGATAAGCGCCCTTTGGCGTGACTTTCGAATAGGGAATGCCCAGTGCGGAACGAACGATCATTTTGGTTCTGCCTTTCGTTAGATGCCGGTTGGCCCAGATTCTATTCCTAGAGTAACCGGATTCTCGAAGGTCAGTCTTGCGGCTGAGGCCGCGGCGCTGCTCCGGGCGGCAATGCCGGACCTTGCACCGGCGGACGCGCCGGACCCTGCATGCCTGGTTGCCCTGGCATTGCTTGCGGCCGTTCGCGCTGCATCATCTCGGCGGGGAACCCCGGAGGCAATCCCGGCGGCGCAACCACCTTCGACTGTTCTCGCCGCCCCGGATGCAGCTTCGCGAAGTCAGCTCCCGAAATCACGTAGTACCAATCGGCGAATTTCGCGGTCAATGCCTTCGCCTGCGGCTCTTTGTCCGGATTCTTCGCTCCAACCGTAACAAACAGATACCGGTTCTCGCGCGGTTTGGCCACCGACGCCGCCGAAACGGCCGTTGAGTCGCTAACAACTTCGCCGAACCGCAGCGTATAAATCAACCCCTGCGCGGTTTCAACACCCAGTTCACCTTCATTCGACAGCAACTGACCGTTCGGCGTGATGTGGAAGCCGCGCTGTCGCAAGCTCATCACCGTTTCCAAAGTCAGCGCGAGTTGCCCAGTCTTCAGTTGTTCCGCCAGTTGCGGCGGTTTTGGGCGCGCGCCCACCACTCGCAGCGAAGCCAGTGCCGCAGCCGTCGTTCTCGCTTGATCGTTCCATGACGGCTTGTCCTTTTCCATCACCGTCCGCTGCAGGTTCACCAAGCGGCCGAACTGCTCGTCAATCTGGTACGCGTTGAGTGTCATCTTCACAATGTCGGCCGGAGTTGCGCGCAACAGGTTCGATTCCACCCAATCCTCAAACCGCGCCGAAGCGTCCACCTCAGTCTTGATCGCATAGGTCCGCTTCTGCCCCGGCAGACGGACATACCGGTAGCCCGCCTTGTTCGGCGCCGCTTTCCCGATAATCAGTTCCGCGAGCGTCGTGTTGCCGGCGTCCTTCAAAGTGATCCGTTTCCCGCGACCCTGTAGGCTCGGGTTCTTGGTATCCAGCGGATCGATCACACCATAGCCCGCATGGTCCTCCCAGCGGTCGCTCACCGCCTGATCTTTCTTCAGATCGATCAGCGCCGCCGCCGTCTTCGCCATCCGGTCTTTTGCTTCAGCCGGATAATCGCTGTGCGACGTCAGCACCCAGCGATTCTTGCGGAACTCGACCTTCAGCGGGCGAGCCACCGCATCGGCTTCGTCGTAATCCACCACCTCGATCGCCTTCACCGCCATCACGTCGCGAAACTCAGGGAAGAACGTCTCGCCGGTGTCGGAGAAGATCTCCGACTTAGCCGCTTCGGGCTCAATGTAGTTAGCCGCCCCAATCGCCACGATGGCGGCCGCCACGAACAAGCCTGTACGGACAAATTCGTTCTTCATGCGGCCTCCTTCTGGTCCACCAGGCGGTCCGTCGAGATCCGCGACCGTTCGCGCGCCACCTTCCGGATCGACATCAGCACAAACAGCACAAACGCCGGGATCGGCGGCAACACCACCGCCAGCAACTTGATCGTGTTCTGAATGGTGCGAATGGACGACTCCATGCCCGCCCGCGCATTCTCGAGCGCACGCTGCCGTTCGTCCTCAATATTCGTCCGCGCCACCTGCAACCGCCGGTTCTCCGCCGTCTGCAGGTTCGAAATCATGATCTGCTTGGCCTGCTCGTCCAAATCCTCGCGAGCCTGCACCGTCGCCACCGCCGCGTCCAACCGCGCCTGCGCTTCCTGCAACCGCCGCTCAGCCGTAGCCGCCGCGGTCTGTGCATCCTGGTCGCGCTTCTGCTCGTACACTCGCGTCCGCGCCTCCACTGCTTCCAGTGTCCGGTGCCGTGGCCGCCGCTTCCGCAGCGCGATAAACGACGGTTCCCCGGCCAGTTCGTCGATCGCATTCAATAGGAACGTCACGTTATCCAGGTTCAGGTTGTCGACGCCTCGCTTGCGGATCTCAAAAAACTCCTCGCCCATCAGATCGGCATCCGCCGCGACAATCGCGTTCTTCACTTTCGCGGCCAGCACATAGCTCTCGTTCGCCGGTTTGTGCGGCAACCCCTGCGCGATCGCGGTGCCGAACATCGACCGCTGTACCAGTTGATCCCACCGCAACGTGCCCGCGTTGGTCCCAGTCTTCAATAGCGGCACGAACGGAGCGTTCCCGCGCTGTTTGATCGCCCCGGGATAAATCAGCACCATTTCCTGCAACCCCGACGAGATCTGTTCCTTGTTCGAGAATCCGCTCTGCGGAACAAAAATCACCTCCGGCGGCAGCGACCGCAACTGCGGGTGCGGATTGTAGGTATCCCACACCACCCGGTTCTTGTCCCACTCGACACCAAGCGCTTCCATCAGCGGCCGGACATCCGTCACCGTCGAGTTACTCTGGGGCGGCGCCGGCTGGAACGGATTCGCAGCAGTGTCCTGGTTCTGCGGCGACAACTGCAGATTGAACGCCGGCAGCGGATCCAGCAGCACCAGTGCCGGCTTCCCCCGCTTCACATAAGCCGTCAATCGCTCTAACTGCGCCGCAGTCAGCGTATGCGGCAGCACCGCAATCAGCGCACTTACGTCCTCGGGATAGTCCGCATCGGCCGACACCTGCGCCACGTCGTATTGCTTCTTCAACTCCGCCACAATCGACCATTCGTTCGTTTGTGCGCGCCGCTGAAAGTCGAACCCGCCGAACAGTTGCGCGCCGGTCTGCAGAATGCCAACCTTCTTCCGTGCACTCCGCGTCACTACGCGGACCGATCGCATCAGCTCATATTCCACCGGCAGTCCGCGATCGAACGCCGGAATCACGAACTCCTCGCCGCCTGACGTGAACACCAGCCCGAGGAAAATCTCGTTCGCCGACGAAGCGCTCTCTTCCGTCACCGGTACCCGGAATGGGTTAATGCCATACCGTTCCCGCGCCTCACGCGCTTCCGGCGAGTATTTCACCGTCTCGACAATCCGCACATTCACACGATCTTTCGCATTGGCCGCGAACTCACGCAGCGTAGTCGACAAGTTATTCCTTACCGGAAGATACGCCCGTGGCACCTCAGGACTCAGATACGCCTGAATCGATACCGGCCGCTTTGGATCAAGCGCCCGCAGCAGCTTCACCGTATCCGGCGCAAGCGAATGGATCTGTTCGCTTGTCACATCCAGCCGGTTGCCCAGCCGCCCGGCAATCGCCGTCGCCGCCGCTACACAGATCAGCAGCGCCGCCGCACGCAGCACAATATGCCCGCTCATCCGCGTCCGCCAGCGCCGCCGGCCCACGATCGTGATCGAGATATATAGGATCGCCACCGCCAACCCGACGAAATATATCAATGCGGAAGTGGTCACGATGCCGGAAGCGAGATCGCGGAACTGTTCCACGGCCGAAAGCTGCTCCGCCAGCCTCTGCGCACGCCCTTGCAGAATCGCACCCGCGTGCCGCAGAAACACGGGAACGGCGCACAACGCGGACCCGAGAATGAACGCCACCGTCAGATTGTCCGTCACCTGCGAAGCCAGTAACCCCAACGGCAGCAACGCCGCCCCCAGTAACCAGTAGCCGAGATAAGTCGAAAGTAACAGCCCGATATCGGGCGACCCCAGCCAGAACAACACCACCACATGGCTCAGCGAAAAGATCAGCGCCACCGTGTAGATACCGAGCGCCGCCAGATACTTGCCGATCAGTATCTCGCCGTCGCGCGTCGGCAGCGTCAGGATCAACTCCTCCGTGCCCGACCGCCGTTCTTCCGCCCACAGCGTCATCGTGATCGACGGCGCCAGAAACACGAGCAAATACGGGAACCAGGCGTTTAACTGGTCCAGATTCGCGAGGTTATTCAGGAAGAACCGCTCCTGCCAGAACGCCGCCAGTCCCGACAGAAACACAAACAAGGTAATGAACACGTACCCGGTCGGCGAGCCGAAATACGAAGCGAACTCCCGCTTCACCACCGCCGAAACGATTCGCGACCGGTTACCCATTGGTCACCTCCGTCGCCTCGGAAACCGTCGGGGTCGATGGCCGGTGACCCGTCAGCACATAGAAGGCTTCGTCGAAGTTCGACCCGTACTGCAGCAATCCGTCAGGCCGCCCGTCAAACACCACCCGGCCCGCGTTGATCGTCACCACCCGATCGGCCACCGCTTCCACTTCCTGCAGGATGTGGGTCGACAGCAGGATCGTCTTCGTCTTTCCCAGCGTGCGGATTAACTCGCGCACCGTGCGGATCTGGTTCGGGTCCAACCCGGTGGTCGGCTCGTCCATGATCAGCACATCGGGCTCATGCAGCAGCACCTGCGCCATCCCGACCCGCTGCCGGTAGCCTTTCGACAGCTTCGAAATTGACTTCTCCAGCACGTCCGACAGGTAGCACTGGTCCACCACCGCGTCGATCCGCTGCCGCAAGTACGACGAACTCAACCCGCGCGCCTGCCCGAAAAAGCGCAGCAGCGACAGCGGTGTCATTTCTGTGTACAGCGGACCATTCTCCGGCAGGTACCCCAGCCGCGTCGCCGCCTCAATGCGTCGGTCGAACACGTCAAACCCGGCGATCCGCGCCGTCCCGTGCGTCGGCGCCAGATACCCGGTCAACAGTTTCATCGTGGTCGACTTCCCTGCCCCGTTCGGCCCCAGAAACGCGCACACCTGTCCCTGCGGCACCGAAAACTTCACGTCTCGCACGGCCGCGAAATCGCCATAGAACTTGGAAAGGCCAACGGCCTCAATCATCAGCGGGGGAGAAACAGCAGCGCTCTCCCGATCGACTGGAAACACCGATTGCATAGCAGTTCACACCAGACCGAAAATCCCCGGCTACCCCTCTTCCCGATATTCTACAGGGATTCGCCTTATATCTGGAATTTCAGGGCAAACGCGTATGGACTCAACCGCACGTTGGCCGGGATCTTCACCACCCCGTTCGAAACGTCTAACCGCATTCCCGTACCCAGCAGTTCCACCTTCGTGCCCGCCTTCGGCTTCAAGGTCTTCAGCAGCACCTCCGCCGGCAGCGCCTCCGATTCGCCTCTCAGCACAATCCCATACACCCAGTTCCCCTTGCGCGTGTACGCCACGCTGCCTTCCTTATAGGGAGCGATGGCGCGCGTCCCGTGGATCGCCTCCGAATGTACCCCCATCCACTCGCCGATCTCCTTCAATCGCGACACCGCCGTCGGCGGCAGCGTCCCATCCGGCGCGGGACCGATGTTCAACAGCAGGTTCCCACCCTTCGCCACCACATCCACCAGCAAGTGGATCAACTGGCGCGTCGACTTATACTCATCGTTCGGCTTATACGACCATTGCTTGCCCATCGTGATGCAGCTTTCCCACACATAGGGCAGCGGCTTGTCCGGCACCTCCTGCTCCGGCGTCCGATAGTCCTCATACGCATCCTTTGCCGTGCGATTCACCATGATCAGCTGCGGCTGCGCGCCCCGCGCAATCCGCGCCAGCTTATCCATTTGGATATCCTGCTTCGGCGGGCGCACCTGCCCGCCATCCAGCCATAGGATGTCCACCTTGCCGTACCCGGTCATCAACTCGCGCACCTGCCCATGCACAAACTCCACGAACTTCGCCCATCGCTCCGGTTCGGCACCCGTATCGTAATTCGGATTCCGATCTTCCGCGAACACCCCAGGCTTCCAGTAATACGGCACATGCCAGTCTGACTTAGAGAAGTAAGCCCCAATCCCCATCCCTTCCGACCGGAACGCGTGGAACACTTCCTTCACGATGTTCGCCCGCGGATCCTTACTGAACGGCACATCCGGATGCGTCACCCGGAAGTCCGTCATCCGCGTGTCGAACATGCTGAACCCATCGTGGTGCTTCGTCGTAAACACGACATACTTCATGCCGGCAGCTTTCCCCAACCGCGCCCACAACGCCGGGTCGAACTTAGTCGGGTTGAACTTCCGGCTCTGCGCAAAATACTTCGCGCGGAACGCCTCCATCTCCTCTTTGGTCTGGATCGCCGGGTTCCCCCACGACCGGTCCTTCCACACCAGCGGCCACGACTCTATAATCCCGAGTTCGCTGTAAATCCCCCAATGCATGAACAGCCCGAACTTCTGGTCCTGAAACCATTCCAGCCGCTGCTTCAACAGCGGACTCCGCTGAGCGTTCGCCGCCAGCGCAACCAACAAGAACAGAGCGACGCGTTTCATTGGACCTCCACAATCAGATCGAAGTACTCACCATACCGCTTCCCGTCGAGCGTGATGTCGAAAGTTGTCAGCGCCACACCCGGCACGGCAGATGCGTCCGCCGTCAGCCGCACCGGAAACCCCTGCCGCGATTCGCCCGCCACCTGCCCATCGAGCACAGGCGGATTCGCCGTCACGCCTCTTGGGGTTCGTAACTCGATCCGGTGCCGCTGCGCACCCGCCCGGAAGTTCCGCACATTCACCATCACTTCAGCGGATTCGCCGCGTTTCAGCTTCACCCGATACGGTTCAGCACGCACCCAATAGGGGTCGTACCAATACCGGTAATCCGCATCCGAGGAAAGCGCCTGCAAGGCCGCCCGAATGTCGTAAGCCCATTTCCGGTACCGCTCGATGAACGCCGTCGGCCGGTCCATCACATACGAATGCCCGCCGAGGATGATATCCGGCGCTATCCGCTTCAGATACTCCGCCCCGTAGATGTAACCTTCCTCTAAGATGCTCGAGTTACGCGCCACCACCGCTTCATGTCCGTTCTGTGCCGGGTCCCGTGGATCGCCAAACAAGTTATCCCCCGTAAACACCACCTTGCGCCCATCGATCATCCCCTGCACCGCCAGCGCGAACTCCGTCTGCCCCGGCATCCAATCCACCGTGAACTGGTAGCCCTCCCAATCCAACCGCTCGCCGCGCTTGAAGCTACGGTCCACTTTCAGCGACTCGACGGCGCCTGCGTACGACTCGATCGCCGCCGGATAATCGAACCACTCCGGCCGCTCCGCCTTCGCCACCATGTTGTCCAGCATCCATACTTGCGTTCCATACTTCTCGCGCAAGTGCTGCGCCTGCAACATGTGGTCGCCATGCATGTGCGTCACGATGCAAGCGTCAATCGACTTCAACCCTAACTTCTCCTGCATCCTCTTAATGGCTTGGTCAAGAAACGGTACCTGAAACAACCCGCAATCCACCAGCAGCCCTTTGCCGCTCTCTGCCATGATCAGGTAGAAGTTCACCGCATAGTTCGGCCCCTTGAACTTATAAACATGCGGCAGTGTCTGCCACACATGAGGAATATCGGTTGGCTTGGACGTCCGGTCCTGGTCCGCGCTCGAGAACCGGAAGATCGAGTAACCCCGCACATACAGCGGCTCCAGCACCCGTAACTTCCGCTGTAACTCTGCGAGTTGCTGCTTGCCGTCCCGTACCACCGGACCATGCGACGGCAGCACCAGTACCGGATTAAACTGCTCCAATAGCGCAGCGCTCTCGACCATCGCGTAAATCCCCGCCGCAAACCCGTAGTCCCACTCCGAATCAAACCACGTATGCATCCGCGCCCCGTCCGTGATCACATCGCCCGAAAACGCAATCCACCCCTGCGGCGCATGCACCAGGTACGACATCCCGCCCGGACTGTTGCCCTTGGTTTCTACACAGTGAAACTGCAACCCGCCCCACGTGAAGTCGTCCATCTTCGCAAAAGCACGATCGACGGCAATGCGCTCGCGCGGTACACGCACATAGCTGGACCCATGCACGGCGAACCGGTCGCTCAGCGACGGCTTCATCTTCCGAAACTCCATGGGACGTTCAAAGAAAGCCCGCTCCGCCGCCGGCGCCGCCACCTTAAAACCCGGCCACTTCCTCAATTTCGAAAACCCTTGCACCTGCTCGCGATGATGATGCGTGAATAGCACCCAGTCCACTTGCTTCACGCCTATTTCCGCCAGATGCTCAAGCGAAGCGCCGTCGCCTACATCGATCAGCATCGCGCGGTCGCCCTGCCGTATTACGTAGGAGTTAGCCGTATCCGTAAACAGGTAAACCGAAGCGCCGCCCCCAATCTCCGCGACGGGCTTTAAGGCCGGCTGTCCCCACAGAACCGCACAGCCAAAAATGCACACTATCATCCGGGTCATCTCTTGTATCGTAGACCGGCTTCAAGCGGTCTGCCCAAACCAGTGATAGAATTTCCCAACATCAGCTGTTAGCGGGCTTTTAAGGAGAGGAAAGAATGCGTAAACCACAACTGCACCTTCTGGTGTCCGGTGCTGTTTTGCTGCTTACCTTGGCTCACAGCCTCAACGGACAAACCACGTTCGCTACAATCACCGGCACCGCGACAGACCCCACCGGCTCTGCCATCGCCGGCGTCACCGTCACGGCCACCCACCTCGAAAGCAACATACAAACCATCGCTCAATCGAATGAGGCGGGCGTCTACACGCTCGCCCAACTGAAAGAAGGTACTTACACCGTCCGGGCCAACAGTTCCGGCTTCAAAGAATTTGTGGCCGAGCAGATCATCCTGCGCGCCCGCGATTACCGCCGCCTCGATCTACGCCTGGAAGTCGGCAGCGTCGAAACCAAAATCGAGGTAACTGGCGGCGCCACTCTCATCGAGACGGAAACCGCCCGTATCAGCGATTCAAAAGATTCAACCCTGCTAAAGACTCTGCCGCTCAACACGCGCAGTCTCACCGCTTTCCTCGCGCTATCCCCGAATGTGCTAAGCGCCGGTTACGGCCTCTCCTATCGCCGGTTCGCCGGCAGCCGCGGCAACCAGGGGGATGTCGGGATTGACGGTATCAGCACCAGCACGGCTTACGACGGCAGCCAGATCAGCCCACTGGTGGGATACATCGAAAGCTTTGAAGAAGTCCGCGTCGACATGGCGTCTAACAGCGCCGAGTATGGCGCCATCGGCCAAGTCACGGTTATTTCCAAGTCCGGCACAAATCAGTTACACGGCAACGTGTTCGACTATTATTCCACGCCGTTCTTCCGCGCGCGCGACCCCTTCGCCCAGCAGCGCACCACCGGCATCACTCACCTGCCCGGAACATCAATCGGCGGCCCCGTCTACATCCCCAAGGTCTACGACGGCCGCAACAAGACTTTCTTCTTCTTCTCCTACGAAACCTCAACCGGCAGCGCCGCACAGGACTTCCTGAACCCCGCCGTTCCGCTCGCCGCTTGGCGCGCGGGCGACTTCACTTATACACCCGACAAGTCCACCGTGAAGGACCCGTTCACCGGCACTCCCTTCCCCAACAATCAAATCCCCACCTCGCGCATCAACCCCGTGTCTCAGCGCATCCAGGACCGCTTCTATCCCCTCCCCACCTACGGCAACACGCAGGTATTCGCCCAAGCCAACTACCGAGAGTACAAGATTCGCGAGTTTGACCCCAATTCCTATTACACGGTCCGAACGGACCACCGGATCAATGATAAGGCATTCCTCTTCGTCCGCTGGACTTGGAACCAGGCATGGAGCCGCCAGTATCTCGGCAACCTCCCCACCATCGGCCGTAACTCCCAGCGCCGCGATACGCGTGCCGCCAACTTCTCGTTCACCTATAACATCCGGCCCCAATTGGTGAACGAGTTCCGCGCAGGCGTTTCCTTCAACAACAACCCCATCACTCCACCCACGCTCGGCAAATCCCTCGTACAGGAACTTGGCCTCACCGGTCTGATCGACAACGTGCCCGACCTGCCGGGCATGCCCCACTTCACCTTTTCTAACCTCCCGCTCGCGCCAATTGATCAAGGCAGCAGTTACAACTATCGCCGTCCCGGTAACCGCGAATTCAACTACACCGTCCAGGACCTGGTCACCTGGTTCCGTGGACGGCACAGCATCAAGGCCGGCCTGATCGTATCCCCACACTTCCACGCCGACAAGAGCACCGACGCGAACCTGTTCGGCACCGCCGCCTTCTCCAACCGCTACACCGGATTCACCTATGGCGACTTCCTGCTCGGCATTCCCTCGACGGTAACCCGCGCCTACGCTCCCCTCGGCTACAAGCGCCATTGGATCCAGGACACCCTCTTTATCACTGACGATTTCAAAGTCACCCCCAAGCTGACCTTAACCGGTGGCGTCCGCTACGAATACACTACTAACTTCACCGAATCGAGCGGACGCGCCGCCATGTTCGACATCGGCAGTGGAAAAATCGTCGTGCCGGACGGATCGTTGTCGCAGGTCAGTCCCCTGTTGCCCAAAGGATACGTGGGTGTTGTAGAAGCCAGTTCCGTCGGCTTACCCGGCGACACCCTCCTACGAGCTCGTCACGACTTCGGTCCCCGCATGGGCCTCGCCTATCGCCCCTGGGGTAATAACACGGTCTTCCGTGGAGGTTTCGGCATCTTCTTCGACATGGTGCCCCGCGGCGTCTCTTACGGCAGTACGCCGTTCCTGATTAACGAACCGAGTTACACCAACCCCGCCACGCCCGATGTGATCTTCCCGCGCATCTTCCCCTTGCAGGCCACAGGTCCAACCACCATCAGCATTCCAAACGCGGTGAACCCTGACCTCCGCCGTCCCTACAGCATGCAGTACACCGCCACCATCGAGCATCAGCGTTGGAATACGGGCTTCCGCCTCTCTTACATCGGAACCAACACACGCCAAGGTCAGTGGAGTTACAACATCAACCAACCCGTCCCCGATGCGCGCCTGTTTGTCGACAAGCCGCGAATGTTCCCCAATTACCCCGGTATCAACTATGTCACCAACGGCGCCGGCCACCAGTATCACGCCATGACAGTTACTGCCGAACGCCGCATGGCGCGTGGATTCCACTACCAACTCTCCTATACCTGGGCGCGCGACATCGGTGATATCGACCTCGCCCAGAGTCCCGAGAACGCCTACGACCGTAAGCGTGAACGTGCGGTCTGGGAAGATATCCCCACCCACCGGGTCGGCGGTAACTTCATTTACGAATTGCCCTTCGGCCGCGGTAAGCGCTGGTTAGCTGGCGGCAATCGCATCACCCGTCAAATCGTTGGCGGCTGGACCATCAGCGGCATCTACAGCATGACCTCCGGTAACTTCCTGACTCCCTTGTGGACCGGCCCGGACCCGACCGGCATCGCGTACACCACCAGCCGCACCCCCGCCCAAGTAACCATTCGGCCCAACTACCTTTACGACACCAACCTGCCCGGCGATCAGCGTAGCCTCACACGGTGGTTCGATCCAGCGGCCTTTTCAGCGCCCACACTGGGTTCGTTTGGCAGTGCGGCAAAAGGCGTGATCAAAGGGCCGGGTGTGAACGTCGTCGATGCCGGCCTCGCGAAGCACTTCCAGATTCGCGAGCGGATGCAGTTACGTTGGGAAATGACTTCCACTAACTTCTTGAACCACCCCAACTGGTCCGTGCCCGGCCTGAACATCACCGCGCTGTCGCAAGTAGGCGTTATTACCGCGGCCTCTGGCACCCACTCACTCGACCAGCCGGGCGCGCGCGCGTTCCGCACATCGCTCCGTCTGGAGTGGTAACCGCCGCTTCCAGCCGCCTTTAGCGGAAGGGGGATGACGGTTCCCCTCCGCGGCGCTACCATTACACCTTTGGAGGTGAATGAAATGAAGATCGGATTTGTGGGCTTGGGGATCATGGGCAAACCCATGGCGCGCAACCTGCTGAAGGCCGGCCATGACTTATTCGTGTACGACATCAATCCCGAGTCGGTCTCGGCGCTGGTTGGGGACGGAGCCAAAGCGTGCGCCTCCGGCAAGGATGCCGCGGCCAATGGAGAGGTCACCATTACGATGCTGCCCGACGGCCCCGATGTGGAGGCGGCTGTACTGGGCGCGGGCGGCGTACTCGAAGGCGCCGCGGCCCGATCTGTCATAGTCGACATGAGCTCCATCAGCCCCATCGTTGCCCAGAAGATCGGCGCCGCCTGTGCCGAACAGGGCGTCGACTTTCTCGATGCGCCAGTCAGCGGCGGCGAACCCAAAGCCGTCGACGGCACCCTCGCCATCATGGTGGGCGGCAAGCAGGAGACGTTTGAGACGGTTGTCCCGCTCTTCAAATCGTTGGGCTCGAGCGCCACTCTCACCGGACCGGTCGGCGCGGGCAACGTCACCAAGCTGGCCAACCAGATCATGGTGGCCTGTAACATTGCCGCCATGGGCGAAGCCTTGGTGCTGGCCACCAAGGCAGGTCTCGATCCCGATGTTGTGTTTCAGGCGGTGAAAGGCGGGCTCGCCGGCAGTACCGTCCTCAATGCCAAGGCGCCCATGGCCATCAGCCGTAACTTTAAGCCCGGCTTCCGTATCAAACTCCACCAGAAGGATCTTCGAAACGCTCTGCTCGCCGCGGAGTCGCTCAAGGTCTCGCTCCCCTTTACCGGCATGGTCCAGCAGATACTTATCTCGCTGATGAACGAAGGCAAGGGCGACTTAGATCACTCGGCTATCGTCAACTTCATCGAAGATATGGCCGGAGTGGAAATCAAGAAACCCGAAGTGTAACGGGTTCAACTGAACCACGGCGCGTAAGATTTCTGAGGCCGTCCGTCAAGCAAAATCTGAGGTCATGCCGCCTCCTTCCCGTATGGCGATCCGCTCCGCCGCAGTGCCGCCAGGTACCGAGCCTCGTCATAGCGCTCC
>JADLDI010000073.1 GCA_020846745.1 Bryobacterales bacterium | reverse complement strand
GGAGCGCTATGACGAGGCTCGGTACCTGGCGGCACTGCGGCGGAGCGGATCGCCATACGGGAAGGAGGCGGCATGACCTCAGATTTTGCTTGACGGACGGCCTCAGAAATCTTACGCGCCGTGGTTCGGTTACGAGGTTGGGTGCTTGTTTGCAATGGTCCGCCAAGGGAGCATGGTGAGCGGAACCGTCACAATAACAGGATGCGGTTTATCCTGCTGGCGGTTGTTGTGGCGGCGCTGGGACGTGGTGAGGGTACACGGTGGCTCCGGTGACGTTTGATAACTCGGATTGGATGTTTTCGTGGGTGTACGCGAAGGCGGTGGGCAGCGATGCGGGGATGGCGGCGCGGGTGAAGGCGGAGTATCTGCGGTATATGGAATCTGTGATCGTGTTTTTTGAGGAGCGGACGCGGGAGGTGGTGGGACGGGACATTCCGCAGGTGCTGCTGCTGCACACGAATGCGATTAACGCGGATGCGATGGGGGACCTGATGGCGATGTTACGGCGGAGGGGGTACCGGTTCGTTTCACTGGGCGAAGCGCTGAAGGACCCGGCTTACCGGTTGCCGGAGGAGTATGCGGGAACGGGCGGGTTTTCGTGGATTCACCGATGGTCGAAGACGAAGGGAATGGCGGGAAAAGGGGAACCCGGGGAGCCGGAGTGGATTGTGAAGGCGTTTGGTGGGGGGCAGTGAAGCCGACCAGGAGGTCGGGCCACGAACGGGGACGTTCGCCCCACAAGTGGGCGGCGCCGCACGGCTGCGAATTGGGAACTAATTGAAGCTTTCGGTGGCGGCTTCGATGGTGGCGTAGAGGGGGATGACGCGGTAGACCTGGGTCATCAGGAAGATTTGCTGAACGCGGGGGACGGCTCCGGAGACGCGTAGTTGGCCGCCGGCGGATGTGGCGGTGGCGGAGCAGGCGACGAGCATGCCGAGGCCGGCGCTATCGATGAAGTCGGCTTGAGAGAGGTCGAGAATGATTTTCTTTTTGGTGGCCGCCAATTTCTTGATGGCATCTTCGGTTGTGGTGAGGGAGTCGCCGAGGGTGAGGCGGCCTTTGAGTTCCACGACGGTGATACCGCTCGGCAGTTCGCGAGTGGACATTTCCAACTTCATCGGACAGATGGTAGCAAACGGCGGGAGGAAATGAGAAACGGGAAGGCGGCCGGGGAGCGCGGAGATGCACACAAGAGTGTTGGGACCTGCTACATTCGTCACAGGACTCGAAGTACCTGAGGGATCCACCGGCCTTGCAGTATTCACAGCCGGCTACCCGCGTGGTTTCGCGGCGGGTGGCATTGCGTGCGCTGTCACGATTGATCAGTAGTCATCCGCGATCGCTGTCTCCCGAGGACGATCGGTTTCTGGATCAATTAGAGCGGGCGAATTGCCTGTATTTCTGGGAACAGGCGGACTTACGCACGGGTTTGGTGAGGGACCGTTGCGAGGCTAACGCGGAAGGTTTTGCTGGGCGCCGGAATGTGGCCAGCATCGCCGCGACGGGTTTTGGGTTGACGGCGCTTTGCATCGCTTCCGAGCGGGGCTTTGTGCCGGCGGCAGAGGCGCGCGAGCGGGCGGCGGCGGCGCTACGGTTTCTGGCTTGGGAGATGCCGGCGGAGCACGGTTTCTACTATCACTGGGCGGATGTCAAAAGCGGCGGGCGGATCTGGAACTCTGAGGTGTCGTCGATCGACACGGCCATACTGCTGTGCGGGGTGCTGACGTGCCGGGCGTACTTCGGCGATCGGGAGATCGCGAGGCTGGCAACGCACATATTCGATCGGGTGGACTGGGGGTGGCTGGCGTCCCGTGCTGGACTGATAAGCCACGGGTGGAGGCCGGAGACGGGGCAGTTGGCGTGCATGTGGGATTGCTACAGCGAATTGATGATGCTGTACCTGCTGGGGTTGGGGTCGGCGACTTACCCGTTGCCGGTGCGGTCGTGGCATGCGTGGAGGCGGGGCGTGATTGAGTACGGCGGACTGCGGTACATCGGGTCGGATGCGCCGTTGTTTGCCCATCAGTATTCGCATGCATGGTTCGATTTTCGGCAGAAGCGCGACCGGTATGCGGACTATTTTGAAAACTCCAAGCGGGCGACGGAGGCACACAGGCGGTTTTGCCTGGATTTGAGCGCGCGTTTTCCACACATTTCGGAGGAGTTGTGGGGCATTACGGCGTCCGATTCGCGCAACGGGTACGTGGTTTGGGGCGGCCCGCCACTGACTGGTCCCGTTGACGGAACGATCGTGCCGAGCGCGGCGGCGGGTTCCCTGCCTTTTCTGCCCGAGGAAACGCTACGGGTGCTGCGCACGATCCGGCAGAGGTATGGGCGGGGCGCGTGGGGCCGGTACGGATTCGTGAACGCATTCCATCCGGGGGACGGATGGTACGGTCCGGACGTGGTGGGGATCGACACTGGGATCACGCTGGTGATGGCGGAGAATTTGCGGTCGGGGTTTGTGTGGGAGACGTTCGGGGGGAACCCGGAAGTGGAGCGTGGGCTGGAGCGGGCGGGCTTCAGAGCGTAGTCTATTCTCCTATTTTTCGCCTAAGCAGAAAAAATTGATTCACAACAAATTGAAATTTATTTTTGCCCTGTTTTCAGTGGTTTAGAAATTTCCACAGGTCGGTTTAAGAAGCGGGTGGAGTAGATGTGTGTCTGCAAGCGGCTGCCACCAATGAAGCAAGCGATGCGGCCGCGGGCAGAAAACGGAGTTCACCAAAATGACGATCAATTTTCGAAATAACGCCACGGATTTCGACGCCCGGGTGTTGTGCTCCATCAATTTGATGTCGGTTGACGAGTTTCGGAGCTAGTTGTGTCCTGCGCTCCGATTAGCGTGGCAGTGGCTGTTCTAGCGCCGGACGAGAACCGAGAAATCCACTTGGGCGTGAGCCGGACTTGTAACAGGGACGGGACGGCAACGTGGACGATCGACTTCGCGCTGAACGTCCGCCGGAACGGGGGGATGAAGCCGCGGGCGACGGTACACGTGACGATCGGCGAGGAACTGGCGCAGAAGGCGGAACTGCTGGCGTCGGGCAAACAGGAACTGTCGCCGGCGAAGGTGAGCCTGCTGGAGAACCAGATCGCGGACCGAGCCGCATCGCTTTCGAAGAAGAAGATCAACAGTGACACGACATTGCGCGAACTTTTATTACAACTGCTGTAAGCGCGGGGCAAGGGTGGCCGTTGTGGCCGCCGCGTTTTGTTGGGCGAGGGCGAACGCTCAGTGCGACCAGGCGATGCTCGCGTATGAACAGGAGCGGTACACGGTGCGCGCGGTGGAGTTGACCACACCGATTCCGACGGCGCGGCCGGCGATACCGGCGATCGCCGGGCAGGCGTTCACGCTGGCAGGGTGGCAACAGGGTCAACGGGACATAGCGGCCGCCGGAGATGCGAAGGGATTGCGGCTCGTGCTGCCGTCGATTACGGGATGCGATGCGGGGTCGAAGACGCTGGTGGTGGTGTACCGGTTAATCGCGATACCCGATCCGACGCGTGTCTTGAAGTTCACGGGGTTGAACGGGGCAGGCGCGCTGGTGCCTACTAATGTAGCGGCATCGCCGGCGCCGCGGTGCTGGAATCTGGGGTTGGGATTGCCGGTGAAAACAGCGTCGGGTCCGAACTATACGTACACGGCGAGCGTACAGGCGGACTCGTGCGGTCCGCTGGGAATTCGGAATCAGGTGCAGTTATATTATCCGGCTGTTACTTCTTCCTATGTTATTCATCCGGGTAAGACGACGCATCACGATTTCGATACGGTGGCGGCGGGATGGGTGGGTCCGCTGACGTTGGATGGGCGGATAACGTCGACGATGCCGGAGCGGCGATATGCGGTGCGGTTTTCGGCGGCAATGCCGATGTGGCGGCGGTCGCTGGTGCCGAAGGACGTCTTGAAGGAATCGTCATTGGGGCAGGCGGTAACGCTGGCTTTGACGGCGGCGAGGAGTGTTTTGCAGGATTCGTATGTGGCGGACTCGGCAGCGTTCCGGGAGATAGCGGGCGAGTTAGCGACGGTGCAGGAGATACTCACTTCCCTGCCCCCGCTGCCGGCACGGTCGAAGGCAAGAATCACTTTGCAGGCGGCGGTGTCGCGATTGAATGCGGCGATTGCGAACGGCGTGTTGCCGACGCATGTGCGCGGATTGGCGATCGACTACGAGACGGGCGCGGGGTTGCCGCCGGTAGCGGCATTGTTGACGACGCTGCTGGGCGAGTTACAGCGGTTGGAGAAGAAGAATCCGGAGTTTGCGGTACCGACAGCCCGGCTGGAGAGGCTGCTGTACGACATCAACGAGCGGTTCCGGCAGTTGGAGGCGTCGCGAGAGACGTTGAAGGCGGCGCAGCGGGCGCATGGGGAGATGCGCGATGCCAAGCATGTGCTCGATTCGCTGCTGGAGCGCGGGTCGCTGTATGCGGCGAGTCCGGTGTTCCTGATGAATGCGACGGACCGGTTACCGTTCGCGATCGGGAGCGGCGTGCGGGTGACGTTGCTGGCGGTGGATGTAACGGTTGGGTATACGTGGAGTGTGCATCCCAAGGAAGGGCGGCCGCGCGGGGCGGTGACGGCTTCGTTCGACTTGACGCATTTGTTCCGGTAGGGGAGTTTATACTGGGGTTGAGGGCGAGGAAGAAGACCCGGTGAAAAACATTTTTGTCGGCAATTTGGACTTTGGAGCTACGGAAGAATCCATTCGCAAATTGTTCGAAAAATACGGCCGGGTGGAAAATGTGCGGGTTGAAGTCGACCGTGAAAAGGGCAACTCGCGGGGGTTTGCTTTCGTGGAAATGAGTTCTGACGCTGACGCCAAGAAGGCGACAGCGCAGACGAAACGTGAGTTGAAAGACGTTGAACTCAAAGGACCGGCACTGACGGTACGAGCGGGAGCGAGATCGAAAGACAAGTTGCCCCGCCCATCCGCGACCGGGCTTCGGCCAAAGTCTATGGCAAACGCCACCACCAGTTTGAAGGGGACTCGGCACAAACAGCAGATCAGCCGTTCGGAAGTTAATGTCGCGGGGACAGAGCCCCAGACCGTTGATCTCGATGGTATAGTAGCCGTCACGAGCCGGGCAATTGAAGTGTTCGGTGATCGGGAGAAGGCAATTCGCTGGCTTCGGATGCCTTTGCCGTCGCTTTCGCATCGAACGCCAATATCGCTGTTAAACAGCGCCGATGGGATCGAGCAGGTTGAAGACGTACTGGGCAGGATTGAACAGGGCGTCTGGTAGCGATGCTCGTGTACCGGATTGGCAGCAGCCGGTATCCTGCTAACGACGGTAAGGGCGCCGCGCGATTCGGAGGCCGATGGAATCAAAAGGGTGTACCTCTGATCTATGCAGCCGAGAGCCGGGCACTGTGCGCTTTAGAGATACTGGCGGGTAGTCGCGAGTTTGCAGACGATTATATCTCTATTCCGATTGAAATCCCCGACAATTTGCCACGCCGAAGCTTGACGGTCGCCGACTTACCGAAGGGTTGGGATTCAGCCGAACACGGGGAGAGTACGCGCGTGATTGGTACAGCGTGGGCTGCTCGCATGGAAACCGCTGTTCTAGTGGTTCCCTCATCGGTACTCCATCAAGAACGCAATTACCTGATCAATCCGTGCCATCCAGATTTTTCGAGAATCGTTTTTCATCGGGGCGAACCATTCTTGTTTGATCGCAGGCTGACATCGCGGGGGCGGGAGTGAGGCGTGGCCGCAAGTCCTACCGAAATGTCCAAATTCCAGGCGAGCCGACTTCGAGGCCGGTGCGAACTGGGAAGCTCGCACCATAAAGGCTATTCGTAGCGGAGGGCTTCGGTGGGGTTAAGTTTCGCGGCGCGGTTGGCGGGGAGTAGGCCGAAGACCAAGCCGACGATGAAGGAGACGCCGAAGGCTACTGCTACGGAGAGGGTGGAGACGGGGACGTTGAAGTCGTCTTGGGCGAGGTTGGCGCCGATGGGGATCGCCACGCCGAAGAGGATGCCGATTAGGCCTCCGCCGATTGAGATCAGTACTGCTTCCAATAGAAATTGCTGAAGGACTTCGCGGCGGGAGGCGCCGACGGCCATGCGGACGCCGATTTCGCGGGTGCGTTCGGTGACCGTTACGAGCATGATGTTCATGATGCCGATGCCGGAGATGACTAGCGCGATGGCGGAGACGAGAACCAGGACCAGCGTGAGGATGGCGGCGATGTTCTTGGCGGCGTCTAAGATGGCGGTCAGCGTTTCAACCTTATAGCGTGCGCCGGGGCGGTGGCGGCTTTCGAGGATTCGCTTTAGGTCGACCGCGACCCCTTCGACGTCCTGCGGGGAGCGCGTTTGGACGTAGAGAGGGTCGATCCGTTCCACCTGGGTGAAGTAGCGGATCACGGTGATCGGGATCAGGACGGTTTCGGTGCTGAGTTCGCTGAGCCCGAAGGTGGAGGTGCGCTCGCGGAAGGTGCCGATTACGGTGAACTGGAGGCCGGAGAGTTTGAGGATCTGCCCGACGGCCGCTTGGGGGCTGCCGTAGAGGCGCTTGGCGAGTTCGGTGGTGAGCATGGCGACCTTCTGGCGGAGAGCCACGTCGCTGGCATCCATGAAACGGCCTGTGGGAACTACTAAGTTGCGGACGAGACGGTACTGGTCGTCTGAACCGATGACCGCGATATCTTCGGCGCGTCCGTTGATGTAGATGCGGTCGTAATTGGTCATGACGCCGGTGGCAGCGACGATGCGCGAGCCGAGCTGTGCGCGGACGGCTTCGACATCAGCGACCTTCACGAAATCCGCTTCGACCTTCATGGCGGTGTTGCTGCCGGCTTCGTAGTAGGCGTAGACGAGGTTGGAGCCGATCGCGCGAATCTGGTCGAGGATGTAGTCGCGGCTGGTGATGGAGATGGTGACCACCAGGATGACGGAGGCATTGCCGATGACGAGCCCGAGGGCGGTGAGGAAGGTGCGGACCTTATTGGCGCGGAGGGCTTCGAAACTGAACCGGAAGGCTTCGGCGATGTTCATCGGGGCGGCTGATTTCAGTGTCTCATCCGGTTAATCGGCATATTGAAGGAGACTGGGACCGCGGGCTTATAGCAGGTCCGACAGGCCGGCAGGTGTGTGCCGGCAGTAGTTTGCGAGATCCGACTACCAGAGTTTGCCGTCCCAGCGGAGGCCGGCGCGGATGAGGCGGGGGGCGCCGGTGGCGGGAACGGGGGAGTAGCCGGTTAGGAATTCGCGGTTGAAGAGGTTTTCGACGGCGGCGATGGCGGAGAGGCTGCGCCAGAGTTGGTGGCGGATGGAGAACTGAGTGACGCCGAAGCCGGGGAGGCGGAAGAGGTTGAGGTCGTCATCGAACTGGTAGGCGCTGGTGCGGAAACCGAAGGTGGCAAAAGTGCGGTTGTGGGACCAGGTGAGTTGGGCGGAACCCTGGTGTTTGGGGATTTGCGGAACGCGGAGACCGAGGTCGAAGCGGGAGTCGACAAACAGGTACGCGCCTTCTAAGGTGAAGTCGCGGAAGCGCTGGCGGGCTTCGAGTTCGAAGCCGCGGCCGAGGGCTTTGGCAGCGTTCTGGCGTTGGCGGGTGATCTGAGCGGGCGTGACGGAGAGGGTGACGTTGGTAACAAGGTCGCGGAGGTCGTTGCGAAAAGCGGTGGCGGTGAAGCGGCGGGACTCGCCGATCAAATCGAAGCCGATTTCAGCGCCGAAGACGGTTTCGGGTTTGAGCAATGCGTTTGGAAGCGTGGCGGCGTTGCCGGCGCGGAACTCGCGGTAGAGTTCGTTGAGCGTGGGAGCGCGGTAGGAGCGATAGGCCGATCCGCGGAGACGGTACCAACGGCGTCCGGCGGTAAAGCCGGCGCTGGGGGAGAAGAACTGGCGGCCTTGACCGGTGAACTGGTGACGTCCGCCGAGGAAGAATCGAGCGGGACCGGCTTTGAGGTCGCCTTGGACAAAGGCGCCGTGCTGGAGCAGGGTGCCGCCGCCGATGCGACGGCCGGTGGGGAACAAGGAATCGACACTCCAGCCTTCGGCGCGCTGGACGTCGGCTCCGATTAAGGTATTGAAGCGGCTATGTTCGTGACGCCAGAAGGCGGCGCCGCCGACGGCTTCGGCGGGAACGCTTTGGTTGTAGGTGAGGCGCTCGGTCTGGCGGTTGGCGGCGATGGCGGAGAAACCGGCGCGGAACTCTTCGCGAGTGTGATAACCGAGTAGGGAGATGGAATTGCGGGAGAACTGGCGCCAGTAGTTGGCTGCGATGTTGCCAAGCGAGGTGGAGTTGCGCTGGAGAGGGGTGCCGTTGGAGCGGTCCTCGATCAGGAGGTCGACTTTGGTGAAAAGGCGCTGGTTGTTGCCGATGTAATCGAAGCGGGTGTCGCCGGCGACAAAGCGGACGTTGGCTTCGATGTCGACGGGTCCACGGAAGCGCTCGCCGACGATGTAGAAGCCGTTAGTAGTGAAGGCGCGGCCGTTCCCGGAGACAGCCCAGCGCGGGGTAAGGAACGACCCGCCGGCGGACAAAACGTTGGTGTTGCGGTTGCCGAACTCGTAGGACGCGGTGACACGGCCGCGCTCGGGTTCGCGGGAGAAGAGGGCGACGGCGCCGCCCATGGCCCGGTCGCCGAAGACGCTGGTGGAGGCTCCGCGGGAGACTTCGACGCGGGAAAGTTCGTCGGGGGAGACGCGGGTCCAGTAGACCCAGCCACCAAAGGGATCGTTGATCGGGATACCGTCCCAAAGGATCAGGGTGCGGGAAGCGCCAGTGGAGCCGATGCCGCGTAGGGAGACGCCCTGGGTGGTGGGCTGGGCGACGAGACTCGAGGAACGGCGGAAGAGGGAGAAGCCGGGGACCATACGCAGGCGGTCGTCGATGTTGACGCCGGGGACCTGCTCAATTTGGGGTTTGTCCAGAACTTCGATAGCGGCGGGCGCTTCGGTGCTGACCTTTTCAATTATAGTGATGGAGCTACGGACTGGTTCCGGTTTGGGCGCCTGCCGATCGGGTGGCGGTGTCTGGCTCCAAACTGTCGCGGTCCACGACAAGAGCGCGACTCCAGCCAGGGTCCGCGAAGCGCGACGGCATAGTGCTGAAAACAACCTGGATACTCTCCTCACGACTGGGTTCGGAAACGGTAACCCCGACTCTTGGCTCAACTAACGCCAAATACTTAAGAATAGTATAGACATCACCTTCGGCTGGCGAGGTTACGTCAAAGTCCTGGCTTCTGAGGCGGACACGGGCATTGCGCGAGCCAAGCTCCCAAGTGAGGTATGCGCAGCAGTCGACGGCACGCTCGAACCACTCGCGATGCTCTTGGGGGACCGATAAGTCGAGGTACATTTCGACAAGCGGGTCGCGTTCGCGGGTGAATTCGCGGACCTGGAGTTCGCCGGTATGGGCGGTGGCTCGCCAGTCGACGTGACGGGCGCTTTCGCGGGCTTCGTAGGGGCGAATGCGGTAGAAGTCGGTACTGCGGCCGCGGACCTGTTCCTCAATTTCGCCTTGCAGGTGATGGAGAATCCCCTGGAAGGAAGGCTGCGGGTCGAGCGAGGGGTAGACAAGGACATCGCGCGGCGGAGTGACCTGGACACGCCGTTCGGCGAATCCGAAAGGGAACCGGGAGTAAAGCATGAAGCTATTGCGGGCGTGCGTACCGCGTTGAGCGAAGCGGACTTGCACGCTTTCTTCGACGGCGGTGCCGCCCCCGAGCAGGGGGAAGTAGAGGGGCGAGACGTAAGCGGTACCAGGTAATCCACGGACATTGATCGAGAAGGACGGCATCCAGCTCTTCTCGTTCATGAGTTTCATGCGGGCGGGGATATCGCGGCGGGCGGGGATATGTTGGGGGAAGAGGATGTCGAGTTCGAGGCCGGCGAGCGAGAGGCGGCTCAGGAAGCCGGAGACCAGCAACATGGCGATCATGAGGGCCAAAAGCAAGAAAAGAAGGTTGTTACCGCTGGCGAACGCGAGCGCACAAACGATGGCGATGGCGAGCGAGTAGCCGAACCCGGCGAGAGTGATGCGTTGACGCATGCCACCGGCGAGCGACTCTTTTAACCGCCGCCAGGGTCCCATAAGCTAAGTTTAATCGGCGTGAAGCGAAGGTTTAACAAAGCGGAAACCGAAATCCGTTGACAGGCGTCGTAGACGTCGGCAGTATGATCAAGGTAGGAGGTACAATGCGCCGCAGTCTGTGGGTAGTGGTGTCGGCTGGATTGATGGCCATCCCGACCTTGTCGTTTGCGCAGGAAGTGGTGAGCGCCCGCGCGGGCCTCATCCATTACCTGGAGGGCAAGGTATACGTCGCGGACAAACTGGTGGAGCAAACGCCTTCGACGAAGCTGTTCTCGCAGTTTCCGGAAGTGAAAGAAAACCAGGTGTTGCGCACGGAGGCGGGCCGGGCAGAGATCCTGCTGTCGCCCGGAGCGGTGCTGCGGTTGGGTGAAGACTCGGCGGTGAAGATGATTTCAAACCGGCTGATCGACACCCGGCTAGTGCTCGAGTCCGGTTCGGCCGTGGTGGAAATCTCGGACCTGCAGAAAGAGAATTCAATCACGGTGACGGTGGCGGAATCGACGGTGCAGTTCAAGCGGACGGGCACCTATGAGTTGAGCGCTAATCCGGCTACGGTGAAGGTGTTCGACGGCCAGGCGGACGTGATCGCGGCGAACGATAAGACGCAAACGCTGAAGCGCGGCCAGATCGGCACGTTGGGTGAGACGGTGGAAGTGGCGAAGTTCGACCCGGAGAAGGGCGATTCGCTGACACGGTGGAGCGTACGGCGGTCGGGCTATCTGGCGATGGCGAACGTTTCAGCGGCGAAGTCGCTGCGCGATTCGGGCTATAGCTGGACGAGCGGCGGCTGGAACTTCAACCCCTACTTCGGCATGTTCACGTTTATCCCGGCACGGGGGGTGGCATGCAGCTCGTTCACCGGGTTCTGCTACTACAGCCCGCTGCGGATCAACTCGTTCCTGTCGAACGCGATGTTCTACGGGTATCCGGGGAGGATGTACGGGTATGGCGGCGCGTTCCGCCGGGCGCCTTCGGCTCCGATGATGGGCGGGGGGACAATGACGACGGTACACCAGCGGTCCGTTATGGGCGGCGGTGGCAGCTTCGGCAGCATGCGTCGCGGTGGCGGCGGGATGATGTCGATGCCTGGTCCGTCGGCAGCGCCGGCGCCGGCGATGAGCGCTCCTGCCGCGGGTGGCGGCGGCGGTGGTGCAACCAGTTCCGTGGGCCATGGTGGTGGTGGTGGCGGCGGCGGCCGGGGACGGTAGTTTCGCTGTTGTGTGAGAGGCCGTCTCCGGACTGGCGGCAAAGCGCCGAGCGCGGATCAGAAAGTTATTCGCGCGCTGATAATCAGCATGCTTCGGAAGACTCGTCGATTCGAGGGCGTCGTCGAGTTCGCGATGAAGCCGGAGCCGCCAATTCTCCACTTCTGCCCAGGGCACTTGAATTGCGCGAGCACGTATGCGTTGTAGGTTCGGCGTACATATCGCGACAAGAAGGCCGAGCGCATGCCGATGAGTTCCTCGTGACGTATTCCGGTTACGGGATTCCATAAAATCCAGCTTGGATGATCACCTAGCCGTCCTGGGTCATCGTTCCTTCCACGGCAATGACCGTTTCGCGCTCGAGACAATACACGGGTCCGCCGCTCAAGCCGGGAAGTCACTACTGCATGGGTGCCGAACCGCACGCCTCACGCCGGCCGCGAAGCGCGTGCGCAATATATTTACATGTCTTGTAAAATTGCCTGACATGCGACAAAGCACCCCCTCCGGAAACCCAAAGGCCGTCCCGTGCCAAAAATGATTAAGCGCCTTCTGAAGTGGATCGGGCTCACCATTGCGTCCTTAGCCCTGATCGCCGCCGGCCTGGGCGCTTACCTGTACTCCCAAATACCCAGACCCATTGGAGACCGCCCGACTCTGCAAGCCGAGCTCTTTCACAAGCCGGCATCGCAATTGCCGGTTGAGCAGCGGTTCCTTTACGCATCCGCCGCCGGCCTTTCCGCGATGATCCGCAACAAGCAGGCCAAGTCTAGGGATATCGTCCAGGCTCACATCAACCACATCAAAAACACCAATTACCGGACCAATGCCTTCGTCTGGCTTTTCGAAAACGAAGCGCTCGAAGCCGCAGACAGGGCGGACGAGAAGGTCGCCCGAGGCGAACCCACCGGCCTCTTACACGGCGTCCCGGTGAGCGTCAAAGAGGAGTTCTGGGTCAAGGGCAAACCTTGCACATGGAACTCTGAGATGTTCCAGGGCTTCAAAGCGCCCAGAAACGCTGAGGTCGTCGACGCTCTCGTGGAACAAGGCGCCATTATCCTGGGCACCACAAACGTTCCCAAGCTGCTTTCCGACCTGCAAACCTTCGGCGAGATCTATCCTACGGCATCCAATCCGTTCGACCACAATCGGACTCCCGGCGGCAGCACCGGCGGCGGCGCAGCCTCGGTTGCGGCGGGAATGGCGCCTGTCGCACTAGGCGGCGACATGGGCGGCAGTATCCGGGTTCCGGCCGCCTTCAATGGTTTGTATGGATTGAAAACCACCGAAGGGGCTATTGGCGGCGATACCTCGGAATTCCCCGGCCAAGCCGGAAATCCAAAGTATCGGCGGATGATGGTGCAGGGGCCGCTGGCAAGAACCATAGACGACATTGATTTGGCGTGGAATGCCCTCATGGCCAAATGGCCCGAGCGGCAACCTCGCATGCTGAAGCCAAAGGCGAAACTCCAGGACTATTCCGTCGCCTACTTCGATGAGTGGACTTTCCGCGATGACGAGATGTTTATCGGCCACGAGGTGAAAGCTCGACTGACATCATTGGCCGCCGCCCTCGAATCAAAGCACGCCACCGTGCGCCGTGCACAACCACCTGCCTTCGAGGAAATGATGCTGATGCACCGCATGTTATCGATCTACTTGATGTTCGACAAAGTCCCCTGGCTCATTCGTCAGTTTATGGTCCGGGAGTACAAAAAGGCGGATACCCATCGTTTCCAATTTGCCGAAGTCTTCGAACGAATGTCCGACTTGGATCCGGAGAAGTACGACGACCTCCTCCGTCGCCGCAAGCTACTCGCCGACGGCCTCGAAACGTTTTTTGCCGCGCATGACCTGCTCATAATGCCCGTAACTCCAGGACCCGCCATTGCCCACAACCCGGACCATGAAGCCATCATGCTCGACGGCAAGCAAATCAACTACTGGGACTATTTCTATTACCCACTCTGTTTCAACGTCACAGGCCATCCGGCGTTGACCATTCCCATGGGCCTCAACCGTGACGGACTTCCGCTCGCTCTCCAGATTGTGGGCCCGCTCTACTCAGAGCGGCGGCTCATCGAGTTTGCCCGGATGATCGAGCCGCTACACGAAGGCTTCGTCAGGCCACCCGTGCACTAACCGAGCCGGCCAAGCCCGGTTGCTGGTAACGACAATCAAAGATTCCCAAACGAACCGCATCTGCCAGCTAATAGCTCCCACCACTCGAGCGGGTGTGGCGCCAGTCGACCGGACTCTCAGGCGTGGAGCTTCCTGAAAGCCGCCAGGCACTTCTCGGCGGTCTCAAACGGCGGATAGTCGCTGCCTTCCTGCTCGATCAGGTAGTATTCGAGGCCGCCCACCTTTTCCGCTGCCGCGAAGATCTCTTTCCATGGCGCGGCGCCTTCGCCGAACAGGACGCGATAGCCGCGCCCCGCGGCGGGCGAGTAGTCCTTGCAGTGGATGGAAGCGATGCGGCCGGGGTTCTTGTTGATCCAGCCGACGCAATCGATCTTCATTTCGACGGCGGTGCCGATGTCGAACTGCAGCGCGACGCTCTTCTCCGTGTTCTTGGCAAGGACTTCAAGCGGCATAGTGCCGTCGATCGGTTTGAACTCGCTCGCGTGGTTGTGATAACCGGTGCGGAGCTTGGAAGCTTTCAGCTTGTGGGCCCCGTTGTTGAGCTTCTCAGCCACCTTCTTCCAACCGTCCAGCCCTTCGACTTTGCCGGCCGAAGCAACGATGATGAACTTGCTGCCAATGATGTTGTTGAGTTCAGCGGCCTTGGCGATGTTCTCAGGGTCGAGCGACTTCGAGGAGTTGTGCGTGGAGTAGCACTTGATGTTGAGGTCGTCGAGAAGCTTCCGAACGTCTTTGGCGTAGGCAGGGGTCCAGTCGAAGTAGGGGGAATAGAACTCCACGCCTTCGTAGCCCATCTTGGCGACCGCTTTCACGGTGCCGAAGAGGTCCTGTTTGAGCTGGTCGCGGACGGAATAGAGTTCGATGCCGACAGGCGGCTTCTTCTTAGCGGCCGAGAGGGCGAACGGCGCGGCAGCCGAGCCGGCCAGGAAGGTGCGGCGGGAGAGGAGGCTGGTAGGTCTCATCGTTGAAGACGATAGCACAAAAACAGGGTTCTGTATCCGGTTGTCGGGTCGGCGGTACCCTAGAAGTTGAGGGCCGAAGAAGAGGGAGCGGAGCCAGTCAAGTTGCAGTTGATCCGGCGCAGGGGAATCTTAATGCGGAAGGAGCGCAGCGGGCCGCGTGCGGTTCGGCGGTCGGGTGATAGTGAACGTGAAATCTACAGGGCGAACCGGGTTCGCAGATAATCAGAAAATGCAAACGTTCCCCTCGGAATTTTCCGAGCTGTTAAACGCACAAGGTAAGAAGATATTGACGGAGGCAGAACGGACCGTCAATCGGGATCAGGGCGAGTTTCTATCGCTGACCAAGCCGGTTATGTCGGCGCAAACGGCGGCGCAATGCGTGCGGCTGCTGGATGAGCATTTGTATCCGTTGTTACGGCGGATCGACACGCCGATTCCGCGGTATTCGATCAGCGGCATGAAGAAGAACTACGGCGAGACGCTGGCGAAGACGATCTCGATGAAAACGTGCTTTCTACAATCGCGCCGGTACCCGGAGTATGCGACAGCCGAGAAGATCGGGTTGGTGCAAATGCTGAGTTCGAAGAGCCTGCACCAATATGCGCAGACGGTAACAGGACTGGAACTAGATAAAGGGACGCACCAGGCGATCTGCTATGAGACGGGCGACTATGCGGGTCCGCATAACGATCACCATCCTGAGGTCGAGAAACTGCGGCACGGCTATGTCGATCTGCATATTATGTTCGCGAACGATGCAGTGGACCACCAGTTTCTGGTGCATGAAGAGAAACGGCACCTGCGCAAGATCTACAGCGTGAAGCAGCAGGGTTCCCTGGTGGTATATCAGTTGCCGTTCTGGCATTACACTACGCCGTTGACGGCAAAACCGGGCCGCGAAAGTGAAGCGCGGCGGTGGCTGCTGCTGGTCTCGTTCGACATTCTTTGGAACAAGGCTCCGAAAGGCAAATTGAAGTAGGTTGTACACAATGCGTAAGGTTGCGGTTCTGCTTTTTGCTGTTGGTTTAGGATTCGCCCAGAAGCGTCCAGTTACTCACGAAGATATCTGGCTGATGAAGCGTGTGGGCGAGCCCGTGGTAAGTCCCGATGGGCGAATGCTGGTGTTTTCCGTGACGGCGCCGGCGTACGATCCGGGCAAACAATCGGCCGATTTGTGGCTGATGCCGGCTGACGGTTCGGCGCCGGCGCGGCAGGTTACGTTCACGCGGGCGGCAGAGAGTGGCGCGGAGTGGTCGCCTGACGGCACGCAGATCGCTTTTGTCACCCGGCGGAATGGCGATGTCGCGGCACAGGCGTATGTGTTGCCGGTGGGCGGAGGCGAGGCGCGTCCGGTGACGAAGGTCGAGGGCGGAGTACGATCGGTGAAATGGCGGCCCGACGGCAAGGCGATCCTGTTTGAGGCGGACTACGACCCGCTTGCGGCGGACCGCAAGTCGCGCAAATGGAATGCCCGAATCTACGATGCGATGCCGGTGCGTTACTGGAACGCCTGGCTCGACGAGAAGAAGCCGCACCTGTTTGTACAGGAGTTAGCCGAAGGCGCGCAGCCGGTCGATCTGCTGCAAGGGACGAAGTTGGCCGGGTCCGTTGGGTTCGGCGGATTGGCCGATCCGCTCGCGGGCGGGCAAGCGTTGCATGCGGTGTGGGCGCCGGACGGCAAGAGTGTGGTGTTTGCGGCGGCCCTGAATCGCACGGAGATGATGTATAAGTCCGTGGAAACGGCGCTGTTTGCGGTACCTGCAACCGGCGGCGAGCCGAAGCAGTTGACCGAGCCTGGATATCGTTACTCGCGTCCGCAGTTCTCGCGTACGGGCGATGCGCTCTATGCGGAGTATGAACGCAAGGAAACCGCAGGCGGACGCTTGTACTCGCTGACGCGGATCACGAGATTCGCGTGGCCCGACACCGGGCACATGCAAACGGTAACCGGCGAGTGGGACCGGTCCGTTTCGACTTTTGCGATTGCAAACGACGGCCGCGCCATCTACATCGGTGGGGAAAGCGACGGGGCGGACCAGTTATTTCGCGTACCATCGCAGGGCGGTGCCGTGGAGCGATTGTATAAGGCGGAGCGCGGCGGTTACACGGCCGTGAAGCCGGTCGCAGGCGGACTGATCGCCTTGTATCAGACTTCCATTCAGCCGCCGGAAATCGTGCGGCTGGACGGCGGATCGCACAAGGTGTTGACCAACTTCAATGCCGATGCCGTGGCGAAGCTGGACGCACCGCCACCGGTCCACTTCTGGTTTGAGGCCAAGAACGGCAAGCGGATCCATAACCTGATGTTCCTGCCGCCGGCGTTTAACGAGCGGCAGAAGTATCCGCTTTTGATCTTCCCGCACGGCGGTCCTGCGTCCATGTCAAAGGACGCTTTCTCCACCCGGTGGAATAACTATGTGCTGACCTCGCCGGGCTACGTGTTATTGGAAACCAATTACACAGGGTCCACCGGGTTTGGCGAGAAGTTCGCCGACGATATCGAGCGCGACGTGCTGCGCGGTCCGGCACAGGAGATTCTGGAAGCGATTGACGAGGCGATCAAACGGTATCCCTATATCGACGGCACACGGCAAGCCGCTGCCGGCGCGAGTTACGGGGGGTATCTCATGAACTGGTTGAATGGCCATACGACGCAGTTCAAGTGCCTCATCAACCACGCCGGCGCGATCAACAACGAGTCGCAGTATGGGTTCAACGACGGCGGCATTGAGCGGGAGTTGCGGATGGGCGGTCCCATCTGGGAGAAGGGCGGCCAGTGGAACGACCAAAGTCCCCTCCGCTATTCGGGTTCGTTCAAGACACCGACACTGATCACCCAAGGCGAACTGGATTATCGCGTACCGGTCAACGAATCGATGACGACGTTCAAGATCCTACAACGGCGGCAGGTCCCCTCGCGGCTTGTCGTGTTTCCCGATGAAGGGCACTGGATACTGAAGGGCGAGAACAGCCGGTTGCACATGCAGGAGGTGCTGGGGTGGTTGAAAAGGTACTTGTAAGCCCCCCTGACAGACCGTTTAGAAAACTGACACTTTGCCATTTCCTTCGGCGACGACATCTGATAAGCTCCTAAGCTAGGGAGCATCAGATAATAATGTCTTCTTCTCGATCCGCACTCACCCGTCGCCGTCTGCTATCCACGGCCGCCTTCGCTGGACTTTTCAAAATGTCCAGCGCCGCGCCCGCGCAAACCCTGAACCGCAACTCGGCCCCGAGCCAGTTGAAAATCACCGACATGCGTTCGGTCTTGATTGCATCTAACTACGATTATCCGATTATCCGGATCGATACCAACCAGGGGGTGTACGGGTTGGGCGAGGTCCGCGATGCGGGGCGCGAAGGCACCGCATTGGTCCTGAAGCCGCATTTGATGGGCCGCAATCCGCTGCAGATCGAACCCATTCTCGACAGCATCCGCTGGTTCTCGAATCACCAGCGCATGGGTGGCGGGTACAGCGCGGTGGACATGGCGCTGCACGATATCGCCGGCAAGGTCTATAACGTGCCGGCGTGGCGGCTGATCGGTTCGAAGTATCGCGACAAGATCCGGATCTACTGCGACACCAACGAAAGTAACGACCCGAAGATCTACGCGGAACGCATGAAAAAGCGCAAGGAGCAGGGTTTCACGTTCTTTAAGATGGACCTCGGGACGCGGATGGTGGCAGACCGGCCCGGCGCGGTGAACGACCGGCGCACCGCGACCGAAAAGGGCCTGGAGTACATGTGCGAATACATACAGGCGATTCGCGACGCCATCGGCTGGGAGGCGCCGCTGGGCGCGGACCATTTCGGCCCCCTCACAGTGAACGACAGCATCCGCTACGCGCGCGCGTTCGAGAAGTACAACCTGGCCTGGGCGGAGGACATGATCCAGGTGGGCCACCTTGGCCCCGGTGGCGACGCACCGCTCGACTGGAAAGGATATCTGGAGCTGAAGCAATCCACCACGACGCCCATCGCGACGGGCGAGTCGCTGTTCGGGCTGGAAGAGGGCTTCAAAGGCTTCATCGACAATCGCGCCATCGACATCATTCACCCCGACCCCCTGACCTCCGGCGCGATCCGCGAAACGAAACGTATCGCCGATTACGCCCAGATGCACGGCATCCAGACTGCGATCCACTTTGCCGGTTCGCCGGTGGGGTGCCTGGCGTCGGTCCACATGGCGGCCACCTTAAAGGATATGCTCGCCATGGAAAACCACGCCGTCGACATTCCATGGTGGAACGACCTGGTGACCGGGATCGAGAAGCCCATCGTGAACCGCGGTTATATCACCGTGCCCGACAAGCCCGGCCTCGGCCTCGAATTGAACGAACCGGCGATCAAAGAACATATCCGCAAGGGCGGGTACTTTGCCCCCACGCCGCAGTATGACGACTACATACTCGACCGGTTCCGGATCGGCGGTCCGTATCCGCACATCGATGAGAATGGCAAGCTGGTAAATACCAAGTAATCCAGCGGTTTAGCCTAGCTCGGGACGCTTACAAACATTTACGGTCGTTCACCTTCCTGCCGTCGTCTTAACGGTAGGAACGGAAACGATGACACACACAACCGAGCAACTCAATAACACCTTTCAACTGGAGCCGTTGCTCGTCGAACCGGGCGGCGGCCCCACCACTCAGCCGTCCAATCGGCGTTGGTGGCTCGCGGCCGGTGTGCTGGCCGTGGCGGCGGGAGCCATCGTGTACCGCGTCACCGCCACTCCAGCGGCGCCGCCGTACGTTACCGCCACTGTGGAACGCGGCGCGATTGCGAAAACCATTTCGGCCACCGGTAAGTTGCAACCGCTCACCACTGTCCAGGTGGGCAGCCGTGTCTCCGGCACGATCTCCGAAATCTTCGTCGACTACAACTCGCCGGTCAAGAAAGGGCAGATTATCGCCCGCATCGATCCATCGGAATTCCAGGCGCAATTGAGCCAGGCCGCTGCATCCTTGGCCGGTGCGAACGCCGGCATCAACAGTGCCCAAACGTCCGCCCGCGCGGCAGAGGCAAACATCGCCGCGGGGCGCGCCAACGTCGAACGCGCACGTTCCGTCATGAACGACGCCAAAGTCAACCTCGACCGCAACAAACTGCTGTGGCAAGAGAAGGTGATCGCCCGCCAGGTGCTCGACACCGCGCAGGCGGCCTATGACCAGGCAGCGGCACAGGTCACCCAGGCCGAAGCGCAGTTGAAACAGGTGCAGTCGCAGGCGGCGGCCTCTGAATCGCAGGTGGCCGAAGCGCGTGCGCGCGCGGCGCAGGCACAGGCGGCGGTCCGCTTGTCGTCGATCAATACCAGCCAGACCGTGATTCGCTCTCCGATCGACGGCGTGGTGATCGCCAGAAATGTGGACGTGGGCCAAACCGTGGCGGCCAGCTTCTCTGCCCCCACCTTGTTCCTGATCGCAGAGGACCTGACCCGCATGCAGGTGCTCGCCGATATCGACGAAGCCGATGTCGGCCAGTTGTCGAACGCGAGCAAGGTACGCTTCACGGTGGACGCGTTTCCCGGTGAAACCTTCACGGCCGAAGTGGGGCAAATCCGCCTGGCGCCGCAGACCGTCCAGAACGTCGTCACTTACACGGCGGTACTGAATGTCGCCAACCCGGACCTCAAGCTGAAGCCGGGCATGACCGCGAACGTCACCATCACGGTGGCGGAACGTGAGAACGTACTCACCGTGCCTAACAGCGCCTTCCGCTTCCGCCCTCCAACGGCGGATAACGAGAAGCCCGCGGCGGCTCCGCGGACCGGACGCAACAACAACCAGCGCGGCGCCGCCACGATATATCGCGTGGCGAACAACAAGCTGGAACCCGTGCAGGTGAAGACAGGGCTGACAGACGGTATGGCATCTGAAGTTACGTCCGGCAACCTGCACGAGGGCGACACGATTGCCATTGCCGCCGCGAACGGCGCTGCCGGCAAAACGCCCGTCAACGTCAATCCCTTCTCGCCCGCCACACGCGGCGGTGGCCGCGGCATGCGAGGTGCGCGATGAACAAGGTCTTAGATTTGCGCGATATTCACAAGATCTACGACACCGGGGCCGTCCGCGTACATGCCCTGAAGGGCGTGTCGCTGGCGGTCCCCGCCGGAGAGTTTGTCGCGATTATGGGAACGTCGGGGTCGGGTAAGTCGACGCTGATGAACATCATCGGCTGCTTAGACCGGCCCACCTCCGGCCATTACTACCTGAGCGGCGCCGACGTTTCGAATTTATCGAAAGATGAGCGCGCCGACATACGCAATCGCCGGATCGGGTTCGTGTTCCAGGGATTTAACCTGCTGCGCCGTACCTCGGCATTGGAAAATGTCGAACTGCCGCTGATCTATGCGAATATTCCGGCGGCGGAACGCGCCCTGCGCAGCCGGCGTGCGCTGGCGGCTGTTGGCTTGGCCCATCGCGAAGATAACTTCCCGAACCAGTTATCGGGCGGTCAGCAACAGCGTGTCGCCATCGCGCGGGCGCTGGTCAATAGTCCGTCGTTGTTACTGGCCGACGAACCCACCGGTAACCTCGACAGCCGCACCGCTGTGGAAATCATGAGCGTATTTCAGCGGCTGAACCGGCAGTCCGGCCTGACCATCGTGTTGGTAACTCACGAACCCGACATTGCTCAATACGCGGATCGTGTTGTGGTGGTCAGAGACGGCACGATCGTTCGCGACCAGCCTGTGCTCGACCCGCGCAACGCAGCCGAGGAACTCGAATCGATGCCCCTGGCTGGTGAAGAACCCTTTGGCGAAAAGATGGAGCAGGAGCAACTCAAATGATCGGACCCGTACTCAAAATGGCTCTGCGCGCGCTGGCGCGCAACAAGGTGCGCTCCGCCTTGACGATGCTCGGCATCATCATCGGCGTCGCCTCCGTAATCGCCATGGTCAGCCTGGGCCAAGGCGCACAGAAGCAGGTGCAGCAACAGATCAATGCGATGGGCACCAACCTGCTGATCGTCATGCCGGGTTCGCAGAACATGGGCGGCGTCCGTTCCGGCGCGGGCACCGGCACGACGTTAACTGTGGACGACGTCGAGGCGCTAACTCAAGCTTCGACCGTGGCGGCGGTTAGTCCGTCGGTAACTGCACCGGTAACTGTTGTCACCGGTAACCAGAACTGGAGCACACGTGCACTGGGTGTGTCCACGTCCTATCCGCAGATCCGTAACCACGACGTCGCTTCGGGCGAGTTCTTCACCAATGCCGATGTACGGTCCGCCGCGCGTGTAGCGTTGATCGGATCGACCGTGGCAAACAACCTGTTCCCCACCTCCGACCCCGTAGGCGAAACCATTCGCCTACGCAACCTGCCGTTCCGCGTCATCGGCGTGTTGCAAACCAAAGGCCAGAGCCAGATGGGGCAGGACCAGGACGACATAATCCTGATACCCTACACCACCGCGATGAAGAAGCTGCTGTCGACCACGCAGGTGTCGATGGCCTATGTATCCGCCGTAAGTGACCAGGTAACTTCAGAAACCGAGCAGGAGATCACCGCCATCCTGCGCGAGCGCCACAGCCTGCGTGGCAATCAGGAGAACGACTTCACCGTGCGTAACTTGTCGGCGGTGGCGGAAACCGCGCAGCAGACCACGCGCGTGCTCACCATCCTGCTGGGCAGCATCGCGGGCGTTTCGCTTCTCGTAGGCGGTATCGGCATCATGAACATCATGCTCGTCTCGGTAACGGAGCGCACCCGCGAAATCGGCATCCGCATGGCCGTCGGCGCACGCTCGAGCCACGTGCGGCATCAGTTCCTGATCGAATCGCTGGTGCTCGGCCTGAGCGGCGGGCTCGTAGGCATCCTCGTCGGCGTCGGCATTTCAGTATCGATGTCCAGCGTCTTCTCCTGGCCCACGCTGATCTCGCCGGTTTCGATCGTGGTGGCCGCAGGCTTCTCCATGATGATCGGCGCGTTCTTTGGTTACTATCCGGCACGTAAAGCCGCGAACCTCGACCCCATCGATGCGCTGCGGTTTGAATAATTGGAGCCTGACCGTGCAGCACCAGAGCCCCTGATGCGACTAATATAAAGTGCACGGTTACTCACTGAACCTGGACCTCACCCACCTATCAAAAAAAGGCCCGGTCCTGATGAAACAAGACCGGGCATAAGAGGGAAGACAAACTGGTTCGAGTTGTTAGCGGCCGCGCCCTCCGCGTCCACCACCACCATTTCCACCACCACCACCACCGGCACTTGCATGCGGCGCCGCACCGCCACCGCCACCACCGCCCGACCGCATCACCGCGGAACCCCCGCCACTACCACCACCACGCGGTCCACCGCCATCGCCGCCTCCGCTGCTGCGCATCGCCGGACCACTGTCGCCGCCCCGCCGGCCGCCCCACTCACCACCGCCACCGCCAGTGCCGCTTCCGCTGCTGCGTTCGCGAACAATCTGCGGGCTGATGCGAACCGGCTGTTCAGACCGGCTGCCGCTGTCGAAGCCCCGGCTCTGCACGCCGCGTCCCATTTCGCTGCGAGTTTCAGCCGGCATCTGGTCCATCCGTCGCCAGCCATTGTCGCCGCTCCGGCCGCTGGAACCGGAACTACCGGCGGCTTCGGACTGCCGCATGTCGTTCATCCGTTGCCAGCCCGAATTCCCATCGCTTCCGGATGACCGTGGGCTTCCATCCGCTCCGCGCCGCCGCTCGCCGGTCCCGGCCTCTCCACCATTACCGCCGCCCGGCGCCGTTGTCCGCGACGGTTCGCCAATCCGCCGCCAACCGCCGCTGTTCGGCTCTGACCCACGCCCCGTATTACGTTCCGCTCCCGAAACGCCGCCGCCTGCCGCACTCTCCGCGCTACGTTGACGGCCAGATACGCCGCTTCCCGCGCTGTCGCCGGACCGCGACGGTTCGCCAAATCGCCGCCAGCCTCCACGGTCTGCCTGCGTCCCACGGCTACCTTCCGTCGCCGTCGAACGGCTGGACTCCGTGCCCGTATTGCGCTGCCGGCCCGATGCTGGGCTGGAGTGCGTCACACCAGTGTCAGTCTGCCGGTTCGGTTCGCCAAACCGCCGCCAGCCATTCTCCGCCGTCCGCGTCGGCGCCGCGTTCACAGCCGGGTTCACAGCCGGGTTCACAGTGGACCTGCCCGCTTCGCTAGCGCCGCGCCCGCCGCGGCCCGCACTTCTTCCGCCCGCCGAATCCAACGAGTTCACGGGAGTATTCCCGCCCCCCACTCGGTCGGCCCGGCCGCTGTGGCCCGCAACCGCCGCCTCGCCGCCGAACGACCGCTGGGCAACGCGCTCGATTCCCTGCCGCTGTTGATCGAACGGCACACGGTCCACTCGCGTTGGTTCGCGCCTGCTGTAGAACCGGTCGTTACCCGCCGAAACCATGCTCACCGTATGCACCGGCTGCCGGTCGGAGAACCGCAAGTTCTCCCTGCCGGGAGCCAGCGGAATCTGCCCGTGTACCGCGGAGGCCTGCCGCAAATCGGCTTCGCCCACGCTGTGCAGCCTCCCAAATCGGCCTGACCGGAAATCCGCTCCATCCATCACGCTCACGCTGTTCATAACCCGCGAATTCCGGTACACGTTCGTGATGTTCACGTTGTTCACGATCGTTACGGAGTTATTGATATACCCGCCCCCGCGGTACCCGCCGTAATACCTCGTTCCGTACCAGGGCCGATACACCTCGTAAGGCGCCAGCGGAATCCAGCCGATCCGGCCAAACCCGCCGCCAATCCCCACCCCAACGCCGCCGCCCCAGCCGACAAAGGCCACCAGCCCCGGCCTCCAGTAGTGGCGCATGCCCATGCCGCCCGGCCACCAGCACCAGCCGTAGTTGCCATAAAACCATCGCCCGTAATGATACGGAGCCCAACCCCACGGGTCGTAACTAACCCAACTCCACCCATACCAGTCGACCCAGGCCCAACGGCCCAACCGGTACGGAGCCCAACCCGGCGCAACGCGCGGCGACCATACCCAGCCGTACGGTGGCACGTTCACCCAACGCCCGTATGGATCGAGATCGTCCGCGCCGTAAACGTCACGGCTTACATACCGGTACGAGGCCGAACGTTCCATGTCACGGTCGCGCCGCTCGTTCCAGCGGTCCCAATCATCCTCACCGAGCGTACTTACCAACTGGAATTCCGGCTCGCTTTGCGATCCGCGAGCCAGCATCGTCTTGCCGCCCTTCAGCCGCTGCGATCCTTGTGGCGTGTAGATCTCGACTTCGCCCGATCGCACAGTCACTTCCGTGCTGCCATCCCCACGTACCGCAATACGATACGATCCGCGCTTCACTGGCCGCACCGCAATCGACGGCGTCGAAATCTCGACGTCTGCGTCGGAATCGCGCAACACCCGGAACGTCACCATTCCGCTCGCCAACTGCACGATGTACTTCCGATACTCCAACTCCGCCATCCGGATTTCCGAGTTTCCCGCCACCCGCACCATGTTCGCGTAGTCAAACTGCACTTCCGCCCTGGACCCGCTACCCGTCATCAGCCGGTCTTCCACCACCACCGGAGCGTTAATCGCCGCCGCCGTCAGGTCTCCCGTGTCGCCACGCCGCACCGACACATCGCCGTTGATCACGCTGATCCGCGCCACTCCCCGCGCTGGACGCTCGTCATCCTGCGGTTCCGCCGTCTGCCCAAACACCCACGTTGCCCCCACCAACATCAGTACGCTGAACCGTTTCGCCGTCATAGCCTGGGACCTCGTCGAACCCGCCACCTGTACCGCATCCCACCTTCCAAACACCCATCTGTTTGAAACAAAAAGGAAAGCAGTTAAGATAGCGAGTTACCCGAGTGGCCGAAAACCACCACCTATGGCCGACCCGCACCAGAGACCACCATCCCCGCTACGCTCCACGCTCCTCATTCCGCTCCTGTTGTTTGCCATCGTGGCCGGCTTCTACTGGCGCCTCACCCTCACCAATCAGTACACCTGGCTCGAAAGTCCCGACCTTGCCCGCCAAGTTCTCCCCTGGTTCCAGTTCCAGGTAGGCGAGTTCCAGCAAGGGCGCATTCCCCTTTGGGATCCATACATGCTCGCCGGACAACCTCTGCTCGGCCAAGCCCAGCCCGGTACCGCCTATCCCCTTAACTGGCTGCTCTTCCTCATGCCCACCCGCGACGGCTGGATTCAGGAACGCATCCTCAACTGGTACTTCGTCACCATCCACCTCCTGGCCGCCCTTTTCGCCTACCTCCTTTGCCGGGACTGGGGGTATACCCGCCGTGCTTCGGTGATAGGCGGCGCCGTCTTCGCTCTCGGTGCCTATGTCGGCCAGATCGACTGGCCGCAGATGATCAACGGTGCCGTCTGGACTCCGCTTGTCCTGCTGTTCGTCACGCGCTCTCTTCGCGGCCACCGAATCTGGGCCAGTGCAGCCTTCGGCGGACTCTGCCTCGGTATGGCGTTTCTCGCCGGACATCATCAGGTGCCGATCTTTGTCGGGTTGATGGCCGCTGGCGCCTGGCTCTGGGGAGTATTCCGAAATGGCTTCAACCCCCGGCTTTCCCTCGCCACTGCCCTATTCTTTGTTGTCGGAGGACTGATCAGTGCTGCTCAATTCTTGCCAGCCCTGGAGTACTCCAAACTCGCCTACCGATGGGTCAGCTCCGCTAAGCCTGTCACCCATACCGACCCGGTTCCATACATCGTTCATCATACGTTCAGCGTTCATGCCAAGTCTCTCTTTGGAATTGTGTTCCCCGGCGCATCAGAAAACGTCAGTCCTCTGATAGGTTTCACCGCCGCCTTCCTCGCCTGTATCGCCGTCCTTCGCGCCTGGCGCCGATCGACAGTTCGTTTCGCAATTTGTTGCTGCATTGGGAGTTTCCTCTTCGCCCTTGGTTCCGACAATATCCTCCATGGCCTCCTCTACGGGCTCGTCCCCGCCCTCGACAAAGCCCGCAGCCCCGCTATGGCTATCGTCGTTTTCGGAATCGGAGCCGCCACGCTCGTCGCCGCCGGGGTGGACCAACTGTTTGAGCGAAACGAACCCAATTTCGAAAAGGGTGCCTTCTACTGCGGCGCCGCCCTCCTCGGCTCGCTCCTTCTGCTAGCCCTCTTCCACGGTCAGTGGTCTGACAGCCCCGTGATCCTTGTCGGCCTCTCGGCCATGCTTCTCGCTGGTACCCTCCGCGCCCTCCGTACTGGAAGCCTGAGCTACTCGGCTGCCACCGCCCTCATCCTCTGCCTTATCCTGTTCGACCTCGGCCGTGGCCCAATCAACAATTACCCCCACAACGAGGACACCAACCGCCAGCGCGACCTGCCCAAAATGGCCGACCCCGAACTCATCGAACAGATCCGGCGAATCGAACCCACTGCCCGCTGGGACATCTCCGATGAAGTCGCCCACTATAACTTCGGCGACTGGCACGGCATCCAGACCTACGGCGGCTACCTCGCCAGCCTCACCCGCGCTTTCTGGGAAATGGAGCCTCACAACGAGCACACCCGCCGCCTTTGGGGCGTAAAGTACTGGGTCGGCAAGCAGCCCTTAATGAGTTGGAACGAAGCCATTTACGAAAGCAACCGCGGCTGGAAGATCTACCGCAACCCCCAAGCCTTTCCCCTCATCCGCACCCTCCACCAAGCCACCGGACTCAAGAACCTCAAGGACATGCAACTGATCTTCGCCACCCCCAATTGGGACTACGCGAAGTCTGTCTTTGTCTACGGCGACCCGCCAGACCTCGAGACCTGCGGCACCCCGGACGAAACGCTTCTCCTCCGCCGCGAACCCTCCCGGGTCGCCTACTACGCCGAGATGGCTTGCCGCGGCATGGCCGTCCTTGCCGACAACTCCTTCCCCGGCTGGGAAGCTGTAGTCGACGGCAAGCCCGCCAAGATTTGGGACGCCTACACAGCTCAACGCGGCGTTGTCCTCGACAAGGGCCGCCACGTCGTCGAATTCCGCTACCGTCCCAAGTCTGTCTACATCGGCTTGGCCCTTACATTAGTCGGCATGGTCCTGACCGTTGCCGTATCGCGACTTGACCGCTCTACTAAACCATAGTTAACTGGTGTGTACTAGGTATGGTTCGGCCCGGTCTCCCGTCGCTGCCCGAAGTACACGCGAGTGTCTCCACTTCGCAGCCCTCCCTCTGGAGACGCATGTTCGCCTTCGCCGGACCCGCCTACGTCGTCAGCGTCGGCTACATGGACCCTGGCAATTGGGCGACGGACCTCGAAGGCGGCGCTCGCTTCGGCTACCAACTGCTCTGGGTCCTTGTCGTCTCGAACGCCATGGCCATCCTTCTCCAAACCCTGAGCGCACGCCTCGGCATCGTCGCCGGCCGCGACCTCGCTCAAGCGTGCCGCGAAGCCTACCCCACGCCCGTCAGCTACGCCCTGTGGATCCTCTGCGAAGTCGCCATCGCCGCCTGCGATCTGGCTGAAGTGCTAGGTGCAGCCATCGGCCTGAACCTGCTGTTCCAATTGCCTTTGCTCGCAGGCGTCCTGCTGATGTCGCTCGACACCCTGCTCATCCTTTGGTTCAGCCGGTTCGGCATCCGCTGGATCGAAGCACTCATCCTTTCGATGGTCACCATCATCGGCGGCTGCTTCGCCATCGAGATCTTCTTCGCCAAACCCAACCTCGCCGAACTTGCCACCGGACTAGTCCCGCGTCTGAACGGTGAAAGCCTCTACGTCGCCATCGGCATTTTGGGAGCGACCGTGATGCCGCACAATCTGTACCTTCACGGCGCACTCGTCCAAACCCGCCGGTTCGGCGCTTCGCCTGCCGAGAAGAGGTCTGCGTGCCGCTTCAATCTCATCGATTCCGTCATAGCCCTCAACGGCGCCTTGTTCGTTAACGGAGCGATCCTCGTCCTCGCCGCTTCGACCTTCTTCAAGCGCAATGTTGTGGTCACGGAAATCCAGCAGGCTCATGAACTTCTGACGCCTCTCCTCGGCACCACTTTCGCCAGCGTCCTGTTCGCTGTCGCGCTCCTCGCCAGTGGCCAAAGCTCCACCGTGACAGGCACCATGGCGGGCCAGATCGTGATGGAAGGCTTCCTGAACTTCCGCATGCGCCCTTGGCTTCGACGCCTCATCACCCGCATGCTCGCCATTGTGCCGGCGGCCATCACGGTTGCTGTCGCAGGTGAACAAGGCACCTATAAGCTGTTGATTCTGAGTCAGGTTATCCTCAGCATGCAGCTCCCCTTCGCCGTCATTCCGCTCATCCAGTTCACAAGTGACCGTCAACGGATGGGAGAGTTCACCTCTCCCGCCTGGGTCAGGCTGCTGGCATGGCTCGCCGCTCTTGTCATAGTGGGCTTGAACGTCTGGCTCGTAATCCAAACGTTTGGAAGCTGGTTAGGAGCGGCAGGCGAGTGGCGCTGGGTGGTCGGACTCATCATCATTCCCTTCGGTTCCGCCCTGGCAGTCTTGCTCGCGTACGTCGCCTTCCACCCCGTCCTGCCCGAACCCTGGCGGCAATTGGGCAAAGCGCTGAAGGTCACACCCCCCGTAACCGTCTCACAAACCTTGCACCCGCCCACCTACCGATCCATCCTCGTCCCCCTCGACCATACCGAACGCGACCGTGACGCCGTCGCGCACAGTGCCGCCCTTGCCCGCGGACACGGCGCCAAACTCCTTTTGATGCACGTTGAAGAAGGTGTCACCAGTCAAATCTATGGAGCCGAAGCGTCCACCGAGGAAGTCCTTTCAGGTGAGCGCTACTTCGAGGGAATCGCCAGCGCATTGTCAGACCAAGGCATTGAGGTCGAACTGATTGTCCGGTTCTCCGGCAAGCCTAGCCAGGAGATCGTCCGCGTCGCCAACGACCTTCGGCCAGACCTCGTCGTAATGGCAGCTCATGGACATAAGTGGTGGAAAGACATTATCTTAGGAACGACAATCAATGCAGTACGTCATGAACTCAAGATTCCCGTGTTGATTGTAAGGAACCATTGACCTGTGTCAGGATTGTGGCACGTTGGGTCGCCACACTACACCTATTATCGCCGCAGGCTCCTAAGTGTCTTGTTTTCAATCGCCCGATTTGGTCCGGCGACTGCTAACTCATTTGACGTGAACCGCTTCGTCCGCTTCCTGCTGTTCGGTTGCTGGCTAGCCTCTTCCCTGTTTGCGACCACCCTCGAACACCTCACCCTCGATGAGATGATCCAGAAGTCGACAGCCATCGTCAGAGGCAAGATCCTTTCCTGTTCAGCACTGCAGCGTGACACCTCCATTTACACGCTGGTGCGCGTACAAGTAAGCGAGCAGTTGAAAGGTCCCCAAAGTGCAATCGTAGAGGTTACACTTCCTGGCGGTAAGCTGAACGGAGTAAAGCAGATGTTCTCCGGCGTTCCTGTGCTTGACCAAGGCGCCGAGTACGTCTTGTTCCTGTGGACCAGTCCAAAGGGCGTCACCCACGTGATCGGACTTTCGCAAGGCGTGCTGAATCTCAAGGTCAATGCCAAAGGCTCTGCCCAGATTCAACGTGCGGCAATCTCGGACCCGATGGTTGATACCAAAACCGGCACGCTGGTCGCTCCCGACAACGTCGATATGTCGCTGGATGCCTTGCGGCTACGGGTCCGGCGCGTCCTCGGTGGAGCGCAGCAATGAAGTCCCGGCTCACCTTCCTTCTGGCTCTGGTAGCCCTCCTCACCCCCGTTCTTCACGGCTACTATTTTTTCGTCCAGTATCCCTCTCGCAATGGGCCATTTACGCCACTCTATACGAAGTTCGACTTGAATGCCCTTTCCGCCAAAGCGGTCCCGTTCCTAATCTCCGAGCAAGGTCCGGCCACGCTGGCGGCTGGCGACAACATGAACAGCCTGATCTCGGAAATCCGGCTGGCTGCCACCGCTTGGAACGATGTCCCCACCGCCGACCTGAAGCTTGCATTCGGCGGTTTCTTCACTCCCGGCGTGCAGCATTCCTCACCAGTGATCGAAGTTGTATTTGAAGATATTCCGCCTGGGGTGATAGCGCTCGGCGGTCCCACATCAAAAGCTGATGTGGGGCCCGCCGACACCTTTGTCCCGATCCTCCGCTCGCAGGTCAAGATCTCCCGCGACCTATCCTCGCGAGCCAGTTGGAGCGAAGCGCTTTACCTCACCATGGTGCACGAATTCGGTCATGCCCTCGGCCTGCAGCATTCCTTGACGTCAAGCGTGATGTCTACTGAGGTAACTCGTGGAACGACAAAGGCCCAGCCGCTTGCGGCCGACGATATCGCCGGACTCTCGCTCCTCTACCCCGTCCAGGGTGCCTCCAGTGGTACGATCCAGGGTCGGGTTACTCTGGGCGGCACCGGTATCAATCTGGCTTCCGTCGTCGCAATCTCGCCGGACGGATTGGCGATCAGCGCTCTTACCCACCCCGATGGTACCTATCGTATTGAAGGCCTGCCGTCCGGCTCCTATTACATCTACGCACACCCACTACCACCCGCGATATCAGGCGAGGCATTCCCAGCCGGCATCAACCCGCCCACCGACCTCGCGAATTCACAGATACCCGTCAGCGGCTCTTTCGAAACGATCTTCTTCCCCGGCACCAAGAACCTGCTTCAGGCGGTGCCCGCCGCCGTGTATGCCGGATCGGTGGTGGAAGGCGTCAACTTCTCGGTCACGCGCCGGAGCGCCCCTGCGATTTATGGCGTGACCACTTACAGTTTCCCGGGACAGGTCGCCGTCAAACCTGCGCACCTCTCCATGGAAGGTGGCCGGCCATTCCTGGTGGCCGCCGGGTATGGACTGACCGCCAATGCGGGAATCCAGGTACTCGGCGGATCTGCGGTGATCCCCAACGGTGGTGTGCGCCCCTACCCGCTCGACAACCGCTATCTGCAGATTGACCTTCAGGTGAGCCTCCTTTCTGGCGAAGGGTCGCGCCACTTGGTCTTCTCCTCCGATAACGACCTCTACGTCCTGCCCTCCGCGTTTCGCATTACGCGCCGGACGCCCCCGCAGATCACCGCCGTTACTCCTACCTTCGACCCCGCCGGAAATCGTGTTGTAATCTTGAACGGCACCAACTTCACGCCCGATACCCGAATCCTGTTTGATGGCGTTGCGGCGGTGGTTCGCGGCTACGATGACGTCAATGCCGCAATCACGGTTGTTCCCCCAGCCGGTATCTCTGGAATGCGGTCTGCGGTCGTCGCCCTCAACAGCGACGGGCAGAGTTCCCTCTTCCTGCAAGGTAATTCCGTTCCGGCATTCGACTACGATTTGGAAACCGGTTTCGCTGCGGCTGCTGTTGCCATGACCCCCAACCAGTTGCCCGCCGGTAGCGAGGCGATGGTGGAGATCACTGGAGCCGGCAATCTGTCGAACGCAGCGAATTACCTGAACGTCACCTTCGGCACAAGCGGTGTCCGCGCCCGCCGAATCTGGGATGGCGGACCGAACCGTTTGCTGGCAAACGTCGTTATCTCCCCGAATGCCGTTCTGGGCTCCACCACCGCCGCCGTAATCAATGGTTTGCGGACTACAACGATTCCCTTCGGATGGACCGTTACGGGCTCCACTCCTCGACAGTCGAGCTTCCAGGACCCCGTTGTCGACGCGACAACCGGTCGGCCTGACACCGCCGCAGGCGCGCTGGCGCAGGCGCGCCTGGTCGGCGCCATTGCCGACGTTTCCGCCACCAATTTGCAGGTCACGGTAGGGGAACGCCCCGCTCAAGTAGTTTCCTTCAATAACGGAACCCTGGTATTCCGCGTGCCCACGGGCCTGACGCCCGGTCCCGCGGTCCTGCGCGTCACCACTCCAACGGGCGACGGCCCGCGGCCCGTCGTGATGAGCATCGATGTTCCGCCGCCCGTAGTCGTCACAGTGACCGCTTCCGGCACACGGATTGACGCTTCACGCCCGGCGCGCCCCGGCGAGCTACTGGTTGTTGTGGTAACTGGCGCAGCGGATAACGACGCCGAAATTGGCGCCAGTCGAGTGAAAGTGAATGTTGGCGGCACAACCCATAACGCCCTCCAGGTGAACCCGGCGAACGGCACGCATGTCATTCAGTTCGTGCTCGATGCTTCAGTCCCGCAAGGCTCGCAGCCGCTCACCGTTTCCGTCGACGGCCGGGTCTCTGCTGCTTTCGCCTTGCCCGTCCGCACGAATTAGCGATACCCTGAACGGTTTATGGCCTTCGAATCCGAGAAGACTATGTTCGAGGTGTATCGTGAGACAACGTACAGCTCCAAATACCGAGTTGTCTACTTCACGGAGTTGCAGGACCACAACAAAGAGTCCGAAATCAACCGGGCTATGGCGGGCGAACACTTCCTCGATGGCTTTATTAAAGACCAGGGGAAAGATGACGCCAAAGCCCTCATCGACTCTCTGCTGGACCGAATGAACTCCGGGGAACACCTGAATCCCGATCAGTTTCTCGCGGCTCTTGGCAGCCATCTGGCTTGATGCGCATTCTCAGATACCCCACGCTCACCGAAGCGGAATGCCTCGGCTGTGTCAGTGCGTTTGTCGACTCTCTATCGAGCACCATCGAAGGGATGCTCACCTTCCTGCGCCGGTTGCAGGGGCAGCCCAAGGGCGCGGCATTCGCGTTCGAGATGCAGCTCGACTCGCAACGCTACGGTATTATGCTCATCCTCGAACGCTGGGGAGAATGGGTGCATCACTTCGGCCCTCACCTGCACAGCATGAGAGACGCAAGTGTTCTGCACGACGCGCCGCTTCGCATCCGGATGTCGGAAGACCTGATGATCCGGACCAACCGCCTGATCGATGCCGCCGAACAGTACACGCCGGACCTCCTGCACGCAGCGGAACAGTCAGCCCAAACGATTATGCGGACGTTCAGTCACGAACGTGCCGCAGCCGAGCAGATGCTGAACCTCGGCCCTTTGCAGCCCGCCGAGTTCGGGGAAGCTCGCCGGATCTTCCTCACTGACCTCGCCGCCCGTTAGCGGTACTCTGTTTTGGTAGCACCGCATGCCAGTCAAAATCGATTCCCACCACCACCTCTGGAACTACACGCCCCAGGAATACGGCTGGATCTCCGATCCCATGAAGATCATCCGGCGCGACTTTGTCCCAATGGACCTGCGCTCGGCCCTCGGCAGCGCCGGAGTCAGCGGAGCCGTCACCGTGCAAGCTCGCGAAACCCTGGAAGAGACCACCTGGCTGCTGACCCTCGCCAAATCAGAATCGAAGATGCAAGGCGTTGTCGGATGGGTGCCGCTGGTGGAGCCGCGTGTCGGCGACCTGCTCGAGAAGCTCGCCGCCGACCCAAAGATGAAAGGCGTCCGCCACGTTCTGCAAGATGACAAAGCAAGCGTCCTGATGGAAGACAACCGGTTTAATGCCGGAGTCGGCTTGCTGCCCCGCCACAAGCTGGTTTATGACATCCTGATTTACGAGCGCCATCTCAAGATGGCGATTCCGTTCGTGGATCGCCACCCCAACCAGGTGTTCGTTCTGGACCACATCGCCAAGCCGCTCATCAAAGACCACGTGATGGAGCCTTGGCGTACTCTGATCCGCGACCTTGCCAGGCGCCCCAACGTGTACTGCAAGCTCTCCGGGATGGTGACGGAGGCCGATTGGCGCAACTGGAATCCGGCTGACCTCAAGCCCTACATAGACGTGGTGCTTGAGGCATTTCGGCCCCGCCGCCTGATGTTCGGGTCCGATTGGCCGGTGATGCTGGTGGCCAGTTCCTATAAGCGCTGGCACGATGTCGTAGCCGAGTCCATCGCCTCTCTGACTGAAGCGGAGCAGGAGCGCATCTGGTCAGGATCCGCTACAGAAGCATACAAGTTGTAGACGCCGTGGTAGAGTATCACGAGTGTCCAAGGTCAAGGATCTGTATTCGTTTGATCCAGCAGAAGTAACTGAGCCACCGCGTGGGCTGGCGCCGACGCTGCGGCGCATCGGCCCGGGACTCATCCTGTCGGCTTCCATCGTCGGGTCAGGCGAATTGATCGCCACCACGACGCTCGGCGCCGAAGTTGGCTACGTGTGCCTTTGGGTTATTCTCCTGAGTTGCTTCATTAAGCCGGCCATCCAGGCCGAAATCGGCCGCTTCAGTGTGTCGACAGGCGAAACGGGCCTGGCGGGATTTAATAAGGTTCCCGGACCCCGGGCAGGCGTCAACTGGGTGGTCTGGGGTTGGGTAGCGATGATCTGTATGACCCGTTTCCAGATCGGTGCGATGTTCGGGGGCGTCGCGCAGGTGTTGAATCAGCTGGTCCCCATTATCCCCGTCAACGTGTTTGTCATTCTCCTGCTCGGAGTTACACTTTTGCTGCTGCTCGGTGGCGGCTATGAGCGCATCGAGGGCCTGGCCACGATCAAAGTGGCTTTGTTCACCATGCTGACCTTTCTAGCCGCTCTGCTGCTAATGCGCCACCCCGAAGATTTCTCCTGGAAGGCTCTTGAAGAAGGACTTGCATTCAAACTCCCGCCCGGTGGCTTCACGACGGCGGTTGCGGTGTTCGGCATTACCGGAGTAGGCGCTTCCGAACTTTTCATGTATCCCTATTGGTGCGTCGAAAAGGGCTACGCGCGCTTTGCCGGGAAGCGGGATGGCACCTCCAGTTGGCGCAACCGCGCTCTCGGCTGGATCCAAGTGATGCATGTGGACATTCTGGCCTCAATGGTGATTTATACCATCGCGACCATCGCCTTTTACCTGCTCGGCGCCGGTATTCTGCACACGCGCGGTCTCAACCCCGGTGACAAAGGCAACATGATCCCGGTGCTCTCTAACATGTATACCCAGACGCTCGGTTCCTGGGCGCTGCCGTTGTTTTATTTGGGCGCCATAGCGACCCTGTACGGAACGATCTTCGCGGCTACCGCCGCCGAGTCCCGCGTCGCCGCCGATCTCTGCCGTCTGCTCGGCCGCTTCGACCCTGGGGATTACACTACCCGAATTAGATATCGAAAGATATTTGTCTGGATATTAACTTGCATTTCAGCGGGTTTATATTTGATGGTACAGTCGCCGGTTTCAATGGTGAAAGCAGGCGGCGTAGCGCAGGCGGCGATGCTGCCGCCCATCGCGATTGCGGCGTTGTATTTGAGGTATAGGCAATTACCGAAGGAGGTTCGGCCAAAACCATGGATTACTGTAGGGTTATGGATCGCTTCGCTCACCACCATCGCTTTGATGGGCTATTACGCGGTTTTGCTTGTCACCCAGAAATAAATCATTTCTTACACTGTTTGTCGTCTGGCTCAGCGGCCAGTTTCGGCTTCGTAACCCGTTTTTAATGCCGCACGTCTTTTTAGACGTACTGGTGAGTGGGCGATGCCTCCGAGTCGCCCGCTCCGGTTCCCAGGCTCTCCCGAAGTCTTGAGAACCGCGGACCGGTGGGCATCTTCCTCCGAGTGCCCACCGGTTTTTTTGTCCCCTTCTATTCAATTCGCCAGAATACGGCGGTGCTATCGTTAGAATCCCGCTTCGACCGGACGGTTTTGCCGTTCAATCGACGCCCTGAGCCCTGTCTTCGCACGTGCGCTTTCCGGGTACTGATCGAGAGCCTGACGAAATGCCTTTTCGGCGATCTGCGCCTTCCCATTGCGCAGAGCCAACTGCCCCATCGCTTCAAAGACCGGCCGTGGGTACTGTGGCGGCTCGTTGTATCGTAATGCCCGTTCCCGCCGCGCGGCCCGATCAAGCCGAGCCAGGCGCGTATCCACGTTTTTTGTCAAGTGAGCCTTTAATTCCTCTCGCGCAACGCTCAGAGGCGCCGGCACCGCCTGCTTTACTTTGCTTTTGTACAGCGCGAGCGATTTGTCCATCGCCGCCAGTTCGCGCCTCGCGTCCTCTACCTTTCCCGTGTTTAGGAACGCCAAACCTACCGCCCAGTGCCGCCACGCGCTCTCTCGAGGTTTGTCGTAAATCGGGAGCGTTTTGTCATCGAGAATTTCTGCCCATTTTTCGTGTTGCACTAACGTCCGCAGCACGGAAAACCAACCCTGCCGCCAAGCCGTCCGGAAATTATCGAGCTGCGCCGCCTCGCGGGGATTTTCCGTGTAGTCGAGCAAACTCCGGGCTGCCGCCATCGCCTTTTCGTAATCGCCTGAAAACGAGTAGGAGGCCGCCAGGAAATGCACGTTATGCCCGTGATGACCATTCCCGGCGAGCGAGTCCTGCTTCATCCAATACACTTCGTTTTCGGCGGCCGACGCAAATGCTCGAATCGCTTCCTGCCACTTACCGGTTTGCGCATAGATATGCCCCGGCATATGCAGACCGTGCGGAATGTTCCTGGCGATTGCGCCATAGCGTTCACACGAGGGCCAAGCCTCTTTTGCGAACGTCGATCCTTCCCATCCATGGATTACGTAATGATGCACGCCCGGGTGTTCTGGCGCTTCATGTAATAGTTCGCGCAAAATCGTTACCGCTTCCATGCTCCCGGCACGCGGAGTTTTCGCCGGCAGCTCGAATCCGCTCATGAGGTGGAGCGCCAGGTATGACCGTGCTTCTACTTCTCTTGGAAATTTACTCAGCAGCGTGCGCCACCCCTGAACGTAGCCCGCGTTGGGGTCGCGTTGCGAAACATCGCGCCTCGCTATGACCGTTCCGATGTACAACTTCTCCAGCTCAGTCGCTTTGCCGGGTACCGCCGCAAGCTCGTGCGCCTTTTGCGCAGCGGCAATAGCGCGCGCTTCCCCGCCCTGCGGCTTCGACGTCCGTCTCTTCGCGTTCGGGTTAAGGCCGTTCACCAAATCCAATTGGAAGCCGGGCCGGTAATCGCCGGACGCGACCATAGCGATGCCCCATTGGGGCATCGGCGCTTCCGGATCGAGTTTCGCCGCCTGCAAAAATGAGCGTTCCGCCTCGCGCGCCCAGAACGAATGCATCTGTGCTACGCCCTGGTTGAAAAAGGCTTGCGCCTCGGCGCTCGCGGTCGTAATGGGGAAATTCACCATCCCCATTCCCGGCAGCAGTTTCGCCGGTAACATGGGCGGCACGGCGCCGGGAGGTGGCGCGCAGGCGTCCGCTTTCAGCGCGGCCTGCTGCTGCGAAAACACGGCCGTTGCGGCCAGGAGAAATGTCACAAAATTGCGTGTCATCATTGCCCCAGCGATTCTCCGATCAGGTCCAGCAACTGTTCCAGGCGAAACGAAGAACCCTCTACCAGCGCGGCCAGGTTGCCCAGTCTGTCGATCACCGCGGTGGCTGAAGTGTGGACGATTACGCCTTCTTCGGCCCAGTGTATCAGGCCGAACTGGCGGGCGGTTTCCCGAATGCGGTCCGGCGAACCGGTGAGAAACGGCCAGCGGGCGCCGATCGAACTTGCATAAGCGGACAGCACGGGCGGTGTGTCATACTGCGGATCCAGTGTGACGGACAAGAGCACGAGGTCACGGGGAATGCGGTCACGAAACCGCCGTTGAAGCGAAAGGAACGCCGCCGCCAATCGAGGACACACCTCGGGCAGCGGGCAGCGCGTGTAAAGAAAATTCAGCGCCACCACGCGGCCGCGAAAGTCACCGAGCCGCACAGGCTTGCCGGTCTGATCCGTCAGCGCGAAGTCAGGTACCGCCTGCCCAACGCTCAACTGCTCCGGCGCGGTGGGAAACTGGAAATCGGTGGCGCCGTCTCGCCGGGCATCGCGAATTCGGATGTGCTTTATGTACGATTCGGACTTGCCGACGTACAGGTCGAATGTGACGCGCGCGCCGGGCGCAACACCCTGCAATTCACGAGGATTCTGAACGCGGAATGGCATTGCCATGGCCGGCATGTAACCGGGTACCGCCTGGTGCGAAATCAGCGCTCGGTTGCGCGCTAAGTCCACGCGCAATACCAAGCCATCCATCCTGTACCGGCGGGCGCATGCCACCGTTAGCACAGTCAAGAGGATCAGTAGAAGAAAAGAACGTCGGGCCGCACACGGCGCGGTTCTACAGCACAGGGTCCACATATCATCCGATACCCATTCCACGCACTTTGCACAGCCTTCGGCACCTCAACCGCATCTGTTGGTGTATGGTACGCCGACAAAGCCATCCGCGGATGAAATCGGGCGATTGTTTGACGTCCACCATTCAGCGCACGCACCTCCGCACCCTCTATGTCCATCTTGATAAAGCTCACGGTATCCAATTGCAGCTCAGAGGTGAGTTTGTCGATGGTTGTCAGCGGAAGTTTCACCACATCCTGACCGCCTTCGCGCTTGATCAGGAACGAATCGGCGGCTGAGTTGTGGGGGTCGACATGGAACGTCAACATCTCATCTTTGTCCCACACGCCTTTGGGATACACGACAACCTGGCCGGATTCGATTTCGTTCTTGAAGTTACGGCGGAGGCACTCGATGTTTTCTGGCGCCGGTTCAATCGCGATCACCTTGCGAGCACCCGCCTTGATCGCTTTGCGCGTAAAAACTCCGATGTTCGCACCGCAATCCAAGACTACGTCACCTGACTGGAGGTGAACGGCAGGAGCACTGTAGATGTCACGAGACTGCTCGGCGAGATTGAAAGGCAGCACAAAATGGCTTCCTTTCGGAATCCAGTACTCCCCATCCGGAGTGGCCCAGCGCTCGTACCCCGTTGGGTCCGTTTCCAGTTTCTTGCTGGCGGCGAGAATCCTGTCTTTCTCGGAAATCTGGCGCTTGAGATGTTCGGGTGCTTTCAAGGCATCAGACAACGAGCAGGCGTCACTTCTGCCCAACAGGACGAAGGCAGTGATGCGGGCTGGCTCGTAGGAGTAGACGGCCGCGGCCACCACTCCGAGCACCACGAGGATAACGATGAGGCGGCGCATGTCGGAACGTCATCTATTGTAGCGACGGTCACCCAACGGTTCGCCGTGGCGGGTGGAGGTGAAGGTGCAGCGGGTTAACGTTTAATCATGCTAGCGTCGGAATTGGGTTCGTTCCGCACGGATTCTTGCAGGGCGGTCTGGTAGCCGATTTTGGCGACGAAGGCTTCCAGGGGTCGCGTACTTAAGGGTAGCTCTCTGTTACGGATAGTTCGTTTCGCAAAGCATTGAATTTTAAGGGTGTTGGCGAGGGGATGGGTTCGGCTTCTTTTTGGGTAGCGGAGTTCGTTTCGCAAACTATTGAAAGCAGGATGGAGATCGGCCGGGATGGATGTTTTCAGACATCTGAACAATTTCAAGACTCATCGGTCAAAAAGCGGCGAATGACTCCCGACAGTTCATCGACGCCATAGGGTTTACCGACAACCGCTTGCATTCCGGCGCGTAAACACAAGGCACGGTCTTGCGCCGCCGCACTGGCTGTTAGCGCAACGATCGGGGTCGCCTGATTCACCCCCTGCTGTGCCCGGATTTTTTCGGTTGCCTCAATGCCGCTCATGCGCGGCATATGGCAATCCATCAGGATAAGGTCGTAGGTATCGCTCAGTGCCCGGGCGAGAGCTTCCGCGCCGTCGTTAGCCACGTCCACTTGACAGCCCAGTTTCTCGAGCATGCGCCGCGCGACCAACTGGTTTACGCGATTGTCCTCGGCAAGCAGCACTCGTCCATTGAAGCCGGCCCGAATCTGTTCCGGTTGCTCTGTGTGCGGTTCGGCGAAGGGAGCGGGACACTGTTCGAGGCTGATGCGTAGTTCAAACAAAGACCCGATACCCAGGGTGCTTTTCACGTTAAGCGAACCGCCCATCAGACGCGCCAGGCGGTCACAGATAACCAGCCCTAACCCCGACCCGCTGAATCGCCGTGTCGCCGAACCATCCACCTGGGTAAAGGGCTGAAAGAGCCGGGTAAGCGCATCGCCGGCAATACCAATTCCGGTATCGCTCACCGACCAAACCAGTGTCCAGTACCGGCTGTCGGTGCAAGATCCGGTCAGGCTCACCTCGACGGCCCCTGCATCCGTGAACTTTACCGCATTGCCGACCAGATTATAAAGAACCTGACGCAACCGGGCCTCGTCACCACGAAACCATTCAGGGATGTTGGACGCGCAACTTGTGGTTAGCGTCAGCCCCTTCAACTGCGCGCGATGGAGGAACGCCTCAGCCACCCCGGCCAGCACGGCTCTAATTTTGACCGGCGACAGTTCCAGTTGCATCCTGTTCGCCTCGAGCTTCGACAAGTCGAGCACGTCGTTCAGCAACGTCAGCAACACCTCGCCCGAGCGTCGCGCCGTCTCGACGTACTCCCGTTCGGAGGGCTTCAATGCGCTGGCCGACAGTAATTCCAGGGTCCCTAAAACACCGTGCAATGGTGTGCGGATTTCATGGCTCATCATGGCGAGAAACTCCGACTTGCTGCGCGCAGCGGACTCTGCCGCTTCCCGGGCTTGCTCAAGCTCCGCGGTGCGCAAGCGAACGTTCAACTCAAGCTTGCGCTTCTCATGCCGCAACCATCGTGTTCGCCCCGCGTAGACGACGACAAGCACACCCATTGCCAACGCGGCCATCCACAAACGAAAGAAGAGTGTCTCCGTGAACGCCGGCAACACTCTTACATTGATCGATGCACCGGGTTCGTTCCAAATCCCGTCCGCGTTGCGGGCCCACACTCGGAAAATGTAGTCCCCGGGCGGCACCTTGAGGAAGGTTGCCGTCCGGTCCGACACCGGTTCGACTGCTCGATCCTGATAGCCTTCGAGCTGGAATCTATACCGTACGGCGAGGGGCTGCGCGAGCGAGGGAGCATCAAAGGAGATTTGAATTTGGCCCGACCGCGCTGGTATCTCCACCACGCCAGCGTTGATATCCAGGCGCTTCCTGTCGGCGACTACGGCGCGGATATTCACAGGTGTCGGCGGCAGATCATGCCGGACGTCGAAGGGATCAATCCGCATAGCTCCCTGCAAGTGGGCGAGCCAAAAGGGACGGTCCTTTTCGCCTCGCACCATTTGATAAGCCAAACCGAAATTGGCGCTCCGCATGCCGCGGCTGACGTCGTAGACGGTGTAGGGAAGCTGAGTCGTCGAACCTTGCAGGCGTTTGATGAGGTCGCGTTTGGCAACTCGCATCAATCCAGCCCGGAGTCCGAACCAAAGGTCCTGCCGCGAATCTTCAACAATCTGGAAAACGTAATTCTCTCTCGCATCGCCCGCACGTGCGAACCGCTGCAACGAACCGCCCACGGTGCGCGATGGAATCCACCGGCCAATTCCGCCGCCATCCAATGCGAGCCAAAGGTAGTTTTCCGGGTCAGGCCTCATGGCGTGAATCCATTGGAGCGCCGGCTGGTTCTTGCTCACCTCCACCCAACCCTGCTCTGTCAGTTGGAACAGACCGCGATTCCGGACACTCAGCCAAAGTTTGCCGTCCTGGGTTTCGGCCAGGGTAGTCCGGGCATTCAAAACAGGTGTGTCCGGGGTATTGAGACGGACGACTTGATTTCCTTGTAACCGAAACAAGCCATCGAGAGTGTTCCCGAGCAGAATCTCACCCGAGCGCCGCCGATGAAGAACTCGCCAGACCCCCAAACTGGACGGAAGCTTGATCTCACTTGACCGTAGCGTCTGTTCATCCACACGCACCAGCCGTTTCAGCCCAAGCACAAGCACTCCACCCTTCTGGTCGCGGACAACCAGCTTGGGCGGGATAGAGGTCCAGGGGCCGGGTATGGATTCCAGGGAGCCATTTCGCCAGCGCACCAGACTGCGCTCAGCAGCCATCCAAACGTTTGCGGCATCCGTTTCATCGAGCGAAAGGAGCCTGCCCGGCATTCCCTCCGCATCTCCCCACGACGGGAACCGCGGTTGATTCAGCCGGAACAGCCGTCCATTCGCGTAGCTGACCCAAATGCCGGCTTCACGATCTTCAAACAGCGCACCGACCGACTCTTTCGGCATTCTGGCGAAGTCGGCCAGCCGATCATCTTCGATATAAGCCAACCCATCGTTGGTTCCTACCCAGATTCTTCCCTGGCGATCGCGCAAGAAACCCGCGATGAACCGGCCGGCTCCGAAATGGCGGACAAGGACATAACCTTCTGGCGATCGCTGAAACCGGTACAAACCGTTCTCGGTTCCAACCCAGATCGTACCGTCCGGGGCGGGCAACAGCGATCTGGGCACACCAGGAACTTCGATTGTATGGGGCGATTGGGTTTCATTCTCAAGAATAAGGATTTTGCCGTCCGGATATCCTACGAGCCACGTATCGTGAAATGCCGCCAGGCAGAACGGCGCCTGATCGGTACGAAGCTTGCGCCACAATTCCAACCCGTTCTTCCGAACCCGGTACATGTTCTCCTTGGCAAGGTACACCGGCGCGCCGCCGTTAGGATCGCTTTCGAGCAGGACCGGCGCCAGCGCACTAACTTTTTTGTCGATCGGAACAATGCGGCCACCCTGCAAGCGGTAGAGTCCCCGATTGACAACGGCCAGCACGAGGCTTTGATCGGAGTCGAGGGCTACTCCTTCGATCCGCGTGGACGAACCCGGATTGTCTCTCTGGGGGCGAACAATAGTAAAGTCCTGCCCGTCGAAGCGAATCATGCCGTCCGCAGTCGCCAGCCACAGATAGCCGTCGCTGGTTTGGTTGATACGGGAAATCATCTCTTCGGGCAGACCTTCGCGCGGGCCCCAAGAGTGCCACTGATACAAGGACAAATCCAAACTTCGAGGTCGCCCTGGGGGGGCGCCCGAGAGCAAACCGCCGGCCGCAAGCAAACAACCGATCAGCGCTAGTGGCCTCATCCCGAACTACTATCGGCAGTTCAGCGACCCGGCAGTAGATCAGCGGTGGTCAATCAGGGCGGTAATATGCGCGAGCGAGGCTTGGGTCCATGGCGTCGCCGATTCCAAATAGATCCGCGTCGTGCGGGAGTGTATAGCCGGATCGAGACCGGGAGAGATCTTGAGGCGAGAAGTGGTTCCGCAGACTCCGGCCAGGGGTACGATCGCGTCTGCCGCAAGTGATTGAGCCCACGCACCGTCGGAACAGGCCGCGGTGTCGACGGCGGTGACGAGCAACTGATGGTTACGCAGCAGGGGCCGCAAGCGCGAGGTCAAGTCACGAAACCAGCCCCGCGCGTTAGGCGACAAGTGGGCATTCAATTGGACGGCTGCGACAAAATGCTCGGCCGTGTGGTGCGCAATGAGGCGCGCGGCCTCGTCAATCTGCCGAGGGGCCGGGTTACCGGCCGGCGCTTCGATATCGAAGGCGGCAATCAGAAAAGGCTTCCCTTGAGGCAAATAGAAGGCCGACCGGCGCGTTTGCAGATCAGCGCCCCTATCGCTAAACACAATTTTGCCCGATAGAAGAGCAACACCGGCATCGGCTGGGTTTAGGAAGCGCAAGTCTTCCGCCCGGTCCGGTACAACCAGTATGAACCGGGGGGCCCGGGCCAACGGATCGCGGTTGCAAGCTGAGGTGGTCAGGAGAATTGTCGTGAGAAAGCTAACGGCTGTGACTTTCAACACCCGATAATAAATCGTATGCACCTCCGTGTGTTGGCACTCTGTAGCTTCTCATTGCTGGTGGGCGGAGGCTACCTGGTATCGAGAGAAAAGGGTACGAAGCTCCCGGAGAGCATCGAACATCAGCCCAGCCGCATTCCGGACCGGATTATTCTCACCTGGAATGGCGAGCCATCGCAGACCCAAGCCGTCACGTGGCGCACCAGTACGGAGGTGACCTCCCCGATGGCGGAGATCGCCGTCGCCGAAGACGGTCCGGAATTCCGAAAACGATCCAAGCGCATCTACGCATCCACCCAGCCGCTCCAAAGCGACCTCAGCAAGGCACTTTACCACTCTGTTTCGTTTACCGGCCTGCAAGCCGACACACAGTACGTCTACCGCGTGGGGGACGGCGATAACTGGAGCGAATGGAATCAGTTCCGAACAGCCAGCGCCAAGGCCGCACCGCTCGAATTCATCTACGTTGGCGACGCACAGACGGAGGTCTGGCAGATGTGGTCCCGGGTGATACGGGAAGGGTTTTCAAGCGCCCCGCGAATGCGCTTCATCGTGCATGCGGGCGACTTGGTGAACCGCGGGAATCGCGATGCGGAATGGGGGGAATGGCACCGCGCCGCCGGCTGGATCAACAGATCGATTCCGTCGTTCCCTACGCCCGGCAACCATGAGTACGCCAGCCGTCAGGAGAACGGGGTCCGGCTGGTGAGTTCACATTGGGCGCCTCAGTTCACCCTGCCTGAGAACGGCGTTCCCGAACTCGTGGAAACCAATTACTACATGGACATCCAGGGCGTACGAATGATCGCGCTCGATTCCAATCGCGAGTTGGAAAAGCAGGCCCTTTGGCTCGACAAGCTACTCGACAAAAACCCGAACCAGTGGACGGTCCTCACCTTCCATCATCCGGTCTATTCCACGAAGAAGTCTCGCGACAACAGTGAGTTGCGCGAACTCTGGCAGCCAATTCTGGACAAACACAAAGTGGACTTGGTGATGACCGGGCACGATCACACCTACGCGCGCACCAATCTCGTGACGGGGACGAACGTCCGACGCGACCAGGCCGGCACTGTCTACGTTGTGTCAGTGTCGGGTCCGAAGATGTACGAACTCAACCGCGACGAGCGGATGCAGCGGGCGGGTGAGCAACTGCAACTGTTTCAAATCATTCGAATCGACAAAGACCGGCTGGTGTATGAGTCTAGAACCGCCAGGGGACTCCTATATGACAGCTTCGAATTACGTAAGAGGCGTGGCCGCGGCAACGAACTGATCAATCGCGTGCCACCCACGCCCGAACACCGGCGAAGCGAAAGCTAGGCCGAAGCCAGGCCTACGCCGACGCGAGCCCCCGCAGGTTCCATGCACAGATAGTGGAGCCGAGAAACTTGTTGCTGTCCGGCCCCGGCCAGTGTGTTTCGAGACTCAGCCAGCCCGTGTAACCGTCCGCGCGGAGCGCCGCGATTTGTCCTTTCCAGTCGATGGCGCGCGTTCCGAGGGGACCCCAGATCGGCTTATGCCCTTCCAAATGGCAGTCCTTCGTGTGGACGTGAACGATGCGGTTTTTCGGCAGCTTGGAATACCCTTCGGGAAACGGACTTTCGCCTGATACGAGGCAGTTCGCGGGGTCCCAAACGAGCATCAGATTCTTATTCGGCACTTGCGCCAGCACCTCAGCGGACTCTGTGGCGGTCGCCACGTTGCAAGCGTGCTCATTCTCTAACCCGATGATGAGATTGTGCTTAGCCGCCTTCTCCGAAAGCCAGGTCAAGGCTTCCACTACTGCCGGATAGGTCTTTTTGGGTTCTATCGTCCTCCAATAGGAGAACACACGAATGATGCGGCAGCCCATTTGCTCGGCGATCCCGAAGGCGTGATCCGCCAAGCGCGGCTGGTCGTCGAAGGTGTGTTTTGAGGCAAAGATGTCGTGTTGAAACCGCGAATCGATGTCCGGCGCACCAGGCAGAACACATTTCAAGATCGGAGAGGCGATCGAAATCACTTCCATTCCATGGTCTGTCACCAGTTGCTTGGCGGTCCGAAGTTCCTCCCGGGTGAGGTCCATGATGTTCTTACCCCATAGCACCCGCAATTCGGCGCCCGTCATCCCGATGCCGGCCATGGCGTCCAGGGCAGGTCCCAGATCGGGGGTGAACTCGTCGGTAATGGAAGCGATTCGCAATTTGGGTGTCATGTCCCTCAAATTGTAGCGGGCCACCGGTGTCGAGGTGCACGGAAGTGATCGGAATGGGTGGGGATGGTAAAATCGAAGCTTATGGCCGAGCGGCCCGGCTCAACACTCAAGCGCTTCGTTTTGTGGGATTATCCACGGGCCTCGTGGCAATACGACGTCATGGTGGGACTTATCCTGGCGTTTATTTTCCTGACGCCACGAGACGTTTTCCGCGATCAACCCCGCCCCAAGAATGTGATGCTGGTCTCTACCCAGGGCGCACACGCGAGCTATTGGATCGAACCCGAAGCCGTTGAAGGGACCGATGCGGCGATGCGTCAACAGACGGTCGAGCGGCTGGTTCATTCGCAGGTGGGTGGAAAGAACCTCAAAATCACCAAGGTCGAGCCTATCTTCGACGAGGAAAAGGAGATCCGCGGCTATATTGCGTACACCAGCCGTTAGCGCGCGCGTCTCGTTGTAAGTGAGGTTCGGAATGAGATATCTCCTCCCCTGTCTTTTGGTCCTAGGGTCAACCACAATCGGCTTCGCGCAAAGCGCAGAGGCCGTATTGCAGCGGATGGATAGCGCCGGTCCTCAGTTCCGCGGCGCCGCCGCAAGCCTGAAACGCGTTGTCCATACGGCGGTTATCAACGACGACACGGAGGAAACGGGTACGTTTTCGCTGCTCAAAGGAAAAGCGCGGGAACTGCGGGTGCTGATCGATATTAAAAAGCCCGATGTTCGCCAGGTGGCGTTGTCCGATCGCAAGGCCGAAATCTTCAATCCCAACGCAAACGTCGTACAAGAGTTCGACCTTGGGAAGCAGAAGGGATTGGTCGATCAGTTCCTGCTGCTCGGTTTTGGGGTTACCGGCAAAGAACTGAGCAAGAACTATGCGGTCAAGTATTTAGGCGAAGACAATGTCGCTGGACAGAAATGTTCCCGGCTCGAACTCACACCCAAATCCGCCGAAGTGCGGCAACATTTTAACAAAATCGAGCTCTGTATTGCTTCCACGGGAGGGCACCCCGTTCGACAAAAGCTATACGAACCGTCGGGCAACTATACAGACATAACCTACAGCGACGTGAAGCTGAATCCGAGCATCAAATCAGAGGAACTCGCTCTCAAGCTCCCAAAGAACGTCAAGCGTGAGTTCCCTCAGCGCTAGGTTAGTCTGCCGCCGGAGCACGTTATTTCTCAAGTCACCAAAACTTCTATCTCTGACCGACCGATGAAATCAGGTTCACGTCTTGGATACCTTGACTGGATGCGTGGGTTTGCTGCCGTCGTCATGCTGCAGGGCCATGTGTTCCATTCCTTCACCGGGAAGGAGTGGCGGGACGGATCGATTTTTCAGCTCACGCAGTTCGTCGGCGGCATACCCCCGGCGATTTTCCTATTCCTTACCGGAATAACGATGGCGTTCCTGATGGATTCCTCCGAACGCAAGGGGTTCGGCCTTCGCCAGCGCTGGACATTGGCATTGCGCCGGGCGGCATATCTGTTTGTGCTTGCCTACGTGTTCCGGTTTCAACTGTGGTTATTCGGACAGCCAGCCAGCCCTTGGACCGACCTGCTTAAAGTCGACATTCTGAACTCGATGGGTGTCGGCCTGGGTATCGTTTCCGTGATGACCGTGTTTTCCACGGTCGATCGGGCGCGCCTGTCGGCTTTCCTGGGCGTCGCCATTGCCGCCGTATCGCCGCTTGTATCTTCCATGGACTGGACTGGAATCCCGGCGCCGCTGAAGATGTACCTCGCCCCGGACTACAACTTCTTCAGTCTGTTCCCGTGGGTATCGTTCTTGTGTTTCGGCCTTAGCATCGGAAGCGTGTTGCGCGCCACCCGTACCGAGCATCATGAGCGGCTGATGGAGTGGCTGGCGCTCGCGGGGTTCGGCTTCATTCTGGCGGGGCAGTACACCTCAAATCTCCCCTATTCACCCTATCCAAGAAGTGAGTTCTGGCTGGATAGCCCGGCGCTGGTTTTTATCAAACTCGGACTGATTCTGTCGCTCATGGCGTTCAGCTTCGCATGGAACCGTTTCGTGATTGTGAAGCGCTGGAACTGGCTGCGGCAGTTGGGAACGACCTCGCTGTTGGTCTATTGGGTACACATTGAACTGGTGTACGGCCGCTGGTTCTGGAGTTGGAAGGAAAACCTGACGGTGGCTCAGTCGGCGATCGCGGCGGCAACGACGATTGTGCTCATGCTCGGATTGTCCGTTTTACAGACCAATTGGGGCGAAATCCGGCTGTGGTTCTCAACAGTCATACTTCCGGCGCCCGCTCCGCAGGAAGACTGACCTGGGCAAGGGCTTCGCCGTTGATGTCCCTTCGGGACATGGGAGGCAGAAGTCAGCGCTGCCTCCGGTGGGGACCGGATTGAATAGGGTGTGACTTGCACTCATCGGGCCGGCCGTTCGGCGCCGGAGCGCTTGATATAGGGTCCGTTGGACCCATTCGGCAAAACCGTGGTCGAATCCGTTCGTGCCTGCGACAACTGCTCGGAGGTCAACTCGCGCGCACCCTTCATGTTGGCCCCGCGGAGATCGGTACCCCGCAACATCGCACCATCGAAGCGTGCGTGTACCATAAAGGCGCCACTGAATTCGCAACCGCCGAGTTTTGCGCCGCGAAAGTCGCAGGATTCGAGCTTGGTCCGGGTAAACGAACTCCTGGTCGCATCGCAGTTCTGTAACTTCGCGGAAGTAAGGTCCGCCCGGTCAAAGTTGCAGTCCTGGATTGACGATCCGGTAAAGTTGGCCTGAACAAGGGCCGTTCCGTAAAACCTGCTCAATTGCGCCCGAACGCGGTAGAGCACGGCACTTTCGAGATTTGCATGGCTGAAGTCGCATCCGAACAGACGTGCCTGGTTCCAGGATGACTTGGCGATTTTAGACTGATCCAGCTTACAGCTCTGGAGGGTCGCTTCCAACCAGCGGGACTCCGGCATGATCGAGTTCGACCAGATGGTCTCAAGGGCCTTGATCTCAGCCATATTCGCGCCCATCAAGAAGCATTGATCGAAGCGCACCCGCTCCGATTGAGCAGCGGTGAAGTCGATGCGATTGAGGGTGGCGCCGCGGAAATCGGCTTCGCTCATTTCCACTCCGCTCAAATCCGCATCCGACAGATCCGCATCCAGCCACGTTGTGGAGTTGAGAACCGCTTGCCGCAGGCACACGTTCTGCCATTGACGGTCGCTTAGGCTCGATTTGCTCAGATCGGCGCGAACACCACCCGGCAGTTTCTTAAGCCATGCCTGATGAAGATCGAGCAGATGCTGAGGAGTACGTCCATTGGACGGGGGGAGCGCCTCCTGCCGTTCGAATCTTGGAATGCCCATAGCTGTACCTAAAGTTCTATCGGCAGATGGGCTTAGAATCTGAAGACTTGGCGGCTATTGTTGTGAAAATTTACAGGGGAAATCCGGTTCTGGGTAAGGTTCGCTCCTAAATTTGAGCGGGCAGGGCGTAAAGGTAGGCAAAAGAGGTTAAGCTTGAAAAGGTTTCCCTTTGTTAGGTAGGCCGGATTTCCCCTGACTCGGCTTTAGCATACACGCCGAGATAGTTAGCAATTCTCTGACCAAATTTCCATCCCTTTGAAAACAGGCGAAATATAAATTTCGACTTGCTGTGAATGTAGTTTTTGCATGGCAACGGATACCGTCGGTGCGCGAGCGGTATGATTTGAGCAATGGCAGTTGTGGCCGTCTCCGGCGAGCCGGGATGCCGGTGGGAAGAAGTGGCGCGCCACGTCGCGCAT
>JADLDI010000072.1 GCA_020846745.1 Bryobacterales bacterium | reverse complement strand
GGCCGGCATCAGCACAAGCAGGACGAGTCCCGCGGTAATCGACTGTAGAGCCTTTGATTTCACGATTTCACTCACGATCAACACCTCCAGGTCACGCTCGGCATTTCGACGAACCAGGGCTACTCGAGGCTCCCGATATCGTCGGCGGTTTCGGCTCGCCTTTCACGTACAACGTTGACGCTCACGCGTGTCGCTTGTTACAAGCAAACTGGCGAGTTTCGGACGAAACCGTATCGGCAAGCGTCGAAGCAGGCAACATTGGGTGGTGTTTAAGCACCGGATTACGGCTACACACCGTTATGATTGGCTCCTCATCCCTTCTGAATCATTTCCAGTAAGGTCTGGCCGGCGGTTTCGTAGAGATCGGCGCCTTCCTCAAAAACATCACGGCGGGTTTTGCGGTGGAGCTTATCGCACTGGACCCCGAGATCCTCCAAGGGTAGTCCGGCGCGGGCGCCAACCCGAGTGGACCTGCGAAATGATACGCGCATCGCCATTCCTCGCGGGAGCAGTTCCAGCGGACCCGGGCCTCCGTTTCCGTTGGACGACGCCTGTTTTGGCGGCAGGAACTTGCGCAGCAGGTCGTGAGTCCAGACGTTGGCGCCTCCCGCGCCGGTGGCCTGGTCATATCCGATCACGGGGCCAATCTCATGATCCTGAAAACCGGCGGCAAAGAAATCCGTCGTGCTGTAGCAGGATGCGTCCGTCAACAACACCACCTTGCCCGCGTAGCGCCGGCCGATTGAGTTGACACTGGCGCGATCCGATAACGAGAAGTATTGGGAGTAATTAGCGCCGATCTCCGCGGCCAGGTCGATGGAAGGTAACCATTGACTGAGAGTCGAATTCTTGGCAAAGGCGAGGGTGCCGGTGGTGTTTCTAAAGCAAACCGGCGCGGGCTCGATTTCCCGGTCGGTGAACAACTGCAACAGGTGTTCGCCGCTCAGGATATTGCCGCCCGGGTTGCTCCGCACATCCAATATCAAACCTTCCTTGGGCAACAACTGCAAAATGCGAGCGACCTCGCCGGCGAACGCCACGTGGTCGGAGACATCGAAGCTACGTATGCGCAGAAGGCCGAACTTCCCGGAACGGGTATTCCTGATTCCGTATTCAAGCTCGTTCGGGAATATGGTGTAGTTATGCAATGGATTGTCGCCCACGGGTTGCGACGCTTGTGCCTGCGCGGCAGCCGTTCCCGGCGCCATCTCCAGTTCGCGCTGCATCGCATCCGGCTTGAACAGGATTTTGCGGGCACGATGCGCGACCGCAAGACCGAAGTCAATGCCCATGGCTGTGGCCGCCGGGTCCTTCGGGTTGTCCGTCTGCACGGCAAGTGAGGCGCTTTGCGGACGGAAGACGCACCAGGGGAAACGGATCTCGTTCACGCCTCCGCCGTGAACGTAAGTCAGTGTCACCCAATCCTCGCGTGGAGGCAAAGAACTGACCAGGGGACGCGAAGTCATGGTTAGCAAACCTTGAAGGTGGCGCGCGGCGGGGTTGCTGCCGGCATGATCGCGTGCATTCAGCGTAATCGCCTCCTCCATCGGCATGCCGTTCCAATGGCTGATCTCGACCCCGTCAACGAACGGCGGCTGTAGAGCCGCAGACATGATTCGTCTTACTGGATAATGCGGGTACCCGCCTTCGTCGAAGTACTCATCCACCATAAACGGCAGAAAAGCCACCGACCCTGCGAAGGGCTCGGGAAGCAGGTAGTTTGTATGCAGATCGCGAAGGCTGATGAAGATGTCCAGCATACGCTGGTGAAAGGTTTTCTCATCTGAGATCAGGCCGCGGCGTACCTGCAACAGCAGAAGTTTGAGGGCTTGTACCGGGTCGATTGCGTGCATCGCTTGTTTGAGAAGCAGGTGCGCGTACAGATCGTCGATCAGCACGATCGCCTGGTTCACCGCCAGTTCCATTTCCGCCGGCGTCAGCCCTGAATTTGCCGACCGGAAGTACTGAAGCGGAACCACGGAGTTCAGGTTCAACTCCTGTGCGGCTTGGGGGTCAACAGACTTGCCTGGCATGTTTCTTCGTCTCCTTGTGCTCTGTTTCATCGCTTATCCAGTCGGCGAAATCGGTGGAAGACTTCCCAATATGAACTCACCGACGGCCGTCTCCTCGTAGTAATCCGCCCCGAGCAGTTGAGTGAAACGGTCGGAGTTGCCGGCGCCCAGTGCGCAGGGAGCCAGCCTCATCGCCGTCGCAACCAGATACATGGTTTGGTACAAAGCGCCGACGTTCTTCAAAATCGTCGCGTACGCGATCGACGCGTACTTCCACGAAACACGGGCAAAGCGCGCCCCGATCATGAAGAGAATCTCGGGCCGGACACTTTGACCGGTGAAGACCAGGGTGTCCTGAAGGAACTGCTCCGTCAGCGTATTGGGCCCGGCGAGAGGCTCCAGCGCATGCTCCTGGGGATCGTAGTGATAAACGCCCGGCAACAGGCCTTGACACCGATCGACAATCGGATAAATCTCCAGCTCGTAACTGGCGCCTCCATTCGGATACGGCCTGCTCGTTACTTCATACAGGCCCGCCGCCGGCATCCGCTGCCGTACCCTGGCGACTCGATACAAGAACTCGCCGAACTGAGCCAGTGTGACAGGCAGCGGGCTGTAGGACCTGATCGATCTTCGACGCTCGATAGCCGCGGTGAGCGGCATGTCTTCGAGCGCTGCGGATGTCAGGTTGGGGCGTGGCAGCGGCAGCTTGACAGCGGACATGGGTGGCTTAATCGCCGGAAGAGGGTCTACCTTGCCGGAAAATCGAAATGTACCGCCTACAGGGGAGTTGTGACGGCCGATCCGGCTTCGCGTGTGAAACAAGAGATCGTGGAACTCCCACGACTCGAGCGCGCGCGAGTCGTCCACTCCGGATTCACCGGTGGCGGTTGCCGCGGCGATAAAGCCTTCGGCCAGCAAGAGCGCCGTTGCCGGCTTCAGAAATCCATCCAACATGCACGGATCGCTTCTGCGCAGATCGTTGATTGACAGCGGCTGCGAGAGCCGGGCCAGCATGCCTGCCAGCCGGCCATCGAACAGACGCACGCGCGCATGGCACAAGGGCGACTCCAGCACGGCCGCGCCGCTGTCCGCGCGAATGTAGCTGAATCGCGAAAGGCGCAGCGGAGCCTCCTGTGCAGGCTCCGCGGCGTTTCTAAGTTCATACAAGCTACTGATCGGTTCGACGATCGCCAGCGGGCCGGCGTCGCTCGACAAGACCCTCTGCAGAGCGCCAAGCCTCGCCAGATATTGAAGGAACTGCGTCAGCTCAACACCTCGATCCCCTCCCGCCGCCCTTACTCTTTCAAGAAGTTCAGCCTCCGCGATCGCTTCCCCCGGAGGTAGCGTGCTTAGCGCGCCCGCGGCGGCCCCCGCCGGCCCGGAATAGATTGGAACGCGCACCTCGCCATTCGGTCCCGACACGCATGCCATCTTCCCGGCGATCCGGAGTTTATGATCGCCGGGAATCCGGTAACCGAGGTTTTCAGCCGAGAGTGTCCCACCATCGTGCATTTCGCGGTGCCTCGCAGTTCTAGAGAAACATCGGTATGGGATTCAACTCCTCTTCCCGCAGCTTGCGTCGAAGCCGGCCCATTTGCAGCGGAACATCGTAAAGCCGGCCCGGCGCGAGCCGAGCCCAGAAGTGACGGGCGCCGGGTACGATTGCTTTCGCGACTTGAACGCCCACGTCGGGACGCGTCTGATCGAGAACCAGCGTGTCCATTCCCAGGCGTTGCGCCGCCAGGACACAATGCATGACATCGACCAGTTGATCGTAGCTTTCATACGCCGTGTATTCCTGTGCCCGGCGTGGTTGAACGCCGCTATCCGGGAGCAAGTAGGGCTGGTTTGCTGTGGTTGCGGATTTCCACCACCAGACGGCGGCCTGGTCCGCAAAGGCGTAGTGCCGCGTTCCGTCGGGGCGCAGCGGGCCGCTAACCGCGGGCAGGAACTGGTTCATTTCGCTTATTGCGCGACCCAGCGCAACGCCACGATCGAGGTGAGCGCCGAAACCCATCGTGATTTCCTCGGGTTTTTCCCTTACGCGCCGGCTGATTGCCACGAAAACGGGAATCCCGAAGTCGTTCGTCAGGTCAAGCACCCATAGCTGCCTGCCGATTTCGGAGTAAGAGTTAACGCAGTGGCGGATGTAGGAATCATCGAAGGAATCGAGGTCGACCTGGGGCCTGCTCAGGCGGTTGTACCACCACATACCTACGGCATCGCGCTCGACAACTTCCAGGAAGCCGTTCAGGATAGCCTCCTCGAGCGTGTTGCCGGCGGCGTTCCCGTTTGAGTCCGCCCAACAATCGGCGGTTCCCACTTTCGACGGGTACCCGTAATAGAGATACGAAGTCGGCAGGTAGCGGAACTCGCGTTCGCCGAACGACCAGACTGGACTCCAGTCGATCGAAGCTGTCTCGTCAAATGGACGAGGGACGACGGAGAAGCTCGATCCGGACTTGTTCCACTCCTCGCGGCGTGCGTATTGCCGATCGCTGTAGAGCATGCATGAGTTTGGGTGAATTGCGCGCTTGCCCAACGCCCGGAAGCTCGACCGGATACGCAACTCGTCTCCCTGAAACATGCCTGAATAACGTTCGAGCGTCTCGAGCAGAGCGCCGGTTCGAGCCTGCTCGTCGGTGGCGCCCTTGCCACAGCTCTTGTTTTCCATGCTGCTCTGAATGTGGCCTAGTGAGTTCTTGTCAAGCGCGAAGTTGTGGCCGGCCAGCCAGACCTTGATCAGTCCGTCGCTCGTAGACCGCAGGGGAGAAAGCTCCGTTACGATGCCGGAAATAGCGCTGACGTGATGCTGGTGCCGCGCAAACGTCTCGGCGGCGGAACTGGCGCGATGGCCATTGTCCACAGATGCCGTGAACGAGCGATTTACCAATTGAGGGCGTGTGGCTTTGCGAGTGGCCGGTTCGCCACACTCGGCACATTGAGGCCGCCTCGTGACGATATGAGTCGTGGTTACCAACGTAAAGGGATCCAGACTCACGATCTTTCCGTCGAGTTGAGGATTTTCGCCCAGGGCTACAAACTTGGCGATGTGCAGGGCGGCAAGATGTCCAGCACGCGGGAGATCCAGTTGAGACGGCCAATCGGATCGGGCGAGCGGCTTGCTCGAGCCGCTTGTATCAAAATAGTTCTGCAGCGCCCGTCCCGAGCGGAGGCGGTGGGCAAGGCATTCCCAGCAGGCCGTATGCCCCGGCCGGAAAATCGGCCCGAACCAATAAGCGAACCCCGCCGGCTTGACCAACATCCACGGAGTGCCGCTTTTCATTGCGCCGCGGTTGATTGCGGCTATTTCGGGGTGCAAGTAATCGCTTGCCAGAACTACACGGAAGTCGCCGTCCTCGGTCACCCTGACCGATAGGTGTTCGAGAGCGTCGAGCAGAGACTGTGTTTCCAAGCCCGGGGTGGCCTGAACACTCACGGAAGTACCTTGCAGGTTTTCCCCGACACGAACCAGGTCCAATCCCAGGCAGTTCCACAGCCGCAATTCCGGGCGTCCATCGACGGAGGCATCGTAGATCAGGCGGTTCTGTTCCATGAGCGCGAGAGCATAGTGAACATCCTCGGGCCGCAGTTGATTTGCCAGCAGCGCTGCAATGTCGTCGGCGGAGCGTTCACCGTCGATCAGGCCGACCACGCTCTCCGCCGCGCCGGGCTGTAACGCGATTTGGCCAGTCTCCGAGAAGAAGTATGCTCCCGCGCCCGAAACGTGCTCCACGCGGAACGCTTTTCTGAAGGCCGGAACGAAAGGCCGCGATTCTGTAGGTGCCATCCCTGTGTCTCCGTACTATTCCGTCAGGTCGGTGTGGACCCATGCGGCCCGGTGATACAGGGTCACCGGGCCGCACGAGCGTCAGGAGAACATTACGCTGAGCCGGGGTTTGCCGGCCGGGTTTGTGGTCCAGGGTGCGCCGGTCGGGTCTGTGGTCCCGGACTCGGCATTGTATGGACCGGTTGCTGAGATGGGTGCCCTGGCGGAACGAACGGCGGCGCTGCCGCGCCGCTAAAGCACTGCGTCGGAACCGTGGCCGCCCATCCGGCTGTGGGTTGCTGCGGCTGCGCCGGTGTGCCGTAGGAAGCCGCCGGCGTCGGGGGTTGCGCCGCCGGTTGTTGCCTTGGCGGGACGAACGGCGGCGCTGCCGCGCCACTAAAGCACTGCGTCGGAACCATGGCCGCCCATCCGGCTGTGGGTTGCTGCGGCTGTGCCGGTGTGCCGTAGGAAGCCGCCGGCGTCGGGGGTTGTGCCGCCGGTTGTTGCCCTGGCGGGACGAACGGCGGCGCTGCCGCGCCGCTAAAGCACTGCGTCGGAACCGTGGCCGCCCATCCGGCTGTGGGTTGCTGCGGCTGTGCCGGTGGGCCGTAGGAAGCCGCAGGCGTTGGAGGTTGCGCCATAG
>JADLDI010000071.1 GCA_020846745.1 Bryobacterales bacterium | reverse complement strand
TGGTATGTTTCTTCATAGTCGGTCTCCTTCATTGCACCATTGAGTGCGTTTGGCGGGGCTGTTGGGTCCCGCTGGGGGCCGGCCCTCTCATCCCATCTCCGTTTCGGGAGGGGCGGCGGCGGTTGGAAGCGATGGGGGAGGCGGGCGGACCTCGTCGGCGAGCGCGGTGGAGATAATGGACTTAGATGACAGCAGTGCGTACCAGGTTTGCGCCCAGCCCGACGGGTTGGCTTCATATCGGCGGGGTTCGGACGGCGCTTTTTGAGGTTTTGATGGCCCATCATTACGGCGGGCAGGCGTTGCTCCGCATCGACGATACCGACCGGGAACGGCTTGTGCCGGGCGCGATTCAGGGGTTGATCGACGATTTGCGGTGGGTGGGCATTCACTTCGACGAAGGCCCGTCGGAGGAAGAGATCGCCAAAGCCGACAATGCCTCCGCGACCGGTTTAGGGATCGGCGGACCTTGCGCGCCGTATGTGCAGAGCCTGCGGTCCGCACGGTATAAAGAGATCGCCGAGGAACTGATCCGCACCGGCCACGCCTACCGGTGCGACTGCACCCCGGAACGGCTGGCGAAGGAGCGCGAAGAACAGACCGCGCGCAAGGAAATGGTGGGCTACTCGGGCTACTGCCGGAGCCGCGATGTAGGGGCCGATGTTCCACACGTGGTCCGCTTCCGCATTCCGGAGGACCGGGGCATTGTATTGGCGGATGCCGTGAAGGGCGAAGTGCGCTGGGAGCAGATCATTCTGCGCGACCCGGTGCTGCTCAAAACGGACGGGTTCCCCACGTATCATCTGGCGACAGTGGCCGACGATCACGACATGCGAATCACACACGTGCTGCGCGCCGACGAGTGGCTGTCGACCGCGCCGCTGCACCTGCTGCTGTTTGAGGCTTTAGGCTGGCAGGCGCCGGTGTTCGCGCACCTGCCGCCCGTGTTGGGGACGGACGGCAAGAAGCTCTCTAAACGCCATGGGGCAACGTTCTTACGGAACTTCCGCGAAGACGGCTATCTGCCCGAAGCGATTGTGAACTTCATGGCGCTGATCGGCTGGTCGCCCGGCGAAGGCGAAGAGCGCGAGATTTTCTCGCTCGATGAATTGAAGCAGCGGTTCACGCTGGAGCGTGTCAACAACGCGGGCGGCGTCTTCTCGTACGACAAGCTGAAGTGGATGAACGGGATGTACATCCGGAGCCTCGCGCCGGCGGACCTGCAGTCGCGACTGAAGCCGTTTCTCACCGCCGCTGGACTTGACGTGGACGATACGAAACTCGAACGCATTACGCCGCACATACAGCCGCGGTTGGAACTGCTGCCCGATGCGATTCCGCTGGTGTCGTTCCTGTTTAAAGACAAGATTGATCGCGACATTCCGGCCATGTTGAAGAAGGGCATGGACGCCGCGACGGCCAAGCGGATCTGCGAGCGTGCGGCCGAGATGTTCGCCGAACTGCCGAGCTTCGATGCGGCATCGGCCGAGGCGGCACTGCGAAAGCTGGCGGAAGAGTTCGGATTGGCGACCGGTCCGGTATTCATTGTGATTCGGATCGCGATCACCGGGCAGAAGGTGACCCCACCGCTATTTGAGTCGATCTACGCGCTGGGGCAGCAGCAGTCGATTCAGCGGTTGGAAGAAGCGGCCGGCATCCTGGCCGCGCAGTAACCCTGCACGGTTCGACCGGAACGCGTTATGGGTATACACGTTCGCCGCCGCAGTCAGTTACTCTATGTACAATGCGGTACGCCTATCTGCTGCTGGCATTTTCCGTGTTCGCCCAGGAAGCCCCGATCCAGGAGATCAAGGTCGCAACCGACCCTTCTCCGGCCCGGATACGGCCGCTTGAGACCCTGGTGATTCAGGTGCGCGCCTACGGCAATGTAGCGAAGGCCGATGGGGGCTCGGATAAGGTCCGCGTCCAACGCGGCGGCGCGAAGGCACGCGTCGTGACGCTGAACGGCGGCTGGTTGTCGAAGCCGTTTAAGTATCAGGGCAAAGACGACGAGCCGTTCTACCAGAACCAGAGTTCGCGGTTCGCGACGATTTTCGGCGCGCTGTCGAAGGACTTTCTGCTGCAGGACGCGTTTCTCTACTCGGCGCCGGACAAGCCCGGCAAGTACGAAGTGGAAGCCGAAATCGACGGCAAGACGGCGAAAGTGACGGTAGAAGTTTCGGACTCCGAACAGGCGCGCAAGAAAGCAGAGAAGATCACGTTTCCGGCGGAGACGCGGAAGCCCGATGCCTACCGGCGGCTGGCTGAGCACTGGGCGCCGTTTCTGGCGCAGGAAACCTGGTGGCAGCCCAAAGCGGACATCCCGGCCCGGTTCGACTTCGACGGCGACTGGCAGGGCGATAACAACTGGGAGGACATGGAGATTGGATCTTCGCAGGCCTATGTACATTACGCGGCGATCGAGACTTTGACTCACTGGTTTCTCATCTACAACGTGTTTCATCCGCGCGATTACTCCGATAAGTGCATCGCCGGCACGTGTCACGAGAACGACAACGAAGGCTTGATCCTGACGGTGAGAAAGGACGGGTCGGAATTCGGGAAGTTAGAAGTAATGGAGACGCTGGCGCATAATAACGTCTACTCGTATGTAAACGACTCGCGAATCCGCGGCGGCGTCCACAACGTGGAAGGACGTATTGAGTTCTACCAGGATTCGCATCCGATCATATTCGTCGAGAGCGGCGGGCACGGTATATACGGGTCGGCGGCGGGTGCAGCGAAGTACTCCGTGCGGGACGATAAGTTTACCAACGGCACAGGCATCACCTTTATCTATAAGGGAATCGCGGAGCGGCCGCGCCATGCGAACGACCGCCTGGTGGGTTACGAACTACTGCCGATTTACGATCACTGGTGGCAGAAGGCAAACGATTCCTGGCGCGACCGCACGTTTGACGAGTTCTACGTCTACTCCGCGTTCGGCGGCCGTCCGAGCGGGGCTGGGAAGGGGATGGGCGGGACATTCTATGGCAGAAAAGAGGCGGCCAATAAGGCGAAGCCGTTCTGGGGCTGGTTCGACAGCCTGACATTGAAGAAGAAGATACTCAACACCGGACAATGGGGACTCGACCCGGCCTACTCCGTATCGCGGAACCTGACTTTTCCGTCGGGCGACGCCTTTTCGCTCGAATACACATACAACCCGTATCTAAACATCGAAGTTACGCCGTAAGACGTTTAACAGCCGCCGGGTTCAGACCTGTCTATTTACTGGAAGACGATGCCGCGTTCTTCGAGAAGCTGGCCCGTTTGGCGCAGCAAGGTGATGAGCGCGCGGCGGTAGTTGATGGACTGGGTGACAACGTTCGCCTGGGCAAGGACGAGTTCCTGTTGCGCCGAGATCACGAAGAAGATCGTGGTGACGCCTAAGTCATAGCGCTTCTGTTCGGCTTCGAGGCGCTTGGTGGAGAAGTCGAGAACGACCTGAGCGAGCTTGACGCTGGCACGGGAGTTTTCGACCTGGGTGACGGCGTTCAAAACGTCGAGGCGGATCTGCTGCTCGTTCTGGCGGGCGCGGAGCGTGTCGAGGCGCTTGCTGACAACGGCATCGGCCAAGTCGGCCTGGGTGGCGCGGTCACGGAACGGCAGGCGCACGGAGATGCCCATGGCGTAGGTCGGGTAGTTGAAGGCAAACACCTGATTCAAGGCATCGTAAATGCCGCCGGGGACCGGAACACCGGCCACGACGCCCAAGCCCGTTGTGCGCGGGATAAACACGCCACCGCGGCCATTGGAGGTGTAGTTACCGTTGAGCGAGACATCGGGCAAGAGGGCGTTCTTGGCGACCTTATAGTTGAGGTCGTCGATGTCGAGCGACTGGAGCGTGGCTTTCAGGTCCGGCCGCTTGCGGTAGGCGGATTCAACGTAGGCTTCTTTGTCGAGCGGACGGTCATCGGTGGGCGGCAGGACGGATTCAGTGAGCACGATGGGGGTGTTACGGAACGCGGGATCGAGATCGGCGCCGACCTGGCGGCGGAGTTGGTCTTCCACCTGCTGGAGACGGTAGCGGGCCTGGGTGACTTGCACTTCCTGCGAGGCGTAGGTCTGCTGCGGCTGGTAGATTTCGAGTTCGGAAATGGCGCCGAGTTCCAGCTCACGCTGGCTGCGCTTGAGCAGTTGAGCAGAGACGTTGAGCGCCTCTTCCTGCACTTTGAGCGATTCGCGGGCGCCGATGACATCCCAGTAAGTGAACTCGGCCTGACGGAGGATTTCGATCAAACGGTCCTGGATCGAGTAATCGGCCTGCCGGTAGCGGCTGCGAGCTACCATGATGGGCAGGCGATTGACGTAGGCTCCGCGGTTGCGAAGCAGCGGTTGGGTGAAGCCGGCGATGAGACCCGAGGAGAATGCAGGATTGTAGGTCTGGAACGAGTCGTTGGTTGAACTCTTGTTGGCATTGAACCCGACACGGAGCTGAGTGCCATTCTCGAAGGTTTGGTTGTACTGCGAAGTGAAGGGCTGATCCAGCCGGCTGACCGTGGTGGCCCCCTGCAATACGTTCGTGGCGGGGTTGTTGGAACGCGTGGCGTTAAAACCCATCGTCATGAACGGATCAAACCGGCCATAGGACCGCGTGATCGCGTTGCGGAAGGTTTCAATCGACATGCGCTGAATCTGGATGTCGGTGTTGTTGGCGAGCACCAGTTCGAGGTAGGAGCGAAGGGAGAGTTCCAGCCGGTCGCCGACAACAAAGTCCTGGAGACGGACCGGGGGATGAAGCTCAACACGAGGCACTTCCTTACCGAAGTACTGGCGGAAATAGGCGCCTTGAGGGAACTTCGGGGTGTCGAGCAACTGCTGCGCCCACAAGGTGGTGGACACACAAAGAATGAGTGCAATCCGTAAAGAACGCATTGGTAAGTATTACTCGTATCGAATCGCTTCGATCGGGTCGAGTCTGGCGGCTTGCATGGCCGGGTAGATCCCGAAGAGTAGCCCGATTCCGACCGAAACACTAAAGGCGACCGCAATGGAGGAGGTGGTTACCACCGTCGACCAGCCGGCCGCAGTTGCAATAATCCAGGATAGTATTAAACCAAACGCGACGCCGATCGAGCCGCCAAGGATCGAGATGAGCACCGCTTCCGTAAGGAACTGCCGGATGATGTCAGCCTGACGCGCGCCGATGGCGCGACGAATACCGATTTCGCGGGTGCGCTCGAGCACGGTGGCGAGCATGATGTTCATAATGCCGATACCACCGACGAGCAGCGAGATGCCCGCGATACAAATCATGACGATATTGAAGATCGACAAGGTGCGGCGCTTTTGTTCGAGCAACCCGGCGGGGACGACGGTGGTGAAGTCGCCGGCGTCTTTATGGGTGGCCGTGAGGATGGCGTTGACGACGCTGGCGGTCTCGACCGAATCCGTGCCGTTCGACACCTTAATATAGATGCCGTCGATCTCGTCTTTCAAGTAGCTGTTGTTATCTTCGAAGCGGCGCATGACGGTGTTGAGCGGCGAGATGACGAGGTTATTGCGGTTGATGACTTCGAGACCTTCCACTTCCGTGTCGGCTGAAGCCTGCGGGGCAAGGACACCGACCACCTGAAGCCAGGTATCGTTGATCTTCACGAACTTGCCGACGGCAGGGTCGTAACCCAAGAGATTCACCTTGGCGGATTCGCCGAGGACGCAGACGGGAACGGAGTCGCGATTTTCCTGGTCGGTAAACCAGCGGCCTTCGATGACTTTGAGGCTCTGGATTTCGAGGTAGCTGGGTTCGACGCCGATGAGGACCGGCGGCTCATTCGCGGTCTTGGGGAGGACCTTCAGAGGCTTGAAGCGCTTGCGCGGTGTAAGGGCGGCGAGGCCGGGAACGTTCTCGGAGATGGCGCGGAAATCGCGGAAGGTGAGGCCGGGCGAAATCTGGCGCCGGGATTGGAGTTCGTTACGGTCGGCGGCTTCTTTGGCTTCGATGAGAATGTTGTTGACACCAAGAAGGTCGATGGAAGCGATGATGTCTTTCTGCGCGCCGGCGGTGATCGACAGCATGGCGACCACGGCTCCGACGCCGAAGATCATACCGAGCATGGTCAGCAGCGAACGCAGCTTATGAACGAAGAGGCTGGTGAGCCCCATCTTAATTTCAGGCAGAATACCGGAAATACCACCCATCGTTTACTACCCCTTCCTTCCCATACCCATCGGCATGCTGCCGCCGCCACCGCCACCGCCGTCGCTCTTCTGACCGCCCTTCTTGCGGTCGGACGGTTTGGCTTCGGGATCCTGCAATGAGATTTCTTCGCCGGCTTTGAGACCGTCGGAAATGATCATGGTGGATTCGCTACGCTTTAGCGGCTTGATCACGCGGGCAACGAATTTACCCTTCTCTTTGACGTAGACGAGGTTCTTGCCTTCCTTTTCGAAGATGGCCTGAACCGGGATGTGGATTGCGTTTGGAATCTTTTCAACGATGATTTCAACGTCGGCCAGCAAGCCGGGACGAAGCAAGACATCGAGCTGGCTGGATTCTTCGGGAGCGGGAGGAAGCTTGGCCGCGTCGAGATCCTTTTGAGAGAACTGCTGGCTGGCGCCGCCCATACCGAACATCATGCCTCCGCCTTCGCCACCACCCGCGCGACGGCGTCCGCCGCCCGGGCCACCACCGGCCCCGGCTTGTTCAGCAGCCGCGCCGGCCGCACCGGCACCTGCAGCAGCGCCACCGCCACCTGGGCGGTTGCCGCCCCGGCCCGGCATGTTAATGCCGGCTTTTTGCATCTCTTCCCGCATCTTGGTGAAAGCCGCGGTGCGATCTTCGGGCGTCATCTCGGCGGGGCTTTTGCCACCGAACGCTTTCCGGAAAATCTCGCGGGCTTTCTTTTGCTGGTCGGCCGGGAGATTGGCGAGAGCAGCTTCCATGCCGCCGCCGCGAGCGCCACCGGCGGCAGGTCCGCCTTGGCCGCCGGGACGAAACATGGCTTGGGGAGGCCCACCTGCTTGCATACCGCCGGGTCCGCTCATGCTTTGGCCGCCTTGTTGGCCGCCGCCACCGGGCATCTGTCCACCGGGCATGCCTTGTTGGCCGCCTTGACCGCCGCCACCGGGCATCTGTCCACCGGGCATGCCTTGACCAGCCATGGCGAACATGGAGGGAGGAGGCGCCAGAGGGGCGCGCTTGCGGTTGGCCTCGGCCGTGGCGAGGACGCGATTGATCTCTTCCTGGTTGGCTCCGAGGGCCTTCAACAACTGTGACATGTCGATAGAGAAAAGAACGTCGAACTTTTTGGCCGGGTCGGAAGAGAAGACGTTTGCGGTGGCCGTTCCGCTCATGGATTTAATCTTGCCGCGGAGAGCTTCATCGGCGATTGCATCGAGGTGCAGGATGACGTCCTGGCCTTCGCGCAGGTTGGCGCGGTCGAGTTCGCCGACGCGGGCAAGAACTTCGAGTTCCGAGAGGTCGAGGATGTCGGCAACAGGCATGCCAGGTTGCAACTGATCGCCTTCACGGATGTCGGGGATCTGCTGGCCGAAATTAAAGAATCCGCCGCCGCGGTTTTGCCGGATGGCGACCAGGCCGCTCATCGGCGACAGCAGTTTGACCTGCTGGAGGCGCATTTTTTCGCGGTTGAGTTCAAGCAGCGCCTTGTTCTTGCGTTCGCGGAGGACGGCGAGTTCGGCCTGGGCCTGTTCGCGGCGGCTTTTGATATCGCTTTCAAGCTGTTTGAGGCGGCGCTTGGCCTCTTCGAGGGACAGGTCGTTCCGCTTGCGGTCGATGGCGGATAACAATTCGTTGCGTTGCACTTCGAGTTCAGCGCGGCGAACGGAGTATCTGGTGCGGAGCAGTTCGACCTGGTCCTGGTTATCGCGGATGTTCAGGTCGGCCTGGGACTTTTTGATCTGCTCGTCGACCTGTTCGATTTCGAGTTCCTTTTCTTCGAGGCGCGAGAGCAGTTCGGAATCGTCGAACTCGGCGACGAGGTCCTTTTCCTTCGCGAAGGCGCCAAGCGCGGCGAGTTTGGTGACCTGAACGGTGCCAAAGAGGTTTGGAGCGGTAAGAGTAGCGGAGCGGACGGCGCGGAGTTCACCGCGAGCGAAAGTTTTGACGATCACATCGCCCTGGCGCACCTTGGTGGTGGGTATCTGGGCCTGCTGCTTTTGCGGAATCTGCTTATAGGCGGTGTAGCCGCCATAGGCCGCGGCGGCGAGAACACCGACAATCACCAATCGAAACAGAATCTTTTTCATTGCGTGTTCGCTGAGCCTCTTACAACTTTTTGGCGCGCTTGGCGGCCTCGATGGGATTTTCGAGGTAGACGGTTTCGCCCTCGTTCAAGCCTTTGGTGACGACGATGTCGGTGTCGTTGCGCCGGCCCACTTCGATCTGGCGGATCTGATAGCCGGCGCCGCGCTGCACATAAACGCTCGGTTTGCCCTTGTTGACAAAGCTCGCACGGGCCGGAATCATGAGCGCATTCGGCTGGCTTTCGATGAGCACCTCGGCGCTGGCGCTCATGCCGGGACGGAGGCGGGGATCGACGAATTTCAGAGTGGCGCGGGCCGGAAAACTCTTTTCCGACATACCGAACCCGCGGAACTGAAGCTGAGCGATGGGGCTGATCCAATCGAGCGTGGCTTCGAGTTCCTTGTCGGGCAGGGCGTCGATGCGGATGCGGACTTTCTGACCGAGTTGCAGCCGGCCGCGGTCGACTTCGTCGAGTTTCAATTCGATGCGCATGGAACTGAGGTCGGGAATCTCCGCGATGGCGGCGCCAGTCCAGGCGCGGTCGCCTTCTTTGAAAGGCGGGGGAGCGGAGCCAAACGAACCTTGGGCACGGAAGTTGGGCAGCACGTTGACGATGCCACTGATGGGCGCGCGGATCACCATTTTGGAGAGATAGCTTTTGGCGCGTTCGAGATCGCGGACGGTTTTGTCCTTCTTTTGTTCAAGGCGGGTGAGATCGGCTTCCTGGGAGATCTGGTGCGCATCGATGGTCGTTTTGACCTGGTTCAATTCACCCTGGGTGACGCCGACGTCGATGCGGCTCTTGGCGCCTTCAATCTCGGAGACGACTTCCGCTTTGCTGGCCTCGAGCTTGGCGCGTTCCACGTTGTATTCGGACGTCATCTTGTTCATGCCGTCCATTTCGTTGACGATGCGGTGTGAGGCCTTGGTCTGAACGATTTCGCTATCGACGGTGCGGACGCTGGTGGACCGGTCGAGGTAATACTGCTCCTGCTGCGCGGTGTCGAACTCTACGACGACCTCTCCCTTGTTGACCGATTTGCCCGATTCAAAGAGCCTGGTGATTTTGGGGTCGGGCACCTGTGGGGCGGCCAGAATCACGGAATTGGTGCTGCGGATTTCGCCGCGGGTCTTGACGCTGATCACGAACTCGGCGCGGCGAACGCGCGCGGTCGGGATTTCTACTACGGTCTTGGTGGTGTAGCGATAGGCCGCATACGCGCCACCACCGGCCAGCGCCACCAGCACGCCGATGATAATGGCTTTTTTGATTTTGGATTGGCCGGCATGGCCGAGACGCTGCTTCGGTTTAATATCCTTTGACGCCATCTAACTAACTCTCCAACAAGAATCTTGGCGGGATGGCCGGCGCAGGAAAGCGGCCTGTTTCGGGTCAGGCGGCTTGGCGGCATGCGGCGGCTCGAGGGCGACCACCTCGTTGACTTTGAGACCGCTCGTCACCTGCGCATCGATGTGGTTCTGGCGGCCGATTTCGATTTCGCGCTTCTGCCAGCCGTTTGCGGTCTGCACGTAAACGAACGGCTTGGTGGGCTTGCCGTCCTCTTCGAGGAAGATGGCGCTCCGCGGAACCACGACATCGGCCTGGGTTTCTTCCAGGATGATGTCGCAACTGACGGACAGGTCGGGAATGACGCGGGGGTCCATTTTGTCGAGGCGGAGGCCAACACTCAACTCTTTGACCCAATCGGGGCGGAAGCGGCTGGATTTGGCAACACTACCGATGGAATAGACATGGGCAGGCAGTTCCAGGTCGGGGAACGCGTCGAAGCGGACACGCGCCTTTTGACCGATCCGCAGTTGACCGACGTTTACCTGGTTGACGCTCGCGTTGATGATCATCGAACTGGGATCGACAATCTGCATGAACATCATGCCGGGCCACAACTGGTCGCCGACTTTGATCTGATCGCTTTCACCGCCGCGGAAAAGGGTCTGCATGACAACGAGTCCGTCGATGGGCGCCTTCATAATCATGCGGTTGACGTTGGCTTCGGCGCGTTTGAGTTCGAGTTGGGACTGTTTGACGTCGAGTTCGGCGACACGGCGATCGGCCTTGAGGCCGATATCCATGAACTTCACTTCCTGCAAAATCTGTTTGTAGCGGGCCTGGGCTTCCTCTAACGCGAGGCGGCGCCGCTCGGCATCCATAGCAGAGAGGACGGGCAAGGTCTTCATGTCGAGCAGGGCTTTGTCGAGGTCCGCTTTGGCGGAGGCGATGGTTTGCTCGTGCGCCTTCTTTGTGACGTTCAGGTCCGCTTCGAGTTTCTTGAAATTGGCATCGGTTTGGATCAGGCTGGCCTTATAGTCGTCGAGCCGGGTGACCATATACTGGCGGTCGAACTCGGCTACGGGATCGCCTTTGCGGACCAGCGACCCGGGCTTGGCGGCATCCTGCAACACCAGCATGAATTCGCCGCCGCCACCGCCGCGTCCACCGCCGCCGCCACCGCCGCCGGGGAGGCTCGATGCCGACGAGCCGAGGCCGTCGGAGCCCATGGTGGACGACGAAGCGCCCGATGAAGCCGAGTTGCCGCCGGCGCGGCTCGCCGTCGACCGGGTGGAGGAGGAAACGCGGCTGGTGGCCGATCGCATCGCGGACGCTCCACGCGAAGCATTCAGACCGGAGTTCGTGCTGCCGCCGGAACTAGCGACGCTGCCGGCGGAATCGCCGGTGGCGCCGGTACTGGATGCGCCGCCCGAGGAGGAACCGGAACTCAAACTTGCAGTACTGCCGCCGGACGAACTACTACCGCCGGACGAAGCGGCGGACCCGCCACCAGTCGTCGCCCGCGTGGAGGTGGAAAACGAGCGGCTGTCGCGGCCGTATCCACTGCGGCTGCCACGCAATTGCGGAGTGAGCAAAGCGGCCGCTTTGGCGGCCGAAGTGGACCCGGTCAAGCGCATTGTGCGCAGAAGGACACCGCCGCGCACGACGTAGGTGTGAATGCTCGTTTGGGCTGCCTGCCGCGCGGCTTCCGACTGTTGCCGCCCGTACCAGAGATACCCTCCGACAGCGGCCAAAAGTATAAGACCGAGAAGATAAATCCATCCACGCCGTTTGGGCTCTACCGGAACGGGAGCTTTCGTGGAAAGCGGGGCAGGAGCGGGCGGACTGATAACGGGACCGGGCAGTGTCGGCTTTGGGAGTTGCATTCGTTGTCCTCGGACGAGGGCGGACCCTCGGCGTAGGCGTACACCTCTGGTGAGATTACGCCGTTCTCCTCTTCGTAACAGACGCTATTGTACCCAGCAAGGTTATGGGGCGGCAGCAAAAAACGAACAAACGTAAACCCGCGGGGGCACGCGGCGGGGCACTAGTAGTCATATACTGGCAGTTGTTGTCTCAATCATCGGAACCGGCAGGCACACAGAACCCGCAAGATGCGATCACCAATGAGATCTGGGTGGTACTACCGGCGTATAACGAAGAAAGCAATCTGCCAGGGCTGTTGACCTCGATCGGGGCGGAGTTGGGGACCGGGGCATATCGTTACCACATTCTGGTGGTGGATGACGGGAGCCGCGACCGAACGGCGGAGATCGTGCGGGAGATGAGCGGGTCGGTACCGGCGGTGCTGGTTCAACACCAAGTGAATCAGGGGCTTGGGGTTACGATACGAGACGGGTTGCGGGAAGCATCGGAGCGGGCGGGGGCCGGAGCGGTGATTGTGACGATGGATGCCGACCAGACGCACACGCCCAACCTGATCCCCAAGATGCTCGAGAAATTACGGACGGGGAACGACGTGGTGAGCGCCTCGCGGTATCAGCCTGGCGCAAAGGTGCTGGGGCTTTCGGCATACCGGACAGCGCTGAGCCTGGGGGCGGCGGCGATGTTCAAGATCGCATGCCCGATCCGCGGCGTACGGGATTATACGTGCGGATACCGGGCCTACCGGGTGAACGTGCTGAGGAATGCCTTCGCGCGGTACGGGGACCGGTTTGTCGAGACGTCGGGGTTCGACTGCATGGCGGAGATTCTGGTAAAGCTGAGGCCGTTCAAGCTGCGGTTTGGGGAAGTACCGATGATCTTGCGGTACGACCTGAAGGGGGGCGCGAGCAAGATGAACGTGCTGCGCACGGTGCGGCGGACGGCGGGACTGGCGCTACGGTCGTTGTTCACCGGCGGTTAGCCGGGGTATCGGCGGTCGGCTGTTTCACCTTGATCGCGGTAATACGGACGGCAAGCGGACGGGGATCGTTGGCGCCTTTGGGAGCGCTGCGAATGGTTTCGCTTTGAAATTCAACAATGACAGGTCCGCACTGTTCCGATTTGGAGGGAGCGGGCACGGTGAGGTGGAAGTCTCCCGGTTGATGGAGGTCAGCTGATATTGGTTGGCCGTTGACGGTAACGGTCCAGGGAAAGGGCATTGGGAATTTCGCATCGCCCCGAAGGTGCCCGTCGAGCTCGAAAATTGGGTTCGTTCCGCACGCAGTGAGGGTGGCGCGGGCGCGGGGCCCGATCCAGCCGTCGGAGTAAAAGCCGGCGAGAAGGGTTGGATCGGCCGCGAGGCGAAGCGGGAACTGATAGGACTGGGGCGGGGTGACGGGATGGTCCGGTTGCAGGTTGGCGGCATCGAGTAGGGAGGGCCGGGAAAAGGCGACGGTGAGGCGGCGGCCGTCGACGGGGACCCAGCGGCGGAGGATGCCGAGGCCGCGGGCGGGTGGAGGCGGCATGAAGTCGGATTCGAGCTTGAGCGTCGTCAATGCGCCGTGAGCACGAAAGACGGGGCTGCGCTCGAGTGCACCGCCCGGAGGAGCCTCAAATAGCGGGTGAGTTTGGGTGGGGGTAATCCATCGCAACAGGGTCGGCGTTACGATGGCGGGATTAGGCACGAGCCAGCCCTGCAGCCGGAACGGAGATCCATCGCCGAAAAGCACCATCAGTTCGGCCTGCTTGCGAAGCCAGCGGAAATCGTGCTGCCACGGAAGAGGCGAGTTCGGCATACGCTCGCGGGGATACCAACCTTCACCGAAGGCGATCAGGTTGGTGACCTGGTCGCGACGGTACAGCCGGAAGCGTCCGTTTTCCCAAACGGGGGGAGTGTCATGAAGCCGGCTGCGGATTTGAGGAGAGCGGAAGGTGAGAATCCACTTGGCGGTATCCCACTGGCGCAGAGCAGGCTCGCGGATGTAGTAGGGCGGCGGATCGTCAGGACCGCCCGAGATGATCAGAACAGGGTTGACGGCGAGGTTGAACCGATGCAGGGGTAAGAGCACCCAATCCTGGACAATCCGTTCGTCGATGACGACCAGGAGTTTGTCCTGAGGCGGGACGAAACGGGCGATTTGCCGGAGTTCGACAAAATCGTTGAGCCGATAGCTGCCGGAAACGGTAAGGGCCGAGCCGTAGACCGAACGGATGGCAAGCCAGGCTCCCTGCTGCCAATTCCAGACAAGACCGAGCACACCGAGGATGACGAGCGGAGTGGATAACCAGAGATTCCGTTTGAGCGACGCAACGGCCATGAGAAGTCCCATCGAGGCGGCGACCCAGAAGGGTACGGACCACCAGGCAGCCATCTTGAAGACGCCATACCCATTGTTTTTGAGCTCGAACAGGAACAGCCCGGCCAGCATGAGGACGAGCTGGAGACAGAAGGGAAGGAGGGAGATGTCGCGGCGGCGGCGCGCGGCCCAGAGCGCGTAGGCGGCGAAGACGCAGAGGGCAAGGCCGACGAAATAGGTGAGCGCCAGCAGAGGCGAGAATTTCACATAAAAGGCGGGACTCCACTGCGGGTAGCCGAGCCCCCAGAAGAACGGCAGAAACCACTCGGTGAGAGCAAAGGCGAACGTCAGCAGGATTTCGCTTCCGTCAAGGCTGGCCTGGAGGCGCGAGCTGCCGGATTCGAGCAGCGACTTGCGAGCCATGTCGAAGGCGATCGGCGGCGCGACTGCGAAAAACAGGACAATGGCCGCCAGTCCGGCCAGCACGGCTTTTTTGAAGGGGAGGAACCGCTGCCAAACGGCGGCGAACAGGCTGGCGGCGCACATGGCGGCGAGGATGGGAAGCGACGCGTAGTAGGCGAATACGGTGCCTGCGGCGGCGAGCGAAGCCAGGACGAGCAAGCGCGGGCGGCCGGATCGCGCGGCCTCGTTCCAACAGGCAAGCAGCGCGGGCAGCATGGCGGTGAGGGAGATGGATCCGAGCGATTGCAAGCAGACGGTAAAGACCAACTGGCTTGCGCCGGCAACGGCGAAGGTCGCGAAAAGAGCCTGGCGGCGGGTGGCTCCGAACGCACTGCGCGCGAGCAGGTAGGCGCCGAGCGGGGCGAGAAACGCGAGGGGTCCGGTAACAATCTGATGCAGGTAGAGGATATCAAGGTGAAAGATGGTCGCGAGCCAGACGGCAAAATAGCTGCCGCCGAAGATGACTCCCGGTTTCGGACTGGGCCAATACTGGGCAAAGCCTGAGGGATTGACGGCGTAAGGATGGTCGAGCAGGTTGCTGAAGATTGCGGAATTAAACGCGGCATCCTGATTCGAGTAGCCCATGTAGGAGCGGTACCCGCTCAGCAGCAGAGGCCAATTGGAGGCAATGACACAAATAATGCCGAGCAGGAACACGGGGGCCGCTTCGCGCCAAGCTGCCGCGCCGATCCAGCGGTGGCGGGCCGCCGTGACGGCAGGAGCGAGAAGCAGCGGGATGACCGCCCAGGAGATAGCGCTTCCGACCAAACCGATGGCAGCCAACGCATGGGTCGCGCAGAGGAAGTATGCGAATCCGACGACGGGCACCAAGAGGGCGCGGTTCAGCCGTACGTCACGATCCGCGAGCCAAACGACCGGACCATAGCCAGATACGAAGAAGAGCGCAAGAACGGCAAGTAATAAAAGCGCGGTATCCAAGACTGAATTTCGCTCCCGAAAAAGAGAAAGGCGGCTCCGCGATGGGGAGCCGCCCTATTTTCGCAAATCGCGGAGCTATCCCGACATGCTGGCGAGGAACTCGGCATTGCTGCGAGTCTTGCCGAGTTTGTCGAGCAGCAGTTCGATCGACTCAACCGGCGATAGCGGACTGAGTACTTTGCGGAGCACCCAGATGCGGTTGAGGTCTTCCTTGGGCAGCAGCAGTTCGTCTTTACGGGTGCCGCTTTTGTGAATGTCGATGGCGGGGAAGATACGCTTGTCGACCATCTTACGGTCGAGGTGGACTTCCATGTTACCGGTGCCTTTGAACTCTTCGAAGATGACGTCGTCCATGCGGCTGCCGGTATCGATGAGGGCGGTGGCGATGATGGTGAGCGAGCCACCTTCTTCGATGTTGCGGGCGGCGCCGAAGAAGCGCTTCGGACGTTGCAGGGCGTTGGAGTCGACACCGCCTGAGAGCACTTTGCCGGAAGGCGGCACGACGGCGTTGTAGGCGCGGGCGAGACGGGTGATGGAGTCGAGCAGGATGACGACGTCGCGCTTGTGCTCGACCAAGCGCTTGGCCTTTTCGATCACCATTTCGGCCACTTGGACGTGGCGCGAAGCGGGTTCATCGAACGTGGAGCTGATGACTTCGCCGCGGACCGAGCGCTGCATGTCGGTGACTTCTTCGGGGCGCTCGTCGATCAGCAATACGATCAGGTTAATTTCCGGATGATTGGTGGTGATCGAGTTGGCGATGGCTTGCAGCATCATCGTTTTACCGGTGCGCGGGGGCGCCACGATGAGACCGCGCTGGCCTTTGCCGAGCGGCGTAAGCATGTCCATCACCCGGCCGGAGTAGTGGTCGCGAACGGTTTCGAGCTTCACGCGCTGGTGGGGATAGAGCGGCGTGAGGTTATCGAAGAAGATTTTATTGCGAGCTTCCTCCGGCGGCTCGAAGTTGATCGCATCCACCTTGATGAGGGCGAAGTAGCGTTCGCCTTCTTTGGGCGGGCGGATCTGGCCGGAGATGGTGTCGCCGGTGCGGAGATCGAAGCGGCGGATCTGCGAGGGAGAGACGTAAACGTCGTCGGGACCGGGCAGGTAATTATACTCAGGAGCGCGCAGGAAGCCGAAGCCATCGGGGAGGCATTCGAGCACGCCTTCCGCGAAGATGAGCCCGGATTTTTCGGCCTGCACCTGGAGGATCTTGAAGATGAGGTCCTGCTTGCGCATGCCGGCGACGCCGCTGACGCCGAGGTCCTTACCGACCTGGTTGAGCTTCTGGATCGACATGTCTTTCAGCTCGACAAGATCGAGACTGATGACATCGCGGCCACCCTGGCGGCGGCGTGTCGTGCCCGGGGGCAGATCGGAATCCTTGAGTTCGCCAGGATTGGCGCCGGATGGACCGCCGGCAGGCGCGGACGAGCCGGCATCCTTCGGCGGCGCACCGACCGGCGCGTTGGCCACGTCGCGCGGCGGTGTCGAGCCGGGTGGCGGCGCAGTGGGTTGCGGCGGAGCTTCCTTGGAAGGAGCTTCCTTAGGGGGCGATGGCGGCGCGGTGTCGCGAGCGGCGGCGGGCGGAGCAGCATCACGGGCGGGCGGCGGAGCGGCGGATTCGCGCGGAGCGCCGTTGCCGACCGGGGCGGAGTGAGACTTGGGAGCGCCGGACCGAATGGTGTTTCGGGGCTTTGCTTCCGTGGGTTTCGGCGTATCCGCCTTTTGTTCTGAAGATCTGGTTTCCGCCGGCTTGGGTTCGGCGGCTTTCGTCTCGGCGGGCTTGGTATCGGCCGCCGAGGTGGTGGGCGTAGAGGTATCCTCTACGGGGTTGGGTTGGGTGTTTTCGAGATCGTTTGCCAAATTTCCCTCACTCCCTGGCCGGTGACGGCCGAGAACGGTATGATGTCGACCCCGCCGAATTGCTTGAGATTGGCGAGGCTTTGATGTCTCTCTTTCTGGGTTTTCAACTTGTCGAACTTGGTGGCAATCACGGCGTACTGCCGATTGTGGCCTTCCAGCCACTGGCGGAGATCGAGATCCATCTCCATCCAACCGCGCCGCGCATCCAACAGCACAAAACTGAGCGCGAGCGCCTGACGGTTCCTGAGATAGTCCTCAATCAGGGGCTTCCAGGAACGTGTGATTTCTTTGGGAACCCGGGCGAAACCGTAACCTGGCAAATCCACAAACATCCATTTCTCCGCGACACGGAAGAAATTGATGGCTTGCGTGCGGCCCGGCGTGGAGCTGGTGTGAGCCAACCCCTTCTTTCCCACCAGAGTGTTGAGCAGCGTTGATTTTCCGACATTGCTGCGGCCCAGGAAGGCTAATTCTGGAAGTTCCTCCCGGGGATACTGCTCCGGCGCGACTGCACTCATTATAAACCGAGCGTCTGCGGACTGCACGGCAGTCCTCCTCAGCGGTCCACGGCCAGCGTTCCCAAGGGTCGAGTATTCTTCTCTACCCTAGTGCGGCCGCTCTTCGGGAGCTTGCACTTCGAGGGCAGGATTGGTGGGCGGCACCACGAGCGGCTCGATGGGCCGTTCCAGGGCCAACCGGAGCACATCGTCCATCGACTCGACGAAGTGCAGCTTCATCTCTTTGCGGATGTTTTCGGGAATATCGGGCAGATCCTTCTCGTTGTCGAGCGGCATGATGGCCTCGAAGATCCCATGGCGGTGAGCGGCGAGCAACTTTTCTTTCAAGCCGCCGATGGCGAGGACTTTACCGCGCAAAGTAATTTCTCCGGTCATGGCGATGTCGCCGCGAACGGGGATGCGGGTGAGCGCACTGCAGATGCAAGTGGCGATGGTAATACCGGCGGACGGTCCGTCTTTGGGAATCGCGCCTTCCGGCACGTGGACGTGGATGTCGTAGTGGCGGTAGAAATCTTTCGGCAGACCGAGGGATTGAGCGCGCGATCGCACATAGCTCATGGCCGCTTGCGCCGATTCCTGCATCACGTCGCCGAGCTTACCGGTGGTGGTGAGCTTGCCGCGGCCTTCCATGATGGTGGTTTCGGTGGTGAGGATCTGGCCGCCCACTTCAGTCCACGCGAGACCGGTGGTAGCGCCGATTTCGTTCCGCTTCTCCGTTTGGAGGTCGCGGAATTTCCAGGGGCCGAGCAGTTCCGGCACCTTGGGTCCGTTCACTAAAACCTTAGTAAATTTGGCTTCCTTCTTGGTGGAAGTCTGTGAGATAACGACCTTGCGGGCGACCTTGCGGCACACGTTGCCGACTTCGCGTTCGAGGTTACGAACGCCGGCTTCGCGGGTGTAGTTCTGGATGAGCGTCTGAATGCCGTCATCGGCGAACTCCATATCCTTGTCGCCCATACCGGTCTGTTCCATCTGCTTGGGAACGAGGAACCGTTTCGCGATTTCGAGCTTTTCAAGTTCCGTGTAGCCCGACAGGCGGATGACTTCCATGCGGTCCTGTAAAGCGGGCGGAATGGTGTGGAGCACGTTGGCCGTGGCGATGAAGAAGACCTGGCTGAGGTCGTATTCGACATCGAGGTAGTGGTCGACAAACATCCAATTCTGCTCGGGGTCGAGCACTTCGAGCAGGGCGGCGGATGGGTCGCCACGGAAGTCCATCGACATCTTGTCGATTTCGTCGAGCATGAAGACGGGGTTGCGCGTGCCCGCCTTTTTCATCATTTGGATCACCTGGCCGGGCAGCGCGCCGATATAGGTGCGGCGGTGGCCGCGGATTTCGGCTTCGTCGCGCACGCCGCCGAGCGACATGCGAACGAACTTGCGGCCGGTGGCCTTGGCGATCGACATACCGAGCGAGGTTTTACCGACGCCGGGAGGCCCGACAAAGCAGAGGATGGAGCCGCGCGGATTCTTGACGAGGCGGCGAACGGCGAGGAACTCGAGTATGCGCTCTTTGATCTTCTCGAGGCCGTAGTGATCCGATTCGAGGACCTTTTCGGCAAACTTGAGGTCGCGAATTTCCTTGGACTTCTTCTTCCATGGCACCGCGAGCAGCCAGTCGAGGTAGTTGCGGGAGACCGTGGATTCGGCCGACATGGGCGGCATCTGTTCCAGGCGCTTCAACTCCGCCATGGCCTTTTCTTTGGCGTCGTTGGGCATGCCAGCCTGTTCGATCTTCTTCTTAAGCTCGTCGTACTCGCTCTTTTCGCCGCGGCCCAATTCCTTTTGGATCGCTTTGATCTTCTCGTTGAGGTAGTACTCTTTTTGGGCTCGCTCCATCTGGCGCTTGACGCGGCCTTGAATGGTGCGGTCCATGTTGAGCTTTTCGATTTCGATGTCGAGCATCTCGGCGACGCGGTTCAACCGGTCGACCGGATCGAAGATCTCGAGCAGTTCCTGCTTCTCTTCGATGGTGAGCTGCAGGTTGGCTCCGACGGTGTCGGCGAGCTTGCCAGGATCGTCCACGCGGATGGCGGCGATCATGGTTTCGTAATTCAGGTTCTGGCTGAGCTTAACGTACTGTTCAAACAGCGTGGTGACGCGGCTGGTGAGCGCTTCGAGTTGGGGGCCGGGCTCAACACGATAGTGTGAGGTCCGCACCATGGCGCGGAAAAAGCCCTCATCGTCGCTGACCGAAACCACCTTGCCGCGCTCGACACCTTCGACGAGCACCTTGATGTTGCCGTCGGGCAGTTTCAACGACTGCACGATGTTGGCGACGGTGCCGACCTGGAAAATTTCGTCAGGGGTGGGCTCGTCAACCGAGGCATCGTGTTGCGTGGCGAGAAAGATCTTTTTGTCGCCAGCGAGCGCTTCTTCCAAGGCGCGCACGCTGGACTCCCGGCCGACGACAAAAGGAGTCATCATGTGCGGAAAGATGACGACGTCCCGAATGGGCATCATGGGGAGACGTTTCGTTTCTGGTTTTTCCTTGGATGTGAGCATCAATACCTCAGGCGTGGGGAAACAACAGGTCCCTCTTCGAGCATAACGGAGCGTTGCGCGCGGGGCGCAACTACTTCTTCAAAGAGCAGGATGACGGGCAGGTCAGCCGGCTTTCTCGAGAATGGCCATGTTAATTTTTTGATTCACGACCATCTCTTTGGTCACCACAAATTCGCGCACCTTTTTGTAGGACGGCAGGTAATACATGAGGTCGAGCATCAGATCTTCCATGATCATCCGCAGACCGCGGGCTCCCAGCTTCCGCTCCATCGCCAGTTGGGCGATGGCCTCAAAGGCGTCGTCCGTAAAGCGGAGGCGCACGTTTTCAAATTCGAACAGTCTCTGGTATTGACGGCTGATCGCGTTCTTGGGCTTCGTCAGAATCTGAACGAGCGCGTCTTTATCCAGTTCGTCGAGCACACCCACGACAGGTAGGCGCCCGATGAATTCCGGAATGAAGCCAAACCGCATGAGGTCCATGGGCTGGCACTGAGCGAGCAGCGAGGTGTCGCGGCGCGCGGCTATCCGGCGATTTTCCTCATCGTCGGACTTATTGAAGCCCATGGTGGTCTTGCCGATGCGGCGGCCGATCACCTTTTCCAGCCCGACAAATGCCCCGCCGCAGATGAACAGGATGTTCGACGTATCGATGGGGGTGAATTCCTGGTGAGGATGCTTGCGGCCACCCTGCGGCGGCACGTTGGCAATGGTGCCTTCCAGAATCTTGAGCAGGGCCTGCTGAACGCCTTCGCCGGAAACGTCGCGCGTAATCGACGGGTTCTCATCCTTGCGGGCGATTTTGTCGATTTCGTCGATATAAATGATGCCCTGCTGGCATCGGGCGACATCCCAGTCGGCGTTTTGGAGCAGGCGAAGGATGATGTTCTCTACGTCCTCGCCGACATAGCCGGCTTCGGTGAGCGTGGTGGCGTCGGCAATGGCGAACGGAACGTCGAGAATGCGGGCAAGGGTCTGGGCAAGCAGCGTCTTACCAGTACCCGTGGGACCGATCAACAGGATGTTGCTCTTGGTCAGTTCCACGTCGGCGGCGGAGCGCTTGCTCATCTGGATCCGCTTGTAGTGGTTGTAAACGGCAACGGCCAGTTTCCTCTTAGTAAGGTCCTGCCCGATGACGTATTGATCCAGGTATTCCTTTAATTCCAGTGGTTTCGGGAGCTTACTCGGCAGGCCTGTAGCTGGCTCCTGCCGGTCGTCCTCGAGAATCGAATTGCATACGGCGATGCATTCGTCGCAGATATAAGCGCGGGGATAGTCGCTGGGTGAAGAAATGAGTTTCCCGACAACATCCTGGCTCTTATGACAAAAAGAACAGCGCAGAGTTTCGTCTGAACCAGAGCGCTTCAAGGACCCCCCTCTTCACGGTTTGTAGTCACCGTAGGCAAATATTGTTCCCCTGAAAGTACCATTATCCTCCGAAACCCAGAATTCCGGCAATCCCACCCAGGGAAAGTGCCCGGAGCTATACTCGGAGCGTGCGAACGGCCTTTCTTTTCGCAATGCTGGTTTCTATTGTATCGGTACAAACCGATGCGGGTGGCGATTACCGCAAACAGTACGGCCGGAGCGGTACGAAGGGGAGCTGACAGAGTGAAGCTGAAATCGATCCAGGAGCCGAGTGGGGCGCAGTTTCTGGAAGCTCACGCCTCTTCTTCAAACAAGATCCGGTAGAGGTCGCGTTTGCCGAGGCCGTGACGGCGGGCCACCTGTTTGACCGCGTCCATCCGGGGAATTCCCTGCCCTGTCAGCACATCGACCTGTTTGCGGTAGTCGGAAGGGGTGTCGGCGGGAGCGGGCTCGGGTGCGGGTCCGATCAACACGGTGAACTCCCCTTTGATGGCTGGGCGCCGGCTCAGTTGGGCGTGAACCTCGGCGACGGTGCCGCGGAGAAATTCCTCGTGGAGTTTGGTGAGTTCGCGGCCGAGGACTACAGGGCGATGATCGCCGAGCGCGGTTTGAATAGCGGCGAGGGTGTCGACGATGCGGTGGGGAGCTTCGAAGAAAATCGCCGTATCGTCCGACGATTTCAAGCTCGAAAGCAGGGCATCCCGCTTTGTTGATTTATTCGGCATAAAGCCAAGAAATCGGAAAGCGTGGTTGGGAAGGCCGGAGGCGGCAAGGGCGGCCAGTGGCGCGGAAGGTCCGGGGATGGGAACGATGTGGATATGGGCTTCAATGGCTGCAGAAACGAGACGGAAGCCAGGGTCGGAGACTAAGGGGGTGCCGGCGTCACTGACGAGAGCAATCGATTCGCCGGCGAGCATACGTTCGACCAGTTCCGGGGCGCGCTCGCGTTCGTTGTGTTCGTGATAGCTGACGAGAGGTGTGGCTAAGTTGAAGTGATCGAGCAGTTTACGCGTTTGCCGCGTATCTTCGCAGGCGATGGCGGCGACGTCTTTGAGGGTGCGAACGGCGCGAAACGTCATGTCTTCGAGGTTGCCGATCGGGGTGGCGACCACGTATAACTGCCCCGGCATACTTAGGCCAGTATGGCAAAAGCTAAAGCTTTTCCTCTAATCCACCGATAGTGTGGGTGTTGGAAGCGGTTGGGCTGCAATGAAGTGGGCCGTGGGCGCACTAGTTCTGAAGAAAGACTGTCAAGAAGATAGCTGAGTACAAAACGGTACCCTAAGGTGAGTAGACATAGTACACTGCAGGAAGCGAGTATCACGAATATGGCCTCCGTGGGTCAGCCGCTGGCGGGAAACTCGGGCCCGGAATTCTATGACTGGGAAATAGCAGGCAAGCCGGTAAGTGTCCGGCTGGACCTGGATGTCGTAGATCGCATTTCGAACGAGGCGATGCGCGGCTTCGGCGGCGCACGGCGCGGCTTGGAGGTCGGGGGTATTTTGTTGGGAACGGTTACCGCTCGGGAACGTGGTTCGGTGGTACACATCACCGATTACGAAGCAGTGTCACCGGCGCCGGAATCGAACCGGTTCGAATGGAAGACGGAGTCGGAGCGGCTGGAGTTTGAACAGGCTGTTTCACGGTGGACGTGGCAACCAGGGAAAACGACGTATGCGGTTGGCTTTTACCGCAGTCACAATCGCGAGGATCTAGGGGTGACGGACCTGGATATCGAGCAGTTCAACCGTCATTTCCCGGACCCGTCGGCAGTGATGCTGTTAGTGAAACCGTACGCGACACGAGCGAGTGCCGGCGGTCTTTTCTTTCGCGAAGAAGGGGGAATGAGACGGGAAGCGAGCTATCGCGAATTTCCGTTCCGGACGCGCGAGTTGAAGAAGCTAAGCGCGGAACAGGCGGCCGGCGGCAGCAGCCCAACAGAAGGTGCAACAGTAGCAGGAGAGATACCCTCGATGGCGACAGCGACGAACATATTAGGAATCGGTTCTGAGGTTTCGGAACCGATGCCTACGGACGAATTGAAGTACGGAATTCCCACAGCAACACAGGAACAGGACGGCCGGCGGCTGCGGTCGGGCTGGGTATGGATCCCGTTGTCATTCATCTTCTTGTTGTTGGGAGTAGTGCTGGGTTTTCAAGTAGCGCTCAGCGTGCGGTCGCACATGCCGGCCGGGTTCCGTCAGGACCCGTATGCGCTGAATCTCTCGATCAGCCCAGCGGGGGACAGCCTGCATGTACGGTGGGACCGTACGTCTCCGGCCATCGTGGCGGCCACGCGCGGGTGGTTGATCATCAAGGACGGCGGCGGGCAGAAGACGGTGGATTTAGACGTTGCTCAATTGCAGAACGGCAGTGTTATCTATCGCCGCGCGTCCGGCGACATTCAGTTCCGGCTCGAGGTTTTGGCCGGGAACCGTGTGACGGTGGGCGAATCGCTTGACTACAATACGAATCGGGCGAAGTAGCATTCGCCCGGCGAGGTCCGGTTGGGGTTGCCTTCCAGACCAGGCCGAGCCGTTGCTCACCATCGCTTTAACCCGCTAACCGACTAACTCGCTAACCGAAGATCGGAAATCCGGCGGCGGCGCGGCGGTTCATTAACCGAACGGAGCGTTAGTGTCTCCGCATCGGCTGAGCTTTCCGCACACAACACCGCGCCAGGCTCGACCTCGCCAGAGGACACGAGTGAAGCAATGGGTTGCATAAGGTGGCGATGAATCGTACGTTTCAATTCGCGCGCACCAAACTGGGCGCTTACCCCGCGTTTGAGCAGGAAGTCGCGTGCGCTGTCGGCCACCTTCACCTGGAAGCCTCTCAAGCCCAGGCGGTTATCGATGTGGTTTTGCACTTCCGCCAGTTGCAGATCAAGAATGGTCGACATGGCACCGGCGCCGAGCGGCTGGTAAGTTACTACCGAGTCGATCCGGTTCACGAACTCGGGCGCAAACTTGCGGCGAACCGCGTTCATGCCGATCTTTTCCAGCTGCGTTTCGACGTCAGGCGCGGCTTGTTCGCGGGTCATCTGCTGGAAACCGAAGTCAGGCACCAGGGCGCGCATCATTTCGCGAGCACCCAGGTTACTGGTCATGAAGATCATGCTGCGCTCAAAGCTGACGGTGTTGTTATCGCCCAGCCGCAAAGAGCCCTTATCGAGCACTCCGAGCAGCAACCGGGTCATCGAGGGAGCCGCCTTTTCGATCTCGTCGAACAAGACCAGAGAAAGGCTGCTGCGCTCGCTTGTCACCGAATTGACGCGAGCCTGCGAGAGCAGCGGATGGGTCTCGCGGTGGCCTAGGTAACCGGGAGGTGCGCCAATCAGCTTGGCCACTTCGTGTTCCATCTGGAACTCGCCGCAATCGACCTTCAGCACATGCTTCTCGCTCCCATGCAGGGCCGCGGCGAGCGACTCCACAGTCCGCGTCTTGCCGGTACCACTCGGACCGAGCAGGAGAAACACCCCGGCCGGGCGACTGTCGGGCGACAGTCCTGCCTGGTACATCTGTACGTACGGGATGATGGATGATACAGCGGCAGGCTGCCCGACCAAGCGGGCTCCTAGCGCCTCTTGGAGGCTCTCCGGAACCTCGTCGTTGCCTCTGCGGCGTGGGGTGATGTTATTGATGGAACGCAAGCGCGTCTCCTCCTTTCGACCGCCATTGTGAGGGGCCGTCAAGCGAGCTGCGCCTCGGCGGGATGCCGAAAAGCGGCAGAGTTAACCAATTTTCACGATCTTTATTTATCGAAGAATGAGCGGATTAACTCCGCAATACGGCCGGCGGCTTGGCCGTCGCCGTAAACGTTGTGAACGGCTGACATTCGCCGGTACAAATCGGCATCGTCCAACAGTTGATTTACAGATGCAGTAATCTGATGGGCGGCAGTTCCGACCAGCTTGAGGGCCCCTGCGTAAACCCCTTCGGGACGCTCCGTCACATTCCGCATGACAAGCACGGGCTTGCCGAGCGAGGGTCCTTCTTCCTGAACGCCACCGGAATCAGTAAGGAGGAGATACGAGCGCCGCATCAGATCGACGAAGTTCACATAAGGCTGCGGGTCGACGAGCATGATGTTGGGATGGCCGCCGAGCAACCGGTTGACGGGCTCGCGGACGTTGGGGTTCGGATGAACTGGAAACACTAGTTGAACATCCTGCCGGGCGGCGATGCCCAGCAACCCGCGGCAGAGGTCTTCCATACCTTGCCCGAAACTCTCGCGGCGATGCGCGGTGACGAGGATCAACTTGCGCGAACTATCCAGGTGGGTGAAGTCGCTTACCAGGGCGCCTGCTTCCAGGCGCTGTGCGACCCAGAGCACCGCGTCGATACCGGTATTGCCGGTGACCGTCACGCGATTGGGGTCGATGCCTTCGCGGAAGAGGTTTTCAGCGCTCGCCTGGGTGGGAGGGAAATGCAGGGTCGCCAGGCGCGTGGTCAAAAGGCGATTGATCTCTTCCGGGAATGGCTGGTAGGGATCCCCCGTCCTGAGTCCGGCTTCGATGTGGGCAACGGGGATACGGCGATAGAACGCCGCCAGGGCGCCGCAGAAAGTGCTGGTGGTGTCGCCTTGGACGAGAACGACATTAGGGTTTTCCGCTTGAAGGATCGGATCGAGCGCCGCCATCACGCGGCTGGTGGTCTGGGCCAGCGACTGGCCGGGCGTCATCACGTTCAAGTCGTAATCGGGAACGATCCGGAATATTTCGAGAACCTGGTCCAGCAAGCCGCGGTGCTGCGCCGTCACACAGACGCGCGTATCGAGGCCGGTTTCGCGGAAGTGAAGAATCACCGGCGCGAGTTTGATCGCTTCTGGCCTGGTACCAAAGATGAAAAGGGTTTTCGCCACTTGGCTTGGGTGGTCAGTGGAGCAAAGGCTGAATCTGGAGGGGACGATTACTTATGCCGGTAAGTGATGCGACCTTTGGTGAGATCGTAGGGTGACATCTCAACGGTCACGCGGTCACCGGCCAGCACGCGAATTCGATTCCGGCGGAGTTTGCCGGCCAGGTGGGCCAGCACAATCCGGTCCGCGTCAAGTTGGACGCTAAATTGGCCAGCAGGAAACTTTTCAACTACCGTACCAGTCACTTCAATGCAATCTTCTTTACTCATCGACCTCCTTCAGCGGATATGGTGGTCAGGCGGGAGCACACGGATACCCCCTGGGCTTTCCCATCTCTCCTGTACTTAATATAGCGCAGGCGGTTCATTATCAAACGTTTGCCGGAGATATGCAAGCGGCACGGCACGGCCGGGCAGGCAGGGGACTCAGGTGGGGAATGGGCGGGTCGCAAACGGCGGCACTGTGTACTAGAGTAGGGAAGGCTCGCCTGTTTTGGGAGGCAGCCGTCGCGCTCCGGTTGGGGCCGATATTTAGTAATGGAGGAACTGCGTTGCAGGAGTTCCAAAACAAGGGTGTGTTAATCACAGGGGCGGGCCGGGGAATCGGCAAGCGCCTGGCATTAGGCTTCGCTGCCGCTGGTGCGCGGGTGGGGCTGTTGGCCCGAAGCAAAGCCGAACTCGATCTCACGAAGCTGGAAATTGAACATAACGGTGGTACCGCGGTCCATTTGCGCGCCGATGTGCGCGATGTGGAATCGTTGCGGTCGGCAGTGGACCGCATGCGGGCACACTGCGGCGATATCCACATTTTGATTTGCGCCGCCGCTATGCAAGGCCCGATCGGCTCGTTTCTGGAGGCACCCAATCGCCAGTGGGTCGAGACCATCGAAACCAACCTGGTGGGCGTTTCGAATACGTGTTCCGTTGTGCTCCCCGAAATGGTTCGCGTCCGGCGCGGCAAGGTGATCGTGCTGAGCGGCGGCGGCGGGACGAAGCCGCGGCCCGGGTTTTCCGCATATGCCGCTTCGAAGGCTGGGCTGATCCGCTTCGTCGAAACGCTGTCGGAAGAATTGCGCGACCACAACGTCCAGATCAACTGCATGTCGCCGGGTGGAACGTATACGCATATGACGGACGAGATCCTGCGCGCGGGCGACAAGGCGGGTTGGAAAGAGCATGAAGACGCCATGCGGATACGGATTACCGGTGGCGTGGCGGCGGAGCGTCAGATCGGGCTGGCGCAATTTCTGGCTTCCGAGCGGTCCAATCACGTTTCGGGCAAACTAATCCACGTCGAAGACGATTGGAAGCGGCTGGAGAACTCGAACGTACATCCGGAAATCTTCACGCTCCGGCGGTTGCTCAAAGTCTGACCAGTTGTGTGCTGAGATAAAAGCATGCGATTAGTCCGCAGCGCAGTTATTGTTCTTGTAGTCGCCTGCCTCGCGCAGGCCCAGGCCCAAGCCCCTCGTAAACGCGTGCTCGCCATTGGCGCCGTGAAAGGGTTTCAGCATGACGCCACTTCCTATGGACTGGCTACGATCTGGAAACTCGGCCAGGATTCGGGTTTGTACGACACCTACATCCGCACCGACACGCAGTTGCTGACCAAGAAGAAGTTGGACGCGAACGCCAAGAATCTCGACTACTTCGACGCGGTCGTGTTCTATACCACTGGTGAACTCGACATGGACGCCTCGCAGAAGGCCGATCTGACGAGTTTCGTTCGCGACGGCAAAGGCTTCGTCGGCGTCCACTCAGCTATCGACACGTTCTACCAGTGGCCGGAATATGGCGAGATGGTGGGCGGCTATTTCGATCTGCATCCGTGGAATCAGTTCCAGGCGCCCATCGTCGTCGAGGATCCGCAGAACCCCATTGTGAAGCACTTCCCGCCCGCCTTCAGCGTGATGGACGAGATCTATCAGGTGAAGGATTTCTCGCGTGATCGAGTGCGCGTGCTGATGAGCCTCGATCCGGAGAAGGTCGACCTGAAGAATAAGAATGTCCGCCGCACCGACAAAGACTTTCCGGTAGCATGGATTCGCAACTACGGCAAAGGACGTGTGTTCTATTCGACCCTCGGCCATCGCGAAGATTCGTGGGCCCGGCCGGACGTGCAGAAGATGTGGCTCGAGGCGATGAAGTGGGCTTTGGGGATGACCGAAGCCGACGCCACACCACGTCCCAAAGCGAAGTAGAAGTTCAGCTAGTCAAAAAGAAGAAACGGGTCGGTGACACGCGACCTGAGGCAGGCATCGGAAAACAAAAAGAAAGGCCGCCGCGGAAGGCTCCTGCCAACGGACGGCGACCCTGCGAAGCTATTGCATTTCCGTCAACGCTGCGACCAGGGCGCCCCGGGCGGTTGCCGTATGAGGTTCCTTGGCCAAGCGCACTTCTGAGATCGGAACCGGCAATTCGTTCTGCTTGAGAAGTTTTTCAAACCGGTCGCGGAAACCGCTGGGGCTCGCGGTGCCGCCGCTCAGCACGATCGGCACCGGCTTCGACAGTTTGGGCATCCGTTTCGAATTACTGAACGCGTCACGCATTCCAGCAATCAGCGAATTGATCATGTCGTCGTAATAGACGGTCAACACCTGATGCAGTTTGTCGACGAAGTGCCCGTTGAAATGGAACTTCTCTTCCTTGGTGAGGCGGACGCGGTTCGCGAGGTCCCCAGTGACGGCGGCCGCGGAGTTGTCGATGTAGTCGCCGGCTTTGGGAATCGAGAAGGACATCACCGGCATCGACAAATACGACAACGCGACATTGCACAACCCGCCGCCACACGAAACGCCGATGCCGCTGAAATTGGTGTCTTCGAGTTCCGAGTAAATGACGGCCAAGCCTTCGTTGATCGACATCACCTCGTAGTTCATGTCGGTGAAGATCTGGCGGAGCGTGGCCTCGTGATAGGTGAAGCCCTCTTCGCTAACGCCATTGGCGGAGATAGGGGCGGCGGGCACCGTGAAGCAAAGCTTCGATGCCTTGTCCGCGCCGCTGTTGGTCATCGATTCGACAATTTGCTGGATCACCGGAACGCTTTCGGGTTCGGCGGCGTTCAACACGCCTTGCGTCATGGGCCGGCGTGTTTCGGAGCTAAGCAGATCGGCAAAGCGGGGCGCTTCGTTGCCATGCACGAGCAGGTCGTTGCCTCGTTTCGAAAACAGCACGCCCTCGCGGCGCAGTGCGTTCTCGGTCATACGGGAATACGGGACGCACACAAATGCGTTGAGTTGGGTGTTGTAGTTGTAACCGGCGTCGGTCTGGCTGGCTAAGACGATGCGGCTGGTGCCGACGTCGAGGCCTAAGGCTGCCTGCGGTTTCGGTTCCTGTTTCACGGTGTTTTCTCCTTACGTTCTCCAGTCGCGACTGCCAAGTGTTTTGGCAGGGCGCCCATCATGTTCCGGTACTGCTGCTGCAACGCATGGCGATGCGTGGCAACAGCAACATTCAGCGCGGTTGCCTGCTCGCGCAGCGCGCCTTCCGCGTGGTCCACTCCGCGGCGCAATCGCGGACCTGTCGCCGCCAGATACGCGTCGTCGGCCACAAATCCAAATTTGTAAATGGCTGCCAGCGGCTGCCCGTAGTTATCCGGCAGCCCGACTTCGGCAAACGGGAAATTCGCGCCCCAATCGGTATGCAGTCCGATCCTCATGTTCGACGGATTTACCGATACCTGGGCGTGCGTGACGCAGTTGGCTGGATCGAAGTTGTATTTCGAACGCAGCATAGCGGTGAGCGTGGCGGCCGTGTGCACCTGCGCCGGGGTCACCGATTCCGAAATGCGATCGCCCGCGGCTGTCTGGCTCTCAAAGGCGATCGCCAGAAACGAGTGATTCAAGTTGACCCACACCGTTTTTCCGTCGCCCCATAGGGACGCGCCGGCGTGATAGGCGGCATCGCTTTCGCGCACAATGCGGTGGACCCGGCCAAAGCGGTCGATCAGGTAGTGATACGACCTGTTTTGCGCCACGAAATCCTTCAACCACTGGCCCACACGCTGTAGCCGGAGGTTGTGCGCCGATTCAAACGGCGCGATATGGCTTTCCGTTGTATGGAATACGATGCCCGCGGGCGCCACCTGTCCGGCAACGATCTCGAGTTTGCCATCACGCGAGCGGTTGGTGAGGCGAGATTCGTTGATCACAGCGCCTTGTGTCTCAATCCGCAAACCATTGCTATACACCTCGTAGGTGTCTCGCGACTCGACCAGCCACACCTGGGCGACCGGCACGACCTGGGTCTGCCGCACGGGGGCTTGTACCTCGCGCCACAACAGCCGCTGCGGTGCATCGTGATTCGGTATCGCTACCATTGCCACAAGAAGCGCACTCACTACGGGCAACCACACGGGAAAGTGCGGTCGCCGGTCCGCGGCGTACGAGGCGGGCATGGCCTTGCGCAGGTATCGCAGCCGTTTTACAGGATCGTCGATACGTGTTGCGCGGCCTTCCACCCATCGGTAATACCAACAGCTCCAGGAGAGCTTCGGGAGCTCCATCGTGAGGGATGTATCCGTAGGAATAGTTCTGTAAGGAGGGTATTTTCTCTCGGAACTTTCCAATTAGCGAGTGACCGAAGATCGCATCAGTATTAAATTGCACCAAATAGCTGTTGCGGCACACAAGAGTGTGGCAGACTGATGCCTATGGCTGCCGGCGGTGTGCGTAGGGATCTGACCCGGGTGCTGCGCGGTTTGCGATCGGCCGAGGCGATCCAGCGATATCTCGACGAAGAAGTTAAGTATAACGACGGTCCCACAACGTTCCGGTCGCCGCGCCGGGTGGCCCGCGATCGTGTCGCTCACTGCCTGGAGGGCGCCCTATTCGCCGCCGCCGCGCTCGAGCAGCTCGACCATGCTCCGCTGATCCTGGACTTGGCCGCGGTGCGCGATGACGACCATGTAATCGCCGTCTTCCGGGAGAACGGGCATTGGGGCGCCATCGGAAAATCGAACTACGCCGGTTTGCGCTATCGCACACCGGTGTATCGCACGCTGCGCGAATTGGTGATGTCGTACTTTGAGCACTATTACAATCCGCGAGGGGAAAAGACCTTACGGGCGTATTCGCGCCCGATTTTGTTGACTCGGTTCGACCACCTGGATTGGCGCAACACAGAACAGGACCTGTGGGATGTGGCCAGCTACCTGGTAGACCTTCCGCACTTTTCCGTGTTGCCCGCGCCCATCGAGCGGAAGCGCTTTCGAATGGACCGCCGCCTGTACGAAGCCGGACGGTTCGGAGCCGTCGGCTAAGCCGCGTAGCTGAGTTATAGCTAGTCGGCCTTGTACATGTATTTGATGCTGGCCTTGTAGATGACCATCTTGCGGCCATCCTCACCGAGCATGCGGATACACCACTTGTCGTACCAGTCCATCGATCCGTGGATCGCTTCCCCGTCCCGCAACACCACCACCATCGGCGTCTTCATCTGCACCTGCTTGGCGTAGTAGAAGTTCTCGGCGTTCGTTTGTTCGGCAGGACCGGCTTTTTTTTGTGGCGGAGGAGGCTCGCGATGCATATGTTGGTTGCGTTTGGCTTCTATTTTTTCTTTCAGTTCGTTTAGGGACGGACGGATCAGACGGCGGTTGGCCTCCATCGGGCTCTCCTTTTGCGGGTGTTTCTTATGCCGGCTGGTTCGTACCCCACGGCCGACTTCTGGTAAGAATTCTTCTCTTTTGGATAGCACACCGTCCCCATGCGGGCAACTTTACAACATTTTTCGCACTCATGACCACGGGCACCGCGGGAAAGCGCAAGCTGAGCGTATAGGGAGGGGAATTCATAACGCATCGGTATTCACTACACGCCCGCCGGGACGCCTCCGATCCCGGCGGGCTCTTTTCTTCTTCAGATGCGCCGCTGAACGGCAAATGACAAGGCGCGACGATTTCCCACATCCAAACAAGTTAGATTAGTAGTCAGGGACGACGCGTGAGCCCATTGAATCTACACGAGACCGTCACTAACATCAATGCGCTTGAGCCGCAACTGCGTGCTTGTGGCGTCTTACGGCTTCGATTATTCGGTTCGGTCCTACGCGAAGAAGCCGGTCCAGAAAGCGACATCGACTTGTTGATTGAGTTTCGGCCTGGCGCGAAGAATTACCGGCAGTTCTTCAACGTGGCCGAGATGCTTGAGGCCAAGCTTGGCCGGCGCGTCGAACTGGTCACGCCCGAGTCGCTGTCTCCATTCATCGGCCCTCGCATCTTAGCGGAAGCCCAAGATGTCTTTCGAGCCGCTTGAATACCTTCGGCACATTGCTGTCGAAGCAGATGCCCTCCCGCTTTGTTACCATCTCACTCATGTCCGAACAGGCACATCGCCGCCGATTCCTTCAGCTTTCGGCGCTGCTCACGGCTGCTACATCCTGCTCCACGAACAACACCGGCAGGGACCCGGCTGAAGACGACGGTCCTGGCCAGTTGGGCAAAGCGGTCTCCGCTTATGGGGACCGCTCGCCTTTCGAAAAGGCTAAACGCCTCACGCCCGACGTGAAGAATCCGCAGGTCGCCTCGTCGCGCACGCCGCTGGCGGACATCTACGGCATCATCACGCCCAATTCGCTCCACTTCGAACGGCACCACTCGGGCGTTCCGAGTATCGACCCCGCGCAGCATCGCCTGATGATCCACGGCATGGTCGACCGTCCGCTGATGCTTACGGTCGCCGATATTAAGCGCCTGCCATCGACCTCGCGGGTCCATTTTGTCGAATGCTCGGGCAACTCCGGCAGCGAGTGGAGCGCGAAGGGTGCGCCTGACGTTATGCGCGCCCACGGTCTGGCCAGTTGCTGCGAGTGGACCGGCGTCTCGCTTAAGCTGCTACTTGAAGAAGCCGGCCTCAAGCGCGAAGCCAAGTGGCTGGTTGCCGAAGGCGCCGACGCGTGCAAGATGTCGCGCTCGGTGCCGCTTACGAAGGCACTCGACGACGCCATGATTGTGTACGCTCAGAACGGCGAAGCGATCCGCCCGGAGCAGGGCTATCCGCTACGCCTGCTTGTGCCCGGCTGGGAAGGCAACATCAACGTCAAATGGCTGCGCCGCATCAAGGTCACCGACACCGCTTACTACACCAAAGACGAAACTTCGAAGTACACGGAACTGATGCCGGACGGTAAGTCGTGGCTGTTCACCTGGCCGATGGACGCGAAGTCGTTCGTGACATACCCTTCGGGGGGACAGAAACTCGCCGGCGCCGGCCAGTACGAGATCACGGGACTCGCATGGTCCGGGCGCGGCAAAATCACCAAGGTCGAAGTCTCCGTCGACGGCGGCAAGACGTGGCAGACTGCCAACCTGCAGGAGCCCGTCTTTTCAAAAGCCTTTACGCGATTCCGCCTTCCATGGAAATGGGACGGCACAGACGTGACGATCACCTCTCGCGCCACTGACGAAACCGGATATGTCCAGCCTTCGCGCGACGAGTTAGTCGCGTCGCGCGGGAAGAACTCCAACTACCACAACAACGCCACCAAACCGTGGAAGATCGCCGCCGACGGGAGCGTCACCAATGCGTAGCCTGTGCCTCTTGCTCCTTACCGCTTCACTGTTGCCGGCCCAGAAGTACAACGTTGGCCGTCCGCCTACGCCCGAAGAAGAAAAGGCCTGGGACATCTCCATCTCGCCGTCGGGTAAAGAACTCCCGCCCGGTTCCGGAACGGTGGCCGAGGGCAAGGAAGTGTTTTCACGCCGGTGCCAGCGCTGTCACGGCGAAGCGGGAAAGGGGGGCGATGAGGCGGCGCTGGCCGGCGGTCAAGGCACGCTCACCTCGCCCAAGCCGCTCAAAACCGTCGGGAGTTACTGGCCTTACGCCACCACCTTGTTCGATTACGTCCGCCGCGCCATGCCGCTCAAGGATCCCGGCACGCTCACGCCCGCGCAGGTCTACGCAGTGAGCGCGTACATTTTGAATCTCAACGGCATCATCGCCGAAAACGAAACGATGAACGCGCAAGCCCTTCCTAAAGTGAAGATGCCCAACCGCGACAACTTCATCCCCGACCCGCGCCCCGATACGGGCAAAAAGGCCGCCCGGAAGCCATAAACTCCCTCTTGAACCAGCAGCCTCACGCGTCGACCTTGCTGCTCCCTTCCGGCACCATCACGCGCAATGCTCGCGGCCGCGACCGGAATATCAGCGGCGGCGACATCTTCACAACTTCCCCGTCAATTGAGACGCCCACAGATCTCCCCCGCGTCTCTATCGTCACCTCAGCCGCTCGCAGTACATCGAACTCGTCGCGAGACTTGAACCGTCCGAAGAGAATGTTCGCCAGCACTCGCGCCATTCCCCAGCGGGAACGGTCGCGCAGGACGTAGATCCACAACTTGCCTTCGCGCAGCGTTTGACGCTGCCACGGCTTCGAGCCTTGCATCGCATGTTCGTTGTTGCAGATGGCGATCAATGGAGAACGATAGTTGCGCTCACGCCCTTCCACACTCAAACGCGCCGTCACCACCGGATAGCGCCATAAAATGCCGAGCGCACCCATTACCATGGCCAAGCGGCTCCATCCGCCAAGCTCGCGCGCGTTCCTTTCAAACCGGTAGATGGGGTATAGCCCGAGTACAACGTTGTTGATGAACACGCGCCCGTTCACCTCGCCCACATCTACCTCGGCGGGCACTCCTGCTCCCGCTACCTCAACTGCGTCGTGAATATCGAGCGGTATGTCCAGGTCGCGCGCAAAGTGATTCAACGTACCAACGGGAAGGACGCCGAGCGTAGCGTCGGTACCGGCTAACGCTTGCGCCACCGCCCGCAGGGTCCCATCGCCTCCTCCGGCGATTACATACCCAACGCCGGCGCGTACCGCATCGGCGGCAATGGAGCCGATATCAGTACCGGCCTCGACCTTTTTTACAGTGCAGCCGATACCGCGTTTTTGTAGAATTTGCCTGGTCAGTGCCGGCACTTCGGTTTTCTTGTCCCAACCGGCAGAACCGTTTACGATCAACAGAGCAGACTCGGGCGCACTCATATCCTCCGTACGGGAGCAAGGTGCGTGCCAAATGTTTAGCGCGGAATACCGTGTATGAAGCTGACCACGCCATCACCGAAATCCTTTTCCACTTGTCCGGTAAATGGCGATGTCCGCGGCTCGTAACCTCCCTCGTTGAACGCCGCCGCCGTCGGCAAATATCCGAGCCACCCGTTCGCATACCCGAAATAGAACGTGTTTCGGAATGGCGATTCGTTCCGAACCCTGATCGCGATTTCACAGAATAATTCCACCGGGCCAGACCATAAAACCGTATCGTTGATTCGCAGAAAACGTACAGGAATTCGCACCAGGTCCGCGCCGCCCGCGGTCTTTGCCGCGTAAGCGCCTAGTTCTGCCGGCCATCCGAGCCCCGCCTTTCGCGGCGTCTCGATCCACTTCTCCCCAAGCCACAGTTTCACCTCCGCGCCCGCCGACCCCATCCGCTGGTTGCCATCCAGAATCTTGTTCCCCAACAGCACGCGAAACTCGCCCATGTGCGCCGCTTTCGGGTTCGGCTGTACGGTGTAGATAGGCGCGAGGTTCCCGGCCGCGCCGTTCACATACAGCATCGGAGCGCCCAGTTTCTCTTCCACATACGCCGCCACGACGCCCGGACCGTCTCCGCTGATCTGCACCCATTGCCCGCCGAGCACCGTCCCGTGCATCGCATAATTGGCAATCAAGCCCATCAGCGATCCATCCGCGCGCTCCAGCCTGATCAGCCCGATCTGTCGATCTGCCGGACCGTCCGGATTCAGACCTAGCGAAATCGTCCCGTCCAAATCGCGCGCACGCCTGTTGATGTTCGCGTTCGCCATTCCCGTGCCGATCACCAGCCGCGCCGGCTTCAACTCGGCCCGGGCCTGTTTCACCGCGCCTACAAGGGTGGATTTCACGAACGCCGTATAATCGCGATCCCAAGCGTGTTCGGACCGTCCTTTAAGCAGCACATCGTACATGCCAGGCGAGCCCACTTCGGGCGCCGAATGTGTATGTGTCACCGTCCACCACACTTGCCGCGGCTCAAGGCCAATCTGTTTCTTCAACTCGGCCGTTACTTCGTCGTACACGGAAGGCGAAAACACGCACAGGTCCGATGCAATAATGAACGCTTGCGTACCACCGTCGTCGAGCGCCGCCACTTTGTGAAAGATCCGGTCGTGTACGCCTGTCGATTGCCGCGGGCCGTAGCCCATTAGCCACTGGCTCGACTGCGGCGTGATATCCGCCTTCACCACCGCCGCGCGAAACTCGGCCCGCGCCGCCACCATTGTTACTAACAAACCCAGAACAAAACGCATCGATCAGCCTCTCACCTGTTTCACAACGTCAAAGAACAAATCCAGATCTTCCGGCCGTGTGTGGATATTGGTCGACACCCGCAGCCGCGGCCCGCGCAGCACCCAGATCTTCCGCTTCGTGCACTCGTGCATCAGTTTGTCCAGGTTCAAACCCGAAAGGTCCAACGTCACCAGCGCCCCGTACATCCGCTCATCCTCGGGAGTCAGCAGCGGAATTCCTATATCCAGGGCCCGCTTGCGCACACTCTTGGCCAGCGAGTGTGTCCGCTCAAATATGCGCTCCTTACCGATCGCATTCGCGAAGCGAACGCCCGCCATCATCCCTTCGAAAATCGCGCGGTTATTTGTTCCGACAAACATAAACCGTGCCGCGTGTTTTTTACGATCGTCCCAGCCGCCGGTCACAATCGATGGCCACAGCCGGTCGAGCATTTCTTCCCTGCCCCACAAAATGCCGCATCCCGGCGGCGCGAACATCCACTTGTGCGGACTCCCCGCAAAATAATCGCACCCTAACTCGTCCACTCGCACAGCGATCTGCCCATTTACGTGCGCCCCGTCAACTACCGTGATCAGCCCCTTTTCGCGCGCCGCCTTGCAGATCTCCCGAATCGGCATCACCAATCCGGTCGGACTCACGATACCGCTGAAGAACATCACCTTCGTCCGCGGACCGATCGCCGAAATCATCAGATCCACCAACTGCTCGCGGCTCCGCGGCGGCACCGGCAACTCCACCTCACGGACATCAACTCCGTACCGCGCCTTTTTCAACGCATATCCGGCCTTGCCGCTCGCGTGCTCCAGGTTGGTCATTACGACCTCATCGCCCTGCTTCAAATCCAGCCCCGCGGCGATGGTGCTCAGCGCCTCAGTGGCGTTGTGTGTAAACGCCAGGTCTTCCATCCGGCACCCGACGAAGTCCGCCACAACTTTGCGGTGCTCGTCCATCATTTCGTAGCCCCACCGCGGATACTCGTACTCGGGCACGGTTAATCCGGCGCCGTTCACCAGGTAGTCTGTCACAGCCTTGATCACGGGCCGTGGCGCAACGCCCAAGCTCCCGTTGTTGAGAAACACTCGCGCGTCGGGCAAATAGAACTGCTCCGCGCGAAGCTTATGCCAGTACTTTTCAGGATTGCTCTTTAGCAGTGAGGAATCCGGCAACAGCGGCACGTCCGCAATGCCCGCCCGCGCCGGAACGCTGAATAACGATGCAGCAGTGGTGAGCGCCGCCTGACGAAGAACCTGTCTGCGTTGCATGCCCAATTATAAGGGTCTCAGTTTCATGCGCACAGCGCCCAACCCGGCCGGCTGTCCAACCACGGAGGACTGGCCGTCAAACGCGATGGCGATGCGCCCGTCGTTTACTCAAAGTAAGCCACGCCCAGACTCTGCAGCCGCACCGTTGCCGCTGCCTTCGTCCGCGGTTCACTAAACCCGCTGCTCACAATCCGCCGGTAACATTCCACCGCCTCCGTTCGCTGCTGGTTGCGTTCGTATGCCTCAGCGAGCAAGCGCAGCACCTCCACTTCACCTTCTTGCCCGTGCACCGCATCCGCCGCCCGGCGCAGCGTGTCCACTGCATGCGGTCCGCGTCCCAAGCGCAGGGCGCACCGCCCCACGTCTTTCCACAATTCGTGTGCAGCCAACTGATCCACCGGCAGCATCGGCACCACTTGCTCCAAGAGCGCAAGCGCTTCCCCGAACCGCTCGGCATCCATCAACAACCGCGCCATTCGAACGCGCGCATGAGCCCGCAATGCCACCTTCGTCCCGGCTTCATGCGCGATAGCCTCTCGAAACGCCTCAATCGCGGTGTTGTAGGCCCCCTGCCGCTCATCGCAAACCGCCAACCGGAACCGCGCGTCGCCATGGATGTCGGGCAGATTGACGGGATATTCGAGCACGCGCCGGTACAGCGTCTTGCACAACTCCCAATCCTGCAGCGACTCCAAATGCAAGGCGATATCGTGGATGGTCTGCGCGATATCGTTCTGCGCCGCGCCATCGGCATTGGGCGGCGCGAACGACCGGCTCTCTTCCACCGCGCCCAACAGCAGTTCCGGCCTAAACGTCCGCAAGCGGTCCCAAAGCTCGACCCGGTAGGCGTGATCGATTGCTATGAGACTGCTCATCTCTTCAGCTTACGATCTCGCGATCTCGACTTCTCCTGTCAACGGCCGCCCGGCGCACCCCACACGGGGAGGTCCGATGGGCTGGCAGATTACCGCACGGAAAGATTCTAACGCTTCCCGGTCCCGGCTTCCTTGATTAGATGATGAACACGGGAATCGACCCCGACCGGTTCGATGAGGATAATCTGATCGGCATTGATGAGCATCTCAGTGGGAGCGTGCCATTCGGAACCGCGTTTGATGATATCGCTCGATACCGCCTTTGTCTCGGGGTTCACATTGGTACGGACGTAGAAAACGTTCCTAACAAGCACATGGGATGCCGTGATGTTATCAGACGTGCCGTAAACGATTAGATTGTTATTAAGGAAAAACGCATAGTAACCGGTTTTGGTGGCTAACGAGGCGGAAGCACCGGAAGCGCGGAAGTTCGTACAACCCGACGCTATGATGGATGCCCAAAGCATAGCAATTAGCGAGATGGTAGCAGGGCTTTTCATCGATTGTTTGTTCGAACAAAGGGGAGTGGCGGCGAAGCATACCGACGGGCCTTTTCACGGATACTCCCCGGGGTTCTTACGCGCGGGTGTACTTCTTGCGATTACTTAGTCGGCGGAATCGAATAGCGAGAATTAACGAAGCACCTGCCGTAAGAACAAAAGTCGACGGTTCGGGTATGGTTGCGTCGATGCCGACGTCACCTGTCATCCGGAGTTCCGTGGCGGTGCCAGTCCAATCGAGAAATGTGGGAAAGGCAGTGGGGTCCCCAGCGTCCGCCTTGGGCGAGATACCGGAGATCCGGAACTTCGCTACCGGCGTAGGGAATGAGAAGAAGGAGCCAGGCGCGAGTGTCGCAATAACAGAGCCGTCCACTTCGATATCCACATCGCCAAACCCGAACGACAAAGGGGGAGTGCCGACTTCCGTGAACAGCGCTCCGCCCAGCAGTTCATAGAAGAAGCTGTCGACAAAGGGCGGATCGAACCAGCGCCGAGGAGGAGGAGCAGGGAACACGAAGGTGGCCGGCGCCGGCACGAAGGGGAGGATGGGCACGTTGGGGTTTGTGCCCGGCTCAATCCCGCCAACGCCCCCGAAGGCAAACAGGAACGTGGCGGGAGTACCTGAGGTAAAGCCGCCAGTCCCAGAACTCTGGCCGAAGGAGACGACGTTTGCCCCGAGGGCGGCAACGGCAGCTTCAGCGCCGGCCCGGCTATCTCTCGACCCATAGAAGATGTTAAAGATGCGTGTCCCGCCCGGCGCCAGATCGCCGAACGCAAAATCGAAGACGGAGCCATGATCGGCGGGTCCGGAGCGATCGAAATCGGAGTTAACTGTGCTCGCGACCACGGATCCAGCAGGAGATAGCGGGTTGGACGAGGCGAACCCGTTGTCGCTGGCATACCGAACATTTCCGCCCGCCGATTCGAGGTTCGCGGTCACACCTTGGTGGGTGACGTATTCACGGAACGTAGTCGGCGGGACATCCCAGTCCATTACCCGGCGATACACCAAATCGCTCAACGGATCGGAACCATTGTTGGTGATACGGACTTGTGCCTGGAAAACGTCGGTAACCAATGACGGCCCGTATAGATGTTCTACGGTTACCGGCGCACCCGTCAGCGACACAATCGAAGTGGCAGTGGAGGACGTCGACCCGAAAGATCCAGCGCCGACACCACCATTCCCACTGGACATATTCACGAAACCTGAGGTCCGGATTCCGGAAGCTGTGACGGCCACGCCCCAGCCTTCGCAGAAGCAGCCAGGCGATATCGCGTCACCAACTCCAGCGCGGAAAACCCCATAGGTTCCAGGACCACCAGGACCGGAACCCGCGAAGTTCAAATGGCCCTGATCGTTTACCCCGAGGCTGGTGTTGCCAGTCGTGATAATGGCGCCTCCGAACATGGCCGGAACTGTCAAGGTTGTACATAAAAACACAGTCAAAGCGGATATAGAAACCGCTTTACTTACCGTCATCCGAGTCTCAATCATACAAACTCCTCCACTTTGTATTTCTGTCACTTACGGCAAAGAGCGCAGCGTAACCCCACAATTGCTTCATTCTCCGAAACGAGACTTCGTCTAGAGGACATGGGTCTCCGATTACGCAGGTCTGGCACATTATAAGTCAGGATCTCCGGTTTTGGAAGACATTTTTTGTTATGTAACTTGTTACGTGACATACTCGCTTTTGAATGCACAAAAAATTACACTTTCATGTCTCGGGCCGGGTCGGCACTTACACGCTTGTGGTTGAACGCCGCATAGCGAAAAGGCCTGCAGCGCAGGGTACCGGGAGTACGTGTACCACTCATGAACGTGACCTTATTGATCGAAGCGTTTCAATCGGTCTACCGCCGGACGGTCTAGTTTGCGGATCACTTCGACAATGAGGTTTACCACATGATCGAAATCCGAGCGCGCAATGATGCCGTTGTGGTTATGGAGATAGCGGGTGGGAACGGTTACGTTTACCGCCGGGATACCGGAATAGGATTTTTGCATTTCTGCGCCGTCTTCGCCGTAACCGGAGAGCACGTTGAACTGAAGCGGGATGTTAGCGGCTTTGGCGGTGTCGATGAAGAAGTCGCGTAACGAGAGCGTCGGGATCATGGAAGAGTCGTGGAGGAAGATACTGGCGCCTTTGCCGAGGCTTTCCTGCGCTTCTTCCTTGCGGATGCCGGGATAGTCGGATGCAATGCCGGATTCGATGGAGATGCCGATGTCGGGTTTGACCAAATGGCTGGCAGTTTGGGCGCCGCGGAGTCCGATTTCTTCCTGCACCGTGGCGACGGCGTAGACATTGGCGGCGGGCGGGTTGGCCTTGAGCTTGCGCATCACTTCGACCATGACGGCGCAGCCGACGCGATCGTCCCAGGCTTTACCGACGTAGAGGCCGCCGCCGTTCATGACGGCGAATTTGGAGTCGGGACCGATGGGGTCGCCGGGACGGATACCGAGGCGCTCTTCGGCGTCCTGCTTGGAACGGGCGCCGACGTCGATGAAGATTTCGTCGCGGAGCTTGAGGGTGGAGCGCTCATTGCCTTGCATGATGTGGGGGGTTTTAAGTCCGGCGACGCCGAAGACCATGCCTTTGCGGGTGGAGATCCAGTAGCGCTGGTTGATGATGCCCTGGTCGAGCCAGCCGCCGAGGGTGACGAACTTGATGTAGCCTTCGGGCGTGATGTAGCGGACGATCATGCCGAGTTCGTCCATGTGGGCGGCCATCATGACGCGGGGCGCGTCGTCGGAGCGTTTCAGGACGGCGATGAGGGAGCCGAGGCCGTCGGTTTGCATGGAGGTGGTGAACGGCTGCAGTTCGCGGCGCATAATGGCGCGGACGGGAGCCTCGTAGCCGGAGGGGCCGAAGGCGTTCGAGATTTCTTCGAGGAGTTTTTCTGTGCGGTCGAGCTCGGCGGCGGGTGAGAGGAGCGGGGCGGCGGCGAGGAGACACAGAGGGTAGATGAAGCGGAGGTTCATGATCTGTACGGTTATATCATTTGGGTGTCCTCGGCGTTCGGGTAACGTCGGAAGAGGCAGGCCGGGAACGGAGACGTTCGCCCCACGTGGACGGCGGGAATTAGTACATGATGAGGCCGCCGTCGACGTTTAGGTTTTGGCCGGTCATGCCGTCGCTCATGGGGGTGGAGAGGAACAGGCAGACTTGGGCGATGTCGAGGGGAAAGAGGCGGCGGTGTAGGCACTGGCGCTGCATGATGTCTTCGATGTCGGCGGGGTTGGCGTGGACGATCTCGCCTTCGGTTTTGATGGCTCCGGGGGTGATGCAGTTGACGTGGATGTTGTGCTCGCCCATTTCGCGCGACAGGACGCGGGTGAAGCCGATGACACCGCCTTTGGCGGCGACGTAGTGGGCGAGTTTTTGGGGTCCCATGAAGAAGGTGACGGAGGAGATGTTGACGATCTTTCCGGACCGTTGCGGGATCATGTGCGGGAGGACAAGCTGGCAGGTGTGGAAGATGCTTTTGAGGTTGATGTCCTGCATCTGGTCCCATTCCTGCTCGGTCATCTCCATAAACACGCGGCGCGGGTAGATACCGGCGTTGTTGATGAGGATGTCGATACGGCCGTGGCGGCGGGCGATTCCGTCGACGGCGGCGGCGACGGTTTCGCGTTTGGAGACGTCGCAGGCGAAGGCTCCGGCTTTGCCGCCGCGGGCGCGGATTGCGGCGGCGCGTTCTTCGGCTTTGGGGCCATCGAGGTCGAGGAGGTAGACAGTGGCGCCGGAATCGGCGAAAAGGTCGGCAATGCCCGCGCCGATGCCCATGGCTGCCCCGGTGACGAGGGCGACTTTGTCTTGCAGCATGATTTTCCCTCTGCTAGTGTGGCACGGCTACGATGGAGACCGTGTCGTGGTCGTAGCTATTGTTGAAGAGGACCCACTTCCCGTCCCGGTCGAAACTGGCGTGGGCGTGAGTGCCGCGGTTGTTGCGGCGCGTATTGCCGGCCAGCAGGCGCATGTTGCCGGTGGCGACTTCGAGGAGCCATAAGTGGCCGTCGAAATCGTCAGTTACGATGTACTTACCGTCGTGGCGGGCGGCGGCATGCCAGAACTTACCGTAAGTGAGCATCTTACTGGCGCCGTCTTTTTCCACTAACAAGATACCGACTTTGTCCATAATCATGGTCATCTGGCCGGTATCTTTGACGTAGGCTTCGTGGGTCATCCACTCTTTGAGGGGCGTGAACCAGGTCTTCTGATCGACGCGGTAGTAGTAGGGGCGGTTGGCGGAGCCGTCGTCGTTGACGATCCAGGAGCGCTGCGGGGCGTAGCCGCCGGTTTCCCAAACGTAGAAGATGACAGGATCGGTAGGGCTGTGCTGGACGTGGCCGATACGAATGCCAGTGGTGAGGACGGTTCGGTAGGCGCCGGATTGCAGGTCCATGAGGCCGATTTCGTAGTTGGCTTCGTCGCGGCGTTTGGAGATGGCGAGAGACTTGAGGTCGTGGGAGAAAGAGGGCTGGCCGGAACCGCCGATCATCGGTCCCGGAATAGTACCGACGGTGCGGGTTTGCCGGGTGAAGATATCCATCTCGATGAGTTTGGGACCAATGAAGTAGTAGATGAGTTTCGGGTTGGCGGGATGGGGTAGGGCGCCGTGGGCAGCTACGCCGGGCTCATTAGTGAGTTGGACGAGTTGGCCGGTGGCGACGACGGAGCGGCAGATCTGCCAATGTTCGCCGCGCTGGACAGCGAGAATCACGTTGCTGTTGTCGGCGGTGAAGTTCGAGACGTGATAGTAGAGGTTGGAGGCCTTGGCCTGGGAGGTGAGCTTGTGGATGGTGAGGCCGCTGAGCGGATCCTGATAAGAGGTACGCTCGGCGAGGCTGTCAACCGCGGGGGCGGCGGCCAGGAGAAGAAGAGCTAAAGATATCATCCTGCCGTGTATTTTGGCACGACAGAGAAGGCGGCGGCAGCAACGACGGATAGGGCGAGGCAGGACCAGGCGAACCAGTCGCCGTACTGGGTATAGGCGGTTTTCTGGTTGACCCAGTTGAAATGGAGGCGTCCGGCGACGGATTCGAAGGGGGGCAGACGATCGACAATGCGGCCGGCGGGGTCGATGGAGACGGTGTAGCCATCGTTGGTGGGCCGGAGGACCCAGCGGCGGTTTTCGGCGGCGCGCATGCGGGCAAGCTGAAGGTGCTGAAGGCGAGCGGCGGTGCGGCCAAAGTAGCCGTCGTTGGTGAGGTTAACCAGCACGTCTGCACCTTCGTTGGCGAACTGACGGACGAGGTGGGGGAAGGCGGATTCGTAGCAAATGAAGGGTCCGAGGCCGTGGGAGCCGACGGGCATGACGACGAGTTTCTGGCCGGGGATGAAATCGCCGGCTTCCTGGGTGATGCGGTTGACGAAGGTGAACGGCCAGGGCACAAACTCGCCAAAGGGGACGAGGAACATCTTGTCGTAGCGGGCGACCAGTTCACCCTTGGGATTCAGCAGGCGGGAGGAGTTGGAGGGCCGCTCAGACGGGCCGAAGGTGACGTCGCCGAACAGGAAGTAAAGGCCGGTGTCGCGCGCGAGGCGCAGGGCCTGATTGTGGAAGAAGACGTCGTGTTCGAAGTAGAAGGGGGCGGGCGATTCGGGCCAGAGGAGGAGGCGGGCGTTCTTTTCGGCAGTGGCCGATTCAAACGACATGACGGACATGCGATTGATGAGTTCGCGGCCCATGTCGGGGGTCCAGCGGGGGGCGTCCTGGGGGACGTTGGGCTGAACGGCGATGGCGATCTCGCGGCCGGGGGTGTAGCCGGGGAGGTTGGGGAACGCGAACAGGAGGAGCAGCAGCGCGAGGGGAGCGAGTTGAATACGCGGACGGCGCAGGACTAAGAGTGCGACGGCCGTGCTCATCATGGCGAGAACGAACGAAACGCCGTACGTGCCGAGGAACGGGGCGACGCGCATGGGGATGCCCATGTCGATGGCGGCGTTGCCGAGGGTGAGCCAGGCGAAGCCGAGGGGGCCGTGGGTCCGCTCAATGCCGGTCCAGAGCGCGGGGACGGCGAGGGTGGCCCACGGGGAGCGGATCAACGGGCCGGCAAGGGTGGAGAAGACGGCCATGTGCAGCGCTTTGAGGATGCAAAAGAGGAGGAAGGTGGCCCAACCGCCGAATTCGCCCATGCCACCGTGTTTCGCGAGGACGAACTGGATCCAGTAGCAGAGGCCGAACCAGTAGACGATGCCGGTGAGTTCGCCGATGAGGAAGCGGGCTTTCCAGGTGCGCTGGCGGGCAAGCGAGATGAGGAGCGGCGCGAGGGCGATGGGCGCGAGGAAAGTGAAGCTAAAGCCTGGATAGAGTGAGACGAGCAGGAGTGCTGACGCGATCCCAAACAGGAGGTTCAATGCTCGACCCCGGCGGCTTCTTCGCTGACGATATCCGCCATGTAGGAACTGCGGACGAAGGGTCCGCTGAAGACCCTCTTGAAGCCGATTGAGAGGCCGTAATCGCGGTAGCGGTCGAATTCCTCGGGCGTCACGTATTTGTGGACGGGCAGGTTGCGACGGGTGGGCTGAAGATACTGGCCGATGGTGGCGATGTCCGCCAGACCCTGTTGGCGGAGGTCGTCTAAGAGTCCGCGGACTTGGAGTTCGGTTTCGCCGAGGCCGACCATCAGGCCGGATTTGGTGAGGATATCGGGCCAGTACTGCTTGGCAAAGCGAAGAACGGCGAGCGACTGTTCGTAATCGGCTTGCGGGCGAACCCGGCCGTAGAGATGGCGGACCGTTTCCATGTTGTGATTGAAGACGTGAGGTTCGGCGTCGAGGACGCGCTTGACGGCATTGAGGTCGCCGCAGAAGTCCGGCGTGAGAACTTCGACGCGGGCCTGCGGCAGCGCTTGACGGACGGCGCGAACGGTCTCGGCGAAGTGGCGGGACCCGCCATCGGGCAGGTCGTCACGGTTGACGCTGGTGATCACTACGTAGCGCAGGAGCATGCCGGCTGCCATTCGCGCTACATGGAGAGGTTCGGCGGGGTCGAGCGTGAATTCCTTCTTAGCGGGAGAGCCTTTGGGGACCGAACAGAAGCCGCAACCACGCGTACACAGGTTGCCGAGGATCATGAAGGTGGCCTGGCGGCGGTGGAAGCACTCGTGGATGTTGGGGCAGCGAGCAGATTCGCAGACGGTGTGGAGATTGAGGTAGCGAAGGTCGCGCTTGAGGGCGACGACACTTTCGTGCGCAGTTTCTGGCTTACGAAGCCATTCGGGCAGGCGGCCCCTGGAGGCGCGCCCGCCCGGTTGAATGGCGTTTTCGATGTGGACGAGCAGCGGCAATCGCTACATCTTCCTCGGAATGGGTTTGAAGTCGGACAGTTTGTCCTTCGCCTGATTCATGGCGTCGGAATCCTTGAACGGTCCCACGAGTACGCGAACCAAGTTCTTTTCAGGCACCGGCTCGGTGGCCGTTGAGAAGCCGCGTTGGCCCAATACTTCCTTTAGCGTATTAGCGTCTTTTTCGCGAACCGCGGCCACTTGCAGGTAGTAGCTGCCTTTCGAGACCGGCTTCGACTCAGCCTTGACGGGCGGCGGTTCCGGTTTCTTCTTTGGTTCCGGTTTGGGTTCGACCTTCGCTACCTGTTTCGGCTCGGGTTTCGGAGGCTTCGGTTCGACTTTGGGTTCGGGCTTCGGCTCCACTTTGGCAACCTTCGGCGGTTCCGGCTTCGATTCAGCCTTGGACGCCTCGGAGGTTGGACGCAATGGCGGAGTGACCTCGGTAGTTTGGCTGACCGGTGAAGGCTTCGACAGGTCGGCGGGGGGAGGGGTGCTGGCGAGAGGCGGATCGACAGTCAGCGTACCGCCGCCCTGGCGCGTAGACGCGATCTGTGCGTTAACCGGAGCCGTGTTCCGGCCCACAATGTACCCCATAGAGAAGAAGACTCCGAGGAGCAGCACAATCAGGAAGAAAACGCTCAGCAACTGTTTGTTGCCGAGCACAAGTTCAAATTCGCCTTCTTCGTTTGTTGGCATCGTGCGTTTGCTCCCTATCGGACTCTCCCAAGACTGGCTGGCTGAAACTGTAACGCTAGTCATGAGCATACTTCCATCGGCTGGATAAAGACAACTCTTTATACCGCCAAAGGGGGTAGTGGATAAGGCGGATTAAGGTTTTAGTGAGCGGACAAGATCCTCTACACGTTCGGCTATAACTTCCTCGACCCCCCATCCGTAGGGGGCGGGCAGCCCATATTCGGGAATTCCCTCCGTTCCTTCGTAGCCGCCCTCCTTCAGGACGCGCAAGGACGGAATGTAGGACAGCAGTTCGTTGTTGTATCCCGCCACCCAGGTTCGCTCCCATCCGTATTGCTGTTTAAAGCGAAGGCAGTAGTCCACCACGTTCTCACCTGTCAGGCCGATCATTCGCAGACTGTCGCCAAACTCAAACACCTGGACGGGATACGGATAGTGGTCCATCAGCTTCCCGTTCGTATCCAGTTCCTTGATCAGAAACTCGTTGTACCGTTTGGCTGGACCCGTCATCGTCCGCCCGCGCTCAACGAGTTGCTCACGCGTCGGCGCCTTCTGGAACGGCACGCGCGCTTCGCCATAGGCAACCCGTAGCGGCCCGGCGACAGGGGACATCTTACCTTCCACCACCTGCCGTGCCGCCGTCGCCAGGATCTTGCCGTACATGCGGGCCAAGTCCACTGCCTCATCATCGGTTACGCCCATCTTGCGAGGAAGCGGATTGGCATCGCCGCCGCAGCCCATGACGAATAACGCGATGGCGTCGGGGTAGCGCTTCTCGAGTTCCTCCTGAGCGTAGCCGGGATAGTCGCCATTGACCTGGTAACCGGAGAGAGCCGTGGCGTGGCAGGAGTATCCAAATAAGATGGCGCGGACCTTACCTTCCGACCGGGCGGTGAGGACGGGGACATCCTGGTCAACGGGACCGGGGAGTTTGCGGCCACCGGGCCGGGAGCGGCGGCGGTTGACGGCGATGCCCGCTAGCCCTTGTTCGAATTCGACCGTTGCAGGGGCCAGTGCTTCGACGGCCTTGCCGATGACGTCAACATACCAGTCGTAGAGTTTCCGGGTATAGCGTTCGACGGCGCCGCGCTGCTGTTCGTTCAGCGGATAGTAGAGCTTGAGCACCTCGCCGGTAACGGGGCAGGAGTGGTTGTGGGAGTAATTGAAGAGGAGGCGCTCGCGGGGGATACCGTACTTTTCGCGAACGCGGCGGCTGACGATTTCGAGAGTGGGTTTGTCAAGGCCGACGAGGTCGCTGGTGGTGATCACCGCGGTGGAACCGGACTCGTCGCGAAACGCCGCCGCCTTTATAAATATGTCCTGCAGCACGCCCTCATGCGGACGGTTCCGGTTGCCGTACCCTGCCAGCCAGATCGGCTCATCGGGCGTGATCTTGACCTTCGCAGCGCCCACCTTCCACTCCGCATGAGCGGCGGCGGCCATCACGATCAACAGCAGCAAGCTTTGTATCATCAGGGGAAATCCTATCACCAGTTGCGCTTCGCCCAGAATCCGCGCCACGCCGCGGAGCCGAGGATGACGGCTGCGGAACATAGCGCAATCGACAACGGCAGCGCCACCCACCAGCGGACACGCTGCCCGGCGAACGGTCCCCACCGTATCGCCGCCCAACCCAATACCAGCGCCGGCGCCAGTCCGGGTAACGGGCTCCAGCGGAACTTGATTTCCAGCACCAGCAGAACGACGGCGGCCGCGAACAACACCGCCCCAGAGGCGGAACCGATCGTGCATAACCGCACCGCTGTGACCAGCACCAGCACGCCGCCGACTGCCCCCGGCACGATCAACCCCGGCCGCACAAACTCCACGATCACCAGAAAACACCCCAAAACGAAGAGTGCAAACGCAACTGTAGCGTCCAGCCACGTGAACTGGTCGATGCGCATCAATAACAATGTGCGACTCAGGGCGCCGGGACCGTTCGCGCCAGCCGTAACCCGTTAAACGGCTGCCGGCGGTCAGGCCGCTCGCCATGCCGGGCCGTCGGCAGCAGATAGGTCTCCGAGTCGGCATAGCTGCCCCCGCGGATGACGCGCAAACCTTCGGCATTTGGGTCTTCGCGGCCATCCCGAGCGTCGTAAGGATAGGGCTGGAAGAGCGAAGAACACCATTCCCATACGTTGCCTGCCAAGTCCGTGAATCCGCGCGGATCGGCATTCCGCGTCGCTACCGGATGCGGTGCATAGGTGTTTAATTCCTTGAACTCGCCGATTGTGGCCGCGGTGGGCCGGAACCAGGCGCGCTCCGTCACCGGACCTGTGGCTGCGGAGAAGCGCGCTACCGCTTCCCACTCGGCCTCAGTCGGCAAACGGAACCCGCCGCCTGGCACTTTGGCGTTCAGCTTCGTGATCCACTGTTGAGCGTCTTTCCACGAGACATTGTTCACGGGCAGCGTGTCGCCCTTATGGACGCTCGGATTGTCGGCATTAATCTGGATCCAGGCCTGTTGTGTTAACTCCGTCTTGCTTAGATAATAAGGCGCGATGGTGACAGTATGCTGCGGCTTGGCATTTGGCTTATTATCGTCGCCAACCTCCGCATCGCCGCCCGGCACGAGTAACATCACGATGGGTAAGCCAGTAACTTGCACGCGGAGGGGAAGACCAGTCGACTTGTCGAATTGCTGATCGAGCAGGGTGAACCCGGGGATCTGCGGATTCAGCCGGCGGGTGGTGAATGCGACGCGGTTAGCGGCCTTCGGATGCGTTGGATACAGCTTCAGAGCCGCCGCGTAGGCTTCACGCGCGCTTTTCCAATCCGATGCCGTGGCCGCGGCGTCGCCGCGCTGCATCAGCGCAGCGAACCGCTCGGCTTTATCCTCGGTCTTCTGAACCTGAAGTTTCTTGTCTTCCGGTGAAAACAGCGCATGATAATGATGGCAGCTTTGGCAGTCGTCCTTACGCTTCGTCTTCGGACACCCCTGCGTGTGGCATGTCGAGCAGAGCCCGGCCACTTCGGCGCCGTGCGGAATGCGATCGGGTTTCACCTGATTGCGCTCGTTCACCACGTGCCCTTGCGACTTGCCGTGGCACTCCACGCAGCCGATGTTGACCATCGGATGTTTCGACGCGGACCACTCCAACACCGGCGCCACATGGCAACGCGCGCAGACACCTGCCTGCCGGAATTTCGAAGCGGGATTGGAAGAATCCTGAGCGGCGGCCACGAGGACCGCCAGAGAAGTAAGGAATATCAGCCTTGTTGTTGTTGACACGGTTTCGACCAACGTTGATCAAGCCAGCGGTAATGCCGCGGCAACCAGGCCTGGCGTGTGGCCTTTGCCAGGTGCGCGGCGGCGTTCAGTGCGGCCCGCTCTTCCCGCGAAAGTTCCAAGTGGCGGGTGAGCGCGGCATGGTTCTCGTCGAGCGTCTGATCCTCGAACATGCCCGGCATCGCGCACGTCATGAACTGGCGCGAATAAACAAACCGCAGCGCCGCCTGACACAATGTTTCATCCGGTAGCCGTTCAAGGCTCTTCGTAATCTCCGCAACCACAGCCGGGTGCAGCGGCTTGTACTTTGCCTGATAGAGCTGCACGAAATCGCGCTCCGGGTGCGTGCCCTGGATTCCGCGCGGATCGAGCTTAACAATCGATCCCGCAGCCAGCGGCTTAATCGCAATCAACCCGACGCCCGCCTTCTGCGCGGCCGGCAGAAACTCCATATAGTCGGCCCGGGCGTGGATGAAATTATAAGGAAACATGAAATAGTCGATGCCTTCCAGTTCCTTCAGCGCGGACAGCATCATCGACTCGTCGTGAGTGGCGATACCGATCGAGCGGACCTTGCCCGCTTCCTTGGCCTTGCGGAGTACATCCCAATCGGCCAGGATCTTCGAATCGACGTTCTTCCCTTCCCCGACATAGATCCGGTAGAGGTCGACGTGACCGTACAGTTTGGCGGCGCGGTCGATATTCTCGCCGACAAACATCGGGAACTGCCGGCAGATCGAAACGAGCGTCGACTGGCGCTTCGGCTTGATGACCTTGGCCACCTGCTCCCACTGCCCTTCGTTCTCGTAGGTGTCCACCATGTTGACACCCATATCGAGAGCGCGCGCCAGCAGCCGGTTCCGCTTCAGCTGACCTTCTTCCGTCAGCACATTGCCGTGCTCCACCTTCTTCTTAAACCGCGGGTCCGTGTGCGACCCGAACGACAGCATCGAGACGTAGATATCCGTTTGGCCCAGTTTCCGGTACGTCATGCCGCCGCGGCGGAGTTCTTTGACTGCAGGATTAGTGCCCAGTGTCGGAGCGGCGGTCGCCGCCAGACTGCCGGCAGTGCTTGTGAGAAACGCACGGCGCGAGAGATCGCTCATGCAACCGATACTATCACTCGGGACGGCCGGATGCTGTAAGCAGAACATCGGCCCTCCCCAGGGGCTCCGGCCAGCCTGGAATGCAGGTTGCTAAGTCATGAGGCCTGTGTTCCGCGAGATGAAGGCGATGCTGCTCCTGCTGCCGGCTTTCGCAGCCGCTGCCGCCACTCTGGAACGCGTCGCGACCATGCCCCGCATCCCGTTCGGATTTTATAGGAATTCCGGGCAGTTACCGGCGGAGATACTGTACGTTTCGCGAGGGCCGAGCGCGAACATTTCCGTCACCGCGACCTCTGTGGTCTTCGGGTTGTCGGCCCATCGGCTCGCCCTCAAAGGTGCGAATTCCGCCCCAACGGTGAGTCAATCGAACCCACTTCCGGGCATGGTGAACGTCTATGCAAGCCAAGACTCTTCTAAATGGGCACGCGGCCTTCGGCTGTACAAATGGATCGAGTTCGGCAACGTTCTGCCGAACGTCGACCAGCGGTTTTCGTTCGCCGATGACGGGCAGCTATCGATGATCCTGACCTGCCGCCCCGGCTGCGATCCACAGGCGCAGTTACAGTTCGAGTACCGTAATGTCTCATCTGCGCCATCTAGCATCGCGGACGGCAGCCTCGGGATCAAAGCGCCCAGCGCTACGCAAAACGGTCAAAACATTGATGTAGAGTACGACAAAAGGGAAGGCACTTCGTTTGGTTTTCGAATCGGCCGGTTCGATTCCTCCGCTCCGCTCAACATTACAATTCCTTTGTATCTTTATGAGTTATCGCCGAACCCGACAGCGCCGTTGGTGACGTCGAGCGGCGATGTGTACATGGCCGCGACGCTCCCCGATGCAGCGGGACTACCCGCCCGGTTCCCGGACACGGCTGGCGGCTGTTATTCCGGCGGTGGCAGTTCCTTACGGTTCATTGGTCCCTGTACGGATGCTGTCGTGTACCGGTTTACGAATGGCGGCGGTCTCGTGTGGGCCAGCTATTTTAGCGGTTTTTATATCGAAACCATTAAGAAGGTTGACCTCACTTCCAACGCTTTGGTGCTTGTGGGCGCGACTAACTCATCAGACTTCCCCGCAACTCCCGGGGCTTATTCCACCCAATACGGAGGCACACCGGCCACCGCAGTCGACTGTTGTCCCAAGCAAGATGCATTTGTAGTGCGAATCGATCAGGCGACCGGAGCCATGGAGGCGTCCACGTATGCGGGCGCGGTCAGCTTCATTTCCTCCTTTGAGGCTCACGTCGGGAGCGATGAATCGGTGTACGTGGTCTCCCGGTCTGATTCTACGGCTCTTCATTTGAACTCGCGGCTCTCTACCGCCTTGTACTCCGTCCCGCTGAGCGCGTCGGCCACGGACTTACAGGTGGATGGTAGCTTGCTGTTCGTAAGTGAGTCGGCCGGCGGAATCTCCGTAGGCGCAAACGCGTATCAGAAGAGTCCGGCGGGCAAGACGGATGTCGTTTTGGGACGCCTTGACCGGACGGGTACCAAACGCGAATGCCTCACCTACATCGGCACGCCAGCTGATGACACGGCCAAGGTGATAAAGGCTGATCGCGACGGCGGCGCCTGGTTCGTTATGTCGTCGGGAACGAGTCCGGCAACAACGACCTCCGTCGTCCACATGAATGCTGAGGGGTCGAAGCTAACCGCAACCGTGCCGTTCAGTGCAGTATCGATCGATATCGACTCCGAGAGCCAAATACACCTGTTCGGGACCGCGCTGGGAGTTCAGGTTCCGGCGACGGATAACGCACTCGTCCGTTATGCCTGCGGCGCAGAATACGTGCGCCTCAACCCCGAAGGCGAGATCCGGTTCGCGAGTTATCTTCCAGGTCTCGGCGTTCCCGGTTACACCCTGGCGGGACACCCCCTAGTGATGAAGGACACAGGGATTTTCCAACTGACTGAAAAAGCTGCCGCTCAACCCTACACAGGGTGTCTGGGCGGGTCCAGACTGGCGATCGGCCAGTTCGTCACCATCTTCGGCAGCGGTCTCGGCCCGGCGGAAGGAGCCACGTATCAACTCGCCGGCAACCGCGTGCCGACTGAACTGGCAGGCACGCGCGTTTTGTTTCGCGGCGAGGCGATCCCGCTCCTGTATGTTTCCCATACCCAGGTAAATGCCGTTCTTCCCTTCCAAGTTCCGGCAGCTTCGGGTCCCGTGATTACTGTTCAGCGCGGCGGCCAATCTTCGGAGTTGATCCTTGAGCGCACAGATCTATGGCCTGAACATATCAACCTTCTCACGGTGGATGGCAAGAGCAACAGCCAAGCACTTGCCGTCAATCAAGATGGGACCCTCAACTCGGTGGACAACCCAGCCCCGCTTGGCTCGGTAGTGACCTTTTACGGCACTGGCGGCGGGCAGACAGACCCTCCCAGTCTTCCGGGCGAAGTGGTCCCACTCAATGCAGTGCGCAGGCTTGTGAGGGCGCCGCAAGTCCTGTTCGGCGACCTGCGCGGCGGAACAGTGGAATGGGCTGGAGCGGCTCCTGGCCAGATCTCGGCCGTCAACCAGATCAACTACCGCCTGCCGCCCACCTTGCGGGAGAACACGAATCCGAACGCGGCGTTCATCGCTTTCGAGAGCTACGTGGTGGGTAGCGGCGCCACGATCGCTGTGAAATAGGATCCACTCGTAGGAGTCGCGGTAATGCTTAATTCGCCGGACCGCCCATCACAAACGCGTCCGCGAATATCTCGCGGCTTGCCGCCCCGGCCAGAAACAGCCGTTTTCTGATCTTATTTACCAGCGCCGGATCGCCGCACACATAGCTCCGCCACGCCTTCGGGTTCCCCACTTCCCGCAACACCACGTCATCGAGCGCACCTTGCATCATTCCTTGTTGGGGATCCTGCAATACGACCGGCTGATACTGTACATGCCCGTGCTGCCGCGCGAGTTCGGCCAGTTCTTCTTCCATGTAAAGCCCTGCCGGAGCCAGCGCTCCGTGGAACAGCCAGATTGGTCCCGTGTGTCCGTGGGCTAGCGCCGTCCGCAACACACCCACAAGCGGAGCCAGGCCTGTTCCCGTCCCGCATAGAAGCAACGGCTGCTGCGGATTGCCTGGCATATAGAAGCACTGGCCCGCCGGTCCGCGTAGGGCGAGCGCCTCACCCGTGCCGGCCTCGTCGTGCAGCCAATTGCTCATCGCACCGCCCGCAATCCGCCTTACGTGCAACTCAACAAAGCCATCGGTCGGCAGGCTGGCAATCGAATAGCTGCGGGCCAACCCGTCTTCCCGCATGACGACGGCATACTGGCCGGCATAGAATTCGAAGGCGTCCAGAGCCTCCACGCGGATGCGTTTCACTGTCGCGCTCAGGTCCTCCGCTGCCCGAATGACGCCGCGAACCACCGCCGCATCGTCCGGCAGCGCCACCTCCACATCCGCTGCTGGCGTCCACCGGCACGCTAACGCATGCCCGGTCTGCGCCAGTTGCGCGCTCAGCCCGGCCTGTGCAGCGGCGGGTGGGCGCTCGCCCCCCACCGCTTTCACCAGGCACGACTGGCAAATGCCCGCGCGGCATGAGTTCGGGATTGCGGCCCCTTCCCTCAGCAACGCCTCCAATACTGTTTCCCGGTCCCGTAATTGGTACCGCTGTTCACGAAACCGGACTTCTGGCATCTCCGCTGTTACCGGTTCAGAACGTCGGCCCGAGCGCCTTCCGCGATCGCGGCTACCTTGCCGATCAGTTCATCCGCCACGCCGAGTTCCTTCAGCGATTGCCCCAGCAGCTCAACCACTGCATTGAAATGGGAGTCGTTGAGGCCGCGCTCGATCAAGTGAGCGTGCCCCCGCCGCATGTCCTGACCGCTGTAGTTCGCTGGTCCGCCGAACACGTAAGTCAGAAACGCTTTCTGTTTCGCGATCTGACGGTCCATATCCACATCATCGAAAAAGCGGCTGATCCGGTCGTCCGCCAGCACCTTGCGATAAAACAGGTCTACGGCAGCTTCCACGGCGGGCTGTCCGCCTAATTGTTCATACAAAGAAGTCGATTGAGTTGCCAAACTTGGTTCTCCAGGAAATGTTTTGGAACCCTACAATAATACCGAATCTACAGCAAACCCGGTGTGACTTCAGTCACAGTGGGTGCGCGGCACAGAAATAAAAGGATTTGAGCAGGTGTAGCGGATTAACGATTAATCATGTCGCAAATTGGGTTCGTTCCTCACGGATTGTTGCAGGGCGGTCTGGTAGCCGGTTTTGGCGTGTTGGCGGACACCGCTCCATTGCGGTCGCGGCTCGGGTATGGATTGGGGAGTTCGTTTCGCAGATGGTTGAAAACAGGACGAGATCGGCGGGATTTGGGAGGATTGGCTTTCGAATTGGCAGACGTCTTATAACCGCTTCCTTCCAATCCCCCTACAATGGTCACATGCGGTTCACCCTGCTGTTGCTGCTGGCCGCGCGTTTCGCGGTTGCCGAATTCCGCTCGATGACCCTCGGTTTCGAAGGTATGGGCTGTGCCAGTTGTATCGAATCGCTCCCCGCCCGCATGAGGCGCATGCGGGGTGTCGAATCCGCGGAAGTGAACGCCGCCAAAGGCGTGCTGACCATCAAACTCGCCGCGGGTAACAAGATCCGCCTCGAACAGGTGCGTGACGCTATCGAGCAGGACGGCACCAAAGTCCGCACCGCCGCCGTTGAGATCGAAGGCGCCATTTCCAAAGACAAGGACCAGTACTTCATTCGACCCGAGGGTCTCGCCGTCACCTACGAGCTTCGCGGCCAGGGCCTTAAGGAAGGACCGGCCGTCGTCTTCGCCGAAACGCCGCAACTGCGGCCGGCGCAAGGCGCCATCTCCTTTGAAGTACGCGAACTGCGGGCACGCTGATGGACTTCGCCAACCACCTCAAGTCGAGCGTCGACATCGTTCAGGTGATCGCCGATCGCGTCAAGCTCCAGCGCGCCGGCGGCCACGCCTTTAAAGGACTCTGCCCGTTTCACCAGGAAAAGACCCCGTCCTTCCACGTGCGCGGGGACCGGCAGTACTTCTACTGCTTCGGCTGCCACAAAAAGGGTAGCGTCATCGATTTCGTGATGGAACTCGACGGCTACACTTTCTGGGAAGCCTGCGTCTCCATCGCCGAGCGCTTCGGTATCCCGCTGCCCAAGCGCACAGAGCATCAGGACGAGAAGACCCGGCAGCGCGCGGGAATCTACGAAGCTCACGACATTGCGCTCGACCTTTATCGTTCCGCCCTCCGCTCCCCCGCCGGCAAAGAGGCTCGCGACTACATCCAGCGACGCGGAGTCCCACAAGCACTAATTGATGAGTTTGGACTCGGCCTGGCCGATCGCTCCGGCCAGATGCTCGTCCGCCGTCTCCAGGCGAAGGGCTTCTCCCCCGAGCAACTCCGCGACACCGGCCTGGCCGTCGAACGTCAGGACGGCTCCGGCTTCTTCGACCGTTTCCGCGGCCGCCTCATGTTCCCGATCCAAAACGAAATGGGCAAGGTGATCGGCTTCGCCGGCCGCGCCCTATCGGATGAAGAACAGCCCAAATACCTGAACTCGCCGGAAACCGAGCTCTATCACAAGAGTCACGTCCTTTATAACCTCCACCGCGCCCGCAAAGCCATGCGCGACCAGGACCACGCCATCCTCGTCGAAGGCTACATGGATGTGATCGGTTTGTTTGGCGGCGGCGTGACCGAGGCCGTCGCCAGTTGCGGCACCGCTCTCGTCAACCAGCAGGTCCGCATCCTCCACCGCCACACCGACAGCGTGATCGTGAACTTCGATCCCGACACCGCCGGAGTGAACGCCACCGAACGTTCCATCGACATGCTGCTTGAAGAGGGACTCCGTATCCGTGTCCTTGGCCTGCCGGAAGAACTCGATCCCGACGAGTTTGTTCAGCAATACGGCGCCGACGCGTATCGCGACTTACTGAAGAAAGCGCCCCGTTACTTCGATTGGCTGGCCGACCGCGCGCGTACCCGCTTCGATTTCCGGACGGCCGAAGGCCGTGTCGACGCCCTGAAGTTCCTGCTCCCGTCGATCCAGCGCGTGCCCGATAAGTTAGAACGCATCGCCGTCGCCAACGACCTGGCGAGTTACCTACGCCTGGACCCCGGCATGATCCTCGACCAGTTCCGCCGTAGCGCCGCCGACCGTTCCGCCCCGGCCAAAGTAAAGGTCGCCGAACACGAGTTGCCCGCCGCCGAGCGCCTGCTCCTCCGCTGCTTAATCACGAGCGAACAGGCGCGAGATGAGGTGCTCCCCCGATTACGCGACCTGAAATTCGCCCAGCCTCCGGTCGCTAAGTCGATCTTAAACGCCTTCGTTTCGTTAGGACCCGATTACTCGGTCGATGCACTTATGGGCAGACTGGACGAAAAGGAACGAATCCTTGTCGCCGGCATGCTTTTTGTCGATGAGTCTCATGACGGGCAGGCTGACGAACAAATGCTGGCTGAGCAGGCCGTTGAATGCCTTCGCGCGCTCGAAGCGGTCGATCGCGGCACCCAATATGCCGCTTTAAAAGCCCGCATTACCGACGCTGAAAAGGCTGGAAATCTCACTGAAGCTCTTGCTCTTAGTGAAGAGCTTTCTCGGCTCGGTCAGTCGAACCGTAGGCGCCGGAGCACTGGTGTAGAATGATTTTGTCTGCGCTACTTTTACGGAGGAAGGTCGGATTTTCGTGGCGGCAGAGGATAAATACGATCGCCTGAAAGACCTGATGGATTCAGGCAAAGAGAAGGGCTACGTCTTGTACGACGAAGTCAACGATCTTCTGCCTGAGGAGATCTCTGGCGGGCGTGAACTCGACGACATCCTCGCAGATTTCGACCGTAACGGCGTAGATATCCTCGAAGCACCACTCGAAAAGAAAGACGGGGAACTGGACGTCGCCGACGACTTCACGGAGCTGGATTTTGCGACCGAAGTATCGGACAAGACGACCGATCCTGTGCGCATGTATCTGCGGGAAATGGGCACGGTCCCGCTGCTTACCCGGGAAGGCGAAATCGAGTTGGCTAAGCGGATTGAGCGGGGCCAGAATGCCCTCATGAAAGCGCTCTCGCGCTCGCCGCTGGTCATTTATGAGTTGCTTCGCATTGCCCAGGAACTCCAGGCCGATCGTACTTATGTACGCGAAGTGCTACTGATCCCCGAACTTAGCCTCGACGAGCAGGTGGAAGAGGAAGTAACCAAGTTCATCGCCACCATCGAGGGAATTGAGCACCAGCACCGCAAGGCACAGCAGTTTCAACAGAAGATGCTCGCCACCTCGCGCGGCATGAAGCCCAAGCAGCACCGCAACCTGCGTTGGAGCCTCGGCCGCACGATTATCAAGATCTCTAAACTGATCCGCGGCATTCAAATTACCGCCATCGTGCGAAACGATCTGGCACTGTGCGTCACGAAGGCCGTGGACCGCTTGAAGCCTCTCGAGCGGGAAATCGCCAAGCTTCAACGCCAGTTGGAAGATTCGAACGTGTCCGTCCTGCAGCAGAAGGAATACCGCCGCCAGCACAAGCAGAATCTGCAGGACTTACAGGATCTCGAAAACGAGTTCGGCGCCAGCGCGGTCGACCTCCGGCGCACACTTCAAATCGTCGAGCGCGGCATGACTGAGGCCGAAACGGCCAAAAAGCAGCTGATCGAAGCCAACCTCCGGCTTGTGGTTTCCATAGCCAAGCGTTATACGAACCGCGGCCTCCAGTTCCTCGACCTTATTCAGGAAGGCAACATCGGCCTGATGAAGGCCGTCGATAAGTTCGACTATCGCCGCGGCTATAAGTTCTCCACCTACGCCACGTGGTGGGTCCGCCAGGCCATCACTCGCGCCATCGCCGACCAGGCCCGTACCATCCGAATCCCGGTGCATATGATCGAGACCATCAACAAACTGGTCCGCATGCAGCGCGCGATGCAGCAGGACCTCGGCCGCGAACCTACCACCGAGGAGTTATCCCGCAGACTCGAACTCCCGGTCGGCAAGGTTCGCAAGGTTCTCCGCATCGCCCAGGAGCCCATCTCGCTTGAAACACCAGTCGGTGAAGAGGAAGAATCCCACTTGGGCGACTTCATCATCGACAAGCGGGTGGTGTCTCCGTCGGAGGCAGTCATCAACCTCAACCTTCGCGAACAGACCGCCGAAGTCCTCAAGACCCTTAGCCCCCGCGAAGAAAAGATCATCAAGATGCGCTTCGGCCTCCAGGACGGCAGCGAGCATACGCTAGAAGAGGTCGGCCAGCAGTTCGCCGTCACCCGTGAGCGCATTCGCCAGATTGAGGCCAAAGCCTTGCGTAAACTCCGCCACCCTTCCCGCTCGCACCGTCTCCGCGCGTTCTTAGAGAACGGCCTTAACGACAGCTAGTCCGCTTCGGGACATGGAAGTCAGGAGTCAAGAGTCAGAAGCCAGAATGGCTGTGGCGGAATCCTACCCATAACGGGCTAATACCGGATACTTTCGAGCAGCCAATCCTTGTTGGCCCTAACCGCGTTTTTTAGAGTAGCCGTTAATTCGGTTCGTTTCTCGAACAGGCGGTATCCTTCGTGCGAGCGCAGGTAGCCTCGCGCCTTTGGCTGCTCGGTGAACAATTTCTCCGGGCCGATCTCGGCGGCAAGCGTCTCATAGCGCTTGCGGTTATCGAGCAGCGCTTTCACCACGAACGGCATCACGAGTGAGTAATCGGATTGCAGACTCTCTGTTGTTTGCGTGTAGGTATCTTTGTCGACCTTGCCCCAGGTGACGGCCTCGGCGGGGAAGCAGGAGGAGAGCGACCCGTCGGTAACAGGCGCGGTCACAATCTGGACGTCAAAGTTATAGCCGCGAACGTTCGGCAAGCCCAGAATCTGGCCAAGCGCCGGTTCGGGCTGCAGGTTGTAGTTCTTGGGGACGCCTCCGCCCAGGATTAGCGTGGCCAAGGCGCGGGCGTCGCTTTCAAACAGGCCCCAGCGGTGGTAAGCGCAGGCTTCGAAGACTTCTGCATGCAGGTCGAGTTCGAAGTTGTAGCCGTCGACCATGCCGGTTTCCTTCATCGCCCAGAGCTTCATGGAGTTGAGGAACACACTGCCATCAGGCGGAGCGCCGACGAAGACGGGGATGGCAAGGCGGTGGCAGGTGGAGAGCAGACCGGGCGCGACGCCGGTGCGTTTCTCCTGGGCCGCATAGCGGGCGCCGAGCAGGTAGCGCATCTCGGTGCCGGTCATTTTCTTCTGGAAGTCGGGTTCGCGCAGGATGGCGGAAATAAAGCGGTCCTGATCGAGCAGCACCTGTTCGGGGAACGCCATGTCGGTGACGCGAATGGTGCCTTCATCTCGGAGTTTGGCGTCGTCGGTGAAAATCGGGACCTCATGTACGCAGCCACGTTCGAAACCCGCCAGGCTCCGATGCCCGTCGTGATAGCAGACGGCATCGGTGGTGCTCAAATAGGCAACCCAGCCGGTTTCAAGCAGTGGGATCAGCCAGGCCTGGTGCTGGCCTGAAACGGTGACGGGACCGGCGATGGACAGCGTGACGGGGCAGCCGGCTCCGATGGCCGTGTCGAGGATCGTATACACGCGGCGGAGAAAAGCGCCGCCAAAAGCCGGGAGGCAGTGTTGAAACAGTTCGTGAAGAGATCCGCATTCGTCGACGCGCTTAACGCGCACGGCCCGCGCGTGCGGTTGGTATTGCTGCTGTTGGCTCATTCCTTTTTCGAGCGTAGCGCATGCGGCTCGAAGGGCATGTGTGGTCGAACTTTCGCGAAGCGATCCCGAGGAGTTGAGCGCTCGGTTCCATCACAGGAATGGGACCGGCGGCGTCTATCAGATAAACGGCAGATAAAAGGCAGACATAAGGCCAAGATCGGACAAAGTGTCCGGCAGGGCAGACACTCTGTCACGAAAACGGATGCCTGCGTCGAATAGAAACCTTTCATTTTCAATACTTTACCGAGTGGAACTTGCCCTGCACTTATGCAAGTGCCACCTGATCTGTTTGGGAAGGAAGAACGAAATGAAAGGCACTCTTACAATTTTCGCCCTGCTGAGCGCGCTAAGTATCAACACCGCCGCAGCGGCGCCACCACCCAAGGTTTCAAACGACTTGAAGAAACTCGCCACGGGTTCGAGCTCCATTGAAGTGATCATCCAGTTCAAGGACGCTGCCGCGCACAAAGCGTTCGACAAGCTGGTAAAAGATTTTGGCCTGAAGATCAAAAAGACGCACAAGAGCGTCTCCGCCGCCACGCTGAGCCTGCCGCCGGAACTAGTAGCGAAGCTCGAAGATCTCGACGACATCACGTACGTCACTCCGAACCGCAAAGTGAACCGGACGATCGACACGACCACGGTAACTACAGCGGCGGACATCGCCCGGTCGTACGGTTTGGATGGAGCGGGTGTGGGCGTTGCCATCCTGGATAGCGGCATTGCACCGGTGGGCGATCTGGCGGGCCGCATCGTCTACAGCGAATCGTTCGTGGGCGGCACGACTACGGATGCGTATGGGCACGGAACACACGTGGCCGGCATCATCGCCGGGCAAGGTACCGATTCGACATGCGGAACCTGCACACGGAAGCTTGCGGGGATAGCACCGAAAGCCAACCTGATCAATTTCAAGGTGTTGGACGATAACGGATCCGGCACCGATGCGGCAATTATCCAAGCCATCGACCGCGCGATTCAGCTAAAGCAGACTTACAACATCCGCGTTCTCAACCTTTCTCTTGGTAGGCCGGTTCAGGAATCCTATGTATCCGATCCGCTGTGCCAAGCCGTGGAATCGGCGTGGCGAGCGGGCATCGTTGTCATCGTGGCGGCTGGTAATAACGGCCGCGATAACTCATTCGGCACGAAAGGTTACGCGACGATCAATTCGCCCGCGAACGATCCGTATGTGATCACAGTGGGTTCGATGAAATCGAATGGAACCGTGTCGCGGGCGGACGATGAGATCGCGAGCTACTCCTCGAAAGGGCCGAGCCTGATCGACCACATTGCCAAACCGGACCTGATGGCTCCTGGAAACCGGATCGTGGCGACGATGGCGCCGAACGCGAAACTGGGTATCAACTATTCGCAGAACCGCGTACCGAAGAGTTATTACCGTACGGATGGCGACAACTCCAACTCAAACAGTTACCTGAAGCTGAGCGGCACCAGTATGGCCGCGCCGGTTGTGAGCGCCGCCGCTACACTCCTGCTGCAGAAAACACCCGCCCTTACACCCGACCAGGTGAAGGCACGGCTGATGCGGACCGCAACCAAATCATTCCCGACGTCTAGTACGACCGTTGATGAGACGACCGGCGAAGTCTTCGTGAACAATTACGACCTGTTTGCCGTCGGCGCGGGTTACCTGGATATCTGGTCGGCGTTGAATTCCACCGACATCATTCCCGTCACAGCGTCATCCGCCTCTCCGACGGTTGTCTTCAATCCGGACACCGAGACCGCTTCGCTTGTGATGGCGAACAATGTGGTGTGGGGTTCGAACGTAGTGTGGGGCTCGAACGTGGTGTGGGGTTCAAACGTTGTGTGGGGCTCCAATGTGGTGTGGGGTTCGAATGTGGTGTGGGGCTCTTCGAGCACTGCCGCATCTAACGTAGTGTGGGGTTCGAATGTGGTGTGGGGCTCCAATGCTCCCGTCAGCCAGAGTGCGATCGTAGGTGAAAACTAACAGACTCGGTATTTGGGTTAGGAAAAGGATAACGTAATGCCGAAGTCAGCTATGGTATATGCTTCATGCGTCAGTGCAGCGGGACTGCTGGTACTGGTGCATGCGCTCGCATCCCTGCACATCGGAAACCTCCCCCTCTTGTTGACCTATATGGCATTCGGTCTCGCAGTCGCGACCCTCAAGGTCCCACTGCCCGGATTGGCCGGAACCATCACCGGATCGTTTGTGTTCGTCCTCGCGGCTTGCGCGCAGTTGAGCGGGCCCGAAACGATCCTTATCGCCGGAGCCAGCGCGGCTGTGCAGTGCCTTTGGCGGCCTAAGCACAAATTCGCGCCGATTCAGGTTGCCTTTAGCGTAAGCGTGCTGATGATCGCCGCGAGCGCCACTTATCTCATCACGCACGCGGCGTTGGGGAACGCACTGAGTTCTTCCGTGCTCGCGTTTACAGCTTTGGCTGTGACGATCCTGTTCGGCGTAAATTCCACGCTGGTCGCGATCGTACTCTGCTTCGTGCAGGAACAGCCGCTAACGAAGGTGTATCGCCAATATAACGTTTGGGCCTTCCCGTATTACTTGATTGGCTCAGTTATCGCGGCGGGACTAATCAGTATAACCGGCGGTTTGGGCTGGGCGCTGACAGTGACAGCGTTCCCGATGCTCTACAGCCTGTTCGCCTTCTACGACTTCATGACGCTGCGCCTTTCCCCGGCGCAGAGGTAACGTGCAGGCCGGAACGCTCTCCCCAATGGCGTTCCGGCCTTTTTTTGGTTCAGGCATCGCTCCCCAGTTGTTTCGCTCGCGGAAGTTCTCCCCCCAACCATTCCGGATGTTGCGCGGTTGAGTCGAAGTGCGACGAGGTCTTAAAAAGCTCAAACTCACCAGCAGACGCGGCCTTGGCGGTTCGCGCGAGCAGGGCCGAAACCTCCTTAGACTGCATCGGCTGAAAGGTGCCGGCGATGTGAATCGCCTGATCGAGCACCTGCTGGCTGTCGATACCTGTAATGACGACCGAGGTAGGCAAGGTGAGCGCGTAGCGCAGGCATTCATCGGCGGTAACGGTATTACTTTTGAGGATTACGCCCGATCCCATGCTTTTCATGCCGAGGATGCCTAACCCGAGTTTCTGGGCTTCGGGCAGCACCAGCTTTTGAAAGCTGCGGTAATGGGCATCCATAACATTAAGCGGCATCTGAATAGTGTCGAACTGGAAATTGTGCTTACGGGTTAGTTCCAGCATGTATAGAAAGACATGCGGATCTTTGTGTCCGGTAAACCCGATATATCGTGTCTTGCCGCCCTTACGCGCCTGAGTCAATGCCTCTACGGCGCCGCCTTGGCCAAAGAATCGGTCCACATCCTCAAAGCGGATCACTTCGTGTAATTGAAGAAGATCGACATGGTCTGTCTGCAGCCGGCGAAGCGATTGGTCAATCTGTTGGGTGGCCGATTCGGCAGTGCGGCCATCGAATTTCGTCATTAGAAACGCCTTTGCGCGGTAGCCATCCCGCAGCGCTTTCCCCATGAGCGTTTCGCTACGTCCGTTGTTGTAATCCCAGGAGTTATCGAGGAAGTTCAATCCGCGGTCGAGCGCCTGGCGGATGAGACGAACGGCTTCGTCATCGGAAAGCTTCTGTTTCCCGATGTGCGAACCGCCCAGACCCAGGCACGAGACCTTTTGGCCGGTCCTCCCGAGATCACGGTATTGGACCTTGGAGTCGGGGGACGCCGGAGCCGAGTGAGCCAGAAAAGAGGCTGAAGCGGCCCCGGACAGGATTGTACGTCGATTGATAGGTTCTGATTCCATCTGCCGGGTTAGAGCGGCAGAGAACAGGTGAGTGTTTCAAATGCCGGAAATGCGGCGCTCCGAGGTATGCACGCAAACGTGGGTACATACAGCGGATTAGGCAACACCATGCGCGGCATGGCGTGCATTTCGTTACTTCAGCCGCGGTCTAAGCTAACTGAACTTAGCTTTACATGGCGGCATCGATGCCGACCCACAGATTCATGGTGTTCAGCTCATCGCGACCGCAAGCTTTGAGGTAACAGAAGAGCTGGGTACGGTAGGCTGCGTGACCGCAAACGACGAAATTCACGAACAGCCGTCCGCGCTTGGCTTTCCGGCCGAACATTTCAATTTCAGCCTGGAAATCGTCGTCGGTGAGGTCATTGATCGCCGACTCATAGACAGCCGATTGCGATTCGAAGGACTTGATGAGGCCGTCCAGGTCCATGCCGGCGGCCGCCGCTTCGCCGGCATCCCATTCTTCGTCCAGGAACTTGCCCGCTTGGATCGATTTGACAAGTACCGGACCCATTACAGTGAGATAACGCAGCAATTCGACGGTGCTGCGCTGTTTCGGGGTGGGCCGGTAATCGAGCATTTCGGGCTTCACTTTGCCGCAGAGATGAACGAGGATGCGCACCTCGTTTTGCAGGCAGGAGATCAGGTCTTGTTTGGTAAGTACCATAGGGTGTCTTCGCGCCAGTCTACAACAGCGGTACAGGCCGGGTCAGCACCAGGGGCGGACGGAACGATATCATGCAAACAATGCGCCTGCCGCTAACCACGTCGCTTGTAGTGTCTTTGCTTGTGGTAAAAGCGCTCGCAGCCCAGACGGGTGCGGAAGAGTTTTTTGAGAAGCAGATCCGGCCGGTATTGGCGGCACGCTGTTATGGATGTCACGGGCCTGGGGCGAAGCCTGCGCGGGGGAACCTGCGTCTAGACCAGCGGACCGGGCTGCGCTCAGTAGTTTCACCTGGGAATGTTGCGGGTTCGAAATTATTCACGGCCATCAGTTATACGAATCTGGACCTGCGGATGCCGCCGGCGGGGAAGTTATCGGATGCGGAGATCGCGGCGTTCCGGCAGTGGATCGAGGCGGGGGCCCACGATCCGCGGCCCGAGCAACCGGTGTCAGCGCAGGCCGCGAACCGGCTTTCGGACCCGATATTGGGGCGGCGATTCTGGGCATTTCAACCGTTGCGGGTTGTTGATCCGGCAGCGGTGAAGAAAACGGCTTGGGCGCGCACGGCCGTGGACCGGTATCTGCTGGCTCGACTGGAGGCGAAGGGACTTTCGCCTTCGAGCGAGGCGGCGCGGAATGTTTGGCTGCGCCGGGTGACGTTCGACCTGACCGGATTGCCGCCGGCGCCGGCGGAACTGGATGCGTTTGTGGGGGACCGGTCGGACCACGCGTATGAAGCGGTGGTGGAACGGTTGCTGGCGTCACCGCATTACGGCGAGCGGTGGGCGCGGCACTGGCTGGACCTGGTTCGGTTCGCCGAAACAAACGGCCACGAGTTCGACAACGACAAACTGGACGCGTGGCGGTATCGGGACTACGTGATCCGGGCGTTCAATGAAGACGTTCCGTATCCACAGTTGATTAAAGAGCATCTGGCGGGCGACCTGTTGCCGAATCCGCGCGTATCAAAGGACGGGGCGCATTTGGAGTCGCCGCTGGGGACTTCGATGTACTGGTTCGGCGAGGTGCTGAACAGCGCTACCGACTCCGTGAAGTCGCGGGCCGACACAGTGGATAACCAGATTGATGTGCTGGGCAAGACCTTCCTCGGGCTGACGGTGGCATGCGCGCGGTGTCACGACCATAAGTTCGACCCGATTCCGACACGCGATTACTACGCGCTGGCGGGTGTGCTCAATTCAACCAACGTCCGCGAAGCAGTGATCGATTCGCCGGAACGGGCCGCCGCGATCACGGCAGCGCATGAGCGGGTTCGCAAGATGCAGGCTCAGCCGAAACTCGGTCCGGCGGCGGAAGTGAAGTTGCGGGAGGGCGACGTCGTATTCGAAGACTTCACGTCGCAGGCAGAGTGGTACGGAACGGGCGAGGCGTTCCGCAAGCAATGGGAGCCGGGGTTCGCTTCGTCGCTGGGGTACGGGACGGCGGGAGTGGTTGGGTCCGTGACATCGAAGAAGTTCCGCATGCCTAAACTGTGGGTACACGTGCGGCTGGCGGGATCGGCCGCGGATCGCGAAAAGGCGGGAACGCGGTTGACGGTTGTGGCGGACGATCACAAGAGTGCGCACCTGTTTCCAACGGGCAAGCCAGGGTTCGCGTGGCGATCGGCAAGGATGACGAAGGAGATCGGCCGGAGTTGCTACTTCGAGTTAGTCGATCGCGATCCGAAGGGGTGGATCGCGGTGGACAAGATCATCTTTTCGGATAACGAGAAGCCGCCGGCGGAAGAGGCTGGGGCAGCGGGTGCGGTGGAGTTGAAACTGGCCGAGGGGGAGATTCCGCCATCGACGTGGGGCATGATTTCCTTCGATGAGGATCCGCATGACGTGAAGTTGCACGTGCGTGGGAACCACAAGAATCTGGGGGAACCGGTGGCGCGCGGATTTCTGCGTGTGATTGCGGATGGCTCGCCGGTGGAGCACGGGTCAGGCCGGTTGGAGGTGGCGGAGAAGACCGCGGCATCGCCGCTGGCGGCAAGGGTGCTGGTGAACCGCGTGTGGAAGCACCATTTCGGGTACGGATTGGTGCGGACCACCGATAACTTCGGGCAAACAGGCGAGCGGCCGTCGCATCCGGAGTTACTCGACTATCTGGCGGCGGGGTTGCTGAAGAACAACGGGTCGGTCAAGTGGCTGCATCGTGAGATCGTGCTTTCGGCGGCTTACCGCATGAGTTCGATTGCGGATAAGCATGCGGCCGAAGCCGATCCGAGGAATGAGTTACTACATCATTTCCCGGTTCGGCGCTTGGAGGCGGAAGCGATTCGCGATTCGATCCTGACGGTGTCGGGCCGGCTGGACGCAACGTTGTATGGACCCAGTGTGGCGCCGTATATCTCGAAGTATCAGGACGGGCGCGGGAAGCCGAAGACGGGTCCGCTGGACGGCGGCGGGCGGCGCAGTTTGTATATACAGGTGCGGCGGAATTTCCTTACGCCGATGTTTCTGGCGTTCGATTATCCACTGCCGATTTCGACGATCGGGACGCGAGGCTCGTCAACCGTGCCGTCGCAGGCGCTGCTGATGCTAAACAACGAGTTTGTCGCGGAGCAGGCGCGGATTTGGGCCGACAAGGTATCGGGCGAGATCCCGGAGCCTGGCGCGAGGCTGGAGGCGATGTACCGGCAGGCATTTGCGCGGTCGCCCGAGGAGTGGGAGAAGCGCGAGACACTGGAGTTTGCCTCAAGGCGGAGTTGGGCGGAGTTAGCACACGTGTTATTGAATTCAGCGGAGTTCCTGTATGTCCGGTAAGTTGAGTCACCGGCGGGGATTGTTATCGCGGCGTGAGATGCTGTGCCGGGCGGCGAACGGGTTCGGCGGGCTGGCGCTGTTGCATGCGATGGCGCGGGAGTCGCAGGGTGGCGTGCTGCAGCCGCACTATACGGCGAAGGCAAAAGCGGTGATCTTCCTGTTTATGGACGGCGGTCCGTCGCAGATGGACACATTCGATCCAAAGCCGCGGCTGATCGAAGAGAACGGGCAGAAGATCCCGTTCCAGACACCGACGACGGTGTTCAACATCTCGGATAAGATCTACGGGTCGCCCTTCGCGTTCAAACGGTACGGGCAATCGGGGACACCGGTTTCGGAGCTATTTCCGGAGGTGGCGGCGTGTATCGACGACATCTGCGTGATCCGGTCCATGGTGGCCGATCATTCCGAACATACGGCGGCGAACTACTTCATCCATTCCGGATCGGGTTTTCAGGGGCGGCCGTCGATGGGCGCGTGGATCAACTACGGATTGGGCAGCGCGAGCGAGAACCTTCCGGGATTTATCGTGCTGGAATCGGGGCTGATCCCGCCGGGGGGCATGGACTGCTTCGGGGCGGGCTTTCTGCCGGCGTCGTTTCAAGGAACGCTGTTCCGGAAGGGGGAGCACCCGATTGCCGACTTAGAGCCGATCGAGAAGGATAAGACAGCGCAAAGGGACAAGTTAGCACTGCTTAGTAAGTTGAATAAGGGCGTGCTTGACCGGTTTGGGCAGGTGTCGGAGATCGAGGCGACCATTTCGAATTACGAGATGGCGTATCGAATGCAGACCGCCGTGCCGGATTTGCTGGATTTGTCGGGGGAGACGGAGACGACAAAAAAGTTGTATGGCCTGGACGACCCGCTGACGGAAGACTTCGGGCGCGAGTGCTTGTTGGCGCGGCGGATGGTGGAGCGAGGCGTGCGGTTTGTCGAGCTGCTCACTCCGGCGCGTAAGGGGCTGGACCGGTGGGATCAGCATTCCGCCTTACAGGAAGGGCACAAGCTGAACGCGAAGTCTACGGATAAACCGATTGCCGGGTTATTGCGCGATTTGAAGTCGCGCGGATTGCTGAACGAGACGCTGGTGGTTTGGGGCGGCGAGTTCGGCAGGACGCCCTGCGCGCAGTTCCCGGACGGCGGCTATGTGAACGTGATCGGGCGCGACCACAATCCGTTCGGGTTCACGATGTGGATGGCGGGCGGCGGTGTGAAGCCTGGCTACGTGCATGGAGCGACGGACGAGTATGGGTATTTCGCTATTGAGAACAAGGTCCACATGCACGATCTACACGCGACCATGCTGCACCTGCTGGGCATGGACCACAAGCGGCTGACGTATCGCTACTCCGGGCGGGACATGCGTTTGACCGACGTTCATGGCAATGTGGTGAGGGAGATCCTCGCATGAACTTACAGGAACAGCTTGAATCGATTGTCCGCGAATTCAACGCGGACTCCGGCACCATCCACCTGATGGGGGAAGACGACCAGCTACACTTGGCGGCATCGTTTCAGATCCCGGAAGTGGTGCTCGACCGTGTGCGTATTGTGCCAATCGGAAAAGGTATGGCAGGGTTAGCGGCCGAGCGCCGGCAACCCGTGACGGTGTGCAATATCCAGACCGATACGAGCGGCGACGTGCGCCCGGGGGCGAAACTGACGGGCATGGAGGGCGCAATCGCGCTGCCGATGCTCGACGATACCGGCAAGGTGGGTGGCGTGCTGGGTGTGGCGAATCGGGCGGAACGCACGTTCACGACGGAAGAAGAACACGCACTGATGAAGAAGGGGACCGAACTGTTACTGAGTCCGCGTTAGATAGAACTCGCGGGCGCGCCGGTATAGGTTCAGCAACTGGTTGCGATCGGTTTCCGCGGCGGTCCGCTTGGGCGTGGTGTTGGCGATCAGATCGTCGATCCACTGGACAAAGTAGCGGGCGTCGGCGCGCGCGTCGTATGTGCCGGGGGTGACGATCGGGGTCGAGTGGGCCAGGCGCACGGTGTCGCCGTTACGGACAAACGCACGTGCGGCGACCCAGGTGTATGCGGCGATGCCGATCGAGAATTTCCGGTTGAGGTGCTTTGCGGAGTGTGCAGGGAAGGTTTGGATCACCCTTCCGTTTCCGATTAGCTCCAGTGTGTCGAGCGGCTCGCGGGAGTGCACCTCTATCGCGCCTTTCAGTTTGTTCCCGCTGACAGAGGCATTGAAGAAGAGCATGGGGCCGTTGGTCACGAAGTGCCGGTTGGCCTTGATGGCCGCGTACCATTTCTCGGGCGTGAACTCACCTTCGAGGTGCGCATAGATTCGGTTGTACCCCACGGGATTCGGGAGGACGCCCGAAGCCGATCCGGCCGACCAAGGGATGCGGAAGCCTAAGTTGAGATAGCGGTAATTGAGACTAAGTACGTAATCGGCGAAGCCTTTGTAGCCGGGGTATCGGGACATGTCGCGCGGGCGGGCCCAAGCTTCGTTGTCGAGAATGCCGTACTGGTTGAAGTGATTATGGAGGAGGCCGAGCGAGTCGGGCGGATTGAGAGCCATGACAACGGGCAGTTCCCACCAGATGGGCTTTTCGGAATCGAACCAGGGAAGGAGCGAACCCTGTTTGCGCCAGGCGCGTACCTGCTCGATGAATTGCAGGCCGGGAGGATACCAGCTTTCGGTCTGGCGGATGTTGCCCGTGAGCATGGACGCAAGGTCTAGCGGCTTGGGGATGTCGTGGAACATCCAGGCGCCGCCACCGCGTTCGTCTTCGGCGTTCATGACGGAGATGAAGTAGCCGGGTGCGGCCTCGTAGATGGATTTTGCGGGCATCGGCCTGTCCGCCCACATATTGCGGCGGTTCCACATGGTGAAGGCGACGGTGTAGTTGAGGTCTTCCGCTTGGGCAAGCGCGGCGAGGTCGTCGAGGGGGCGGTGCACGTGCATGTCGCCGGAATACCAGCCCTTTTTGCGCATGTCGATCCAGCGTGGGATCTTCAGGTCGACTTTGCTCGGGCGGTGAGGGGTGACTTCAACCGTACGCTCGACGCGCTCGTACTCCGGACCGTGTTCGGCAACGAGGCGATAGCTTCCGGGCGGCACGTTCAGCACGCATTGGTTCCGGATGACGAAGCTTTGCGGGTAATAAGGTTTCCCGGTGCGAGCTCCGGCCGTGCGGTCGCGAATGGCGCCTTCGGCTGGTTGATACATCTTGCCGTCAGGGCCGTGCACTTCAAGCCGGGCCCAGATGGGTTGGCCCGAGCCGGCGGCTACTGAGATTCGGAGTTCGGCGGAATATACGGCAGTGGTGGCGAGGAGAGCAATTGCGAACCGGACAGGCATTTCAACTAGACTAACTCGCGACAGAAGGCGAGGTTCGCGAAGGTTCGCGAGTTCTTTCTGTAATTCTAATCGGTTTGGTGATATACTCCCGACAATCCAGCTGGGAAATATATGCGCTCCACGATTCTGACCGTTTTGACTCTTCTTTGCGCCACCTCAAGCATTTTCGCGCAGGGCAACCTTGGAGGAATTACCGGGACCGTCGTCGATACATCGGGGGCGCCTGTACCCGATGTTCGCATCCGCCTCACCAATTCGGCGACCAACGTCAGCGCCGAAGCAATGTCGACGGATGCCGGTTTTGTATTTCGCGCACTGCAACCCGGCGTATACCGTCTGGAGGCTGAAAAGCCAGGCTTTCGTAAGTTCGCCCGGGAACGCGTGACCATTCTCACCGCCACCACAATTGAGTTGGAAGTAGCGCTCGAAGTGGGTAGCGTTTCCGAGACAGTTAACGTCAGTGCCGACCTGGTGGCGCTCCAAACGACAACACCCGAAGTGAGCACGGTGCTTCAGCGGCAAACGCTGCTCGATCTACCGATCCAGGTGGGCACTGGTTCCGCGACCACGGCGGCGTCGGGCCGGCGGCAACCGGAATCGTTTATCTTCCTCACGCCTGGCGTCCAAGGGACGCAGTGGAGCAAGAGCGTGAATGGAAGTCCGGAGTTTACGCAGGAAGTGCTGATTGACGGTATTTCCGGGCAGTTGGCGGGCAACCCGGGATTTCTGGGACAGAGCGCGCCACCGTATGAAGCGGTGGAGGAATTCAAGATGCAGAACACGCTGTTTCCGGCGGAATTCGGGCGCGGGTTCGGCGTCATCAATTACACGCTGCGGTCGGGTACGAACAGCTTTCACGGAACTTTGTTTGAGTTTCTGCACAACGACAAAACCGATGCGCGGCCCTTCTTCGCGCGCGTGCGTCCGCGAGTCCGGTTTAACGAAGCCGGTGGAGCGCTAGGTGGTCCGGTGCTGATCCCAAAACTCTACAACGGCAAGGACCGGACGTTCTGGAACTTCAACTACACCTTTGTGCGCAACGCGCCGCCCATCAACGGAAGCCTGACGTCGCTGCCGCCGGCCGCTTTCCGAAACGGCGACTTCTCGGGGTATACGGATTCAACGGGCGCGACGATTCCGATCTACGACCCGGCCACCACACAGAGCGACGGCACACGGACACCGTTCGCGGGCAACATTATTCCGCGCGCGCGGCAGAGCGCGACGGCGCTGCGGATGCTGGCGTTGGTGCCGAATACCGACACGGCAGGTTACTTCAATAACTATGTCAACCGGACAGCGAATTATACGGAAGACGATGTGTGGTCGGCGAAGGTGGACCATCTGGTGTCGACGAATCATCGTTTGTCGTTTTCGATGTGGCATTCGTTGAACGACGGGTTCTCGCGAAGCGAGTTCGGCGAAGGCGGCGGTCCGCTCGGCCTGTGGTACCTGTCGAACATCAAAGGACGAAACTATCGCGCCAACTACGACCAGACGATCCGTCCGAACCTGCTGCATCATTTCGGCTTCGGCTACACCTATTCGAACCCGATCCGCCAGTTGGATCCGCGGCGCGGCAACGAGACCGTGCAGTTGAAGGGCGTGCCGTCGGATGCCCCCGGATTCCCGGCGTTTACGATCAACAATCCGTATGCCGGATTCACCATCGGCAACTCAAACCAGCAACCCAACGACCCGTCTGCAAATATCTCGTGGGTGTGGCTGGACAACATCTCGTGGATCAAGGGCCGCCACCAATTGAAGTTCGGTGGGGAGTTCCGGCTACTGCGGTTTAATAACTTTGCCGGCACCGATACAGGCGGGCTTTCGGGGCAATATGTATTCTCGAATTTAACGACGTCAAACCTGTCGAGCCCGCAGCAAAACAACCTGGGCAACGGTTGGGCGAGCTACCTGCTGGGTGAGGTGTTTTCGGGACAACGGCTCATTCCGGCGCCCGAACGCAAGATGCAGCACGAATATTACGCCTGGTTCGTAGAAGATGTCATGCGCGTCAATCGCAAGCTGACCGTGACACTAGGTTTGCGGCATGAGATTCCGACCGTGGTATTCGAACGGAACTACCGGCAATCGGTGCTGGACTTAGCAATGCCGAATCCGGGTGCGGGCGGCCGGTTAGGTGCACTGAGGTTCGTCAACTCGGGCGAACGGCTTGGACCGACGTACATGCGGGCGTTCTCACCTCGCGTGGGCATCGCCTACCAGATCAATCCGAAGACGGTGATCCGGACAGGATTCGGCCTCTTCTGGTCGCCGACCAACGGGACCTCGATCGGACGGTTGAGCCGGTACTTCAATCACGGCTTCTCGTATACGCAAACCTTCGCTCAGTTGACCAATGGCCGTGTGTCCGCGTTCAACCTGGAGCAAGGCGTACCTGCGTTCACCGGCACGCTGCCGTTAACGAATCCGGACTTGTTGAACGGCAACGTCATCGATTACTTCAACCCTGGTGCGAACAAACCGGGTTATGCGAATAGCTGGACGTTCAACGTGCAGCGTGAATTGCCGCTGTACTTCCTGCTCGACATCGGCTATGTCGGGCAGAAGAGCGTAGCGCTGCCCGCCGGTTTGGAGAATTTGAACCAGGTGTCGACACAGTATCTCGGCCTGGGCAATACGCTGAATGCGAATATCAACTCGCCGGAAGCCGCGGCGGCCGGTGTCCGTGCTCCCTATGCCGGTTTCACCGGATCGGTGGCGCAGGCGTTGCGGCCTTATCCGCAGTTCGTGGATATCCGGAATCTGTTGCAGCCGACGGGATTCTCCAACTACAACTCGCTGCAGGTGCGGTTGCAGAAACGGCTGGCGGCGGGGGCTTCGATGTTGCTCGCCTATACATGGTCGAAGACGACGATTCATGGCGGCGGCTACACAGGCTGGGGTGACGATGCGTCGGGCGCGCGTGCGCTCGATACAGCCAATCGCGGACTCGAGAAGCGGCTGGCGCAGTTCGACATTCCACACCTGTTCATCATGTCGTACACCTACGAGTTGCCGTTTGGGAAAGGCAAGAAGTTGCTGGGCAACGCCCCCGGAGTGGTGAACCAGATCGTGGGTGGTTGGCAGATCAACGGCATTCACCGGTATACGTCCGGTACGCCGATCGGCGTGGGTGGCGGCGGTGTCATTCCGCTGTTCGGCGCGGGTAACCGGCCGAATCGCAATCCAGGTGTCGATCCGATTGCCAACAACGATCGCGGATCATTTGACCCGGCACGAGATGCGTATCTGAACCTGGCCGCGTTCTCGCAACCGGCGCCGTTTACGTTCGGCAACGCCGCGCCGAACTACACGGACATCCGCACGTTCGGGCAGATCAACGAGGACTTCAGCATCCTGAAGCATTTCCAGATTCGCGAAGGGCACCGGCTGCAGTTCCGCACGGAACTGTTCAACGCGTTCAACCGCGTGGTGTTCGGCGGGCCATCGGCGAACATCAACGCGCCGGCGACGTTCGGCAGGATCGGCAGCGCGGGGCAACCGCGGCAGGTGCAGTTCGCGCTTAAGTACGTGTTTTAAGGCGTCACGAAGCGGTCAGGCGTGCTCCTGAACGAATTGCCAGACCTGCTGTAGGTCTTCCCGCGTCGTTTGAAAGTTGCCGATCGCCAGGCGGAGGACGAACCGGCCTTTGAGAGTCGTCCCGGCGAGGAACGCTTTGCCGCTCGAGTTGAGGTCGTCCATCAAGCGGCGGGTGGGTTCGTCGCCGCCGCGGTGGCGGAAGCAGACCAGGGAGTAGGTTACCGGGGCGACGACTTCGAATCTGTGGTCGGCGCTGACCCAAGCGGCGAATTCCTGGGCCCAGCCGCATTGCTGCTCGATCATCCTCGCGATGTGTTGGCGGCCGTAGGCTCGCATGACGAACCAGAGTTTCAGGGAGCGGAAGCGGCGGCCGAGTTGAACGCCGTAGTCCATGAAGTTGAGTGCGCGTTCGTTGTCGGTGGTTTGAAGGTAGGCGGGCACCAGGGCGAAGGCGCGTTTAAGGATATCGGGGTGGCGTGTGTAGAAGGCGCTGAGGTCGATGGGCGTCAGCATCCACTTGTGCGGATTGAAGACAAATGAATCGGCACGGTCGACGCCGTCCATATAGTGGCGCAACTTCGGGACAAACGCCGCCGCGCCGCCGTAGGCTCCGTCGACGTGCAGCCATAGTTGATACTTTGCGGCGATGTCGGCGATGGCCGGCACAGGGTCGACGGCGGTTACGGCGGTGGTCCCGACGGTGGCGACGATGCAGGTGGGGTGCTTGCCGGCGTTGATATCGGCGCCGATGGCGGCTTCTAAGAGGTCCGGACGCATGCGCCATTGGGCGTCGACGCCGATCTTACGGACATTGTCCTGGCCGATACCGATAGTAATGGCTGACTTTTCGACCGACGAATGGGCCTGTTCGGAGCAGTAGACGACGAGGTTCCCGTTGCCGCCCTGGGTTCGGGTTTGGGGATGAGCCTTTTCGCGGGCCGCCACCAAGGCGTGCATGGTGGAGATGGACGCGGTGTCGTAGATGATCCCGAAGAACTCTTCCGGCAGGTTCAACCACTGGCGGAGCCAATTCATGGTGACCTGCTCGAGTTCAGTGCCGGCGGGCGAGGAGCGCCAGAGCATGTGGTTGACGTTGAGGGTCGAGATCAGCATCTCGGCCAGGATTCCCGGAGGCGCGCCGGATACAGAGAAGAAGGCGTAGAAGTTCGGGTGGTTCCAGTGCGTATTGGCGGGGACGATCAGGCGTTGGAAGTCGTCGAAGATCTGTTGGAAGGGCTCCGGCGTGTCGGGCGCGGAGATGGGCAGCGAGTCTGTAAGCTGGCCGGGGGTGACACGCGGGAAGACGGGATAGTCGCGGATGTGGGCGAAATAATCGGCCATCCAGTCGACTAACTGGTGGCCGGCGTTGCGGAACTCCTCAGGACCCATCCTTTTCAGTGTATATTGACATCGGAGACCCTTATGTCTGATTTCACTCGCCGGTCGATACTCGGCGCTTCGAGCGCGTTCCTATATGTGAAGCCGCAACTGGTGCGCGGCGCGGGAGATGAGAAGTTGAAAGCCGGAGTCATCGGCCTCGGCGGCCGCGGCAGGCAGGCGGTTGCCGACCTGTTAACGGCGGACGAGCGCGCCGAGGTGGTGGGCGTGGCGGACATCTTCGAGGACAAGCTCGAAGGGAACCTGCGGTGGCTGAAGACCGACCCGAAGAACGCGGCCATTGGGGAACGGGTGAAGGTGGATGCGGAGCACCGGTTCACCGGGTTCGACGCCTATAAGAAGCTACTGGCGACCGACATCGACCTGGTGATTCTGGCTACGCCTCCGGGTTATCGCCCCGAGCACTTCGAGGCTGCGGTGGCGGCCAAGAAGCACGTCTTCTGCGAGAAGCCGTTTGGGACCGATCCCGTGGGCGTGCGGCGTTTCATGGCTGCGGCCAAGAAGAGCGAGGAACTGAAGCTGACGGTGGTGAGCGGCGCCCAGCGGCGGTTCGCGACCGACTACATGGAGACGGTGGACAAGATCAAGAATGGCGTCATCGGTGAGGTGGTGGCGACGTATGCCTATTGGGTGGGCGGGCCGGTGATCCAGCAGAAGGGCCGTAATCCGAAGTGGGGCGAGATGGAGTGGCACCACCGCAACTGGTATTCAAACCTGTGGCTGTGCGGCGACCAGATTGTGGAGCAGCACCTGCACAACATCGACGTTATTAACTGGCTGATGGGCACGCATCCGATCAGCGTGGTGGCGACGGGCGGCGCGGCATGGCGTCCACGGGAGGAACTCTATGGTTCGATCTACGACCACATTTCCGCGGACTTCGTGTATGCGAACGGTGTGCGGATGTCGAGCTACTGCCGCCAGTTCCAGGGACCGAAGATCTATCAGAACGTGAGCGAACTGGCCATTGGGTCGAAGGGCCGGTCGAACTGTAAGGACCTGGGCACGAAGGGCGAGAACGCGTATGTGTCCGAGCACCGGGCGCTGGTGGCCTCGATCCGCGGGACAGGCAAGTACATCAACCATGCGATGCCGGTGGCCGAGTCGACGATGACGTGCATCATGGCTCGCGAGTCGGCCTATTCGGGCCAGGAGATCACCTGGGAGATGATCATGGAGTCGAAGCAGGACCTGTCACCCAAGGCATACGGCTACAAAGAGAAGATGCCCGTCATCGCGTTACCGGTGCCGGGCAAGTATCAATTCATTTAGACCGCGACTACTTCAGTTCCTTAAGCCGGATGTTCCGGAACTCGACGCGGGTGCCGTGGCCCAGGAAGCCGATGTGGCCGGTGGTGCGGGCGAGGCCGGGGTGCTTTTTGAGGACGGCGGGGTCCTTCACGTCGTCGAGGTTGGCGTCGACAAGGACCTTGCCGTTCAGGGTCACTTTGATCTTGCGGCCGTCGGCGACGATCTCTTCCTTATTCCACTGGCCGGCGGGCTTGAGGGCTTCGCCGTTGGCGGGGACGACGTCGTAGATCGAGCCATGGCGCTGGGTGGGTTTCAGTTTGCCCTTGTAGCGCTCATGGTCGTGATCGAGGACCTGGATTTCCATGCCGGAATAGGCGATGTCGCCGGCTTGTGGGGCGCGGATGCCGATGCCGTTGTTGCCGCCGGGTTCCATCTTGAACTCGAAGCGGAGGACGAAGTTGGCGAACTCCTTATCGGTGAGGAGGTTGCCGCCGCCATCGGCGGGGCACACGATCGAGCCGTTCTCCACGATGTAGCCGGAGCCTTTGCCTTTGCTGAACAGGGTCCAGCCATTGAGAGTCTTGCCGTCGAACAGGGGGGTGAAACCTTTCTCCGCGGCCAAGAGGAACGTTGCGCCCGCAAGCGCCAGAATCGCGAGTTTCATAGATCCTTTCTACTGTAGCGGACGCGTGAGGGCACCGACAGATGAGTTGGCGGCCTTGCGGTGGAGGGTGGCGGCTCGGGCATCCTGGACGGGGTCGGGCATGCCAGCCATGATGCGGTCCATGCGGTCGCGCATCTCGGCGACTACCTTGGGATTCTCGGTAGAGACGTCGTAGCTTTCGGCGGGGTCGTTCGAGAGATCGTATAGCTCCGGTTTGGGCAGGGGCAAATTGACCAGACCGCCGGCAGGGGCCGGGTTGTAGGCGTCGATGTTGTGCCGGGCGACATGCAACTTCCACTTGCCCCAGCGGGCGCACTGGAGGTTGAGGTTGTTGAACATGAGCAGGGGGTCGCGGTCGACTTCGGGGCAGGCGCCGGAGAGGAGCGGCCAGATGTCGACACCATCGGGTTTGTTCCGTAGAGGAGCGGCGTCGCAGAGGCGGGAGACGGTGGGCACGATGTCCATGACGCCGGCGACGCCGGAACAAGTCTTGCCAGCGGGGATGCGTCCAGGGAAGCGGGCAATGAAGGGGACGCGCTGGCCGCCTTCCCAGGTGGTGCCTTTGCGACCGCGTAATCCGCCGGGGCTGCCCTGATACCAGGGTCCGTTGTCGGAGGAGAACATGATGAGTGTATTTCGTTCGACACCGGCGCGCTTAAGGGCGGCGGTGACCTCGCCGACGCTCCAGTCGATTTCTTCGACCACATCGCCGTAGATGCCGAGCGGGCTCTTACCGCGGAACCTGGCCGAGGCGGCCAGCGGGATGTGCGGGTAAGTGTGTGGCATATAGAGGAAGAAGGGGGAACCTTTGCTTTCCTCGATGAACTTGACGGCGCGTTCGGTATAGCGGGGCGTCAGGGTTTCGAGCGTGGCTTGCTCCTCGATTACCTTGGTGTCGTCCATGAGCCAGCGGGGGTTCATGTCGTTGGAGTAGGGGATGCCAAAGTAGTGGTCGAATCCGCGGGTGGTGGGCAGGTAGGCGGGCTGATGGCCGAGGTGCCATTTGCCGACACAGAGGGTGCGGTACTGTTTGGGCTTGAGTACTTGGGCGAGGGTCTGTTCGGATTCGGGGAGTCCGACGGTGTCTTTGGGCCCAAGGACACGCGGGACGCCGACACGGACGGGATAGCGGCCGGTCATGAGGGCGGCTCGCGAGGGAGAGCAGACCGGGTTGCCGGAATAGAAGTGGGTGAAGCGGATGCCTTCGCCGGCCAGACGGTCGATATTCGGCGTGGGGATCTTCGAGCCGTAACATCCGAGGTCGCCGTAACCCAAGTCATCGCAATAGATCATGACTACGTTGGGGGACTGCTTTGCCGGTGCGGCGAGGGCGGCAGACGCAGAGGTGGCCAGGGCGGAGGTGAGGAAACTGCGGCGGTCCATTACGGCGGCAGGATAGCACTGCGGCGAAGGTATCAGGCATTTCGTTTCGCAAAGTGTTGAATTGGAAGGGGGAAGAACGCGCTACGCGTAACCGTGCCCCGGGACGCGCAATCACCCTCTGCCCCGTGTGGGCGAACGTCCCCGTTCGCGGCCCGACCTCCCGGTCGAGTTTTACCGTGCGGGCGTTGGTTCGGTAATCTTCAGGATTTGGTTGGCTTTGACGTTTTGGAGCGACTGGGTGTGGCCGGAGGGCCAACGGATTTCGAGGTGGGCGCGCTGGGATTGGCCGAGGCCGAAGTGGAGGCGGAGGTCGTTTTGGGAGATATAGCTGCCGCCGCTGCGGACTTCGTCCATTTGCCTTTTGCCAGCGCCTTCGGGGGTGCAGTAGACCCTTGCGCCGATCGCGGAGCGGTTGGATTTGACGCCGACCAGTTTTACTTTGAGCCAGTTGTGGCCGGTGGAGGAGTCGCAACGGAGGAGCTGTGGCACGTCGTTGACGCAGTTGACTAAGACGTCGATGTCGCCGTCGTTATCGAAGTCGCCGAAGGCGCAGCCACGGGCGGGGACAGCCTCGAGAACGCCGGAGCCCGCATCGGCGGAAACGTCTGCGAAGCGGAGGTTGCCTAAGTTGCGGTAGACGACTTTCTGCTGGCGATACCCGGATTCGACACGCGATTCGCCTACTTCGGGGTAGACATGACCATTGGCCAGGAAGATATCGGGATACCCGTCGTTATCGAGATCAAAGAAGCCGGCTCCCCAGCCGAGGAAGCGGGTGTTTCTCCCCAGGCCTGCCTGCTGGGTGGTCTCTTCAAAAAAGTTATCGCCTAAGTTGCGGTACAGGCTGGTCACGTCGCCGGAGAAAGTGGTTTTGACGATGTCGAGTTTACCGTCGAGGTCGTAATCGGCGGCGGAAACGCCCATACCGGCCTGTGCCTTGCCATCGGCATTGAAGGCGACACCGGCGGGAACGCCGATATCGCGGAAGGTGCCGTCGTGGTTGTTGCGGTAGAGTGCGGACGCCGTGGTGTCGTTGGCGACGTAGATGTCGGGCCAGCCGTCGTTATCGAAGTCGGCGACGAGGACACCCAGACCGTAGGTGCCTGGCGTGTTCCAGATGCCGGCCTTTTCGGAAACGTCGGTGAACGTGCCATTGCCGTTGTTGTGGAACAGGATGTTCTTGCCGCCGGGGAGGCCGGGGGGGCCGCAGGCGATTTTGAGGCCCTTGTAGAGGCAGGCGCCATCTTCAGGAACGGGCACGGACTGGGGATCGAAGTCGACGTAATTGGCGACGAAGAGATCGAGGTGGCCATCGCGGTCGTAATCGAGGAAGGCACAGCCGGTGTTCCAGCGCTTGATTTTGCCGCCACGCGTACTTACTCCAGCCTTGACGGCGACGTCGGTGAAGGTGCCATCGCCGTTGTTGCGATAGAGGGAGTTATCGCCCCAGTAAGTCACAAACAGGTCGTCGAAACCGTCGTTATCATAGTCGCCGACGCAGACGCCCTGTCCCCACCCGGTGCGCGCGACGCCTGCCTTGACGGTTACGTCGGTGAAGGTACCGTCGCGGTTGTTGCGGTAAAGCCGGCTGACCGGTTCGGCGCCTTTGGGGAAGTTAGATTCGAAAGTGGCGCCGTTGACTAAGAAGATGTCGAGCCAGCCATCGTTATCGTAGTCGAAGAACGCCGCGCCGCAGCCGGTGGTTTCGAGCAGGTAGCGATTGCGCTTTTCGGCGCCGAATGTAGTTTTTGCGTGCAGGCCGGCTTCGCGAGCCACGTTGACGAACTGTACGGGTAACGCGGCGCCGCCCAGCAGTTGATCGAAGGTAAAGACTAACGCCGAGCGGCAGATGGAGCGGATGAGGCCCCGGCGGGACAGCCTACGGGGTGCGGGCGTCATAGCACAACGCCCAAGCGGGACAGGGACGGCAAGCTGAAGCTTGCGCCACTAAAAGCGATAGAACAACGCAAACTGAATCTGCCGCGCCGGCCGGGCCGCCGTGATACGGCCGAAGCTGGCGTTGCTCCGATTGTAATTGGCGCCCATCCATTGGGTGTGATTGAAGGTGTTGTAGGTTTCGGCGCGGAATTCGAGGGCATGGCTTTCGCGGATACGGAACGATTTGGCGAGAGTCATGTTCCAGTTATTCATGCCGGGGTCGTTGACAATACCCTGGCCGGAGTTACCCCAGGTGCCGAAGGCGGGTTGAACGAAGCAGGAGGTATTGAACCACTGGAAGCGATCGCGGGGCGCGCTGTTGACGTCGCAGCCGGCGATGCGGTTGGCGTGCTGATTGCCGTTTCCGGTGCCGCTGTTATCGAGGTCCATGACAGTTTGCGGGACACCGGTCATGAACTCAGCAATGCCGCTGACAATCCAGCCGCCGAAGGCCGTGTCGCGAATGCCGTTGAGGTTATAGCGGAGGCCTTTGCCGATGGGCAGGCGGTAGGACCAGGCGCTGACGAAGCGGCGGTCGGGTGTGATGGCTGCCTTGCCGCGCCAGAGGTCCCACATGCGGTAATCGAAGTTATTCCGGTCGTTGTTGATCGGGCTGACGGAGGAGCTAAGATTCTTGGCCCACATGAAGCTGGACATGAGGGTGAGGCCGCGCCATTCCCGGTTCTTGATGGTGAACGTTCCGGAGTTGTAGTTCGAGTAGCCCCAGTTCACCCAGGTGAGCCACTGGCCCCAGAGCGGGAAACGGCGGCGATCCTGCAGCGAGAGGTTGGCGAGGTCGCCTTGAGGTAAGGCCGGCGCGTTCAGATCGACAAACTGCTGGTTGTGAATGGTGTGGGAGCCGAGATAGTCGATACTGGCGGACCAGTGAGACGAGAGCCGGTGCTCGATGCTGGCGGACCATTGATAAACAGTGGGACTGGGGTACTTAGACTCTCCGAGCGCGCGCGGAGAGGAGGGGTTGGTACGGCTGGGGACGGGGATGCCGCCGGGCGCGGGCGGCGGGAAAAGTCCGCGCGTGAGCAACGGGGGCGTTTGTTCCGAGCCGGCAATCACCTGGGTGGAGCGAGTGATGAAGGGGTCGGCGCCGGCCTGCGCGTCGGAAAACTGGTTGGTGTTGACGTTGTTGGCGTAGAAGATACCGCCCGCCGCGCGAAACGAGGTATTGGAGGTCAGCATCAGCGCCATGCTCAGGCGAGGGGCGAAGTTCAACTTATCGGTTTCATAACCCTGGCGCGGCATGTTGGGATTGAGCGGGGCGTTGCGGCCATAGCCGGTGGCCGGATTGAACACGTCGAGCGGGTTCTGGAGGGCGTATTCGAGACCACCGCCGCCATTGAAGTTGTACCGGACGGCGTTATTGCGGGGCAGCAGCCATGGAGGCCAGTATTCATACCGCAAACCGAAGTTGACGGTGAGGCGCTTGTTGATTTGCCAGCTATCCTGGATATAACCGCCCCAGTAACGCTGGTGGCCGTGCCAGGTAACACCGCGGATTTCGAGATAGGCGCCGGTAGCGGCTCCCATGAGGTAATCGGCAAAGCCCAATCCGCCCACCGGGACGCCGGCGGCCGCGCGAGCGGTTTCGCATCCGGCATTGCCGAGCGCGCAGGCGCGGCTGAAGATGTTATCGAAAGTGATGCGGCCCTTGTCAGCGGACTGGTTGATGAAATAGAGGCGACGCTCGTTGATATTGACGCCGAATTTGAGGTTGTGTTTCCCCTTGGTCCAGGCGAAGTCGTCTTTGAGGGCGTAAGTGTTCTGGGTGGGGTCCCAGACGAACAGGCCGGAAGCGCCGATAGTAAAGTCGGGTACGGAGACGCCGGGTCCGCCGGTGAGGTTGGAGGTGTTTACCCAACCCATTTCGCGGGAAACGTCGGGGACATCAGTGGGGCGCCCGATGCCCCACTTGATGCGGCCATAGGAGACGGAGAAATCGTTGATCGCGGTGGGCGTGAGCACCTGGTTCCAGTGAAGGACGGCGCTGTGGGTGGAAGAAGGCGTTTTTTCGCCTTGCAGGGGCGACACCAGCCCGCCGGCAAAGGCATCGCGGTGCGAGAAGGTGTAACGCCCATAGATCTGGGCGGTGGAACTCTTTTCCCAGTCGACCCGGATGCCGTACTGATCCTCATCGATCATCGAAGTGGAGAGGCCGGAGTACTGCGGCACACCGTCGATGACGGTGTTCGGCAGGGCGGTATAGCTGATTAGTTTCTGGGTAGACGGGTCAAGCAGGGAAGTGGGAATGCGATTGCCGGGGAACGGGCGGCGCAGACCGGTGGCGGTGTCGTAATCGTAAGGATTGTAAATGACGGGCGTCGGCCCGAGGACCTGGCCTGGGAGCAGCGGCCGGTATGCGGACAAATCGCCGGCGCGCATGGCGGCTGTGGGCACGATGGCGTTACCTTGCAGACTCTGCCGAAGGCGAGAACTTTCGAAGTTACCGAAGAAATGGAGTTTGTCCTTGATAACAGGGCCGCCGAGGGTAGCGCCGAACTTATTTCGTTTGTACTCCGGCAAATTGGTGCCCGCGAGGTTTGTAAAGAAGTTCTTGGCGTCAAGGTTATCGTTGCGGTGCTGCCAGAAGGCTTCTCCGTGAAAACCGTTGGTTCCGCTTTTGGTGATGACGTTGATGGCGTTCGATCCGTATCCAAATTCCGCGTTCGCGCTGGCGGTTTCGATGCGCAGTTCCTTGATGGTGGACGCAGACTGGATGGTGACCGGCATATTGTAGAGCGCGATCTGAACATTGGCGCCGTCGATGGAAACGTTGGTGGCCGAATCGGTGCTGCCGGCGGCGAAGACCCCGGAGGATTCGAGGCTGCCGGCGGCGTTCACGCGGCGGAGCGAATGGGAGCCGAACGACAGGCCTCCATTGCCGAAATACTGCGGCGACGTATTGGGCGACAGAGCGATTAGATCGAAGAAATTGCGGGTCTGGTTGGGGAGGTTCTGAACCAGGTTTTCGGTGATGGTGGTGGCAATGGTGCCGGTGGTGGTATTAATGAGTTCCGCGCCTTCAGCCGACACACTCACCTGCTGAGCAACGTCGCCCACTTCCATGGTGATGTTGACGGCCGCGGGAATGGAGACCTGGACTTCGCGCCCTTCGACAATGGCGGTTTTGAACTGTTTCAAGCTGGCCGTAATGGTGTAGCGGCCGGGGCGCAGGGCCTGGACGCCGTAGTATCCAGCCTCGTTAGTGACGGTTTCGCGGATGGCGCCGGTCTCATCGTTGCGGACCTTGATACTGACTCCGGGCAGAAAAGCGCCGGTCGGGTCGGTTACAGTGCCAGTGATGGCGGTAGTCGTCTGGACTTGGGCAAAGGCGTTGAAGCCCAGCAACAACGCAATTACGAGCGCAGTGAAGAAGCGTACAGTCTTTAGCAAGCGAACCTCCTCTGAAGCCGGCACACACGAATGGACAAGTAGACTGCATGCCCAATAGCTGCAATTCTTATATTTCTTTGAGCGACTGAAAGTCAAGCAAAAAATGCGAGTAGTATACAGTTTGAATATTATTCCGGCGGCGCGCCCGGTGAAGATAGCAACGGAGAATACCGGCTAATTGGGATTCTGGACATGACGACGACACTCGCGGTGCTGTTGATGTTTGCGCCATGGGCGGCAGACATTGGCCCGTATCTGGAGCGCGGGCTGGAACTGGGCAAGCTGGGCAAATGGCCGGAAGCGCTGGTGGAGCTACAGACGGCTGTAAAGCTCCGGCCGGAGTCGGCGGAAGCGCATTACAGCCTGGGTGTGGCGCTCTACTGGACCAGGCAGTTGAGGGAAGCGCGTAAACAGTTAGAGCAGGCGATTGAATTGTCGCCGAAAATGGGGCCGGCTCATTTCTTTCTTGGGCACGTGCTGAACGGCAGCGGCGACGGTTGGGGCGCCGTGGCGCAGTTTGAGAAATCAATCGAAGCGGGTACGCGGGGAGGCGAAGTGTACCGGGCGCTTGGGGTGACATTGGGCAACGTGGGCGAACTGGGTGGAGCGATTGAAGCGTTGCGCGAGGCGGCGCGGCTGCGTCCGGATATTCCGGAGATTCGCAACGAACTGGGGCTGGCGCTGGCGGCAGCGGGGGATTTCGAAGGGGCGATGAAAGCATACCGCGAGTTGCTGGAAGCATACCCGCAATACGCGGCGGCGAGGCGGAATCTTGGGTCGGCCCTAATTCAAGCAGGCGATGCGCCGGCGGCGGAGAAATTGAACCGCGAGTTACTGGCGCAGAATGCGAAAGATGCGGTGGCGGAGTACAACCTCGGCCAATCGTTGCGGTTACAGGACAGGATTGAAGAAGCACTGGCGCATTTCAGTAAAGCCACCGGATTGAAGCCGGACTTTGGGGCCGCTTATGTCGAGTCAGGGAAGGCGCTGAGCCAGATGGGACGACACGCGGAAGCGGAGACGGCACTGCGAAAAGGGGTGAGGTTGGAGCGGTTTTCAGAGGAAGCCTTGATCGCCTTGGGAGGTGTGCTGCGAGAGCAGGAGCAATTTACTGAGGCGGCGGGCGCTTTTCGCGAAGCGTTGCGGCTGAAGCCCGATTCGTTTGAAGCGCGGCAGGCGCTTGCCGTGGTGCTGCGACGGCAGGGGAAGCAGGCGGAGGCGGCACGGGAGTTGGAGTTAGCAGCGGAACTGCGGAAGCAGCGGGAGGCGCTGAATAGCGCGGTTGTGGAAACGACGATTGCGATGCGGCGCATCGAGCGGGGGGAATTCGACATCGCGGTGGAGCAGTTACACGCGGTGGTGGGGCGGGCGCCCGCGTTCGCTCCGGCGCACTATCAACTGAGCATTGCACTGGATAAGAGCGGAAAGCGCGAGGAGGCGGCGAGGGAGATGAAACAGGCGGAGCAGTTAGATCCAGGGCTGCGGTTTTGCAGGTCCGGGTTGGGGCCGAAAGCGTGGCTGATGCGGGTGAGCGGGAAGAAGCTATAGGGGAGACCAGGGTGCGATAGGATCAACTGGAATGCCGGGAACTACTGTTGAAGGCGAACCACTGAGCGTCGCAACGATGCGCGCTTACGACGCGGCTTATCAGGAACTGGAGGCGGCGTGGCAGGTGAGGCTGGATCTGGCGGTAGCGCACCGCTGGGCGGCGCGTTGGCGTTGGAACGAAGGTGTGGTGAACCACTTTACGGCGTTAGTGCCGGGTTACCGGGACCGCTTTTTTGCGATTCCGTACGGTGTGCACTGGGAAGAGGTGAAAGCGCGGGATTTTTGTGTGATCGGGCTGGAGGGCGAGGTGCTCGAAGGGGATGGGGAGATCGAGCTAACGTCGCTGTTGATTCACGGCGCCATGCATCGGGACTTGCCGCAGGCAACGGTTGTGCTGCATACGCACCAGCCGCACATTACGGCGTTCACGTGTCTGGAAGACCAGACGATCGAGATGTGCAGCCAGCATATGCTTCATTTCCCGGGCCGGATTGCGTATTTGAACAGCTACGGGCCGGCGACGGAGCGGTCGATCGGCGATCTGATCCGGGAGGCGCTGCGGGACAGAGATATCCTGCTGATGGCGAATCACGGAGTAACTGTGTGCGCGCCGACGGTCGCGCAGGCGTTTGATGACTTATACACGTTAGACCGGGCATGCGAGTTACAACTGCACGCGATGGCGTCGGGGCGGAAGTTGCGGATTATCGATCCGGCCGCTGTGGCGGAGATGGCCGCGGGCGCGCGGGCCAAGGGCATCGAAGAAGGCGATCAGCATTTTCGCGCGTTGCGGCGGATGGCGTGGCGGGCAGAGCCGGATCTTGGCGAACGGTGACGAGGTGGCGACGAAGGCCGACCGGGAGGCCGGGCCGCGAACGGAGACGTTCGCCCCACATTCGATTAATCGAATTCAGCGGTCGGCTACGCGGGCCGCGTACACTGATAACCGTGGCGCAACCGAAGGCTCCGGCAAAGACGAATGCGATGCGGATACTGGATGGGTTGGGAGTGCCGTATGAGGTACGGACATACGATGTCGACCCCAACGATTTAGCGGCCGAAACGGTAGCGGCGAAGATCGGAATGCCGCCGGAACAGGTATTTAAAACGTTAGTCGCGCGGGGTGATAGAAACGGAGTTTGCCTGGCGGCGATTCCGGGGAGTTCGCTACTCGATTTGAAGGCACTGGCGCAGGCGGCGGGCGACCGGAAGACGGATACGGTATCGCTGGCAGAGGTGCAGCCGTTGACCGGTTACATTCGCGGCGGCGTAACGGCGCTGGGGTGCAAGAAGGATTATCCGGTATATATCGACGAGACGGCGCAGTTGTGGGATGTGATTTCGATATCGGCAGGACAGCGGGGTATCCAGTTGATTATTGAACCCGAGGCGTACCGGACGGCGGTGAACGGCGTGTACGCGGCGATTGCGAAGGACAAGTAAGGGCCAGGTGGAAAACGCGCTGGGGCGCGGCAATAGACTTAAAGACCTGATAATGTTACAACCAAGGGAGATGAAGCGCCGCGAGTTTCTATCGGTTCCGATGGCCGTAGCCGTTGCTCATGCCAAGTCCGGATGGGTTTCCCTTTGCGACGGCAAGACGCTGAAAGGCTGGAAGCAGGCTGGCCACGCGCATTGGGATATGAAGGATGGCGCGATTGCCGGGCGGCAGGGCGCGGGCGGCGCGGCGGGGGATTTGCTGACCGAGCAGCAATGGAAGGATTTCGAAGCGGAACTGGAGTGGAGCATGAAATGGCCGGGTAACAGCGGGATCTGGTTCCGCTACTCCAATCCCGATTCCGCCTATCAGGCCGACATACTCGACCAAGCGAGCCATCCGGGTGTGCTGTCGGGGTCGCTCTATTGCGCGGGGAAGATGTTTATCGCGGAGAACCGCGATGCGGCGAGTGTGAATAAGGACGGCTGGAACCGGATGCGGATTCGCGCGCAAGGCGATGAGATCACGATTGAGCAGAACGGGCGGCGGGTGATCCGGATGCGCGACAAGACATTCGCGGGGCCGGGCAGCATTGGGATTCAGTTGCATGCAGGGAAGGCGTTTGAGGGGATGGAGATCCGGGTTCGCAAGCTGCGCGTCCGGTCGCTCGATTAGTAGAAAGGCAGTCCCAGCGATGAATAGACGGACTTTCGTAAAGGCAGCGGCGGCGCCGATGATCGCGTCGCCTCGTATTTTCGGCGCTAACAGCCGGTTGAAGGTGGGCGTCATCGGAGTAGGCGGCCGCGCGCGCTGGCTGATGCAGTATTTCGGCAAGGAATTGGACGATGTGGATCTGGTGGCGGTGGCCGACTGTTATCTGGCTCGCTGTTATAACAAGGATCCACGGCAGCGCGGAACACCGTTCAACGAAGGTTGGGAGCGTTGGGCGAAGTACGACAGCTACCAGAAGATGCTCGAGAAAGAGAAGCTCGATGCCGTGTGGGTGGAGACAACAACGCATGCGCGTGCACGTGCGGCGATCCACGCGATGCAGGCCGGCGTGGATGTGTACGCGGAGAAGCCGATCCATCTGACCGTGGAAGAGGGGCGCGCGATGGTGCGCGCCGCGCGGAAGTACAACCGGGTGTTCCAGGCCGGCAGCCAGCAACGGTCGATGCCGATTAACCGGTATGCGAGCGAACTGGTACGGACGGGTAAGATCGGTAAGGTCAAGACCGTGCAAGTTTGTAACTACATGCCGGGGCTCGTTTGGATGGCGCCGCCGGAAGCGCATGCGTTACCGGAAGGCCTTGATTGGGACGAGTGGTGCAACCAGACGGAGCTGCGGCCGTATCATCCGACGCTGCATCGCGGCTGGTCGAACTACGTGCATTTCGACGATGGCGGCGAGTCGTGGGGCGTGTCGGGTTGGGGGACGCACGGGCTCGACCAGGTGCAGTGTGCGCTGGGGATGGATCGTACGGGTCCGACGGAGATTTGGACCGAAGATCGCGAGACGAAGGATTTGCCCGATTGGCCGCTGATGAAGGAAGCGGGATTCCGGCATCTGGTGAAGCGGAAGCCGGTCGTTTTGAAGTTCGCGACGGGTACGGAGGTGAGGCTCGAGGAGCCGGGTAAGAACAGCCACTCGCAGTTAGGCGGGATCTTCGTGGGTGAGAAAGGAACGATCGAGATAGTGCGCGGCGATTACACCGCGAATCCGCCGGAGCTTCGCAAGAATTCTCCGGACGTGTTGCCGGAAGGCAAGGGCGAAGACGTGCCGCATTTGCGGAACTTTGTCGATTGCGTGCGGTCGCGGAAGTTGACCAATGCCGATGTGGAGACCGCGCATCGCGCCACTACGCTGTGTCATCTGGTGAGCATCTGCCGGCTGCTCGATCGCAAGTTGCGGTGGGACCCGGAGGCCGAGCGGCTTATCGGGGATGAGCAAGCAAACGCTATGTTGTCGCGGCCGCGGCGGAAGGGGTACGAGTTACCCGGACTGGCGTGATGGGCACTGGTTACTGCGCATTACGGATGCGCGGTAGAAGGCGTAAGCGAACGCTGGCCGATTCTGTGGGAGCTGTCCGAGTCTGAGCGCACGCCTGCGGGTGCTAAAATGCAGTCGATGCTCACTCCCCTGACGGTCGAGGAGATCGTGCCGTTAGTCGACGCGCTGCCGCCGGAAGAGCGGGTTCGTCTTGTGCGCCTGATCACACGGTCGCTCAATTCCGATTCAGCCATTTATGCGGCGAGACCACCCGCCGGCGACGAGTTCTCCACGGACGACGAACCGCTAGCGTGGGATAGCGAGGGCTGGGAGAACGTGGCTTGAGGCGGGGTGAGATCCGCTGGTATACCTTCCGTCATCCCGACAAACGCCGCCCCGTTCTGATTCTGACCCGAGATGAAGTCATCGACCGATTGAACGAAGTCATCGTCGTTCCAGCAACACGAACGATTCGCGGGCTGGCGACCGAACTGGTCTTAACACCGGATGACGGCCTACCTGTGGCATGCGCGTTGAATTTCGATCATGTGTCGCTGGCGCAACGCGAACGAATTGGTGCGCTGTTGAGCGTTTTGCCGGAGACGCGATGGCCTGAAGCAAGGCGAGCTCTTCTTGGGGCTTGTGGCTTCGACGAGCCGGATCACCCCTGACAAGGGCCCGAGTTGCTCTTGGACTCCGCAAGCTGCGTATGTCCGTACGCTCTGGCCGTCTGGCTTGGCATCTCCGGCGAGTTACTGTGCCGATTTCAAGTACTCGAGTAAGTCGGCCATCTGCTGCACTGTAATTTGTTTCTCTAAGTCGCCGGGCATGGCGGATAAGTTAGTCACATACATCGATTTAATGTCCTTGCGCTGAATTACGTCCTCTTTACCTTGTTCGTGGCGGAGGGTCACGGTAGTCGGAGTCTGGGGACCCAGGACGCCGTCGATGGTGCCGCCGGTGGTGGTCTCGACTACGAACGCTTCGAAGCCTTGCGAGATGGACTGGCTGGGGTCGATGATGGCGGTCAGCAGAACCTGTTTGGGCTGGTTGCGGACGGTGGCTAAGTCGGGACCGACGTCGGCGCCTTTGCCGTTCAGCTTATGGCACTTGGCGCAGATGTTTTCGAAAATTTCGCGACCGCGCTGGGCGTCGGCTTTGGCCGCCTGCGCATCGAGGGCGGGCTGGTATTGGGCGATGACGGCGGCGCGTTCGTTGCCTTTGCTCTCGAAGATCTTGCGGGCTTCTTCGCGCAGGGCGGGGTCGCGATGCATGACCAGGCGGCTGCGGTGGCGGAAGGCGAGCGCCCAGGGTTGGATGTCGCCGGATTTCAGGGCAGCCATGACGGTGGGCAGACGGTCGGGGTCGCGGTAGAGGGCATCGGCGGCTTCCATCCGGACAGCCGGGGTGAACGCACGCCACCCTTGGAGCAGGAACGCGGAGATATCATTGCCGGGGATTCGGCCGAGGGCGCGAACAGCGGCGAGTTGAACGGGTTCGGGTTCGGCGGGTTGGGCGAGTTTCTCGAGGAGAGCGCGGCGTGCGGCAGGGTTGTAAAGGGCCAGAAGAGAGATGGAGTCGGCACGGAGGTCGGCGCCGGCTGTGGAGTCCTGCGCGACGGCCTGGGCGCGGGCAACGCTGGGGTTGGCGGTTGCGGGGCTGAGTTCAATCGCCTCCAAGACGTGGAGTGCGCCGCGGCGGACGTTCGGGTCAGGGCTCGAGAATGCGGTGAACAGGCGCTGTTCGATAGGTGCGCCCAGGTGTGCCTTCTTGCCGCGAAGGCCGGTGGCGAGGCCTTCGAGCGCGTCGCCCGACGCAGTTAGCGACAAAAGGCGCGCGACTTCGTCGGCACGATGGCGGACGCCAACGGCTGCGGCGGCATTGCGGATAAAGGTCGGCGGAGCTTTTTGGGCGACGGCGAGGGGTAACAGGCGAACCGCTTCCGTTGGCGAGGCGCTGAGAGCGGCGATCTGGGTCCACTTATCGCCGAAGTTAGTGGAGAGGAGTTTGTCACGCGCGGACTGGGCGGCCGGCGTCTGTAAATCGCCGAGGGTGAGCAGTAACTGGAAACGGACGCGCGGGTCGGGGTCTGAGGAAAGCTGGAGCAACCGGGCGGCGAGTTTGGAATCGGAAGAGAGGCGCGGTTCGGCAAGCAGAATGGCATTTTCGCGAACGCCGGGGTTGGCGTCGTGCAGCGACTTTTCGATTAGTGCGGAATCCAATTTTCCAAAGGCGTTCAGGGTGTGGAGCGCGTGTACTTTCGCCACCGGCGACGCATGCTGGGCGGCCATCGATTGGAGCAGGGGCACCGCTTCGGCCGGCTTGCGATCGACTAACAGCCGCTGCGCCGTGCGCCGCCACCAGGCATTGGAGTTAGCTAAGTGAGCGACTAACTCGGCCGGCGTAGCTTTCGAGAGTTGCGGACGGACGGCGTTGAGAGTTTCGTTAGCCGGCGCGATGCGATAAATACGGCCACGGTCGATGCCGGCGGTGATGTCTTTAGAGCCGTAGGTTTCAGTCGCCATCCATTCGGGGTGTTCGATGACCAGACGATAGTAATCGAGCAAGAGGAGCGACCCGTCGGGCGCCGCGTAGAAGTTGACGGGGCGGAACCATGGGTCGCGCGAGGCGATGAACTCGACGCCGTCACGGTCGCGGCGGGCGGAGAAGGTCGCGCCTTTGGGGGAATAGATGTCCTGGTGGACGAGGTTGTGCGCCGGTTCCGCAACGAAAGCGCCCCCGCGCCAGAAGGTGAGTCCGCAGGCGGAAGTGAACTCGCCGACATTGGTGAGCATTTCGAAACGGGTTTTCGGAACGATGGGGTAGACCTTGGCGGGCATGCCATGGTCAGAGATATCTTCGCTGGCGGCGGCCACCGGCAGGTCCGGGTTGCGCTGCAGGTAGCGCCCGCCCATCACCTCGTGGCGGGCGTGATAGGTGTTGTTCAGCGTGAAATGGTGGCCGAAGTCGTCGAAGGCATGGCCGAACTGCGAGGGTCCGGCCAAGGCCTCGATCTCGAAGGAATCGGGGCGGAAGCGGATGTTGCGGCCGCGCTCTTTGAGGACGGCTGAGGGTTTCTCGGTGAAGCTGATGTCGGTGCCGCGGTCGCCGAACTTGTCTTTGAAGATGACTGCGGTGGTCGGGTTTTCATGGGCGAGGTAGATCCAGTTATCGAGGCCGTAGACGGGGCTGTTGACGGTGTGCTGTGGGTTGGTGAGCGGGAAACCCGTGAGGACTTTGCGGCGGATATCCGCCTTGCCGTCGCCGTTGGAGTCTTCAAGGTAGAGCAGATCGGGCGCGTCGGTGACGAGGATGCCGCGCTTCCACCGCATAACGCCGGTGGGCATGACGAGGTTGTCGGCGAAGACGGTGGCGCGGTCGGGCGTGCCGTCGCCATTCGTGTCTTCGAGCAGGCGAATGCGGCCAATCTTGCCTTCGACATTGAGCGGGTAGCCGCGGTCTTCGGCGACATAGATGCGGCCATCCTCATCGATATCGATGGCGGCGGGCGACAGGACATCGGGTTCGGCGGCGAACGGTTCGACCCGGTAGCCGTCGGCCACCTGCAGCATCGAGATGGACTGCTGGGGCGAGTATGGCGGCCCCACCGGCCGGCGGGAGCAGGTGAGCAGGACGAGGCCCAGGACAACGACGGCAATGCGCGAAGGCATTTCCGTACTGTAACGCGTCCGTCGCCGGCGGACGAGCGCTCAGAACTGTAGCCGGAAGATGGCTGTGGTCATGGTCCGTGCGCCCAACCCGGAAAATCCCCCTTGTTGTGCGGTAATCTTCCCGAACGTCTGCGGGTTTCGGAAATCCACCGCTGTGCCGGGCGGAGAGAAGAAGGGATACTTAAACGGCGCGGTAAATTCCACGCGCAGCATCCCCTTGATCCGTTCGGTCACGGGAATCCACTTCGACAACCCAAACTGGTGCCAGAACATTCCTGGACCGCTCAGGATATTGCGCCCCACCGCCCCCGCGGTGAACGAAGCGGGAATGGAGAAGGCGTTGATATCCGCCCACGGTTGCGCGCACGCCACGGTGTGCCGGCAGTTACCATGCCGGTCCCAATCGAGCCTGATATCTTCATAGGTCTTCCCCGGAGCCATATTCGGCCGTAGCGCGCCAGGCAGGTATACGTTGGTCACGTTGGCGGGCAACCTTCCCGTATTCGTGAAGGTCATCGGAATGCCCGACTCCACCGTCTGAATGGAGGCCAACTGCCAGTTGCCGAGCACTCTCGTGACAATGCCTTTGCCGTTCATGTACCGCATCCCTTTGCCGAACGGCAGGTCCCAGATGGCGTACGTAATCCAGCGGTGCGTCACGTCATAGTTCGACCGGCCTTTCTCCAGGCGCCGGTTGTACCATGTGATGCCGCCGGCCGCGCCGTCGTCGCTTGCCTCGTCGATCGCCTTGCCGAACGTATAAAACGATGTGAACGACAAGCCGCCGGACATGCGCTTCTCCAATTTCACGGTTCCGGAATGGAAACTGCTATGGCCGTAGTTGCTGTAGTGGAGCACACTGCCGAACTGCGGATACGGCTTGAAGTTTTGCGCGGCGGTGCGGATGCGTTCCAGTTGCGCAGGGTCGGTCGACACGTTCAACGGGATCTGGTTGATGTCCCACCGGTTCAACAACCCTACGCCCGAAGATCCCTGATAGCTTACCTCCAGCAAGTACGTGGCGCCGAGTTGCCGCTGGACGCTCAAGTTCCAGTTCATGATGTACGGGGAGCGCATGTTCGGGTCGTAATAGGATGCGGTGCGTCCCGCATAGTTGGTGCCCACGAACGGCGCCGAGCCGTCGGCCTGAATGTTGAACCGCACCGGCGGAGGACCATCGGATAACCGGAAGGCGATATCGGGATTACCGGGCGCCTGCTGAATGCTGGCGGTCGCGAAGTACTCATCGAAGTTCTCGCGAAGCCCGTTCGTCCACAGGTCGAGCGTGTTGACGGCGAAGCCGCCGCGGAACACCCAGTTTTGCCGGAAATTGTAGGCCATGCCGATGCGCGGTTGGAAGTTGTTGGCGTCGCGCCTGGCCAGCGCGCCCTTGGGGTGCAACAGCGCTCCCATGCGTCCGGTGAGCCGGTCGATGGCGGTCGGGTCGAACTGGCTTTGCTGCCCATACTTGGTTTGGTAGGGGCTTTCAGTCTGCCAGCGAACTCCCAGGTTGAGCGTCAAGCGTTTCGTCGCTTTCCAATCATCCTGGAAGTACGCGGCATGGCTCCACCATCGCGGTAGCCAGGTGGCCAACGCCTTGGTGAAATCGGCGCGCGTGACTGTCCCGAGCAGGAAGGAAGCAAACGGGTGGCCGGTGTTCGGCGTGAACGGGAACTCCGTTCCGCCCAGCAGATAGGTTCCCGAAGGACGCTCTTCCAAGTGCGAGTTGATGCTCGTTTTCAGGATCTCGTAGCCGGTTTTGAAGGTGTGCCGTCCGCGGATCATCGACAGGTTTTCCTGCAGACTGGCGTTGGCGTTCACATCCACGGTTTCACCTTCGGGGAACCGGAAATAGAATTGACCGCCGCTGGATGTCTGGAAGATCGGCATCGTTTCCGGACCGACGTTCGGAATTCCAAATCTTGCCGCCCATCCTTGACCGAGGCTCTCGGGCAGCCGCGTCGACTTCCGCCTGTTCCATCCCAATCGAACTTCGTTGATGGTGTGCGGGCTGATCACAAACGAATCCGACAGCACCACCTGTCGTTGATCGACCGGTATCGGAGTTCCGATGTAGTCAAGATCGCGATTGGTGAGCTGGATCTGCCACGTGCCGCTCATGGAGCGGTGCCGCGCGTTCGAGTAACGGCCGAAAATCTTGTGCCTGTCGCTGAATGAGTGATCGATTTTGCCGTCGATCCCCGTCCGGTACGAGTTCTTATTCGTATCGGCGCTCAGGTTGCTGTGCGGCCCCGTGCTGTTGTAAAAGGTTTGATTGTTGCGGTTATTTTCACCCGCGAACGGATTCAAACCGAGGAACTTCACTGCCACCGGATCGAAGCGGCTTCGTGGAATCTGGTTGTTCGGAAACTGCGTCCGGGAGTAAGTGCCGTTCGGCAACTGAACCAGTGTGGCGGGGTCGTAGATGCGGTCCGCCGCTACCGGCGACTGGGGAAAGCTGAAGTCGCCGTTCAGCATAGCCGGGCTCGGAACGTCAATGTCCTGGTTATTGCCCGACCGTTCATGATGGCGCTGCCACCCAACCAGGAAGAAGGTCTTGTTCTTCCTGATCGGACCGCTCAGATTCGCCGACATCAGATGGAACGAGAACGTGCCCCCGGGGACTGCCGGGTCTGACCATGCGCGGTGAATCATCGGTTTGCCCACGTAGCGTTCCTCAGCCAGCGCGTGCAACGTGTTCGTTCCGCCTTTGTAGGCGATGTTCATGATTCCCCCGCCCGAGTGGCCATACTCGGCCGGCAGTGCCGTCGTCAGCACCTTCACTTCCTCCATGTTGTGCTCCACCGTGGTGACGTTCCGCGCCGTTGCCACAGTCCCTTCGCCCGGCGTCGTCGCCGACACTCCGTCGGTGGTCATCTGGAACGCCCGCGACCTTCCTCCCGCCGTGTGGCCGTTTCCGCCTTGTGACGTAACGCCCGACACGTACCACATCATGCTCTCGATCTTCATTTGCGGTGTGGGCAGGGTAACAAGTTCCATCCCCGACACCATGTGCCCGGTGGTCGAGGTTTCTGTCTCGAGCAACTGTGCCCCGGCGGAGACTTTAATCGATTCCACGACGTTTCCCAATTCGAGGGTGACGTCGAGCCGCAAAGTCTCTGTAGACCGGATCGGAATGTTGCTCCGCACCATCCTCTTAAACCCGGACGCCTCAAATGTGATCTCATACAATCCCACGTTGAGGTAAGGCACGCGATAGATACCTTCCTCGGTGGCTACCGCGTTGTAAACGAAGCCGGTGTTCTGGTTTTTCAGCACCACCATTACGCCTGGAATCGTAGCTCCGCTGGTGTCTGATACGGACCCGGTGAGCGATCCCTGACCTGTTTGCGCGAATGCATCCATTTCCACCACACCCAGTTCTATGGAAATGAGCATTGCGCTGAGAAATGCGCGGCGAAGCTGTCGGAGCATAAGAAATCACCCCCTGCTCAACATTGCCCCCCGTTAATGAGGAAAGAGGCGACTCGTACTATATACAAAGCGTGGAACGGAATCAACAGTTACCTGACAAATACGTTAAGTTGCTTTGACCCGCGTGATTGCGGTTACTGTGTGCCGGCGGGAAAGCTGAGGTGGTCTACGAACACATCCTGAAACGAGGGGTGCTCGTTGAGGCTGAAGTGCTCGGTTTGGGAGAGCACGGCGTTGATGGTGGATTCGCGGGAAGACGGGCTGAGCAGTAGTTGCTTCGCGCCGCGAAGAGCGCAGTTGCCGACGGGTTGGATTTTGGTGGGGGCAGGCGGGGTGAGGCCGATGCGTGCGGCGGCGTCGAGGTCGAGGTAGTTTCCGAAGGCTCCGCCGAGATAGAGGGTAGTTAGGCGATCGGTGTTGGTTCCGCAGAGTTCGAGCAGGATGGCGAGGCCGCTCGAAACGGCGCCTTTCGCCAGTTGCAACTGGCGGATATCGGATTGGCGGAGATACACTTCGGGCGTCAGGTCGAGTTGGGAGAGGCCGGGACGGAAGCGGCCGTTGGGTAGCAGGTCTGCCGTACGGAGAGCGGCGGAGGCGGCGGAAACGAGCCCGCTACCGCAGATGCCGCGGGGCTGTCCGCCACCGATCACATGGCAGCGGTAGCCGTGACCGGTGGTTCGCCGGGAAACAGCGTCAATGGCTCCGGCGGCGGCGCGCATGCCGAGGTGAATACGGCCGGCTTCGAAGGCGGGTCCGGCGGCGGTGGAGGAAGTAACAAGTTTAGAGTTATGAGTTACTACGATTTCGCCGTTGGTGCCTAAGTCGATCAGGGCGGCGGTACCAGGCGCGTTGTGAAGATCGGTGGCGACGATACCCGCGAGAATGTCACTGCCGACGAAGCCGCCGAGACAGGGCAGAAAAGCGACCGCGATATCTGGCGGGAGTTGCCAGTTCAGTTCCGCCGGGGTGAATGGGAGAGTCCCCAAGTGAGCTGGGCTAAAGGGGACAGCGGCAAGCGGCGATAAGTCGAGACCACCGAAGCTGTGGTGCATGACGGTATTGCCGCAGAGCACGATCTCCTGGAGCGTGGAAGCATCGGTAGAGGCGGTTCGGAGGAGATTGGCGATCGACTGATCGATCGCCTTGCGGAGTACGGAGGTCAGGTGCGCGGCAGCATCGCGGGAGGAGACGGCGTACTCGATGCGGGTCATGATGTCGGCGCCGCAGGCGGCTTGCGGATTGAGCAGAGTGTCGACGGCGTGGACATGACCAGTGGTGAGATCGAGCAACTGGGCGGCAATCGTGGTGGTGCCGACGTCGATGGCGATGCCGAAGCCAGGGCGTGGTTCGACGGCAAGCGGCGTCGAGTCGGAGAGGATCGTGGCGTCGAACTGAGCGATGTCGAGGGTAACGCCGCCGGTGATTTGGGAGCGGCAGGCGAGGCGCCAACCAGCGGCGAGTTCCGCGGCAGAGAAGGCGCGCTGCATCTCCGGTGTGATCGGGACGTCGCCTTCGATGACGCGAACACGGCAGCCGCGGCAACGCCCGGCGGCGCCACAAGGGAATTCGACGCCGAAGGGGAAAAGGTGGTCGCGGAGGTCGGCGTCCACGGGAAGGTCGATGGTGGTTTGCAGGGGGAGAAGGCGGAGCAGGGGCATCGTTGGTTGTCGGACTGCTATGTATTTTACGAGGGAGAGCGAGGGGCCGAGAGACTTACCGTGCCGCACCCCAACGGACGCGGCCGTCGGCGTAGAAAATATCGAGGTCGGGGCGGCGTTCGGCCAGGGCTTCGATCTGTGACGGGTCGCGGTAGGTGACGACGGTTGCCATAGCGTCGTCATTCGGGAGTCCCCAGGCGCGGAGTTCGGCGGTGAAGCGGGGTTGATGAGCTTCAAGATCGAGGAAGGTTTCAATGGGTATGGTGATGCCGAGCCTTTGGAAGTCTAAGGCAAAGCCCTCTGGGGGCTGTTCGGCGGCGGGCAGGGCGTAGTGGAGTTTGGGTAAGGGCAGTGTGGAAGCATAGAAGGCTTCGGGCAGCCCGACGATCAGGACGGCGTTCGCGCGATGCAACTGGCTGCGGCGCTCGAGTGCACGCCGGATTGCCAGTTGTTCGTGCGTTTGCGGCGGCTGATAGCGCCCCGCGTACACGGCGGCTGCGATGAGGGCGATGACCACCAGCGGTCTTGGCAGATATCCGGCGGCCACCGCCAGGAGCGGCAACAGAGGCAAGACGTAGGGCAGGTTCCGATATTGATACCCCACTACGGCGGCGGCTACAACGATCATCGAAAGCAACAGCAGCATCGGCGCAGGTTCGCGGCGCTGAATGCGGTGGTGGATCGCGAACAATCCCGCGAGCCCGGCAACCAGGACCACCGGCGCCACCTGCCACAACCGGGCCGCGTAGAAGCCGATAGCCGACTCACCGGCAGTCTGCTGCGGGGGCGCACCGGCGCCGTAGGCGAGCAGTTCGACTTGGATGAATTCGGCGTAGAACCAGCGTGAATGCAGATGATATTGCCAGAAATACCAGGGCAGTCCGGCCAAGAGGGCGATGAAGCCGGCGCGGACGATGGCGGCGAGCGATGGCCGGTCTTTCGCGACAATCCACCAGGCGGCCAGGACCATAAGCGGCAGCACGCCCGCGGTGCTTTTAAGCAGGATGGCGAGGCCCGAGGCGGCGCCGACAGCGGTCCACGTTCGCCAGGAACGCATCTGTGGATCGCCGGTGAGGATGTAGGTAGCGCCGAAGAGCAGCAGACACAGCACTGCGTCGGTCATGGTGCGGTTCGCCATCTGGGCGAACAGCGGAGTCATCGCGAGGATGGCCGCGGCGCAGACGCCGGCGAGCCAGCGCCTATACCGGGCGAACCACAGAAACACGAGCGCGCAGACAGCCGATGCCGCGAGCAACGAGGGCAGGCGCAGCGACGACGCGGCGTTACCGAACGTCTTTAGCGAAGCCGCGGTGAGCCAATAGAGCAAGGGCGGTTTGTACAGGAAGAAGCGGCCCAGGAAATACGGCGTGGACCATTCGCCATGCTCGGCCATACGCATCGCGGAACTCGCGTACACGCATTCGTCCTGCGGCGTGATTTTGCCGATCGGGTCGAGATATCCGTAACCGAGCGGTTGCGCTTGCGAGCCCAAATAGAAAAGGGCGGCGGCGAACACGAGAATCGCCACCGCCTTACGGATCACTGGTAACTTCCCAGCCTAGCTCTTGGCCTTGCGTGGACGCACGACGCGGACCTTCTTCACCGGCGCAATGCGCTCCGTGGAAAATGCCGCGTCGATGATGTCCTGCTGTTCCTTGGCGTGCGTCTTGTAAGAACCCGTGGCCGGGCTGGCGCTTTCGGGACGGCCGATGTAGCGCAGCGTGCGGCGCGAAGAATCGAGCAGGGGCTGGATGAAGTCGCTCATCACGCGCCAACCGCCCATGTTGAGCGGTTCGTCCTGCACCCAGACAACGTCGGCGGTCTGGGCGTAGCGCATCAACTGGTCGTGCAGTTCCTTCTTGGGGAACGGATACATCTGTTCCATGCGGAGGATGGCGACGTTGTCGGCGCCGCGCTCTTCGCGGGCGGCGAGCAGGTCGTAGTAAACCTTGCCCGAGCAGATGAGGATGCGGTTCACACGTTCGGTGGAACTGGCGGAAGTTTCGCCAATCACTTCGCGGAACGCCCCGCCGATGAACTCTTCGGCGCGCGACACGACTTTCGGGTGGCGCAGCAGGCTCTTGGGCGTGAAGATGATGAGCGGCTTACGCATGCCGCGCTTGTCGGGACCGCCGTACACCTGGCGGCGGAGCACATGGAAGTACTGCGCGGGCGTGGTGCAATTGACGATCTGCATGTTGTCTTCGGCGCAAAGGGTGAGGAAGCGTTCGATGCGGGCGCTCGAGTGTTCGGGGCCCTGGCCTTCGTAGCCGTGGGGCAGCAGCAGCACCAGTCCGCTGGGCTGTCCCCACTTTTGCATGGAGACGCTGAGGAACTGGTCAATCATGATCTGGGCGCCGTTGACGAAGTCGCCAAATTGGGCTTCCCACAGGACGAGGGTAAGCGGGTCGGCCACGGTGTAGCCGAACTCAAAGCCCATCACTGCGAACTCGGAAAGGCTGCTGTCGTAGACATGGAAACCGGCCTGGCGTTCGTCGAGGTGCTTGAGGCCGATGTACTCGTTGTTGTTTTCCGTGTCGACCAGGGCGAGGTGCCGCTGCGAGAACGTGCCGCGCGTGGAGTCCTGGCCGCTGAGGCGGACGGGCGTGCCTTCAAGGACCAGCGATCCGAACGCGAGCGATTCCGCCAACGCCCAATCGATGGTGGCGTCGAGCGCGGTTTTCCGCTTCTCCACAAAACCGCGAAGCTTCGGGTGGATGTGAAAGCCATCGGGCAGGGTGGTAAGCCCTTCGATCACCTTTTCGAGGACCGCGCGGTCGACGGCGGTGCGGTGATAGGCAGGGCGGGCGCTCTCTTCCACCAACCCAAGTTCCTGAATTTCGTACTTCACCGCATTCTGGCGAGCCTCTTCAAAGCCCTCTTCAAGCCGGGCGGCGATGCGCTTGCGCAGCTTTTCCACCTGCTCCGCGCTGACGACGCTTTCGCGCACCAGGCGCTCGGAGTAGATCGAAGCCACAAAGGGATGGTCTTTGATCTTCCGATACATAATCGGCTGGGTGTAGGACGGGTCGTCGCCTTCGTTGTGGCCGTGGCGGCGATAGCACACCAAATCGATCACAACGTCTTTCTTAAACTGCTGGCGGAACTCGAACGCGATCTGGACCGCGCGGGTGCATGCTTCCGGATCGTCGCCATTGACGTGGAAGATCGGCGCCTGCACGGCGCGCGCAATATCGGTGCTGTAAATGGAACTGCGCGACTCGTACGGATTGGTGGTGAAACCGATCTGGTTGTTGATAACGATGTGGATCGTGCCGCCGGTGCGGTAGCCGTATAACTGCGACAAGTTCAACGTTTCAGAAACTACGCCCTGGCCGGCGAACGCGGCGTCGCCGTGGATAAGAACCGGAATGACGCGTTCGCGGCGGGTATCGCCGATGCGTGTCTGTTTGGCGCGGACGACGCCTTCGACAACGGGGTTCACGGCTTCGAGGTGCGACGGGTTGGGCACCAGGCTGACCAGAATTTCGCCGCCTTCATCGGAACGGTGTGTGCCGGTGGAACCGAGGTGATATTTGACGTCGCCGGAGCCTTGCGTGCTGTCGGGATCGGGATGACCTTCGAATTCGGAAAAGATCTGCGAAAGCGGCTTGCCGACGACGTTCGCCAGCAGGTTGAGGCGTCCCCGATGAGCCATGCCGATGACGGCTTCGTGGCCGCCGGCGGCCGTGGCAAGGTCGAGCAGTTCGTCCATCATCGGGATGACGGTCTCAGCTCCTTCGAGCGAGAACCGCTTCTGTCCGACAAAGCGCGAGTGCAGGAAAACTTCGAACTGTTCGCCGGAGATGAGCCGTTCCAGTATGCGGACGCGTTCCTGATGCGAGAGCGGCCAGTTGTTGGCGCGCGGTTCCATGCGTTGCTGCAGCCAGGTCTTCTGCTCCGGGTACTGGATCATCATGTACTCGCAGCCGATCTTGCCGCAGTAGGTCTGGCGGAGGGTATCGAGGATCTCGCGAAGAGTGGCTACCGGCTTCCAGGATGCATCGCCCGTCGCGGCCCCCAGGTTGCCGGTGATGAATTCCCGATCCAGGTCCCAGATGCTGAAGCCGTAGGTGGCGGGGTCGAGTTCCGGATGATAGCTGGGTTCGCTGCCGAGGGGGTTGAGGTCGCAGATGAGGTGGCCGCGCACCCGATAGGCGTTAATCAGTTGCAGGATCGCCGCTTCCTTGGCGATTTCCACCGGGCGGGAGGCGGCGGCCGGAAGTGCCGGCTTCACGTCCGATTCCCACTTTACCGGCCGGTACGGAATCCGCAACGCCGCGAAAATCTCTTCGTAGAACGTACCTTCGCCTTGCAACAGCGCTTGCAACTTGCCGAGGAACGTTCCGGATTCCGCCCCCTGAATAATGCGGTGATCGTAGGTGCAGGTGAGCATCATCACCTTGCTCAGGCCGAGCATGGCGAGCGTCTCCGGGTTCGCGCCCTGGAACTCCGCCGGATAGTCGATCGCGCCGGAAGCGATGATGCAGCCCTGGCCCGGCATCAACCGCGGAACCGAGCCGAGTGTGCCGACAGTGCCGGGATTGGTGAGGGAAATCGTAGTCCCCGCAAAGTCGTCGACCGTCAGCTTGCCCTTGCGCGCCTTCTGCACCAGATCGTCGAACCCGGCCATGTACTGCGCGAAGTTCATTGCACCGGTGTTCTTAATAGAAGGAACGACGAGGGCGCGGTTGCCGCCGGCGCCGGCGACGTCGACGGCGATGCCGAGGTTGATCCGTGGGCGGACAAGGCGGAACGCCTCACCGTTTTGCTCGGCGTAGGCGTCGTTCAGGCCGGGAATTGACTTGAGCGCCTGCGTAATCGCCCATCCCAGCAGGTGGGTATAGGAGATCTTCGGTTTGCCCAGCGTCGTCAGGTACTGGTTCAGGATGCGCCGGTTTTCGTCCATCACCTTTACGGAAACGGAGCGCTGCGACGTGGCGGTTGGCACCGCGAGGCTCGCGTTCATGTTCGACGCTAACCGGGCGGCCGCTCCCTTAAGAGGGGTCAACTGCTCCGAGGGCCCGAGTTGAACGGCCTGCGCCGGCGCCTTGGTAACGGCGGTTTCGGCGGGCTTGGCCGGAGGCTGCGGCGCTGCGGCGACAGGCGCCGGAGGGGTCGCGGGAGCTGCGGACGCCTGAACCGCGGCCTGGGGCGATGGCGCCGGGGCAGCGGGTGGAGCTGGCAGTGGGACAGCATGCACGGCGCTCGACCCGTTGGTGGGCAACGCCGGCGCGGGGCCTGACGTTACAGCGACCGATGTCGTTCCGTTGGCCTCAAAGACGTCCTTCCAGGACTCGTCCACAGCCCGCTTATCGCTGCGGTACTGCGAGAACAACTCGTCTTCGAGCCAACTGTTTATGTCGGGTACTGTAGTGGGTTTGTCAGACATGTATGGAGGGGTGGAGACGCAAGTCCCCCATGCCTCATGATAGCGTGAACAACGCCGACGCTGTCCTGAAGAGGCCCGGGTAACTCAAAGGTTCACAATTCGTGCGGCCGAAGCGGGTATAATCGGGAGGCCAATGTCTGAAAAGATACTCCTCGCCGCACTCCTGACCGCCGGCCTCCTGAGCGGCGGCCTCGCGAGCGGCGCCGATGCCGCTCTATGGGCACGGGCGAAGACCAATGGCGACGATTTCAACCGCACTGTGGCGTCGATGCAACGCCTGCTGCATGCGTGGCTCAAGCACGCCGATCCGAAGACGTTGCTGCTGCCGGATCGTGTCCCGGCGCCGGGGCAGAATCCCGCGAATGTGCAGCAACTCTATACACCGCACAACTCAGGCGCGGACCTCTATCCTTACTTGATACTCACCGCGGAATTGACCGACCCTGACCTGTACCGCGGCCGCCTGATGGAGATGTTGCGGAACGAGATCCGTTACACGAACGTGAACGCTGGAGTTCCCGGGAATCTGGATTTGCGGACGCACCAGTTAGGGCCCGCCAGTCTGTTCGGGGCGGGCGAGTATGCCAAAGACGGCCTGGTGTCGGTGACTGAATACCTGGGCCGGACGCCGTGGTTCTACCGCATGGTCGACATGACGGCCGATGCCATCAAGCAGGCGCCGGTAGAGTCGCGATTCGGGAAACTGCCGGCATCGGACGCGGAATTGAACGGCGACTTTTTGCAGGCGCTGGTCCGGCTGGCGGTGATGACCAACGATTCGCGGTTCCTCGAGTGGGGCAGACGGATCGCCGATGCCTACATTGAGGAAGTGCTGCCCGCCAACCATGGTGTGCCGAGCGGCAAGTGGGACTTCACCGCGCACACGGGCGACGGCCGGTTGCGGTTGCGCGACCATGGCAACGAAACCATCGTCGGCTTGACCTTGCAGTTCGCATTGGAAAACTACCTGAAGACTCCGCGCGCGGAAAAGTACCGGCCGGTGATAAAGACGATGCTCGACCGGGTACTGGCTTCGGCAAATGAAGACGGGATGCTCTACAACCAGGTCGACGCGGCAACCTTGAAGCCGCTTGACACCAAACTTTCAGATAACTGGGGGTACGTTTATGGCGCCGTCTACGCGTACTATCAGTGCACCGGCGAAGAGAAATACCGCGATGCGGTGCGGCGCGTTCTAAAGAACCTGCCGAAGTACCGCAATTGGATCTGGGAGGCGCGGCCGGGTAACCCGGACATGCCCTTGGGGTCGTTCGACGGCTACGCCGATTCGATCGAAAGCGCCTTGTATCTCGTGAACCGCGAACCGGTGCCGGAGGCGCTCGATTGGATCGATTCGGAAATGAAAGTAATGACGGGTATGCAGAAGCCCGACGGTCATATCGAATACTGGTACGGCGAAGGTAACTACAACCGTACGGCGATGATCTACGCGCTGATGAAATCGGAAGGCGTGCGGCCCGACGCATGGGCGGATGGGGTGAAAGTGGGCGCTGTGCGCGACGGCGCGCGGCTGCTGGTTTCGGTGGAAGCTCCGGCGGCGCGCATGTACCGGTTTGACTATGCGCGCCACAAGCGCGTATTGAACTTCGATAAGAATTACGTCCGGTTGAATGAGATACCCGAATGGTTCACGGTGGATGAGAATACGCTGTACCGGGTCCGCAAGGTAGGCGGGGCGGAAATGGTGCGGCTCGGGTCGGAGTTAACGGCGGGCATAACTCTAGATCCGGGTAACTGGATCGTCGAGAAATATCAGTAAGTCTTCGACAGCAGGCGGTATCTTTCAAGGGCTAGGGCGGCGTCTTCCGGCCGGTCTAACTGCGTATGGCAACGGCTGAGCAGATACCATAGCGAGGCATCGGTTGTGTCGGCGTCCGCGGCCCTCTTCAATTCGGCGGCGGCGCCTGCCCAACGGTTGAGCCGTATTAGAATCTGGCCGCGCAACTTCGCGCCGGAAGGGTTCTCGGCAAGGGCCGCCTGTGCGTCACCCGCCGCAAGACGCAACCGCGCCAAGCCGTCGCGGGCCATCGCGAGGCTCGCATCCAGTTTCAACGTTTCGCGAAACTCGGCCTCTGCCTCCGCGTTGTGCCCTTGCGCCTCCAGCGCGTGACCCAGGTAGTAGTGAGCCTTCGCGTGTTTCGGGTTGCGCTTCAACACCTCGCGGAACGATCGTTCGGCCGCGGCGAAATCGCTGAGGTTCGCATCCTGGTAGCGGCCCAGATAGTAATAAGGCGCCGGATTTTGGGGCTCAGCCGCGATCGCTTCCCGCATCGTCATCTCGAACAACCGGTACTGGCGCGCCATGTAGTAGGCAACACCCAATGCCAGGGTCGCCTGTGGGCCTTTGGCCTGGCGCAGCATCGGAATAGCCTCAAGCGGAGGCTTGTCGCGCAGCACGGCATCGAAGTCCTGGGCGTAGCCGGCGAGCGCAAATATAATCAGAACCATGCCGGCGTGGCGGGCCGCGATCATCGTCGTTCTATTCCATCACGCTTTGATGGCGCAGTTTCTGCCTTCGCTGCAGGCGAACCATCCGGCTGAGTTCGATGAATACCTGTCGGTGCTGCACGCGCAAGGTCCGGAATCGGTCTTGGCAGCCTCCGCCAGGTTCGAACGCCTCTGGCCCCAATCGGAGTTACTCGCGCATGTATACGAACTGGCCTTCGATGCATGCCGTGCGCGCGGCGACGTTGCTTGCGCAACCAAAGAAGGCCGGCGAGCGCTTATTCTGGCGCCCACCAACGTTCCCGTGGCGTTTCGGTTGGCGGAGATCCTGGCCGGCAGTGGTGAACTGGCCGAAGCAGCCGATATCGTGCAGCGCGCCCAACAGGCATTAGCGGCATTCAAACCGCCTCGCACGGTTGCGTTTCCGGAATGGCAAAGCCGTCTCAGTCAACTAACGGCACGCGCCTCTGCCACACGCGGGTTGATCGCGTTTAAGCAGGGCAAAGTGCCGGAAGCGGTGAAACTCTATGAAGAAGCCATCCGAAACCGGGCTGAACCCGCGGATCACCTGAGACTGGCCCGCTTATATCGACTGACGGGACGGCTAAAGGAGGCGGAAGCGCAATTCAAGATCGCCGCGCAGGACGCGTCTCTTGCCCCGGTCGTCAAAGCCGAATTCCCATGAGATGGACGGTAGCGTCTAATAGCCTTCTTCGCGAAGACGGTCGACCGTCAGCTTCGACGGCCGCTCGATACGCGAAAGCATCCGTTCCACGTACTTCGCAATCACGTCGCATTCGATGTTGATCCGGTCGCCTGGCCGGCGCGCTTTCAGGTTCGTGTTCTGGTAGGTGTGCGGGATAATCGTCACCGAAAGCGTGGACGCTTCGAGCTTCGCGATCGTTAAACTGATGCCATCCAGGCAAACCGAGCCCTTGAAAACGAAATAAGGCTCCAACTCCGCCGGAATGCGGATATCGAGCCACCAATTCTCGTTACCCAGCGGCGCAAGACTTAGTAACTCGCCCGTACCATCCACATGCCCTTGGACCAAGTGCCCGCTCAGCCGCCCGGTCGGCGATAACGGCCGTTCCAGGTTAACGACCGAGTTAGGCTTCAGGTCGCCTAAGTTCGTCCGGCGGAGGGTTTCCGGAGCCAGGTCCGCGGCGAACGAATCCGGGCGGAGATCGACTGCGGTGAGACACACGCCGTTCACCGCAATACTCACGCCGGCAGTGGCATCGGCCAGCACCGTGCGGCACCGTATGCGCATACGCGCCCCCGCCTGCCGCGGCTCAATTGATTCGATAATTCCCAGTTCTTCGATAATTCCTGTAAACATTCGTTCGGCCTACTTCACTAACCAAGCCTCCACCGCAAATTCATCACTCGTAATCGGGTGCAGTTGGACGTCGCGGAACAGTATCGCGTCCGACCGCCGCAACTTACCCGTCCCGCCCGCCACCGGCAGCGACTGCATGCCGCCCAGGATCTTCGGCGCGTAATAGAAGAAGATCTTGTCCACGGCGCCCGATTCGAGCGCGGCCCAGTTCACGCGGCTGCCTCCTTCGATCATCAACGATAAGTAGCGTTCCTTGGCAAGATAATTCACTACCTGACGCAAATCGGTGCGTCCGCTTGGATGATCGGCGATCAGCACACGCGCGCCCGCCGCTTCCAATGCCCGCCGCCGGTCGTCTGCCGCCAAAGAAGTCGTAACGACAAGAACATCGTCTTTGCACGACTCCACCATGCGCGAGTTGAGCGGAAGCCGGAGCTGCGAATCGAGCACAATGCGCAGCAGCGCCCGCGACCGCGGCATCGCCGTCCGATCGTTCAACAGCGGATCGTCGGCCAACACCGTACCGATGCCGGTAAGAATTGCATCGGTCGAATGGCGTAGCGTCTGCACGTGCAGCCGCGCCTTCTCCGATGTAATCCACCCGCGGTTATCCTCCGGAGCCGCGATTTTTCCATCCAGTGTCACCGCCGCTTTCAGCGTAACCAGCGGCGAACCGGTCCGCATAAAGTGAAGGTAAGGGGCATTCAGTTGTTCGGCCTCCGTGTGCGCCACGGCGTCCAGTTCGACAAAGATATCGGCGTCGCGCAGTTGCGCAAACCCTTTACCCGCCACCAGCGGATTGGGGTCCGGCATCGCCGCCACCACTTTCACCACCCCCGCCGCGATCAGCGCTTCCGTGCACGGGCCCGTCCGCCCCTGGTGGCAACACGGCTCAAGCGTGATATACAGCGTAGCGCCGCGGGCCCGCTCGCCCGCATCCTCGAGCGCCACAATCTCGGCGTGCTTCCGGTTGCCATAGGTGTGAAAACCGCGGCCGACAATCTGGTGATCGCGCACAAGCACAGCGCCCACCATCGGGTTCGGACTGGCTAAGCCAAGCCCCTTGCGGGCTTCCTTGAGCGCCGCGAGCATGTAAGGATTCACGGGAACCTTCTAACTAGCTGGAACTTAGTCGAACAACGAATCGATGAACTTTTCCGGATCGAATGGTAGCAGGTCTGCCGCTTGTTCGCCCACGCCGACATAACGGATCGGCAGGTTCAGCTCGCGCGCAATCGCGATCACAACGCCGCCTTTCGCCGTACCGTCGAGCTTTGTCAGAATAATGCCCGTCACCCCGCTCGTTTCGGTGAACTTGCGAGCCTGCTCCAGGCCGTTCTGGCCCGTCGTCGCGTCCAGCACCAGCAACACCTCGTGCGGCGCATCCTCAATCACGCGTGTCGCCGTGCGGCGCATCTTGTCCAGTTCGCCCATCAGATTGGCCTTGTTATGCAGCCGCCCGGCCGTGTCGATAATTACGTAATCGACCGACCGCGCCTTGGCCGCCTGCAGCGCGTCGAACAACACGGCGCTCGGATCCGCGCCCTGCTTTTGGCGGATTACTTCTACTCCCGTCCGCTCTCCCCAAACCTCCAGTTGCTCTATCGCCGCGGCGCGAAACGTGTCGGCCGCGCACAGCAATACCGACTTTTTGTCGGCCCGGTACAACTGCGCCAGCTTCCCGATCGTCGTGGTTTTTCCCACGCCGTTCACACCAACAATCATTTCAACCGTCGGCGGGGCGGCCGGTTTCACCGCCGGCCGTTCCGTCGCCTGCAGCACTTCCAACAAATGTTGCTTGATCAGGCTTTTCAATTCAGTGGAATCCGAAACCAGCTTGCGGTCCACCCGCTGGCGAATGCGCTCCAGAATCTCGGTAGTGGTCCGGATGCCGATGTCCGCGGAAATCAACGTGTATTCCAGCTCTTCGAGCAGATCGGCATCGATCTGCTTCTTCCCCTGGACCAGATCTTCGATGTGCTCCACCAACCCGGCGCGGGTCTTCTGGATGCCCTGCTTCAGTCGATCTAATAGCGACGAGCGCTTGGCGGGTTCCTCAACCGGTGGCGCCGCCGGTTGCGGATCTTCAATTGGCGGCTCGGGTTCCGCCGGATCCTCAACCGGAGTGCCGGGATTCTGCGGATCTTCCGGCGCCTGGTCGGGCTCGGGCGGGTTCTTTCCGAAAAGTGAGGTAAGAAAGCTCATTGGGGGTGGATCGCGATGCGGGCTAGACCTTTATTTTAGCGGGGTTGCGGGCACGGTGCGCTACACTGGGGTGACAATCCATGCAGCGTATCGGCCGCTACGAAATCCTGAGTGAACTCGGGCGCGGCGGGATGGGGATCGTATACCGCGCGCAAGACCCGGTGATCGGCCGCATCGTGGCGATCAAAACCATCCGCCTGCTGGACCTTTCCGCCGCCGACGAACAGGAACGCATGCGCGAGCGCCTGTTCCGCGAAGCCCGTTCCGCCGGAATACTCTCCCACCCCAACATCGTCACCATCTACGACATGGGTCAGGAAGCCGAAGTGGCCTACCTGGCCATGGAATTTGTGGCGGGCTTTACGCTCGACGTCATCCTGAAACGTGATTCGCAGCTGGAGCCCAAGCAGTTGATGCGCATGTTGCGCGAAACCGCTTCCGCGCTCGATTATGCCCACACCAAGGGCATCGTCCACCGCGACATCAAGCCCGGCAACATTATGGTTACGGAAGCCGGATCGGTGAAGATCACGGACTTCGGTGTCGCGAAAATCGCCTCCCAACAGATCACCCGCGGCGAGGTGCTGTTGGGCACGCCCAGTTATATGTCGCCGGAGCAGATTGCCGGCAAACCCCTCGACGGCCGCGCCGACCAGTTCGCTTTGGGCGTAATCGCCTATGAGTTGATCACCGGCGAGAAGCCGTTCCTGGCCGATTCCGTTGCCAGCCTCCTGTTCAAGATCGTGCATGAAGAGCCCAGCGCGGCCAACCGGCTGAACCCCACCGTCAACCAGGCCGTCAGCGACGCCATCGCCCGCGCCTTGGCCAAAGAAAGCGCGGCCCGCTACGGCAACTGTTCTGAATTCGTAAGCGCTCTTGATGTGGAGTTGCAGGCGTGTCCCGGATGGCATGCGCAAGCGCGCGGCGCCGCCATGACCATGGAAACAATCGTCACGACCGGCGCACGCGCCCCGGAACCGGCGGTGAATACCGTCATCACGACGTCGAGCGGACGCCGCCCGGTGCCCGCCGTGGCGCCCCCGCCACCTCTACCGCCGGATGTGCCACCGCTTTTTCGCCGCTCTGAACCCCCTCCGTCCGCGCCGTCAAGGAATTGGGGCAAGTTGATTTTGATCCTCGCGTTGGTGGGCGGTGTCGTGGCCGCCGTAGCACTCGCACCGCAATGGCTGCCAAAGCCGGCCGCGGAACAGGTGGCCGAAAACCCGCAAACCCAGAGTGCACCGGCAAAGCCGGCTGAACCGCCCAAAGAACCGCCCAAAGAGCAACGGCCAAGTCCCGTCGGTCCGGCACAAGTATCCCTAACGTCCGAACAGCCGCAAGTGCCCGCGGAAACAAAGTCCCCGCCCGCGCCGCAGTCCCCCGCGGATAAACCGCCGCCGGCCGTCGTAGCTCCGAAGCCAACTCCAGTGCCTGTTGCAACCTCCGGCGAGCGGGCTCCTCAGTCCGGTATTGTCGACATCGCGTCCCAACCGCCGGGTGCCAAAGTTGCCATCGACCAGACGGCCGAAGGCTGCATTACACCCTGCTCAATGGAGTTATCCGGTGGACGCCACGTGCTCCGGTACACCTTGGACGGGCATCGGCCGGCGGTAATGATCATCAACGTGCCCGACGAGCATTCGTCCATGGTCACCCTGGTCCGCATCGCAACCGGAACGGTGGTCGTCCGCTCGACGCCCGCTGAGGCGGAAGTCGTTCTCAACGGCAAAGTGCAGGACCGGCGAACTCCCGCCATCATTACTCTCCCGCCAGGCAAGTACCACCTCGAATTGCGCCGCCCCGGGCGCGACAGTATCGAGCAGGATATCGAAGTAAAAGACGGTTCCACGCAGACCGTCGACGTGAGTTGGAAATAACTCCTCTATTCATCGCCCCGGGTCGAACGCCCGAAGATTCCCCGTCAACAGACCCCCAACACTATTAGTAGTGGTGTTTCAAACCGCGCCCCCTTGTAGGGTAGCGAAGTCGCTTGCTTTTCCCCGCCTCTCCGGCTAACATAAGAACACTTCCCCCGAGCGCGGGCCTCCTGCCCCGTAACTTTTTTTGTCTGCATGGAGGGGTAGATACCTCGTGCTCAAACTTAAGCGCGTTGAAATTCAGGGCTTTAAGTCCTTCTGCGACCGCACGGAAATGCGGTTTCATGGCTCCGGCATCGCTGCTGTTGTCGGACCTAACGGTTGCGGCAAGTCCAACCTGAGCGACGCTATCAGTTGGGTCCTCGGCGAACAATCCGCCAAAAGCCTGCGCGGCGCACGCATGGAAGATGTCATTTTCGCCGGCACGCGCGAACGCAAGCCGCTCTCAATGGCCCAAGTCACGATGACTCTGGTCGATCCCACTCACGAGGATCTCCAGGCTCCCAAGATCCACATCGAGCACACCGCCAACGGCCACGCCACCGAAGTCCACCTCGAAACCCCCAACGGCCATTCCAACGGCGCCAATGGGCACACCACCAATGGGCACACCAATGGAACGTCGAAGGTCAACGGGACTTCCAAATCTTCCCACGACGTCACCATCACTCGCCGCCTGTACCGCAACGGCGATTCCGACTACCTGATCGACGGCCGCCAAGCCCGCCTCCGCGACATCCAGGACCTCTTCATGGGCACCGGACTCGGACCCGAGTCCTACGCGATCATCGAGCAGGGGCGCATCGGCCAACTCCTCTCCTCCAAGCCCCACGACCGCCGTGCCGTCATTGAAGAAGCCTCCGGCATCAGCAAGTTCAAAACCAAGCGGCGCCTCGCCGAAGCCAAGCTCGAAAACGCCAAGCAGAACCTCTCCCGCGTGTTCGACATTCTGGAAGAGGTCGGCCGCCAGGCAAACTCCCTCAAGCGGCAGGCCGCCAAGGCCAAGCGCTATCAGGAACTGCACTCGGAACTCGTCGTTCAACTGCGCCGTACCCTTACCGCCAAGTACAAGCACCTTGAACGCGAAGCCACCAAGATCGCGCTCGACCTCAACCAGGCCAATGCCGATTATCAGTCGCTTTCGGCTGAGGTGAACGGTCGCGACAAGCAGCAGCATGAGATGCTGGCGCAGAACTACGCGCTCGAAAGCGAACTCACCAAAACGCGCGAGACACTCGCGCAGTTGCGGCTCGAAGCCGAACGCACCCGCGGCCGTATCGAATCGCAGGCGCGCGAGATTTCGAACATCGAGAATCGCCTCAATCAAGGCGAAAACGAAGGCCAGGGGATTGAGCAGCGCCAGCAGCAGTTGCAGGAAGAGATCGCAGCCCACGCCATCCGCCTGGAAGAACTCGAGCAGCAGACCGAAGAAGCGCGTCTGCGGCTCGAAACGAAAACGCGCGAGCGCGACCAGTTGCAGGCTACCCTCCGCGAGCGCGAGCGCGGCCTCGAATCCGGCCGCCAGCAGATGTTGCGTCTGCTCAGCGAAGTCTCCGGCTTAAAAAACCAGCTCGCCCAAGTCGATAGCCACCTCCAGGCCCTCGCCCGCGACCGCGACCGCCTCCAACGCGAAGAGCAGTCCGCCACTTCCGACCTCGAGAAACTCGAAGAGCGCAAAACCGCCGTTCAGGCCTCGCTCGCCGAACGCCAACTCGCCCTTGAAGGCATTGCAGGCAAGCGCAAGCGCCACGAAGAGGACCTCAACACTCGCAAGAGCATGGCCGGTCAGGCTCGCCGCGACCTCGAAATCCTGCGCCAGGAAACCTCGAACCTCAAAGCCCGTAAGACCTCGCTCGAAGAAATCCTGTCGCATCGCGCCTACACCGCGGAATCGGTCAAGCGCCTCTTTAGCGCCTTCGAACACGGCCAGGCCCACGACCTCAAACCGGTCGGCGTTCTCGCGGACTTCGTCGACGTCGACCCCAACTTCGAAAAGGCCGCGGAAGAGTTTCTTCACGAAGAACTCGAGTACGTCATCGTCAAAGATTGGAACCAGGCCTCCATCGGCATCGACCTCATGCGGACCGACCTCGACGGCCGCGCCACCTTCTTAGTCCATCCCGAACCCGGTGAACAGGTTCCCGCGGTGCCGATTCCCGAACCTGCGCTCGGCCCGGCCACCGGCATCGTCGCCCGGCTCAGCGAGGTGTTGCGGCTCACGAATGGCCTGACGCAAGCGCCCGCCGCGCTCATCCCGCGTCTGGCCCGTTGCTTCCTCGCACAGGACCGCGCCGCCGCCCAGAACCTCGCCATCCAGTACCCCGATTTCTACTTCCTGCTGAGCGATGGCGTTTGCTTCCACGGCCACGCCGTCAGCGGCGGTAAGAAGACCGGTGCGGGCCCCCTCGCGCTCAAGCGCGAACTCCGCGAGCTTACCTCCCAGGTGAACGCCAAGCAGAAGACGCTCGACGAAACGAAGGACCGTCTGGAAACCCTGGAAGACGAGATCCTCGCGCTTACCGACGAACTCGAACGGCTCCGCACCCAGCAGCAAACCCAGGAACGCGAAACCGTCGCGCTCGATCACGAAATGCGCCGCCTCACCGAAGAGTTCTCGCGCGCCAAGTCGAAACTCTCCGTCGCCCGCCTCGAACTGCAGCGGGTCGACAAGGAAGCCGAAGTGGCCGTCCAGCGCCGCGACCAGAACCTCGCGATTGTGGGCGAGAAGGACGCTGCCCGCCTCCAACAGGAAGAAGCTCTCACCGAAGCGCGTTACGCCTTGGAAGAGCTGCAATCCCAGGTGTCCCAAGCCGGCGAAGAGCATTCCGCCCTCCGTATTCAAATGGCCGAACGCGAAGAGCGCCGCCGCGGCGAACGCTCCGCCCAGCAGCGCCTCGAACAGCAGATGGCTGAAACCGTCCGCCGCCGCGAACAGATCATCCAACTGATCGAACGCTTAGGTGTCGAACGCCAGCGCCTGCTCAACGACAACATCGGCCTCGATGAGCGCGCCGGCCGGTTCGCCGGAGAAATTCAGGCGATCGAAGAGCGCGTCGCCACTCTCGCCGCTCAGGAACATGAACAGCGACGGCAACTCGCAGCCCTGGAAGAAGCTGTCCGCGCCATGCGCGCGGAAATGCAGCAGGCCCAGGAACAGCGCTCGCAGATCGAAATGGCGCTTGTCCAGCGCCGTGCCGAACTTAAGTTCCTGGACGAGACCGCGCAAAAGGAACTCAAAGCGCCGCTCGAAGAACTTGCCGCCGCCGAAGAAACCGTCCTCGACGAAATCGGCCTCGCCGAAGCGGAAGATAAGTGCAATTCGCTCAAGAGCAAGATTGAAAACCTGGGCCCCATCAACGTCGACGCGTTGCAGGAATACGAAGAAGCCCAGCAGCGCTACGACTTCCTGAACACCCAACGCCAGGATTTGCTCGACTCCATCCGCGACACCGAAAAGGCAATTCAGGAGATCGACGTCGAATCCAAGCGCCGCTTCTCCGAAGCCTTCGCCATCATCAACGAAAACTTCAAAGAGACGTTCACCAAGCTCTTCGGCGGTGGCGTGGCCGAAATGCGCCTCACCGACGAGAGCAATGTCAACGATTCGGGCATCGACATCGTCGCCTCGCCCCCCGGCAAGCGCCTCCAGAACGTCCTGCTGCTCTCGGGCGGTGAGAAAGCGCTCACAGCGCTGTCGCTGCTGATGGCGATCTTCCGCTACGTCCCCAGTCCGTTCTGCATCCTCGACGAAGTCGACGCTCCCCTCGACGAGCCCAACATCCAGCGCCTGATGAACCTGCTCAAGGAGATGTCCGCCCAAACGCAGTTCATCATCATCACCCACGCCAAGCGCACCATGGAAGCCGCCTCCGCGCTCTACGGCGTGACGATGCAGGAACCCGGCGTCTCCCGCCTCGTCTCCGTAAAATTCAACGCCCCTCCGCCACCTCCCCAACGCCAGGTCCTGGCCGCCGCCAGGGCCTGACGACCATCGGACCTCCCCGTGTGACGGCCGACCTCCCGGTCGGCCTCTTCGCCTTGGCCCGACTACCTCGACACCGCATGCTTCCGGTAGTAAAAGCGCCGCCCCACAGGTTCGGTAAATCGCTGCAAACACGCACTGCTCCGGAAACAGAACCGCAACCGTAAGGGCGCGGGCCGCATTTTTTCTCAGTCCCGCAAGGGAGCGGTGTTCCGGAGCTTTCCGCACTCCCTCAGGTCGCCAGGCGATTCCAAAATCTCGCCAGAACCGAGTACTTCACAGATGTCGACAAACCTCAGCACAGCCCTCGCCCCGACGAAGGCAAAGCCCAATCCTCCCAAAATGCCAAAAAACACGGTCTCACCGCCGAATCCATCCCAGCCGGCCTCCAGCCTGTTTTCAACACTTTGCGAAACGAACTCCCCGCCAGGTCCCACCGAACCCGCCCCCCGTTGCGACCGCTCTCCCGCAAGCGCTAGCCTATATGGAAGGCGGTTGCCCCTCGGCCGCTTGCGCCAAATCCATGGCTTGGTTTACCCGTAAATCCCCCAGTCTCGACAAAGCTCCTCCGGAAGGCGAACGCAAAGTTCGTACCGAGGGCCTCTGGACCAAGTGCGAAGGCTGCAGCCAGGTCATCTGGCGCAAAGGGTTGGAAGACAACCTCAACGTCTGCCCCAAGTGCGGCTTCCACTTCAAGCTCGACGCCACTGCGCGCATCCGCGCGCTGCTAGACGAAGGCTGGGAAGAGTTCGACAAAGGGATGACCACTACGGACCCGCTCGACTTCGTCGACTCCCGTCCTTATAAGGACCGCCTCAAAGCCATGCAGGCCGCCACCGGCCATACCGATGCCGTTGTCACTGCCGCCGGGCGCCTCAACGGCCGCCGCGTCCACGTCGCTTCCATGGAACTCAAGTTCGTCGGCGGCAGCATGGGCACCGTCGTCGGCGAGAAGATCACCCGCAGCATCGAGCGCGCCATGGCCGAAAAGACCCCGGTCGTCATCGTCTCTGCCTCGGGCGGCGCACGCATGCAGGAAGGCGCGGTCAGCTTGATGCAAATGGCCAAGATCTCTGCCGCCCTCATGCGGCTCGACCAGGCGAAGCTCCCCTACATCAGCGTCCTCACCGACCCCACCACCGGCGGCGTCACCGCCAGCTACGCCATGTTGGGCGACATCATCATTGCCGAACCCGGCGCCCTCATCGGTTTCGCCGGACCACGCGTCATCGAACAGACCATCCGCCAGAAGCTCCCCCAAGGCTTCCAGCGCAGCGAGTTCCTCCTCGAGCACGGCTTCATCGACAACGTCGTCAAGCGGCACGACATGAAGGGCTACCTCGCCAACGCCCTCAACTTCTTCTGCGGCAAAGTCCCTGCCTGATGCGCGCCGTTCTAACCTTATTAACTCTGGCTGCGTGTCTCTCCGCGGCCGACTACCAGTTGATCCTCCGCAACGCCCGCGTCATCGACGGCTCCGGCAATCCCTGGTTCCGTGCCGACATCGCGGTCAACGACGGTAAGATCGCCGCCATCGGCCGCCTCGCCGGCAAGACTGCCGGCCGTGACATCGACGCCCGCAACCGCGTCGTCGCCCCCGGCTTCATCGACGTCCACACTCACGTCGAAACCGGTGTCGACAAGGTACCCCGCGGCGACAACTACCTGCTCGATGGCGTCACCACCATCGTCACCGGCAACTGCGGCGGCTCCCGCGTCGAACTCGACGAATGGTTCCGCCAACTCGACGAGCTGAAGCTCGGCCTCAACCTGTCCACCTTGATCGGACACAACTCCGTCCGCGCCAAGGTGATGGGCACAGCCAACCGCAAGGCCACGCCCGAAGAGATCGCCCAGATGCAGTTGATCGTCGAGACGGCGATGAAGCAGGGCGCCGTCGGCTTCTCTACCGGACTCATCTATATCCCCGGCACCTACTCCGACACCGCCGAAGTGGTCGCCCTCGCCAAGGCCGCATCCAAGTACGGCGGCGTCTACGCGAGCCACATGCGCGACGAAGGCGAACACGTCCTCGACGCCATTAGCGAGGCCGTCCAGGTAGGTCGCGAAGCCGGCATGCCGGTCCAGATCTCGCACTTCAAGATCGACAACAAGCGCCTCTGGGGCGGCAGCGCCAAGTCCATCGACCTCGTTGAGCGCTACCGCCGCGAAGGCGTCGATGTTGTAGTCGACCAGTACCCATACGACCATTCCTCCACCAATCTCGGCATCACGCTCCCCAGTTGGGCCCTTGCCGACGGCCGCGAGGCCATCCTCGAACGTCTCCGCTCCGCCGAAACGCGCGCCCGCATCAAGACCGAGATGCTGGCCCGCCTCTCGCAATTAGGCCACTCCGACTACTCCTACGCCACCGTCGGCAGCTTCGAGCAGGACCGTACTATCGAAGGCAAGAACATCAGCGAGATCAACCGCGCCCGCGGCCGCGAAGCCACTCCCGCGAACGAGGCCGAAACCGTTCTCGACATCATCGAGGCCGGCATGCCCAGCATGGTCTACCACTCCATGGGCATGGAAGACGTCGAACGCATCCTGCGTTATCCCAATACGGCGATCGCGAGCGACGGCGGCATCCGCGAGTTCGGCGTCGGCGTCCCCCATCCTCGCTCCTACGGCACCAATGCCAAGGTCCTGGCCGAGTTCGTCCGCACCCGCAAGACCATCACACTCGAAGACGCCATCCGTCGCATGACCTCACTCCCCGCGCGCACCTTCGGCTTCAACGATCGCGGCCTCATCCGCGAAGGCATGGCCGCCGACCTCGTCGTATTCGACCCCGGCCGTGTCGAGGACAAGGCAACCTATCAGCAACCCCACCAGTACACCGAAGGGTTCGACTACGTCCTTGTGAACGGCGTCCTCATGATCGACGACGGCAAATTGACCGAGGCTCGCGGCGGCCGTGTGTTGCGCCGCAATCCCCAATGATCTCGCTCACCGGCGCGGGCAAGCGCTTCGGCCCGCGCATCCTCTTTGAAAACCTCGACTGGCTGGTTACCCCCAATGAACGCGTCGGCATCGTCGGCGGCAACGGCACCGGCAAATCGACCCTCCTCAAGATCCTCGGCGGCATGGAGTCGCTCGACTACGGCCAGATCGTTCGCGCCCGCGGAGCCACCATCGGCTACCTCCCGCAGGAAGGTCTCCAACTCTCCGGACGCACCGTCTTCGCCGAATGCATGTCCGTCTTCGACAACCTCCGCGCCATGGAGCACGAGATGGAAGAACTCGCCGGCAAAATGGGCGAACTCGACACCACAAGCGAAGAGTACGAGCTGGTCACCGAACGCTTCCACCGCCTCCAGAACGAGTTCGCCCACGGCGATGGCTACTCGTTAGAAGCGAAGGTCGGCATCGTCCTCTCCGGTCTCCAGTTCCCCAAAGACGACTGGTACCGCCCCACCGATGAGTTCTCCGGCGGCTGGCAGATGCGCATCGCGCTCGCCAAGCTGCTGCTCGAAAAGCCCAGCCTCCTTCTGCTCGACGAGCCCACCAATCACCTCGACCTCGAAGCCCGCAACTGGCTCGAAGAGTATCTCAACCAGTACCCCTACGCCTACATCCTCATCTCGCACGACCGCTACTTCCTCGACGTAACCACCCGCCGCATCGTCGAAATCTGGAATAAGAAGGTCCACTTCTACCCCGGCAACTACGAGCAGTACCTGAAGGAAAAGGCCGAGCGCATCGCTCAGATCACCTCGGCCTATAACAATCAGCAGGCCAAGATCGAACAGCTACAGTCGTTCATCGACCGCTTCCGCGCCCAGGCCACCAAGGCCAAGCAGGTCCAAAGCCGCATCAAGGAAATCGAGCGGATGGACAAAGTCGACCCGCCGCCGCCCGAAGAGAAGACCATCCACTTCAGCTTCCCCCAACCCAAATCGAGCGGCCGCATTGTCGCCGAATTCAAAGGGGTCCAGAAGAGTTACGGCGCCAAGTTCGTCTTCGGCAATGTCGACTTCACCATCGAACGCGGCGAGAAGATCGCCCTGGTCGGCCACAACGGAGCCGGCAAATCGACCCTCATCAAGATCCTCGCCGGAGCCGAACCCGTGACAACAGGCGAGTACCGCCTGGGTCACAACGTGGTCTTCGAGTACTTCGCCCAGGACCAATACAAGGAACTCGACCCCAACGAGTCCCTCCTCGACGACATATCCGCCCACGCCCCGCTCCGCAGCACCACCGAGCTGCGGAGTCTCTTAGGCTGCTTCCTCTTCTCCGAAGACGATGTCTACAAGAAGATGGGCGTCCTTTCCGGTGGCGAACGCAACCGCTACGCCCTGGCCCGCCTGCTCCTCCAGCCCGCCAACTTCCTGCTCTTGGACGAGCCCACCAACCACCTGGATATGCGCGCCAAAGACGTGCTGTTAGAGGCGTTGCAGGAATACACCGGCACCGTAGTCTTCGTCTCCCACGACCGCTACTTCCTCGACAAGCTAGCCACCAAGGTCTACGAAGTAGGCGGCGGCGAAGTCCGTATCTTCCCCGGCAACTACGAAGACTACCTCTGGCGCACCAGCGGCCGCACCACAGAGGATAACGCCAGCGAAGCTCCGGAACCATGGGTCCCCACGCTCGCCGATGTCCCAGGCTTGGCGCCGACTCCCGCGGTCCCCAACAAACAACGCCTCAACCCCTTGAAGCTCCAAAAGCTAAAGGACCGCCAGTCCGAAATCGAAGCCGCCATAGCGAAGCTCGAATCCGAAGTAGCCCAGCACGAACAGGAGCTAGCCAACTTCCGCAGCGTAGAAGAAACCCAGCGCCGCACCACTGCGGTCGAAGACAACCGCCGCCGGATCGAAACCCTGATGGCCGAATGGGAAGAGATCGCCCTCTCGATTGAAGCCGCCGAGGCGGGATAGCGCCTTACCCCTCGTACAATGAAGGTGTGAAGCTCCTTGCGGCCGCGGTGTTGGCCGCTACACTCCCTCTCTGCGCTCAAACGGCTATCTTTCCGCTATCGGCCGTTAAGGCCGGCCAGCGCGGCATTGGGAAGACCGTTTTTTCAGGTACGGCCATTTCGGATTTCCAGGTGGAGATCCTCGGCGTTCTCGAGAATGCCGGACCCAAACAGTCCATTATTCTGGCGAAATTATCCGGTGGTCCGCTGGCACAGTCCGGTGTGCTGCAAGGCATGAGCGGCAGCCCCGTGTATATCGACAACAAACTCGTGGGTGCGGTCGCGATGGCATTTGCCTTTGCCAAAGAACCGATCGCGGGCATCCGGCCGATTGAGGAAATCCTGCGGGTAGCCTTGCCGCCGGCGCGCGCCAAGCTCGACCTGCCTCCATCGCAAATCGTAACCGGACAGTCGCGCATGGTCGATATCGCAACCCCATTGTCGCTGGGAGGCTTCACGGCCCGGACGCTCGACCGGTTCCTGCCCCAACTGCGCGCGCTCGGCTTCGAGCCGATGCAAGGGTCGCTGGCGGGCAAGTCCACCAACCCCACCGTCAACCTGTCGCCCCCAAAGCCCGGTTCCATGATCTCCGTCCACCTGATCACCGGCGACTTCAACGTCGGCGCCGACGGCACCGTTACGCATGTCGAAGGAAACAGGATCTATGCCTTCGGCCATCGCTTCCTCGCGGTCGGAGCGACCGAGCTTCCGTTCTCACGCTCGGAAGTACTGGCTCTGCTGCCGAACCTGAACACTTCCTTCAAGATCTCCGCGTCGCGCGAGATGCTCGGCGCAATCACCGCGGACTACACGAGCGCCATCGCCGGGCAATTAAACCGCCGGGCCGACACCGTGCCGGTCACCATCAAAGTGCAAGGACATGCCAACCGGCCATACAGCTTGCATGTCGCGCGCGACCGCCTGCTCACACCCTTCCTGCTGCAAATGGCATTGTTCTCGTCGATCGATGCCACCGAACGCACAGCCGGCGCTTCGACCGTTGCCGTCAAGGGCAAGGTCGAGTTCGCGAAAGCTCCCCCTGCGATCGTCGACAATATCTATGCCTCAGAGAGCGGGGCGTTGCTGCCCGCCTCGTTGGCTGCGTCCATCCCGTTGTCGTACGCGCTACAGAGCGGCTTCCCGGAGCTTACGCCGCGGCGCGTCGATCTCGATATCAGCGTCGCCGATACGTCGAAACTCTACCGTGTGGAAGGACTGTGGGCTTCGCCGGCCGCTATCCGGCCCGGTGAAACGACTACGCTGCACGTGCTCCTCTCAGGACCTGCCGGTACCGAAGTGCGGCATAGCGCCAAGTGGCAGGTCCCAATCGGACAACCCAAGGGGAACTTGCAGGTAACCGCCTCGGACGCGTTCACGGTCAACATTCAGGACTACGGGTTTATCATCAATCAGCCGCCCACGACCCTGCCGCAGGTATTGTCCGTCATCAACGGACTTCGCCCGAACTCGACTGTCAACCTGCGCATCTCACGCGCCGAGGCGGGCTACGTCGTGCATGGCCATCAACTGCCCGATCCGCCGCCTTCCGTGGCCCAATTGCTGAAACGCAATCCCGCGGAAGCGCTGCCCGCGGCAACGTCGAAAGTCGCCGAGTTCGACTTCTCCCTGCCGGACGCCGCGGTGACAGGATCCAAAACCATTACCATCGAGATCAAGGAATGAGACTGCTTCTACTGTGCGGCTGTGCCCTGCCCCTTGTGGCCGCAACTTCCACCTCGTGGGAGATGACGTCGTACCAGGATTTCGTCAAGGCGCGTTTCAAGAATGTCGCCTTGTCGCGCGAAGGCCGCATTACAGTGGCGCCGCGGCTCGACGTACCGTTCTCGTCGGACCAACCGGTGGTTTGGGCTGTGGCCGCCGCCCCCAATCGCGACATCTATGTGGCTACCGGGCATCGTGGACGGTTGTACCGCGTGTCGCCGAACGGTCAGTCGCAGTTGATCTTCACCGCTCCTGAACCGGAAATCTTCGCCCTCGCCATCAGCGCGAATGGCCAGGTTTACGTAGCCACCTCCCCGGACGGAAAGGTGTACCGCATCAACGGCACCGAGGCCACTGCCTACTTCGATCCGAAAGCACGCTACATCTGGGCGTTGGCCGTGGCCGCGAACGGCAATGTATTCGCCGGCACCGGCGACAGTGGGAAGGTATTCCGCATCACCGGTCCAAACGCCGGCGAGGTCTGGTTCGACTCCGGGCAGACACACATCACCTCACTTGCTCTGGATGCGCAGAACCGGCTGCTGGCCGGCAGCGAACCCAATGGCCTCTTGTACCGCATCACCGCGAAAGAGCAGGCGTTCGTCCTCTATGACGCCAATTTCCCGGAGATCCGTTCGATCCTCACGGCCCCCGACGGCGCCATCTATGCGGCCGCCATGGGCGGCTCACTGGCGAAACAAACCCAATCGCAGCTTGGCGCGACCCCTTCCGTCACGTCGTCGGTCACCGTCACCGCGCCGGCTACCTCCATCACAGTCACTGACGAACCCGGCGCCTCGGCCGCCGCGAACCCCGTCCAGAACCCGCCGGGCATCGACATCAAGCCGAAACAACAGCAACAGCCCCAAACCGCGACGGCTGCGACGACCACCACCGCAGCGGCGGCTACACCCATCGTCGAGTATGCAGGCGCCGAGAAATCCGCGATCTATCGCATTCTGCCGGACAACACCGTCGAAACCCTCTGGACCTCTCGTGAAGAAAACGCCTACGATCTTGCCCTCGAAGGCAACAAGCTGCTGTTCGGGACCGATCAGCAGGGCCGCGTCTACCGTCTGGATGCCGACCGGCAAGCCACGCTCATCACCGAAACGGGCGAAAACCAGATCCTCCGGCTCGCTCCGTCAGCCGATGGATTGCTCCTCGCCACCGGCGATCTAGGTAAACTGTTCCGCCTTTCAAGATCTGCCGCACCGGCCGGCGAAGTCGAGTCACCCGTCCACGACGCCACCACTGTCGCGCGCTGGGGACGGCTTTCCTGGATCGGCGCCGGACCAATCCGCTTCCGCACCCGATCGGGCAATTCCGCCCGTCCGGACAAGACCTGGTCGGCTTGGAGCGACGCCATTTCTGGAGACGATGGGGCGCCCATCGCGAGTCCGAATGCACGCTATGTCCAGTGGAAAGCCGAACTCTCGGGTAACGCGGCGTTGCACTCGGTTCGCGTGGCCTATCTGCCGCAGAACACGCCGCCGGTCCTCAAATCCATCACCGTGAGCGCCCAAACGTCGTCCGCCGGATCGAAACCGTCCACCACCGCAGCCACTCCCGCCCTCCCCACCTACTCGATCACCGTGACCGATACCGGCGAAGCGGGAGCATCCTCGGTGTCAGGTACGGCATCGCAGCCGGTGACGCGCGCGTCGCAGGAACAGCTTCTCGTCTCCTGGGTATCGGAAGACCTCGATAACGACAAGCTCATCTATACTCTCCAGTTCCGGGGAGAAGACGAGTCGGACTGGAAAGTATTGAAAGCGAACATCACCGAGACCAACTACACCATCGATGCCGAGGCTTTGGCCGATGGCCGCTACTTCTTCCGGGTGCTGGTTTCGGACCGGCTGTCGAACCCGCCGCCTCATGCGCGCGCGGGCGAACTGATCTCGGCGCCCATCCTGATCGATCGCACGCCACCCCAGTTGAAAGTGACCGGCCAGGCGCCGCAGGTCCGGTTTACCGCTGTTGACGCTGCGTCGCCGCTGAAGAGTTGCGACTACAGCATAAACGCTTCTCCCTGGACTCCCCTATCGCCGGTGGACGGGGTCCTCGATTCCATGCAGGAAGAGTTCGCATTGCAACTACCGGCAACCCCCGGCGAGCATCTGGTCGTGTTCCGCTGCTACGATTCCGCCAATAACGCGGGATTGGCGAAGATCGTTGTGCGATAGACCCTACTGCGGCGCGTGAAGTTTTGCGCCTTCGCCCACCGTCACGGCGACCGACGTTTGCCAGTCGTCGCCGTAACGTTCGCACGGGTCGCCACACACGCCGGTCATCCAGACCGTCACATCGCGGCTGGCGGTGAGTTGTACGCCTTCACCGGGTTTCCAAACGGCCTTCAGGCCTGCGTCCTGCATGTGGAGCCGCTGTTCCAGCACACGCCCGATCGTCGATTGCGGCCAACTTTCCACAGGAAACGTCATCCGCGATGTGAACTTACGCAATGCCGCATCGGCCACGTCCGTCAATAGCGAACCGCCTTCACGGTACTGGTAGAGGTTCCCCTGATGGAACATCAACGGATACATCTCGCCTTTCAGCATGTACCCCATCAGGACGTTCGACTCGGAGTTGACGATGTCGTCGTAGGTCTGGTCGGCACCGAAGAACGGCAGCCCGTTCACTTTCAGAATCCCCAACGGTCCGAACAGGTGGTTGTACTCATCCGTTTCGGAACCTGCGACGCCCACCTCGGGACGGCTGGTGTTGTAAAAGATGCCGGTAGCGCGGCGAGGAATCAGCACAATACGGCTATCGATGGCGCTCCGCAGGGCCGTGTTCGCGACCTTGGGCTGGTACTCACTCCGCGATGCGTCGGCTACCAGATATCGCAACCCCGCTTCGGCCGCTCCACTGAGAAAGCCCGCGTTATTTAAGCCTGAGATGCCAGGCGTTACCGCCGTTCCTTCATCCACCTTGATGCCGAGCACCGCTGCTTTATCGATATTGAGGGCGATCTCCGCGCGGCCCTCGTCGGAATTCGCGCCGCGGCAACCGTTTGTGTCGGCCGCAAAGCAGTCGAGGTTGCGGTGATCGTAAGTATGGTTGATCCAATAGAACCGGTCTGCCCAGCGCTGCACCGCCTCGGTGAGCGAGTCGTTCTGCGCGCCGTAGCCGTTGAACGCCAAGGAGATCCTGAGGCGCTCAGTTTGGGGCTGATCGTTCCAGCCCTGCTGCCATGCACGCAACGCATCCAGGTCTGTACCCGCAATCCGCTGCCGCGGGCACGGTGAGTTCGGGTTCAGTATCCCCGTAATCACCAGTTCTGTCGGGACACATGCCTGCTGCGATTGATCGAACAGTTCATTGGGCAAAAACAGGTCGTCCACCTGCATGTTCAGCACAGTGCGGCGCATGCCGACGAATACACCACGCGTCACCCAGCGGATCAGCCCATAGCCCAGCATCACGGAATGCTCCAGGCTCGGCGACTGATCGATCGTAATCGCCAGGTACTCCCGGCCGTCCTCCGTCTTCCGCACAGCCCCGGCGACCTCGCCGTTAATCTCGAGAATAGGTGTAGTCTCGCCGCTCGCCGCCGCGCTCATTTTGGCGCCGTACCAGTAGGCAAACCGCACCGGCAAAACCGCCGGACGCCGCAGATACGCGAAGATCTCTTCCCCTGGCCCTATTACTCGCAAGTCTGTCGTCGACTCGGCCGCCGGGCTGTTGGATATCATTTCGATGCCGTACCGCGGCTCCGGGAACGTGTAGTAGCTCAACAGCCGCACCCCGTAGTCGACCATGTACCGCTCGACGGCGCTCCACCCGTCGGCACTCAACGCGCTCCGGCAGTTCGGATCGCAGATTCCCAGGTTGCCGGTCGCGAGAACAATGCCTTGGTACCGGCCGACGCCGTTGTCTTCGAGGTTAGGCAGCGAATCGCCCTTCCCCAGGACGACGGTGTCGTAGGGCGTGCCAAGCAGGTCCAGTGTCGAGCGGATAGCCGCCAGGCTCGGTTCCGACCCGCTTGCCGCCAACACGAGCAGACGCAGTTCGACTGGATTGCGGTACAGGGGCTCAGCTTCGAGCAGGTTCCCCAACAACGCCAATCCCAGAACGGCTACTACAGGAACCACGAAAGCAATGGTAGTCCAATACCCCCAAAAGGGTCTAGGCTTATTTTGACTGGCTTATTTTGACTGAAGTACTATTTGGACGCCTCTAGCGCAGCATGCCGAAAATCACCCAGGCGAGGATCAACGTCCAAACCACATTGAACGCCTGAGCGCCGATAAATGCAATAAGCGGCCGCCCGCCTTCCATCGAGAGTAACTGTGTAAACCGTGTCTCCAAGCCGATCGAAACGAACCCAAGTGCGAACCACAGGGTTCGCAGCGAACCGATGACGGCCTTGGTTTCCTTCACGGTTGCCTTGTCTATGGCAAACGAGAACAGCAGGGAAGCTGCCAAAAAGCCGAGGACGAACTTCGGGAAGCGCTCCCAGATCACGCCCGCGCCTGGGCTCTGCGACTTGGATGCACTGTTCTTCATCGTCCACCAGACCGAGAGCAGGAATGCCGCAACCCCAATCAGCACGTTCTGAGAAAATTTGACGACCGTGCCGATCTTCATTGCCGCCTCGCCCACCAGGGCTGCGGCGGCGACCACCGAACCCGTCGTGTCGAGCGTTCCGCCGATCCATGCGCCCGCCACCGCTTCGGGCATGTTCGCCCAGCGCGCAATCCACGGTTGCAGCACGATCATCGGCACAGCAACAATCAGGACGACAGAGGTGACGTAGCCGAGTTTACGCTTGTCGCCCTGAATGGCCCCGCAGGCTGCGATCGCCGCCGAGACGCCGCAAATGGAAACAGCCGTAGAGAGCATCGCGGCCCACTCGTCGTCAAGCCGCATGCTCTTCACGATGCGGAACGAAACGAACCAGACCACGGTGACGACCAGAATCGACTGTAGCAAGCCATACACGCCCGCCTGCAGGATTTCTTCAAAGAGAATGGTGGCGCCCATCACCACCAGTCCGGTCTTGACGTAGAACTCGCTCCGCGCCGCTTCCCGAATCCACGGTGGCAGGTTCACCAGGTTGCCGGCAATCAAGCCCAGAAGCAGGGCGAAGATGACGTATTCAATCCCCCACGTGGAAGCGATGGCGTTGCCTGCCAGCGCTTGCGCGAGCACCGCAAGGACGAAGACGAACGGGAAGCCGATCAGAAATTGCAGACGGTCGACCGCCTGGCCGACCACGCCGATGAACGTGAACCCTAACGAGAACAGCAGCAACTGGCCCCAGTTGACCAGCTTTTCCGGTGTCGCCAGCGCGGCGATGGTACCGCCGTCAGCCCATTTGAGGCCGGGGACTACAGGCCGGAAACCGATGAGAATTGCCGTCAAAACCGCCGCCCCCACGATCACCGCCGCCCAGTCCTCCGACAGGTGCGGCTTTGCCGTTACGGCACGGGTTGCCGTGGATGAAGATGCTGCCATCGCTCCAGCGTATCCTACTGCCGGACGGTGAGTGGCGGAGCGGGCAGGAGCGGTGGACGGTCGCGGCCGCTATCTTTCTTCTGGATCTCGATTTCGGAAATCAACAGTGCCGGCGAGGAGGCGGAAACGGGAACACTGCCCGACTCGGCGCCGCAGTAGCCGTTGAAGACGTCGGGCTTGTCGCCGGCAGCGACGATTCGCGCAAAGCTCGACAGCGGGGTGCCGACGATATCGGCGCCGCGGATCAGTTCCTCTTTCCCGTCGGGATAGATGCGGTAGACCACGAGCGGGATGACCTTAAAGGCATTAATACCCCGGCGGGCCGTGTTGGTGAAGCCGCCGGTGATGTCCTGGAAGTAGAGGCCGTAGGGCTTGTTGCGCTTCCGGACTTCTTCGAGCAGCAGTTCTTTGAGCTTGGCCTCGGGCACGGTCCGCGATGCTTCGACGATCAGATTAGACTGACGGGCGACCACTTCGGCGCCTGGTTCGCGGCGGCCATGTCCGTTCGAATGGGAGATGGACGGAATGGGGGTGCGGCACATCAGGAACGTCTTCAGGATGCCTTTTTCGACGACGTTGACGGGTCGACCGGGCACCCCTTCGTCATCGTAGGCGTACCAGCCGTTCAAATCTTCTTTGCCGACCGTTTTGCGCGTCGGATCGAAGGTGACCGAAATGAAATCGGGCAGTACGGGCGTGTTGAGGGATTTCGCAAAGGTTTGGCCGTCCGTTTCGTCCTTCAGGCGGTGGCCTTCGACGCGATGGCCGAAAATCTCGTGGAAGAAGACGCCCGCGGCACGGCCGGAGAGGATGGCGGGTCCGACAAACGGTTCCACGAGCGGGGCGGTTTTCAGGCCGACCAGTTCTTTGCTGATGCGCTCGATGGCGGATTTGACTTCATCGTCTTTCGGCAGGTGACGCGGATCGCCGGCGCTGAACGTTTCGAAGGTGGAGAGGTCCATGCCGTCGTCGGCACGAGTAGATGCGGTCAGGACGATATTGGAGTAGGGGCGTCCGTGTACGAGGCGTGTGCCCTCGGTCGTGACCAGATATTTCACTTCCCGGCCGGAGCGGATCGTGACATTGGAGCCGAGAATGGCGGGGTAGGTCCGGAAGTAGGCGGACAGCTTGCGTGCACGCTTGGCCCAATCGTCCGTATCGACCTTTATGTGCTCGGGAACCTGCGCGAAGACAGCGGGCTTCTCGGTGGAGAAATCGTCGGAGTTTTCCTTGGCCGCGACCTGTACTTCTTTATTGGTACGGATGTTGATGAGTCGCTCGGCGGCGGCGCGGTAGGCGCGGTCGGTTTCGCGCCAGAGGCGCAGTTTAATGGCGTTTGGGTTATCTTCCAGGACAATCGCCGCGCCCGGGGTGAACTGCGGCATCTCGCCGCGCAGGATGTGGTAGTTGTCCAGTTGCGGCGACCCCACGCGTATGGTGATGTCCAGGATACGGGCGGTCCGCTTGTCGGTCGATTGCAGCGCGCCGAAGCCGGCCGATACCGACGACGTTTCCTGTTCCGTGACGCTATAAGCCAGGAAATAGGGCGGCGGATCCGCTTTTTGTTTGAGGGTTTCGAAGTTGCGTTGCAGTTCTTCCGTGAGGATCTTCAGTAAATCGTTAGGCTCAGCGGAAAGAAGGCACGGCAGGAGCAGAAAAGGCAAACAGCGCCGCACGCCTGTTAGGATAACAAACCGATCGGAATCCCCCTCCGCCCCTCCCCAAACGGAGCGCGAGCGTAAGCGACCCGGCCAATAACCTGCCACCTATCGACCCGAGCCGTCGATGTAAATCGGCGGGTCTCAGCTCTCTTCACACCGGCTCTCGAACCAACTATAGGTCCGGCCCCATCTTTTCACACGCTCCAGCGGAGCGGCGTTTGCCGTCTCACTCATTCCGCTACTGCGCTCCCCGTCAACCAGCCACCGCCGCCCCTGCCGGAAAGTCACCGGTCACCCAGCACTTAGCGAGCTTTGCGTCTTGGCGAGACAACGTGTTATCCGAACAGTCCTTAAACACCCTATCTCATCGTGAAACTCATCCCACTGTTCGTGTCCTCTGTGCTACACACTTGCCCACCATATTGCCAACACGCGCAATCGTAACCGACCCGCG
>JADLDI010000070.1 GCA_020846745.1 Bryobacterales bacterium | reverse complement strand
TGCGGCATTCGCACGAATGAACTAAGGGCCGTAACTGCGACCGATGTCCTCTTGCACCATACCGCTTCTCACCACCCCGAGTCACACCCTATTCAATCCGGTCCCCACCGGAGGCAGGGCTGACTTCCATGTCTCGAACTCTCGAAGGGATATCAAGGGCGAGCCCTTGCCTGGTTAGCGCAAGGCCGTTCCCTTTCCTAATTGCGCGCGAAGGGGTAAAGCGATCGCACCGCCAGGATATGGGCGATTTGCTTACCTGTATTGTAAAAGCCAACAGTCGTGTTGAGGCGGTAGAAGTACGCATCGCCTGGCTTTGACGGGAACCGCCCTTCCACGCCATTCATGCCGCTGCCGGCGACCATATCTCCTTCGCCATCGAGCAGAAGATAGATCTCCTCTTCCCGGTCATGATGGTGAGGAAAGTTAGTGCCGCCTTCGGAGAACTCCATAATGAACAGGCTGGTGAGAACGTGACCCGTGGCTAACTTGTCCCGAGTGCTCTTCCAGTCGCCAATCATAAGTTGATAGAGCGTAGACGGGGGATGACCGCCGACCACCTGCTTTTTCACCTCGCTGGTATTGGCCTTGGCAAACGTCTCGGGCTTGCGTGGTTCCACGCCGGCGGGCAGCACCCAACCCATCACAACCACCTGCAGCGCCGCGTCGGAATCGTTCGAGACTCCATGCGGAACTGTGGCTGGCAAGTACATGAAATCGCCTTTCTGGATCGGGTGGCGTTCGGAACCGTAAATAGCCTGTCCTTTCCCTTCCATGACGTAATAGACCTGCTCTTCACGCGGGTACTCGACCACTGCGGTGGTCTGGCCGGCTTGTAGCTTCAGCACACCGTAACGCGATACAGCGCGAACTACACCGCCACGCTTAAACAGCGGGCGGTAATCGCAATTTGCGGGACACAGATCATCGGTTACCGGCTTGGTCTGTTCGATGCTGGTTCGGATAAACGTAGGGTCGACTGCACGCTCGGCCGCGGCAACTGTCGCAGCCACGCTCAGCACGAGGAGTAATAACGTAGGCATGACGCCTGCTATTATTTCATGTCTCATGCATCAGGACACTAGGTCCAAACTTCTTCCTGCTACAGCTTGATCCGATCGTAGTCGAACGGCTCGTTCACTAAGTGGAACAACGGCTCATTGTCTTTCTGCAAATAATAAGTCTTGAGCGGAGTCCGTTCGAAGTCGGTCAACTTGCGCGCTACCGGACCGTCGTCGAGCCACTCGAAAATCGGCACATCCCACGGATTGAACGTATCGGTAAGGCCGCGTTCTTTCGCCGTGCGGTAGAGATTGACGTTTCCAGGTTCGTGGCCGCCGAGATGGAGGCCAACCAGGTCGAGCCGGAACTTATCTTTGCCAAACATCACCAGGTTTGTGAGATAGTCGTGTCCAATGCCGAAGCCGTCGCCGTCGCGCGAGTAGATGCCTTCGATCATGGCGAGGTCCGTTTTGAGGACGCTCATGTTGTCGCAAGTCTTGTGCGCCCAGATCTCTTGGTGAATGGGGCCGAGGTCAGCCCGGCTCTGGTAGCGAGAGTAACCCAGCTTGATGTGCCGGTCGAAGAAGCGGTTCACATCCCGCTCGACATTGGGGTTCATGTAAGGTTTCATCCACTCGGGAACGCCCGTGGCCATTCGCCAACCGGGGCAGAACCGGACGAAAGGTTTCACGCACAGGCCTTGCTCGTTCTTCACCGACTGCGATAAGCACATGCCGTGGGCTTTCCACTTGGCAATGTTGAGCATCCACGTGTCGGGCTCCCCGATCGGCGCGTAGTGTGGTATCCGCGCGTAGACAACCGCGTCGGGCACCTTGTGCCAGTTCATCTCGAAATCGTCGAGGAAGTTGCGGACGCGCCTGTCGGGCTCGTTCATCTCCACCCCGAGCTTGTCGTTTATGTCGTTGAATCCGCGCCAGTTCCATGTATTGAAGTTGTTGGCTTCGAGGAAGTGGAACTTCTTGAGTCCAAGTTCCTGCAAGCCCATAATCATGCCTTCGTAGAACTGCGGGTCCGTCCCGGTGCCCCAATTCTCGACATGGGGGCGCTGATTGCGCACGCTGCACTGGTTCGGTTTGAGCAGCACCCGGTGCGAAATCGGAACGCCCGAGGTGTCGGAGGCGACGAAAATCTGCCGGGCGAGGTCGAGCCCTTCGCGGCGCTTGGCCTCTTCATCCATCTTGTGTGGCACTTTCGTGCGGCGGATAAACACCGCTTTGGGGTTCGCCTCGATTAGTGGGTGCAGATTAAAGAAGCGGCGGCCGGACCGGTCGCGAACGGCGGGCGCCGGCGCGGCTGCGGGCAAGGGACCAGCGGCGAGCGAGACCGCCGCGGCGGAACTACAAAGAAGCTCTCTTCGGCTGATTGACATGCCGAGATCATTTTATCCGAAATCCGCACGGGCGGGAAGATCAATTCCGAGCGGAGTTTAGGTTGCGTAATCTTCGATCGGAACCCAACCCATCACACCGAAGCCCCCGACGTAGTAAGCGGAGCGAACGCGCAGGCGGTAAAAGCCGAAATCGCCGAAATCGACCCATTGGGTGGCATCGGGGTGTTTGTCCAGGAATATTGGCCGTACCGCCGATGGATCCTCAATCACTTCAACATCGCCTATCAAGGTAAGCCGGGCTGCCACGACCGCATCTTGGGGCTTAACGGCTTCGGCAACGGTCAGACTGGCATGGGCATCAGCCAGAGCGTTCTGGGTGTGCTGGGCCATGCCGCTGATTAGAAAGATGGGATTGCCCTCCGGATCGAGGGCGTACTGCACCACGGATCCGAACGGATAACCGGGATGCCGCTTAGACATCGTGCACAGCGTACCGGTTGAGTTCGCGGCCGCAAGTTCGCGGGTCTTCTCTGCCAGTGGATTCTCAGCCAACTAATGTTGCTCCTCTGGTAGCAGTTTACCGGTTGGGGTTTCAATCCGGAACCGCTTCACCAGAAGCTTGCCTTCTTTCACCCGCTGTGCGATCAACGGTCTGCTCATCAAGGCCTGGAACATCTCCTCGCGCTTATGAACAGCGTTCGACAGGGCCGGGAAGTGTTCAGCCGCTTCACTGTGCGCCACCTTTTCCATGGCGCAGTCCGTATGAGTTGTAAACAGGACCAACTCCACCTGGTGTTCCTTCACGCCTAGTTCGATCGCTTCAATCATTTCGCCAGAAAGAACCGAACCGGGCAGGCGAACCACGTCGTAATAACCGCGCGAGTCGCCCAGCACCACTTCCGAGTTCAAACGCGGGTCCATGCACATAACGGCCAAGACCTCGGGCTTACGCCGGGGACCAGAGACAACGCGCTCGACGCGCGACGCGCTTTCGTTATCGATCAAGACGGTTTTCAGCAAATCGTCCGGCGTTCCAACTTCACCTGAACGGGAGAACCCGCCCACAAAACCCTGAACCATGTGTCCGGCCGACACCAATCCGCCGCCCGTGAAAAACAATGCCGGGCGCCAGAAGACCACTAACAAAAGCAAAACAGCGACGACTAGAATGCGGCTCAGTTTCATCAGATCACCATTAACTATAACTCTATCCTGTTATCGGTAATTGTGAACGGAAAAAACAGAGACTTTTGAGTGAAGAAAAGTAAATCAGCCAGTGCCCTGAAGTCGATCTGTACAGTAGACTAAGCTCGGCTCAGTCTCCCATCTACATCGGCACCACATCCACTTGAAACCGCTCCGGCGGCAGCGACGACGTCGGGTCCGGACTCATGTTCGCCCACGTCTGATAGGCCGTATTCGCGATGCTCCCGTTCAAGTAGAACAGGAACTGGTCGGAGAAATAGCTGATCGGCGGTGGTTGCCGGAACGTCAACCGCAACCCCACGGCTTTTTCGAGTTCAATCCCATCCGTCCGCACGTGCTTGTCCTCGAGCAGCGTCACAAAGCTCGACCGGCCTGCATGCGGCCACACATCCGGACGCAGCAAACCGCGTAGCCAGAGCTTCGACTCGAACGTTATCTCGCACTGCCGGATCCACTCGAGAATACCGTCCCCCCAATGCCAGTGCCGCATCAGGCCCAGGTATTGATCCACGATATTCAGTGCCAGGTCCATCTTCCGGCGCTCCACTTCACTGTCTGAGGCAAGAGCATCCAACGGCTGGGTCGGCACCCAGTCCTCCTTGTCGATCACTTTCGAGGCAAGGTCGACCACTTTGTCCAGACGGCGCACAAAACCGTTGTCCTTCACCAGGAGTGGAGGCAGTTGTAGCGTATCGGTTCCGGGTATCTCCACGAACCTGCGATCGCCTGTCCACTGCATACTGTTAACTCCTTACTCCCTATATCGGTTAGAAACCTTCGACCCCTTAGACGTATCGGCCCTAAAACCTGGTTCCTTCCCTATCAGGACTCATTGTTCTAGTGAAAGAAACCGCCTTGTTGTTGCGCTACGTGGTGTTCTGACGTGAATAGCGTCAGAAATCCCGTAGCTTCCAAGCGCTTCAGGCATGGCGCCATACCCGCTGACCGAGCCACGAGCGCGCGCTCGTGGTCAACACGTACCGTAGGCGACCTCCCTCTTGTATTCCGCTGGCACCAATGGTACACTTGACCCGTGGTCGTGGACGTGTGTCCACCCACCAAACAAATCGAAAAGGACCGCAATCGCGCGGTCTTTTTTTTTCGCACTACCCCCGGTCGGAAGCCGTCGCGCCCCGGCCCATCGGCGTTAATCCGCGTTACTCGGCGGCCGATTCAAATTCCCCCAAAAGGAGTACTACTCAGATGTCTGCAAACCTCAGCACAGGCCCTCGCACCGAAGAAGGCAAAGCCAAATCCTCCCAAAATGCCACTAAACACGGCCTCACCGCCGAGTCCATCCCAGCCGATCTCCGTCCTGTTTTCAACAGTTTGCGAAACGAACTCCTCGCCCAGTGCCGCCCCGGCGGCCCCTTGGAAGAAATCTTCTTCGACAAACTCGTCACCGCCCGCTGGAACATGCTCCGTGCGCTCGATTTCCAAAACGAACTCTACGACCGCTCCGATGGCCGCGACCCCATCACCCACCCCGCCACCCAAAAAGAGGCCGAAC
>JADLDI010000069.1 GCA_020846745.1 Bryobacterales bacterium | reverse complement strand
GCAGCAGGACCCGTCAGAAGCAAAAGGACGCGCATGATGTCATAAAGCAAAGTGGGCATGGGATGTCTCCACGGAAATGCGAACAATGGAGCAGCGGAATCGCCGGCGCAACTGGCTGAACTCCGCCGCTCCACACGGAAGGGCGAGTACGCGAACCTACGAAACGCCGCCCCCGCCTTGCGCGATCCAGAACTCGAGCAAACGCGTGACACCCGATACGGCGAGACAGCCGAGAGCTGTGACGACGTACCGCATGACACCGCGGCCCGAGATGTAGGACACGAGCCCGCCAGCGATGGCGAGCGCGGCGCCTACGGGCGCGATGACGTTGCCTATCCAGTTCACCAGGTTGAGGAAAGCGCCTTCCGGTTGCGCGCCGGTTTGTCCCTGTACCGCCACGTTGGTCTGGGGTGCGCCCCCCAGATTCTGGGCGACCAGGACGATGTTGGTGCTGACCATAAGCATGAGAATCGCTGCGAGGAGCAACGCTGCCCGCCGCTTCATTCCCGACATTTGCTGCATAGGGGTTAACCTCCCGATTCGTTGTCAGGCCCAGCGGGTGCCGAGCCTGATTGGAGGATAGAGGTCTTTTTGCAGATCCCGAAACGAGTTCTGAGATTGGAATCCAAAGCGCTTTTTAGTTCAGATCGGCGGCCAGGCGAAAGATCGTCGCAGAAGCGTCTTGTCGCCTGAATTGAGGAGCCAGGGATTTTCAGATAACACGACGAATCGTGTTCCCGATGTACTGTTTTGGCGGTATGTCTGCGACCTGCTCGCGGGCCATCATCAGCCGTTCCCGCTGCGGTTCCCAGTACAGGCCGTTATCCCCGCGTAGGCATCCCACAAACTCGTCTCCCAAGACTTCGGCGAGCGGCCTATTTTCCTGTGGCCTGATCTTTCTCCGAACTCCCTCAGCGGCAACCACGGCCTGCGCCGTGAAGGCCTTGTAACCGTTTCTTGAGAAGTCGATCACGATTGCAGATGATGACTGGCCTAGCAAGTCGTGCGTCTGACCGAGCAAGCGGCGGTCGGTTCCGGTCCACTCCTTCTTTGATTGAAAGAGTAGTCCCTTCCGGACGACGAATTGCCCCAATTGATCGACGACCTCTAACTGAAAGATCCCGTCCGCACCGAGCTCATGCTCTGGAGCACCTCGGCCCTGTCCGCGGATTTTATACGCCTCAGAACGCCACTCAAACGCTTCATTGCCCGTATGGATGACTATCGGCGCTGGTTCGGAGAGTCGGTCGCCAAGCGCCCCTGTAAGCGCGTCCTCGTCAGCGGCGTTGTATTTGAAACGCATCTCAGCTGCCTTCACGCCCGCATAGAAATGCTTTTGCAGTGTCCGCACCACGAGAGGCGGTAACACGTGGAGTATCGGGAACTCGATTGGGTTCAGTTCTCCGTCGTGAGGAGGCCACATGATTTTACCCTTGCTGACCCGCGACGGACATCACAGGTAGAGGAACGATTGCGGTGGGCGCACGCCATAGGCGGCGTTGATGTCTCGCGGTTCGCGGTACCGTTTGACCTTGCCGATCGCTATCGCATGGCCGACGTCGCGTCCGGAGAAATACGAGAAAAAGCCTTCTCGATCTATTCCCGCTTCTGACTCGGTGCGGTCCCATAGCGCGTCGACGTCGTCGGTGATGATGTTCTCTACGCTGAACTCCCCGGCGACTTGGCCGACCGGGTTCGTGATGTACACGACGACAACTCGGACGTCCTGGCGGAAGACGGTTCGGCGGAACTCGTACCGTTTGGTCCCTGCGAAGATCGCCTCTGCGTACTCGGGCTTAATGGACAACAGCGCGGTTGTCGGATTGGGACAGCTTGAGGATCGAGACGAAGTGGTCTTTGGCGATCGGCTCGAAGCCACGCGGGGCGCTGTTGACGTCGCGGATAATGCCATGCTGGATGAGCTCCTTCATATTGGGTCGTTTCGTGAATGAGAGTGCGTACAGGAACTCGACGGCAAACGGTCGGGATCGCGGGTTGTAGTTCCAATGCTCCGCGAGTTCTTTATCGGTGAACACACTCCGTTTGCGGCACAGGCTGATGAAATGCTGCTCGTCGCGAATTTGCAAATGCACGTTGTCGATGACGCCTACCGTGGTGACGACGCTCGCATGGAACCCGCCTGTCCGGTAGAACACGATAGCATCACCACGCCGCAGATCGCGATTGATGCTCCGGCTGATATACACCTTGCGGATCGCGTTCCGGTGCGGAAACTGCTCGACGAAGGTCGCCGGAGACTCGTTGCGCAAGATGCTGTCCGGCAGCAGGCTAGTGTGATAGGCAGGGTAGATCGGGACCAGGAACGCTCTCGTACCCGTGCTCACATAGGGGAACGTCAGTGCTGGTGCGTCGACATTGAAGGCTGGACGCATGTCTCTCACCAAGACCATTTCCTTCCCGTAGGCTCCGGTTTTGGTACCGTGCTCGACAAACCCGAAATCCTGCAGGAGCTGTACGAGCCGCTGCTGCCCTTCGGAGTGCGGAAAGATCGTCACATACACCTCGTCGACCTGCTGCCGTAGCGCATTGTCGAAGAGGATCTTAAGGAATCGCTCGCCAAGCTTGTACCCGTTCATCTCGACTTTGAACGTGCCGATCTTCAGCCGCCGCTTCGCGCTGAACGTAGGGGTGATGTCGTTGTAGTTCTCGTCCGTCCCCTCTACCTTTAGATAGAGGAAGGCGACGAGGTCGTTGCCTTCATAGCAGACGTATGCGGTCTCGTCCGCTTTGCGCGCGAACCACTTGTCGAATGCCGCGCCGCCGTAGTCCTGACGGAAGCTGTCGAAAAAGTCGCCTTTAATGTCGACGGCACCGAAGACGACCTTCTTGACCGCGAGGATCTTATAGTCAACGAGGGTCGGGTTTTCGGCAGTGACCTTTTCTAGGAACGCATCGATCGTGAACACCCGGTCCGCGATGCCGAGGATGCTGGCCTTCGTGTGGACGCCACGGTCTTCGGTGATCAGGAAATCGACGCGGCTCGCGTGAACTTCGTTAACGATGATCGTGTCGTTCCGGTCGTTCTCCGTCTTGTCCGTGGCCGCGAACTGCGCCGCCTCTTTGGACATCGGCGCGGTCGATTTGAGGATGTTGTACGACTGGAGTTTTGCCGCGAAGCTGTTGCGCACCTTCTCGTCTTTGTGCTTCGCGATCTCTGCGACGCTGACGGGGTGCGCGCACTTGTCGTGCCGGAGTTTGTCGAGCCAGAAGAATACGTTGCCGATGTCCCGTCGTACGACAGTCGATGCTTCCCGGTGGATCAGGATGTTCGTATCGAGTAAGACGCGCATCGGTTTGGTATTACAACAGTTTATATCAGAAATGTTTGGTAGAAATTGGTCTGGTTTCTTGGAGTTGCACTGTTCGTCCTCATACCAGATAAGGTTCATGGCAGATCCCAGGAATGCCTCACCAAACACGGGGTGCGGAAAAGGGTCATCGAAGCAGATCACCCAATGGTCGACGCCCATGTTGAACCGGAATAGCGTGTACCTCGTCGAGCCGTCACTGCGTGTAGTGGAAAATCGGCCGGAGTCCCGTGAAGTCGCCGAACCTTGCATAGCAGCGGACTTGATCGAATCGCTCATCGCGAGCACGGACAGGGTCGTCTGTCGCTATGATGCCCAGGCCGACCTTGCCGAGGAATCGGCCGAGCATAGGCAGTCGCTTCGGCGAGAGGACCATCTTGAAGTCCTTTCCTCGTGTCGCCCCAACTTGCCCCGAATGATCTCGTCATTTTCCGGCTGTGACAACCTAGTCTGGCAGAGAATCTCACCCGGCAAAGCTAACAGTGAATCTGAGTAATGCCGAATTCAAAATCGGCGGGTTCCAATGGCGGTAGATCGAGTGCGTCAACAGGCATGCGCTGCATGGCTGATCGCTTCGCAGCTGAGACAATGGCCTCAACATCCGCGGGAGAGATCCCTCGAAGTCTTTCGACGACGATTCCAACCTGGACGCCGCTTGCGAGGCGCGCTTTCCCAAGGTAGCGCTTCAACAGCGCTTCATATCCAGCGTCATCTGGAGCCCCAACGGCGATCTTCTCGCTGAACCGTCCACCGCGAAGAACTCGTGGATCTACCCGCTCGACGAAATTCGTCGTACCGATCAGAAAGACATTGTGCTCGGGACGGAGGTTGCTGATCTCAATCAGTGCTTGCTCGACAAGTTGGACGTCGTGATGCCCAAGCACCCCATTCATTGACGGGAAAAGCCCGTCCATCTCATCGAAAAACAGAATCGACGGAGCGTGTTCTTTGGCGCGGGCGAACACTTCCGCCAGTCGCTTCACCGAGCCGCCAACCGTGCCCTGCAAGACGTCGCTCGGCGACAACGGATAGAAACTCCGGTTGGTCTGAGAGGCGATCAATCGGGCCGTGAGAGTTTTCCCAGTTCCCGGTGCGCCCGTTAGGATCAGTCCCGTCGGAGGCGCCATCCCCAACTTCTCGGCCCGAGCCGGTTGGAGCAACGTGATTAGCGTTTGAAGATCTTTGACCGTCGAAGCGGGGAGGATCACATCGTCCCAAGCGACCCGTTCGAAATTGGGCCTGTCGGCTCCACCTGAAGCTTCGAAGGCAGCCAGCAAATGCTTCTCGGTAAGCGCCACTCCCCTCGCGCCAAGCACGGCGCGGTCAACGAGACTCTTTAGGCGAGCCGGACTCCACCCTGGCGTCCGACGTGCCAGGTCAGTCAATACGCCCGTCAGCGCCCGATGTCGACACACAAGCGCCTTCAGAATCTCCTCACGTTCATTCGCATCTGGCAGGTCGAGGCGGAGTTTGGCGTCGAAACGCCCTTCGCGGACCAAAGTGGGCTCAAGCCCGTCGAGCACATTCGTCGCTGCAACCAGCAGAAAGCCGTCCCATTGGCGACTCTGATCGATGGACTGCATCAACTGGGTGGTGACCGCGTTGTATTCGCGCCCGGCACCGCCGGCGTCAGTTCCGTTGCCCTGAGCCTGCTTTCGGCTTCCAATGGAATCGATTTCGTCCAGGAACAGCACAATGGGCCGGCACTGATAGGCCAACTCAAAGACCCGACGGATCTCGGCGGCGGTGGAGCCAATGTGCACGCCGATCAGTTCTGGACAGCGCACATGCTGGAAGCCGACGCGGTACTCTCCGGCTGTCGCTTCGGCGATCAGATTCTTCCCGGTCCCTTGGGGCCCGTAAAGCAGAATCCCATTGCGCGTCACACCGCTGCTGTTGTGACGCAGT
>JADLDI010000068.1 GCA_020846745.1 Bryobacterales bacterium | reverse complement strand
TAGCCGCCGAAATACGCGACGACGCTGCCAACCTCGATATCTCCGTCAACTTCCTCATCAGCCAGTACGCCAAAATCGGCTACCAGACCGCCCTCGAACAATCCGTGCGGAACGAACCCAATTACGACTGCGTTAAACGTTAATCAAGATCGCGCTTCGGATGCGCCGGCCGGGTCGCTGACGCTCCCGTTTCCGTTTCGGGCGGCAGCGGTTGGAAGCGATGGTGGTTGCAATGGTTGTACCGAACCTCGGGGAACGGATCGCGGCTCGGTTACGCGGATCGTGCTTGTTTGCAATCGTTTGCCGGAGTCGGAAGGCGGCGCAGAATCGCGGGCGGGGAGTTGTTCCGACGAAAGAGTCACAGGCTAGAGACGCGGCGGAGCGTCGGCCCTACGACGTTTATGAGCGGCTTGACCTCGGATCTGGCGGATATGCCAACACACCGTCCACCGATACGCAGCGTGGCATGGCGGTGGCACTTCGGAAGAAGCTGCGGAAATGAGCTATACGCCGATCATCCGATGGACTTGGCCGATGCATCGCTCGTTGCCGCCGCGGAAGCCTTGGAAACCCTGAAAGTGTTCACCATCGATCGCAGCGATTTCGAGACGTATCGCGCACGCCGGGGGCATCGGCACTACGCGATGCAGATTGTGTGCTGACGCAACGCGGCGCGGGTTGCATCTGGGGAGGCGACAGCCATCACGGATCCAGAATGACCATCGAAGCTACAGAATGCGCTTGCCTAGGGCGGAGGCGATTAGTTGGACGGCGAGGTCGGCGGTGCGGTTGGCGACGTCGAGGACGGGGTTGACCTCGACTACTTCCATGGAGAGGACGCCGCCGGAATCGCCGGCCATTTCCATGGCGAGGTGGGCTTCGCGGTAGGTGAGACCGCCGGGGACGGGGGTGCCGACGCCGGGGGCTTGTTGAGGGTCGACGGAATCCATATCGAAGGAGATGTGGAAGCCTGCGGCGCCTTCCATGGCGAAGCGGATGGTATCGCTCATGACGGGTTTCATGCCGCGTTCGTCGATGTCGCGCATGGTGAAGACGTGGACGCCGCTGTCGCGCACGGCCTGGCGCTCGAGTTGGTCGACGTTGCGGAGGCCGACGATGACGACGTTCTGCGGGTCGACTTTGGGGGCGTAATTGAAGATATGGGTGAGTTCGTTGGGTCCGCGGCCGATAAGGCAGGCGAGGGGCATGCCGTGGATGTTGCCACTGATGGACGATTCGGGAGTGTTCATGTCGGCGTGGGCGTCGACCCAGATCATGCCGATTTTCTGTTTCTTTTTGCGGAAGTGGCGCGACATGCCGGAGACGGTGCCGACGGCGGCGGAATGGTCGCCACCGAGGATGAGGGGGAACTTGCCTTGGCCGGCCGCCTTTTCGACCAAGTTGGCTAACTGGCGGCAGGTTTCGGCGATTTCGGGGAGATAGCGGGCGTGGGGATTGCCGGGTTCGCGGGATTCGGCCTGAACGACCTGGATGTTACCGCAATCCTCAACGATGTAGGAGAGCCCGCTAAGGCGCTGTTGTAAGTCGGCGACACGCATGGCGGAGGGGCCCATGTCGACGCCGCGGCGGCCGGCGCCGAGGTCGAGGGGGGCGCCGATAACTGCAATTCGGGAGGCACGCATAAGTTAAGGCTTTGTCCTGTATAGCATGCGGGGGAAGGGGATGGTTTCGCGGAGATGGTCGATACCGCAGATCCAGGTGACGCAGCGTTCGATGCCCATGCCGAAGCCGGCGTGGGGGACGCTGCCGTAGCGGCGGAGGTCGAGATACCACTCGAAGGCCTGCTGCGGAAGGTGATGTTCTTTGATGCGCTGGAGCAGGAGGTTGTAATCGTGGATGCGCTGGCCGCCGCCGACGATTTCGCCGTAGCCTTCGGGCGCGAGCAAGTCGACGCCTAAGGCGAGTTCGGGGCGCTGGGCGTCGGGCTCGAAGTAGAAGGCTTTGATCTGCATGGGGAAGCGGTCGACCATAAGGGGCCGGTCGAACTCCTCGGAGAGCAGAGTTTCGTCGGTGCCGCCGAAGTCGCCACCCCATTCGATGGGGCTGCCCTTCTTCTTGAGGATCTCCACGGCCTGGTCATAACTCATGCGGGGGAAGGGCGCCTTGACGGATTCAAGCCTGGTAAGGTCGCGTTCGAGGATGGCTAACTCAGCGCGGCGATTTTCGAGGACACGAGAGACGACGAAGCAGATCATCTCTTCGGCGACATTCTTGACGTCTTCGAGGGTGGCGTAAGCCATCTCGGGCTCGACCATCCAGAACTCAGTCAGGTGGCGGCGGGTCTTGGACTTTTCGGCGCGGAAGGTGGGGCCGAAGGTGTAGACCTTACCGAAGGCAGCGGCGGTGGCTTCGTTATATAACTGACCGGACTGGGTGAGATACACCTTCTCATCTTCAAAGTAATCGACTTCGAAGAGCGTGGTGGTGCCTTCGCAGGCGGCGGGGGTGAAGATGGGCGTGTCGCAGAGGGTGAAGCCGTGGGAGTCGAAGTAATCGCGAACGGCCTTAACGACTTCGTGGCGGATTTTGAGGATGGCGTGCTGGCGGCGGGAGCGGATCCAGAGGTGGCGATGGTCGAGGAGGAAATCCGGGCCGTGCTCTTTGGGAGTGATCGGATACGGTGTTTCTTCGGGGACGCGCTGGAGGATATCGAAAGCGTCGACGTCCATTTCGAAGCCGCCGGGGGCGCGCTGTTCGGCGCGGAGTTTGCCTCGCAGGACGAGCGAGGATTCCTGGGTGAGGCGCTTGAGTTTTTCGAACGCTTCGTCGCCCAGGACCGCCTTAACGGCGACGCACTGCATGATGCCGGAGCCATCACGCACTTGCGGAAAACAGATTTTGCCGCTGGACCGAAGGTTATAGAGCCAGCCAGCTATCTCCACCGTCTCGCCGGTATGCGCGGCGGCTTGCGAAATCGTAATCCTATTCATAATCTTGGTTGGGAATCGCTTCTAAGTAATCGAATACCTGCCGCACTTTGTCGAGAGGCTGCGCCATGGTTGGCGCCTCACGGAGTTCGAGTAACAAGGGGTATTGCCGTTCGCGTGTGCGCAGCTGGCGAATGGCCGTTTTCCAATCGATGTTTCCACCTTCACCGAACTTGGGGAAGAGGTGGATGTCGTTGGTACCGTCGTTGTCGTGAATGTGGGTGGAACGGATGCGATCTTTCATGAGGTCGAACTCACGCTCGACGCCACCCATGATATGGGCATGGCCCACGTCGAAGCAGAACTTGTTATCGAGATGAGTAATGCCGAGAAAGTAGAGAAGGCGCTCGGCGCTCGAGAGGCGGTTGGGGATGTTTTCGAGTAAGATGTCGACGCCGCGCTGGCGAGCGAAGACGTTCAGTTCTTCGAGCGAACTGAAGGCAGCGTCGAGTTTGCGGTCGTCGTATTCCTCGCCCCCGACGCCAAGGTGCTGGATCATGTAGCGGAACGGGATGACTTCAGCGATTTCAAGGGCGCGCTTGATTTCGTCGACGGAGGAACGGCGGGCCATCTTATTGACATCGGCGATGTTGATGACGGATTGCGGTCCGGTGCGTCCCCAGCAATCGTCGCTGTACATGGGGGAGTGGATGGAGTGCAGCTTCAGGGGACAGTCGCGGAACCAATGGCCTAACTCGCCGATCTGGGCATGGTCGCGATAGTCGAGGCTTTGGCGGGCACAGAAGAATTCGACTAAGTTGACGCCGGCTTCGAGAACGCGGTCGAGCCAGGCCACGGTCATGCGATGGTTGACGACGAGGTGTGACGACAGTGCGCGTTCCATTTTGTTAGTAACCTACGGCCTTTCCGTTGGCGCGGCCATCGGTGGCGCCTTGTAAGTAACCTTTGTCGATGAGGATGGCTTCGACGAGAGCGACGTTGGCAATCGAGTCGATGGTGTGTCCGCGCTGTTTGAGCAGGTCGATCGTATCTGGAGAAAAGCCGCGCTCCATCATGAGTTTGTCGGGTTGCCACTGGTGATGAATACGCGGGGCATCGATAGCGTCCTGGATGTTCATCTTGAAGTCGACCACGTTCAGGATCGCCTGCAGCACGCCGTTAATGATGCGCGGGCCGCCGGGGGCGCCGATAACCATGTAGGGCTTGTTGTCGCGGACGAGAATGGTGGGCGACATGGCGGAAAGCGGGCGCTTGCGGGGCTGAATGGCGTTGGCTTCGCCCTGGATAAGTCCAAACATGTTCGGCACGCCCGGTTTGGCAGCAAAGTCGTCCATCTCGTTATTGAGGAGAAAGCCTAACTTAGGGACAGTAACTCCATTGCCGTAGGAGCCATTGATGGTGTAAGTGAGGGCGACGGCATTACCTTTGGCGTCGACGATCGAGAAATGGGTGGTTTCGGTGCTTTCGGGCGGGGCGGGCGCGCCGGCACGAATCGCGTCACTGGTGGAGGCGTGGTTCGGATCGATGGAACTGCGGCGATGGGCAATGTAGGCGGGATTGAGCAGGCCGGCCACGGGAACGCGGAAGAAGTCGGCGTCGCCTAAGTGCTGTGCGCGATCGGCATAAAAGCGGCGCATAACTTCGGCAAGCATATGGATAGCGGCGGCCGAGCCGGCGCCGTGGCGTTCATATCCGGTGCCGTCGAGCATACCCGTCATCTGCAGGATGCCGATGCCGCCGGAACTGGGCGGCGGAGCGGTAAGGATGTCAAAACCTTTGTAGGAACCTTGGAGCGGGACGCGTTCGGTGGCGGCGTACGCTTTGAGGTCGTCGAGCGTAATGAGGCCGCCGTTGGCTTGCATTTGCCCGGCGAGGATACGGGCGGTTTCCCCTTCGTAGAAGTCGCGGGCGCCCAGTTTGGCGATGCGCTGGAGAGTGGCGGCGAGTTCGGGCTGGCGGAGGCGGGAGCCAAACTGGTGGAGAGCGCCGTCTTTCAGGAAGATGCGCTTGGACTCGGGGAACTGGCTCATCAAAGAAGATGCGCCTTCTAATGAACGCGCAAGGTGGTAGGAAACTTCGAAGCCATTGCGGGCGAGCTTGACGGCGGGTTCGACGAGCGCGCGCCATGGTTTGGCGCCCCACTTCTTATGGGCGAGCTCGAGGCCACGGACCGTGCCGGGAACACCGGCGGCGCGCCAGCCGACGACGCTATCGCGCGTGGGGTTGCCGGCGGAATCGAGATACATGCCGCGGGTGGCCGACAAGGGCGCGCGTTCGCGAAAGTCGATGAAGGAGGCACGTCCATCAGCGAAGCGAATCAGCAGGAATCCGCCCCCACCCAGGTTGCCCGCCGAGGGGAGCGTAACAGAGAGCGCGAAGGCCGTAGCGACCGCTGCATCGATCGCGTTTCCGCCCTTGCGGAGCACCTCCAAGCCGACATCAGCGGCATTGGCTTCCTGGGCCACCACCATCGCGTGGCGTGCGCGGACCGGCTCGCGCCCGAGGGCGGCAACGCCAATCACCAGCAGCCACGAGATCAGTCTTTTCATGGTGTTCGCGAGGGAGGGTACCCCCAGTGTAGCGCGGAGATAAAGGCCGTTAGGGGGGATATGCGAAGACGTGGCCGATGATCCGGCGATGCAGGCGATTGATCTTGGAGAACGGTCTGCAATCGTGCTTGCCGGCCAATTTGCAGATGTTCTGTTGTTGATGGATGACTCGGCAGGGAGGGCAGTTGCCGCCGCACGGGGAGTCACGGTGGTGGGTACTCTCGGCGTGTTGCGTGCGGCCGCGGCAGCCGCGAATGCGAGGTGCTGTGTGTCGGAGTTATGCTGAAGGCGTGAGCCAGCAAGCAAGCGAACTGATGGAGGCATTTGAGGCTCTGCCGGCAGAGCAAAAGCGCGCGTTTACGGCCGAGTTCTTCCGGCGAGCTATGCCATTTGACTCAGGTCCGCTGAACGACGACGAAACGAGCCATTCGGCCGACGCACTTTTTGCGCTACTCGACGCCGAAGAAGATGACACCCAACCGCGGTGAAGTCTGGCTGTTCGACCTCGGAATGGCGGAAAAAGTCAGGCCGGCGCTGATCCTGAGCGTTGGTTTCGGTGAAAGAGACCGAGCGCTGGTGACGGTGGTACCCCATACGACTGCCCTTCGCGGTTCGCCTTACGAGGTTGTGGTTCCGGTTCCGTTTCTGAAACCCGGCGCGTTTCTTGTACAGAATCTCGCCACGTATCCGACCGTGCGAGCCATACGCAAGCTTGGCGTTCTCAAGCAAGGGCAATTGGATGTTGTGGCGCCGGTGTGCTGCAGTGGCTGGGTTACTGAGACGGGGTGCGAGGCCGGACTCTTGTCGTTGCGGCACCGAGCAAACAATAACGAGGCGGGGAATAGTCCGGGCAGGTTGGCGGGCGGAAGTTTAACTGCGTCTGCGGCGGCGACCTTCTCGGCCAGTTGGTGGTGAGCCGCCGAAGGCGTCGGCGGTTGGCGACTCGGCCAGTATGCCTCAGGTGGTGTACTGTCACTGACGGCCCTGATGGTTCGTTCACATGCACCACGGTGGTGCAGTTGCTAATCTGGGCGTATGGCGACGCAGCGGAAGGCGAGGACGACGAGATCGGTTCGGCAGAGCGTCACGATTCCGGCGCCGTTGATGGCAGAGGTCCGGCGGAAGGCTAAGCAGCAGCGCGTCACGATGAGTAAAGCCTTGGTTGCGCTGGCGGAACGCGGAGTGCGTGCCGAGGCGGAGGCACGCGACCAACTTCAAGCTTCATACGACCGCTTTGTGGCAGAGAGCGATCCGGCCCGCAAGAACGATGCGGGCAAAGATCTGATCCGGGCGATCTTCGGGAAGGATGCCGTTGCCGCAGGATTAGTTGTCTAAGCATCCTCGCCCGGTTTGGCAACATTTGCTTCAGCGAGTGGACGAGCGGCGGATCTCGGTAGCGGAGTTGTTGGCACTGCTCGAATGGGTGAACACCGGTCCTGTGGCGCCTGACGGAGATTGGTACAAGGACTTTGGCTCGTTCATGTTGTGTGGCACGGGTCCGCTCCCCAAGACGGCTTTGGAGCGAGGGATGAAGCCGTTCGGTACGCCGATCACTTGATTGTGCGAGTTGCGGGGCACCGATCATTCGGGTGAAGCGATACTAATCCTATACCGACATCGCCAGTGGCGCTAGTTTCGCGTGATGAAGTGAACTCGTAGCAATAAATACCGGCGAGCATTCATTACAAGTTTGGACAAGGTGGGGAACTAACGTCAGGTAAATGGCTGCGCGTCAGTGCGTGGATTGGAGGTGGAATGTTACCAATTCAGTCCCCGGCTCGGCAAATTGAGACGGTAGAATGGAATTATGCTTAAGGCCAGGGGAAAGTCATCGCCGAAGAGGAACGGCACCCCATCACGGGAGAACGTTTCCGAACTGGGGCGAGTGCTTCGCAAACTGGCTGAAGAGCATGCCGCCTCGGGAGCTAAGCTGCTGAACCGTCGTGAACTTGAACGTGAGGTTGCCGAACGGCGGGGCGCTCGTTGAGTGGCCGAACGGCTCATTCGGACCTTTCTTGATACCGGTGTTTTGATTACTGCCTACAACGGCCAAGCCGACCTTCGGGAACGCGCGTTGGCGATTCTTGAGGATCCAGGGCGGGTTTTCCTGAGCAGCCCGTTCATCCAGCATGAGTGTTGCCCCAAGGCGCTATTTAACAAGCGTCACCAGGAATACGATGTCTACCGCGAGTACTTCAATCGTGCAGCGATGTTCAATGACGTCCGGCTGGTTCTAGAGCGGGCCAGCCGCGAAGCTGCCCGTTCCGGCGTGAGCGCCATGGTCCCTCCATTTGGCGGCTGCTCATTTGCTCAAAGCGGATGAGTTTCTGACGATCGAGAATCCGCGCAAGTCGATTTACCGGTCCAAGCTGGTCAAGGTTGTCTACTTGTACGGGTAATTAGCGGCTGTTCGTAAGTTGTCTTGCTCTCCCGTCCTGTCCCGCCAATCGCCTTGGGTATTTCAGAGGTTCAGTCGCGCACTCTCACGGTACGCCTGACAGATTGGATTGCGGTGGAAACATGGATTGGAAGGATCGCATCGAGGTCAACCCGGAGGTGGCGTACGGGAAACCTGTTATTCGGGGAACGCGGATCGCGGTCGAGTTCGTGCTTGAACTTCTCGCCGGAGGGTCGGACGAGGCGTACATCCTGGAAAATTATCCGCACTTGAGGCCAGAAGACATTCGAGCCTGTCTCGCGTTTGCGAGTCATCTGATGCACGAGTATCGCGCATAACTATTCCGCCGTAGATGCTTAAGGTCGTCAGCGGAAACCGCTCTAAGAATGGCGGCGCGAGAAGATGCCGCAGTCGACTGTCGTTAGGGAACCCGGGGCCGCTGCGTCGACAGCAGCCCGAATAATCTTCAGATTGCGATAAATGATGTGCCATTCTATGGCCGACAACACTATGATGGCGATTCGCCGACCAGCAAGGTTCTGCTCGTACGAAAGCGTCTGGTCACCGGTGAGGAAGACTTCAAAACCGTCGTTCTCGGCAGTTTGTAGGAGTTCGCCATTCTTCAGCCCTGACCAGCCTTGGTAGCGGACGGTGAAGACCTGGTGATTTCCGAGGTTGTTTCGCAGCCGGTGGGGAAGGTTTTCGTCGAGGAGGATCTTCACGGAACGGCTTGGGTGCGATTGCTGTGGGCAAATTCAATGAGCCGCAGGATCTGAGCAGCAGAGAGACCAGGGTAATCCTCCTGGATGTTGGCTAAGCTCTCTCCAGCGTCATAGCTGTTTACGATCGCATCGGGCAGGATTCTGGTACCGCGGACTACGGGACGGCCGGACACCTTACCCGGGATCTGCTCGATCAGTTCGCATTCCAGCCAGTTGATGTCTGAATGGCTTTTGGCCATGTGCCGCCTCTGCTCTTATGGTAGCGCTGAGACGGCGACACTCCCGACTGATCCCGGTGCGATCCGGAGTTCTCAAAACCTACCTCGCCTGATTTGGCTAGATTTGCTGCAGCGAGTGGTGAGTGGCGGAACTCGGTGGCCGACTTGTTGACAGTTCGAGAATGGGTGAACAGCGGTCCTGTGCCGCCTGACGGAGATTGGTACAAGGACTTTGGTTCGTTCATCTTGTGTGGTACGGGTCCGCTTCCTAAGACGGTTCTGGAGAGAGGGATGAAGCCGTTCGGTGAACCGATTGTGTGATGGAGCGGCCGGACCCCCTCTTGCAACGGTCCCTTAATAGCAGGGCCAACGAGACTGCGTATAGAAGCCTGAGCGGAAACGAACAAAGAACGCAACGTCTGGGACCCACCAACGGAAATTGAGTATCCGTCGGAGTCGCCCATCGTTTGTCCGGGTGAATAGCCGAACGGTGCTCGCCGTCCAGGGTCTGCTACGCCGCGCCAACACCGCGCGCCCTGGACCGCTCCGCGCCGTTCGGCTAGATACACTAATCGCGACGGGCGGCTCCGACGGAAACTCTCAACCGGGTTCCGCCAAAAAAGGTATTGACAAAGGAGAGCCCGTTCATAGACGGCTGTCCCTGACGGACGACTACGCGATCGTACGACTATACTGGCATGGAGTTACCATTCAACTTAAGTTCGGCCGAGTACCGGGCGATTCGGGCCAAGCGATACTCGCTACGCCTGTAACTGTTTTCGTTGGCCCAAATAACTCCGGCAAGAGCCGTATCTTGCAGGAGCTTGAAAGGTTCTGCAGAAATGGACAGAAAGATGCAAGCGCACTAATATTGTCGGATATTCAGTTTAGCGGACTGCCTTCTGCTGAAGCCGTAAGATCAATCGAGAAGTTACGTCAACCGCCAAACCCAGGAGAAGCGGTAAACCCCGATCATGTATTTGTTGGTAGCCGTTACGGACGGTACCAGGTCGGATTGAATGATCTAACTCGCTTTGTGCAGAACCCTGTCGAAAACGTACCCCTATTCTGTCAATGGTATCTTAGGCATTACACGTTGATGCTAGATGGCAGGAATCGCATCAACTTGATCAATCAACAACCCGGGGGAGATCTCCAACGCCCTCCCGAAAGTAGCTTTCAAGCATTGTTTCGAGACGACGCTAAGCGCCATGAAGTGCGGCGCATAGTCTCCGAGGCGTTCGGGCGCTATTTTGTCCTGGATCCGACCCTCTTGGGTTCGTTGCGCATTCGCCTCTCGGACACATCACCGCGCGATGACATGGAAGAACGGGGCATCCATGCCGATGCCGTACGGTTTCATTCTGCGGCCCAACTCATTGATGAATTGAGCGATGGGGTTAAAGCATTCACTGGGATCGTCTGAACTCCTTGCAGGCGATCCCAACATACTTCTGATTGACGAGCCGGAGGCATTCCTTCATCCATCCTTGGCATCAAAGCTCGGTCACGAAGTTGCCCGGGCCGCACTTTCTGCTGACAAGCGTGTATTCGCATCAACACACAGTCCACAGTTTGTTGTCGGCTGCATACAATCGGGTGCCCCGATAAATATCATCCGCCTTACTTATAGAGGCGGCGTGGCCACAGCACGCGTCCTCCCCAGCGATGAAATTTTGGAGTTGATGCGCCATCCGCTCTTGCGATCCACCGGGGTCCTAAGTGGCTTATTTTATGAGTTCGTTGTAGTAACCGAGTCGGACGCTGATCGTGCCTTTTACCAAGAGGTTAACGAACGACTGCTTCAGCTCAATCCTGGGTGGGGAATCCCAAATGAGTTCGATGGTCCGGCTTGGCCCCACCTCGATGGCTACATTTGGCCCCACCCAGTAACTACAGTTTGCCCCATTTCCCGTTCGAATTGGTTTTTGCCGCCCCGGCGGGAGTGGAGCCTGGCGAC
>JADLDI010000067.1 GCA_020846745.1 Bryobacterales bacterium | reverse complement strand
TGAAGAAAAACTCGCGAATGCGATTTAGTGCGCCCTCTGGCTCCGGCAAACCGTTGGAAACAAGTTGGAGTTAATTTCGGAGTACAGCCAAATGCCTGCCAACATTGCGGCAGAGCTGGGTTAACTCGAGTTTTCTGCCACGAAACGTCAGAATCTGACCATGTAGGTACTAACGGTTGCGGTTCTGTTTCTGATGTGCAGCCAATTGGTGCTAAATCGTCCAGCGCCAGAGGTTGGCGCCTACGGTGAAGCCGGCTCCGACGGCGGCGAACAGGACGGTGTCGCCGGGTTTGAGGCGGCCTTCGGCGATGGCGTCGGCGGTGGCCAGGGGGATGGTGGCGGCGGTGGTGTTGCCGTAACGGTCGATGTTGATTATGACGCGCTCGCGGTCGACGCCTAGTTTTTCGGCGGCGGCGGAGATGATGCGCATGTTGGCCTGATGGGGGATCAGGACGACGTCTTTCCCTTCGAGGTTGTGTTTCTTGAGGACGCAGCGGCAGGATTCTTCCATCTTGCGGACGGCGTACTTGAAGACCTGAGCGCCTTCCTGGTGGACGTAGTGGAGTTGTTTATCGATGGTTTCGTGGCTCGAAGGCAGGCGCGAACCGCCGGCGGGCATTTTGAGGTGGTCGCCGCCGCTGCCGTCGATTTCGTTGTGGAAGCCGATGAAGCCGGGTGCGCCGTCGGGGGCCGCTTCGACGAGCATGGCGCCCGCGCCGTCGCCGAACAGGACGCAGGTAGTACGGTCCTTATAGTTGATGATGCGCGACATGGTGTCGGCGCCGATCACGAGGACCTTGCGGTGGGTTCCGGCCATGACGAGGTTGGCGGCGGTGGTGAGGCCGTAGACGAAGCCGGAGCAGGCGGCGATGAGGTCGAACCCCCAGGCACCCTTTGCGCCGATGCGATGTTGCACCAGGCAAGCCGTGGAGGGGAAGAACATATCGGGCGTGACCGTACAGACGATAATCGCCTCGATTTCAGTAGGTTCGATCCCGCGGCGGGCGAGCAGGACTTTGGCGGCTTCAACAGCCATATCGGAGGTGGCCATTTCGGGCGGGGCGATGTGGCGGGTGTGGATACCGGTGCGTTCGAGGATCCACTCGTTGCTGGTTTCTACCAGGCGTTCGAGGTCGGCGTTGGTGAGCAGATTCGGCGGTGTGTAGGTACCCAGGGCGGTAATTTGCGCGGTTGGCAAGGCAACTCCAAATCCCTTATGGTAGAGTTTTCGGACAAGACAAGTCCAGTTGGGTCCAGTGTGGGCCGCGAGACGCGCATTGAATGGTAGAAACGGCACTCCTATTTGAGACACCGGCGGAAATCTATGAACGCGTGTTCAGGGATTTAAAGCCGCGCACGGAAGTACCGGAGATTGCGGTGCGTTTTTGCCGGTTTGCGAACGCGAACAGCTTCATACGGCTTGAAAACAACCGGTTGGAGGTCAAAATCAGCGATATGCTGGAGGGGGCGCCGGCTCCGATACAGGAAGCGCTGGCGTACATTCTGCTCGCGAAACTGTACCGGAAACCGATTCTGAGCGCGTACAGTTTGCGGTACCGGCGATGGTTGAACCGGGCGGACGTGCGGAGGCAGATCCACGTGGTGCGGAGCGTGCGGGGGCGGAAGTTTGTGTCGGGTCCGGCAGGGGAACACTACAACCTGGAAGAGATGTTTGAGGATTTAAATGTTCGGTTCTTCGGAGGGCTGATGGCACGGCCGCAGTTGGGCTGGAGCAAGCGCCCATCGAAGACACTGCTGGGGCACTACGACCCGTCGCATCACGCCATCATCATCAGCCGAATACTCGATCGCGCCGAAGTGCCGCGGCTGGCGGTGGAATATGTGATGTACCACGAGATGCTGCATTTGCGGCATCCGGTGGACCATCGCGGCACGCGGCGGTGCGTCCACACGCCGGAGTTCCGGGCGGACGAAAAGCAGTTTCCGAACCTGGCAGAGGCGAAGAAGATGCTGCGGCGCCTTCCATAGGAGTCATTTCAAATTGTCAGAACAAGCCAGACCCAAGGCGAAGCGCTGGGTCCCAATACTCGCGTTGACGGCGATTGTGTTGATTGTGGGCGGGACGCAGGTCCGGCAGTGGTGGGAGACGCGGGGCAACATATCGGTGGCCGTGTTGCCGTTTGAGAAGGCGGACGACCTGCGGCGGACGCTGACGACGTTTCAAGGGGTGCGGGTGATCGGGCCGACAACCAGCGCGTTGTTCCCGGCGGACGAGAAGGGGCAGGCAGCGTTCGCCGAACGGCTGGCCGTGGAATACCTGGTGAACGGCGGCGGCGGAACGATCAGCGTGCGGAAGGCGGGCGACGGTACGCAGCTCTGGACCGGGAAAGCTGATGACGTGGACGGGTTGCTGGCGGCAATGGGCCGGCAGATGAAGGGCGCAGGGAAGAGCGCCCTGGAACTGAACCTGCCGCAGACGGAGCGGGCACTCAAAGCGGTAAAGGCGCTGGACATGCTGGAGGGCAACGCGGCGCAATTGCTGGCAGAGGCTCGGGCGGCATCGGAGGAGGCGCTGAAGCTGGACAACGGGCAGGGGGACGCACATCTGGCGCGGGCGGTGGTACTGATGCTGGCGGATCATGAATGGTCGAAGGCGGAGCAGGAGTTGCGGGAGGCGCTGGAGATCCGGCCGGGAGATGCGCTGGCGGCGAGGTGGTATGCGCATCACCTGGAGGCGAACCATAAAGCCGCGGACGCGGCCGATGCGATGCTGCGCGGGTTGGCGGTGGAGCCGCTAGCGCCGGAGATCGCGATTCCGCCGGCGTTGACGTATGTGAACGATAAGCGTTGGGACCTGGCTCGCGACCATCTGGCGCAGTGCGACAAGGAGTTTCCGGGGAATCCGGCGATTGCGCTCGCGCGCGGGTATCTGGCGCGGGCGCAGGGGGATTTTCCAGGGGTGATCGCGGCGGTGGAAGGGTCGATTAGAGACGACCGGGTGCGGCATTTGGCGTTGCCGCTGGCGGCTGAAGCGCATGCGCGGTTGAAGAACACGGGGAAAGCAAGGGAGTTGCTGGCGTTGCTGCCGGATAAAACTCCGCCGGACCTCAGAGGGCTTGTGTATTGGGGGCTGGGTGAACAGGATGAGTTCTACCGGTTGCTCGAGAAAGCGTTGGAGGAGAAATCACCCACACTGGTTCTGCTGCAGGCTTCGCCCATTTTCGATCCTATCCGGAAGGACCCGCGGTACGGCAAGGTGCTGACGGTGCTGGAAGTGAAGCGGGACTGAGGGCCGGTCGAAATCGAAGATCTTCGACGGGCGCGACAAGGCTTTTGCTTTTTGGCGCCGTGGCGCAAGCGCGTTGAAGCGAAGGGTAAGTCTATGTCGTTTGGGGTGGGGCGGGCGATGATGTGGCGGGTCGAGGGTTGAGGGGGGTTAGAGGAGGGCGCCGGCTTGGGTTTGAAGGACAGCCGCCCCTTCGCAAAGGGGCGGCTCAGGTCGGGGCTTCGATTGGACTTCCGGATTACGTAGTTACAGGGAATAACAATTTAAGAACACCGCTCCGTTGGGGTCGTGCAAGAATCCGGAACACCGCTCCCTGGCGGGATTGAGGAAAAATGCGGTCCGCGCCCTACGGGGCCGAGAACAAAAGGACCACGGGCTCACGCGCCGTGGTTCGGTTACGGGATTGGGTGCTTGTTCGTGATGACTTACCGAGCCCCGGATGCACCCTCGGATCGCTTGCAGGGGATTTCTTCTCAGGTACTTACGGTTGCGGCTCGGTTAGATGCTGCTTGTTTGCCGCGCGGCGGCACGGTCGACGGGAAACTCGCTCTCTTAGAGGAGGGCGACGGCTTGGGTTTGAAGGACAGCCGCCCCTTCGCAAAGGGGCGGCTCAGGTCGGGGCTTCGTTTGGACTTCCGGATTACGTAGTTACAGGGAATAACAATTTAACAACACCGCTCCGTTGGGGCGCGTGCAAGAATCCGGAACACCGCTCCCTGGCGGGATTGAGAAAAAATGCGGCCCGCGCCCTTACGGTTGCGGTTCTGTTTCCGGAGCAGTGCGTGTTTGCAGTGGTTTACCGGACCCGGGGCGCGGTGCTAAATCGCATTCAGCGGATTTTTCCTCACGTCCTTGCGAACTCGCTCTCTTAGAGGAGGGTGACGGGTTGGGTTTGAAGGATACCCGCCCCTTCGCAAAGGGGCGGCTCAGGTCGGGGCTTCGTTTGGACTTCCGGATTACGTAGTTACAGGGAATAACAATTCAAGAACACCGCTCCCTTGCGGTCGCGGCTCGGTTAGATGCTGCTTGTTTGCCGCGCGGCGGCACGGTCGACGGGGAACTTGCTTTCCTGGTCTTAATCGTTACTTACCCGGTACAACTCAAATTCCAGGACGGCGCTGGAGGGGTCCGGGTCATCGACGTAGAGGGACAGAGTGAAGGCGTTGGCCGCAGTGGGAGATTCCATAAGGTGGACGACGCCGCGGGGGCGGAGGGGTTTGATCGCCCATTGTCCGGATGCGGCTTTGGGGATGGGCTTCGCGAATATCGCTTCGACGGCGTGGATGCCGTCGCCGGTGAGGCGTTCCATGCGGATCTGGTCGCCTTGGATGCGGAGGATGTTGCGGGCATCGACGGAGCCTTTCCAGCGGAGGAATCGCTCGGCTTCGGGGTGGGCGGCGAGGAGTTTCTGATTCTCGAGGCGTGCGGCGGCGATTCGGTCGCGGATCTGCTGGGGGGTGGGTGCTTCGCGGAGGGTGCGTTCGGCTTGTTCGAGGTTGGCGAGGGCGCGGCCGGCAAGGGCGACGGTCTGGTCGATGCCGGCGAGTTCGAAGAATTTGTGATTGGCGCGGTAGGCCGCGGCCGAGGCACGCATGGCAGAGACGTCCTGAGTCAGGCGGTCGCGCGTTTCAGGCGACCGTTTCTCGCGGTAGTTGAAGTAACTCAGGATAAGTCTGGTGTAGTCGCGAGTCAGGGCGGCGGTTGCACGGTGATGGCGGATCAATTCGCCGAGTTTCTTGGCGGCATCGGGCGGAGTAACTTGGGCGCTTGTGCGATCGAAGAGGGACTGCATCTGGCCGGTGATGTCGTGGGCGCGGGATGCCTCGGAGTAAGTCTCTTCGGCATAGGGTTTCAGTTTGAGATAGATGGATCGCAGGAACGCATCGTGTTCCCTGCCCTGGTCCCAGAAGGCGTTGCCTTTGAGGACGATCTGGTTGACGCGGATGTGCGGCTGAGGCGGCCAACCGTCGCGAGCGACGGGCTGCCAGTAGAACGTGTGGCGCGCGGCGTCGCTGCCGAGGAGCAGGATCCGCGTGACATCTGCCGCGGCGGCGGGACCGAAGGTGGCAGCAGCCCATTCGCGCGCAGCGGCGTCGGCATCGGTGTTGGGGTTCCAGGCGACGCGCGAGAAGACGTAAAGGACACCGGGTTGGAGGAGGTTCGCCATGGGCTGCCCGGTCATGACGCCTTGGAGGCCGTGGTCGGTAGCGTACTGCAGGGCGGCGGCGGCCCAACGAGAAGGGAAGTCGACAACGGTGTGGAAGCCGTGGTACTGGCTGTATAGTTCGGCGAGGGTCATGGTGGGGTGGGTGGTGGCGCCGAAGGTCGGGTTGTAGGCGGTGCCGTAATACCAGGCATCGTGCTTGGTCAGCTTGATGACGGGCATCAGGTTCTGGGTGGGGAGGGGCTCGAACGTCTGGCGGTACATGTCGGGCACGGCACTCAGTTCCCAGTCGTTGGTGGCCCAAGTCCACGGGAGGACAGGCTTATGGAATTCGCCGGCAACCACTTTATGGATGGCGGCGAACATGGGGCGGTAGCGTTCCTCCAATCGCGGCGAGGGTTCGTCTTCTTTGGAGTGGACGATATCGAGGGCGCGGAAATCGTAACTGGGGATGATCTCGCCGACGCAGGGTGTGACGCCATCGAGTTCGGGGACGGCCTGAAACAGGCGGCGGTATTTGTCGGCCATGGCGTCCCAGAATCGTGGGTCCTTGACCGAAGGCTTTGCGCCGGCTTTATCGAGCCATTGCGGCAGGTAGATGGCTTCCTCGGCGTATGGGAAGACCTGGATATGGTGGGCGTGAGCTTCGGCGACGATCGCTTTGAGATAGCGGCGATAGCGTGCGGAGCGTGGCCCGTAGATGGGGTCGTCGGACGGTACGTAGTGTTCGAGGCCGCGGAAGACGATGCCGTTGTAGCCGTACTGCAGAGCTTCGCGGAACGATTCACGGAAGCGGGCAACTACCTTTTCGATACTGGCTGCGTCGTCCGGCGGTCCGGCCGCGGAGTCAGGTACGGCGCGCATGACGAACAGCAGCCGCAGGCGCATGGCGGGCGATTCGGAGGTGCCGGGCGGGGGAAAGCGGTGGAGACTTCGTGTAAGCCAGGCGAGGCGTTCGATGCCATAGGCCGCCCCGAGGGGAGTGGAGGCGCTTAGCTGCACGCGTGGGTCGCGGGCGGTGGTCCAGGAAAAGCCTTCTGGTGGTGTGATGCCGGGCTGTATCTTGATAGCAACGGAAGGAGGTCCGCTGGGACGGCCGATGGCGGCAAGGGCTGACTGGAGATCGTTGAGGGCGAGTTGGACGGCAGGGTCCTGTGCCGGCAGGAGCGAGGCTGTAACGAGTGCAAGGGGACCGAGGCGACAAAGCATTGCCTCGATTATGGCGCGTTTGGGAGGCGATCCGGCGTTACGCGATGTCGCGCTTTCGGACGGTGCGCTCAATCTCCGGGCCTAAGGTCCGCCTGGCGACTCTGAGGTCGTACTCAGTCTGTAAGTTGATCCAGGTTTCGGGCGCGGTATCAAAGTAACGGGAAAGCCTGAGCGCTGTGTCGGCGGTAATGGCTCTGGTGCCATGAACAATGTTGTGGATCCGGTTCGGCGGAACGTGAAGGTCGCGCGCGAGGGCGTTGATACTAAGGCTCATCGGCTTCATGAACTCCTCGAGGAGAATCTCGCCGGGATGGATGGGGCTAAGTAGTTGCGGCATGGGTTTTGTGATTATAGCCAGCTAGCCACAGCTAGCCAAGCGCGGTGCGCTTGCGGCTGTAGAGGAAATAGATGGCGAGGCCGATGGCGAGCCAGACGACGAAACGAACCCAGGTTTCGAGTGGCAGGCTGGTCATCAGTACGGCGCAGCTCGCGATCGAAATACCTGGCAACCAGGGGACGAGCGGGACACGAAACGCGCGCGGACGGTTGGGTTGGGTTTTGCGGAGCACGATCACGCCGATGGATACGATGATGAAGGCGAACAGGGTGCCGATGTTGGTGAGGTCGGCGAGTGTGCCGATGTCCCAGATGCCGGCAGGGATGCCGACGAAGAGCCCGGCGATCCAGGTACTGACGTGGGGGGTGTGGTAGCGGGAGTGGACGGCGGAGAAGACGTCGGGGAGCAGGCGGTCGCGCGACATGGCGAACCAGACACGCGCCTGACCATATTGAAAGACCAGGAGAACGCTAAGCAGTCCGGCGATGGCGCCGATGTCGACCCACTTGCGGATGCCGTGGAAGCCGAGGCCGCGGAGAGCGTTGGCGACGGGAGCGGCGTTGTCGAGGGTTTTCCAGTTGGCGATGCCGGTGAGCACCAAGGCGACGCTCATGTACATGATGGTGCAAACGATGAGAGAGGCGACGATGCCGAAGGGGAGGTCGCGCTGGGGGTTGCGGCATTCCTCGCCGGCGGTGGACACCGCATCGAACCCGATGTAGGCGAAGAAGACGATGGCCGCGCCGGTAAGCACTCCGGAGAAGCCGTTGGGCAGGAAGGGATGCCAGTTTTCGGCTTTGACGGCGGGGGCGGCGCCGGCGACAAAGACGAGGATGGCGACGATCTTGACGATTACCATGACGTTGTTGGCGCCGGCCGATTCGCGGACGCCGCGCACGAGCATGATGGTGAGGATCATCAGGATGAGGAAAGGCGGGAGGTTGAACCAGGCGCCGGTGTACTGGCCGCCGGCGAGCACGGGGTTGCTGAGTTGTTTGGGTAACTCGACACCGAACAGGGCATGCAATATGTCGTTGAAATAGGCGGAGAAACCGACAGCCACGGCCATGTTGCCGACGGCGTATTCGAGGATGAGGTCCCAACCGATGATCCAGGCGACGATTTCGCCCATGGTGGCGTAGGCGTAGGTGTAAGCGCTGCCGGCGATCGGGATCATGGAGGCCAGCTCGGCGAAGCAGAGGGCGGCAAACCCGCAGGCAACGGCGACCAGCACGAAAGACAGGCTAATGCCGGGCCCGGCGCCGGGACGGCCCAGCGTGGAAGCGGCCGTCGTGCCCTGCAGGATCAAGTCGAGGAGCGGTGCGTGGAGGATCGACTCAATGTGACGCGTTTCCCCCGCAGCGGCCGTTCCGGTGAGCACGAAGATGCCCGCGCCGATGACGGCGCCGACGCCGAGTGCCGTGAGGGACCAGGGGCCGAGGGTCTTGTTGAGCCGCCGAGCGGGGTCGTTCGCGCCAGCGAGCAGTTTGTCGATATCTTTGGTGCGGAACAGACCGCTCATCCTCGCTATGGTATCGCGGGGAGGGTGAAGTTCCGCACGACGAGGACCAGTACGAGCGCGATGAGAGTACCTGCCATAATTGAGGGAGGTTTTTATGAACGGTAAAACCTCAATCTATTGCCTGACCTTTTTTTCGCTGGCCGGTGTTTTTTTGTACCGCCAGCAGGCCACTGGAGAAACACGCGAAAGCGCACGGCCTGTCGCAATGCGCGCGGACCGGACGGACATTCTGCCGCCCGCGCCCACGGCGAACCCTAACCAGGTGCTCTACACCACAAAGACCGGTGTAGCCACTGCCGCCCTTGGATTTGGTCTTCATATAAAGAACGGCATTTTAGAAGTAAATCAAGCCGTCCCGACTTATCTCACCTGGGTTGGCGGAATAGATTTCCCCGCCCTGGCCCAAGGCGCTTGTGCTGAAAAGGTCGTCACCGCGACGGGCGCACTGCCGGGTGATGGCGTGGCTGCCGGGTGGCCTCCGGACCTCGAATCCGGTGTTATCGGCACGATGTTCGTTGGCTCCGCCGGTTCCGTTACGATCCGTCTTTGCAAAATCAGCCACGGCATTGTCGATCCGCCCAGCCGGAACTACCGCGCCACAATTGTCCGGTCGTTCTAGTTTGCTGCGACATGACCAGGTTCCCAATCTTTCTACTCGCGGTTTTTCCTGCGTTCGCGTTGGATAACGCGATCACCTTCCGGCCTTACGCCTATCAGGAGAATCGTCCGTTCGATCTCTTCCCGACCTTTGCCAAAGACGAAGTTTGTAGCTACCCGCGTCCGTACGTCAATGGCCAGCCGACCGCGCAGTGGCAGACCGATATCTGGAGCAAATGGGGCCCGTCCACCCACTGCCCTGCCGGTTCGATCAAGAAGGCATATGTTGCCTTCCTCCAAACCGTCGATGCCAATCAAACGGTCAAAGTCGATTTCCGCGACGATCCGCAACCTTGCCACCTCGGCGACGAAAACGCATGCCGGGAGGCTGGTATGGATCAGAACGCGATGCTCGGTTACAGTTCGTGGGAAGCAACCATCCGGGCATCCGCTTACCCGACCAGCGTCGGCACGACTACCCACCTTCGCAGCGCCCGCGAGATGATGTCCGCGGGCGCTTGGAGTTACCGCCGCCGCGGTCCGCTGGTGACGCAGGTGATGGTTGAGGACCGAAGCCCGGCCCGCAGCTACGACTTTGGCTGGCGCGAACGCCGCCTGGCGCGCGTCACGTCCACGATGAGCCAGGAATCGCTGTCGGTTAAGGTCAACGCCGATTGGAGCGGGCTTCCGCGGCCGTTCAAAGTACATGTCGATGGTGAGTTTATTTCGATCTGCTACGCAACCAGCGACACGTGGTACGTCGGCGTCACCGACGGCAGCGGTCCCGAATGCGCCAGTATCGCCGGGCGTGCCCAGGACGGCTCCGGACGCGGCAACCACTATGCCGACGAACTACGCACGTTCGCGCGGCTGATCGATGGCATGCGGCTGGCCGCCGGTACGGATTACGGGCGGTCGACGATTCAGGTGGACGATGCATCTTCGATCAACGAACCTACCGTGGTCAACATCTTTGGCGAGTTCGTCCGTATTTGCAACAAGAACGGCAACACCCTGACGGTCGGCACGGGACCTTGGGGCTGCGCGCCCGACATCAATGGACGCTTCTTCTGGGGTAGCAACCGCGTGCTTACGGAACAGTTCCGTAACATTCCAGTTCAGAACTGGAATCGGGACGATAACTGGATCGACGCCGATATCGACCGCTACAAGTCGCTGCACCCCGTCTTTGTGCTCTCGTTTTACAACGGCTGGCCCGGCGTCGGCATTGAGTACCATCTCGCAAATCCTTGGAGCGACCGCCTGCAGGACCAGATGTACGATCTATCGGTCGCCAACTCCGGGGGCGCCTTAATCTCGTACAACGGTGTCAAGCATACGGCCGCCTCGATGTGGAAGTATCCCGACGGCCCGGTGGTCGGCACATTTACCGACCGAGTGGCCGAGCGAAAGGCCTGGGACGGCCCGGCGCCCGTGGGCGGGCGATACGACTTCAACCTGCCGTATCTACGCTATGCCGGTGTTGTCCCGTACGACCCTTCGATCAAGGTGGATCAACACGGTGTCGACTCAATGCTTACGGTTAACCGGCCGCATGAAGGCACGATGTATGCCTGGGAAAACGGCAACAAGGGCATCATCGATACCGTTGACAGCCTGGTCAAGGGCGCCAGCCGGACTAACTGCGCCGCTTATCACCGCCACTGGCCCGATGCCGGCGGCCGGCCCGACATCAGCCTCCACCCGTTGTGGACCGCAGTTGGTCTCTACTCGATGAGTTCCGATCTTCCCGGCGCGGACCGTTGGTACGAGGTTATGTTCGGGAACTCCGCCTGTGCCGGTTATCCCGCCGTCCACATGTGGGAGGGCAACAGTAGCGAGAGCCTGAAGTTCTGCTCGGCATCCGACACGCCTTTCAAGTCCTGTGAAGGCGAAGGCGGCCAGGTCCCCGCGTTCGGCCGGCCTTATTCGATCGACGCTCACCCCGGCGCGGTCCTGATGTTCGCCCAGAGCAATACGGACGTGAAGGAACGCCTGCTCTACCAGGGCCAGGACACCTACAACTTCTGGGCCTCGTATGCGGGAACATCACACGTACCCGAGATGTCGTTCATCCCATGGCTGCTCACCGGCGACTGGTATTTGGAACAATCGGCGATGGATTTCGGGTCGTGGGCGCTGCTCTACAACAGCGGTTCCCCCTTTTGGAACGGCCGTGATTTTTACGCCACCACCGTCCGTCACGGATCGTGGGGTTGGCCTGGACCGGTGAATGGCTCTCGCCCGATCGGCTGGGCGTTCCGCCTGCTGACGCACGCGGCCTGGGCTTCAGCCACCGGATCTCTCGAGGCCGCCTATTTCAACGACAAGTTCAACAAGACCATCGAGATCAAAGAGGGTAAGTACAACCTGCAGGGGATTTTCTATCATCCTTGCGAAGAAGGCAAACCGTTCGACTCCACCCCATGGTGTTGGGGCCGCATGGTCCAGGGCATGAACACGCAGAACGTTGCACTCACTTCATTCCTGGCTTCGGGCTCATCGTACGACCCTCAGTCGCTGTCGCCATCCACCAATGCCTCGCGGAATTACGTGAATGCCGTTACTTCGTTTTGGATGGATAACTTCTTCCGGGTGTCGCTGGGCGACGCCATCAACCTCGGGTTCGACCAGGCGGCCTATCTCGGCAACGAGCGATTTTTCCGAAACGCCATGAATCGCTTCACCCATCCCGCGATGAATCCCTTTACCAACGGCGAATATCGCGATCCTTGGGCTCCGTGCGAACCCGAAGGGGTTGAGCAACCGGATGGCTGCCCCCAACGCCGCTTCGGCACCGGCATCGAATACCAGTTCTCAAGCTACGAGAACTTTGCGAAAGCCTTCATCCCGCGAGCGTCTCAGCGGAGGGAGTTCGAGAACGACCGCGACAAGCAAGGCGGTTACTCCGTAATCGCAGCCTCGACGCTGGCGTTCGCCACCGACGCCCGCGACGAAAGCCGTTCCGGCCAGGGCGCCTGGGAATGGCAGAAGTTCGGCATTCGCGATCAGGAAGGCTACCGCGGCACGCCGCAATGGGCCTTCTCCGCGCAAAGCCAGCACCGCGTGAGCGATGTCAGCATCGTACCCGGCGCGGCCGGGGTCGCCACTGTTTACTTCGTGGCGCCCGGCTACAACACCTGTACGTATCTGGTATCGCCGACTTACCCGAACTCGAGTCTCGACCTTGGCGAGACCCAGGTTGCTGCCGGCAACCTCCAGCGGCGCTTCGACCTGATCGGACTGAGCCCAGGTCCGCAGTACCTTCGCATCACGTGCGACGCCGCGCGCACGGTGGTGGAGTTCACGGCTCAATAAGCAAGCAGGATGCGGCGCAGACTTTAACTCAGAGCTTACAGCACCTGCTCCGACCAGTTTTCGAGGATCGACTTCATTTTCTGGCAGAACTGATCGCCGACGGCGCCGTCGATGAGGCGGTGATCGAACGTCAGCGCCAGGTGGGCGATGGAGCGGATGGCGATGGCGTCGTCTTCCGTCACCACCGGGACCTTTTCCACCGATCCGACACCGAGGATCGCGACTTGGGGTTGGTTGATTACGGGCGTGGCGAACAGTGAGCCGAACGTGCCGAAGTTGGTGATGGAGAACGTGCCGCCCTGGACGTCGTCGGGTTTGAGCTGTTTGGAGCGGGCGCGATTGGCGAGGTCGACGATCTGGCGCTGGAGACCGACGACGTTCTTCTCATCGGCGCTTTTGATGACGGGGACAATCAGGCCATAGCCACCTTCGAGAGCGACCGCGATGCCGATGTTCACTTCATTGTGATAGATGACGTTCGTGCCTTCGATCGACGCGTTCACGACCGGGAAGGAGCGCAGAGCTTCAGCGGCGGCGCGAGCGATAAACGGCAGGAAGGTGAGCGAGAAGCCGTAGCGCTCTTTGAACTGAATCTTGAGCTTGTCGCGGAGCTTCGCCACCTTGGTCATGTCCACCTTGTGGACGGTGGTGACGTGAGCCGACGTGCGCTTGGAGAACACCATGTGCTCGGCGATCTTCTGGCGCATGACGCTCATGGGTTCTACGCGGGCGCGGGCAGGCTGTGCCTGGGCCGGCGGCGGCACCGAATCGGGCGGCGGCGGAGGCGCAGGTGCGGCGGGTGCAGCAACGGGTGCGGGTTGAGGGGGGACCGGAGCCGGGGCTGCGTAAGCGGGTGAGGCGGCTGGGGCCTGCTGCCCGGCGATGTAGGCTTCAACGTCCTGTTTGGTGATACGCCCACCGGCGCCGGTACCGCGGACCTTCGCCAAGTCGATATTGTGCTCGCGCGCCATACGCCGGACGAGCGGCGATAGCGGTCCGGCCTCTTCGGCCGCGGCGGCTACAGGCTCCGGAGCGGCAGGCGCTGGGGGCGGCGGAGGCGGTGCGGCCTGCACCGGAGGAGGTGGCGGAGGTGGCGGAGCAGCCTGAACCGGCGGCGCGGGTGGAGGAGGAGGCGGTGGCGGTGCAGCCTGCTGCTGCGCGGCCGGAGCAGGCGCGGCGGCGGCTTCACCCGCTTCGCCGATACGGCCCACCACCGTGTTGATGGAGACGGTGGAGCCTTCCTTGACGATGATTTCAGTGAGCACGCCGGCGGCGGGTGCGGGGATCTCGGAATCCACTTTATCGGTGGAGATCTCAAAAAGGGGCTCGTCGCGCTCGACCTTGTCGCCCACTTTCTTGAGCCACTTGGTGAGTGTTCCTTCTACAATGCTTTCCCCCATCTGGGGCATTACGATGTCGGTCATTGAGTCCTCTCGATAGCAACGGATTCCACAATCCGTAGATCAAATACGCTCTCGAATTGGTGCCGGAGCGCTAGTGAAACTTGTGTGCGGCTCGCCTCGCATTTCAGTTGCCGTAGCGAGGTCACTGGTTTCGTCAGCCCGCAAGGAATAATGTAACGGAAATAAGAAAGATCGGTGTCGACGTTAAGGGCGAACCCGTGCGAGGTTACCCAGCGGCTGAGGTGCACGCCGATCGCCGCCACCTTGCCGCCGTCTACCCATACGCCGGTGGCGCCGGCCACGCGGCCGCCGGTGATCCCGAAGCCGGCCAGGGCGCGGATGATCACCTCTTCGATGGCCCTGACGTAGGCGCCCACGTCGCGCTTCCATTCGCGGAGATCGAAGATCGGGTAACCCACAATCTGCCCTGGACCGTGGTAGGTCACGTCGCCCCCTCGGTCCGTCGGCTGCAGTTCGATGCCGGCTTTGTCCAGAATTTCAGGGCTCGCCAGCAGGTTCGCGAAGTTGGCGTTTCGCCCCAGCGTCACCACGTGCGGATGCTCCACAAACAGGAGTTGATCGGGTATAAGCCCTTGCTTGCGCTGCTGGACCAGATCGGTCTGCAACGCGAAGGCCTGGGCGTAGCCAAGGCGGCCGAGATCCCGGAATTCGCAGTGACGCATTGGGTTTGGGTACAAGGGTTTGGGTACAACTCAGGCGTTGATGGCCTGCCCGTAAACCGCGTTGAACGCCTCGCCGACCGCTTCATAGAGAGTCGGATGGGCGTGAATGGTGTTGATCATGGTTTCGACGGTCGCCTCGGCTTCCATGGCAGCGACGGCTTCCGCAATCAGTTCGTAGCCGTGGGGTCCGATGATGTGTACGCCGAGAATCTCGCCGTAGGTCTCGTCAGAAACGATCTTCACGAAACCTTCGTGGTGGCCCAGGATGGAGGCTTTCGAATTGGCCAGGAAGGGGAACTTGCCGACCTTCACCTTGTAGCCCTTCGCCTTGGCTTGGGCTTCGGTCATGCCGACGGATCCGATGCCGGGCTCAGTGTAGGTGGCGCCCGGAATGCGGTTCTTGTTGATCGGGCGGACCGGTTTGCCCGCGATGTGCGCCACCGCGATCATCCCTTCCATCGTCGCCACGTGCGCCAGTTGCGGCGTGCCCGCCACCACGTCACCAATGGCGTAGACGCCGGGCTCGGCGGTCTGCTGATACTGGTTCACCTTGATGAACCCACGCTCGGTCTCGACCTTGGTATTTTCGAGGCCGATCGCATCGGTATTCGGGCGGCGGCCAACGGCCACCAGCAGTTTCTCGGCTTCGATGATCTCGGTCTTACCGGTCGCGAGCGTCACAGTCAGGCGGACACCGTTGCCGGTCCGCTCTACCTGTTCGACACGCGCGCCCGTCTCGCACCGGATGCCCTGCTTCTTGAAGACGCGTTCGAGTTCCTTCGAAACCTCCTCGTCTTCCACCGGCACCAACCGGGGGAGCATTTCGAGGACCGTGCACTTGGAACCGAAGCGCTGGAACATCGACGCAAACTCGACGCCCACCGCGCCCGCGCCGATGATGGCGAGCGTTTGCGGGACGTGCTGCATATTGAGGATCTCGATGTTGGTGAGAATCGTGTCGTCCGGCGCCAGGCCGGGGAGCATGCGCGCTTCCGAGCCCGTAGCGATAATGATGTTCTTTGCCTCGACGGTCTTCGTGGACCCGTCGTTCCCGCGGACCTCCACCTTGCCGCCGCCCTTGAGCGTCGCGAAGCCGGCCATGACGTCCACTTTGTTCTTGCGCATCAGCATCGAAACGCCCGACGCGTGTTTGTTGACGATCTTGTTCTTGCGGTCCAGGGCCTTCGGCATATCGAGACGCGGATTTTCGCAATAGAGGCCCTGCTCTTCGGGATGCTTGATGTAATCGTAGACCTCTGCGGTTTGCAGCAGAGCCTTCGTCGGGATACAGCCCACATGGAGGCAGGTGCCGCCCAGTTTGGGATCCTTCTCGACCAGTACGGTCTTCAGACCAAATTGACCGGCGCGAATCGCCGCCGAGTAGCCGCCTGGGCCGCTACCAATCACCATCACGTCGTATTGCATGCGGTACTTCCATGATAGGAAAGGGTTAACTTAAGTGCAAAGAGAGGAACCGGCGAAGGTCATGGGGTCAGGGAATAGCTGGCTCGCCGGTGGGTTCGTTTTGTAATTTGTTGGAGGAGTCAGGGGAAGGGAGAGGGGAGTCGGAATCGTTGGGTTCGTTCTGCAACGCATCGGGCCCGCGCCCTTACGGGATTGAGGAAAAAATGCGGCCCGCGCCCTTACGGGATTGAGAAAAAATGCGGCCCGCGCCTTTACGGGGTTGAGGAAAAATAGGGCCCGCGCCCTCACGGAACTGAGAAAAAATGCGGCCCGCGCCCTTACGGTTGCGGTTCTGTTTCCGGAGTTGTGCGTGTTTGTAGTGGTTTACCGGACCCGGGGCGCGGTGCTAGATCGCATTCAGCGGATTTTTTCTCACGCCCTGACGGTTGCGGTTCTGTGTCGGGAGCAGTGCGGTTCTTCTGAAGGGCCAGCAACTCGGTGCGGAGTTCGAAACTCACCTTCCAACAAGTCGAGCGGCAGCGGGACTCGCGTTTCATCCTTTTGAATGTCAGCTCCCCGGCTTTGTAGACCACCAGCGAAGCCGGATCCCAGATAGCACGGTCGATTTCGCCCTCGGCCACCGCCAACGGCTTCCCTGTTGTGTCGACGAAGTACTGCACCGCTTGCGCGCGCGACCATCGCTTGCTGTCGGTGTTCCCCTCGACGCTCCTCAGCCGCATACGGCCAACCGATGGCGACAAGGCGATTGTCAGGATTCCGATCATGCAAGAAAAGCGCAGCGCCGTCACTGGTAATGATTCTATCGATATGGATGTCGTCTCCCATACCTTCCAGAACCCGGGAGTGCAGTACGTTGATTGCTTGGCGGCTTTGAAGCCTGTTGAAATCGTGGATTAAGCTTGTTATAGTCGGTGCGGAGTATTCTCCGCGGGCCCATACCCCTGTGGCGTAGCACAACCTTCTGGCTGCGGGGAATTCGAACCTGGTAAATTCCCAACCGAGGTTCACTCATCAGAACTGGAATTGAAGGAAAGGACGGTGTGGCGTGAGTTCTAAGAAGGAACCGGACAACAAGCCCACCCCCGAAAAAGGATTCTCACGACGCGGCTTTTTGGGCGGCGCGGGAGTCGCGGGCGGTGTATTAAGCGGCGGGCTGATGGAACAGTCCGCGCAAGCGGCGCCTCCGGCCGGGGTAACCGGACCGGGCGAAACACAGATTACATTAACCATTAACGGGAAGCCGATGAAGGTGACGGTGGAGCCGCGCACGACGCTGCTCGATGCACTGCGCGACCGGCTGGAAATCACCGGCGCCAAGCGCGTTTGCGACCGCGGCACCTGCGGCGCCTGCACGGTGATTGTCGACAACAAAGCGATGTACGGCTGCACGATCCTGGCGATTGACGTACAGGGCAAGAAGATCGAAACGATCGAAAGTCTGACATCGGGCGCCAAACCACACCCGATCGTTCCAGCCTTTGTGAACAACGATGGCATGCAGTGCGGATACTGCACGCCCGGGTTTGTGATGGCGGCGAAAGCTTTCCTCGATAAGAACCCGAACCCCAGCTACGAACAGGTGAAAGCCGGATTGGGCGGCAACCTGTGCCGCTGCGGCACCTATGTAGGGGTGCGCAAGGCCGTGATGGAAGCAGCCTCGGAACTGAAGGGAGGACGCAATGCCTAGTTACAACTATCCTCCGATGGAGTCCCGTAAGTACATCGGGCGGCGCATCAGCCGGGTGGACGGGATGTCCAAAGCGAGCGGCAAGGCGAAATACAATTCCGACGTTCGCCCGGCGGGAACGCTGAATGCGGCGATGCTACATTGCCCGCACGCGCACGCTGTGGTGAAGAGCATCGACACTTCGGCGGCGGAGAAGCTGCCGGGTGTGACGGCCGTGAGTGTCCTCGCGAAGCCCGGCAAGGAACTGCAATGGCAGATGGCCGAAGTGGCCATGGTCGCGGCGCGGACGGAAGAGATTGCACGCGACGCGGTAAGGCTGATCAAGGTCGAATACGAAGTTCTGCCGCATCTGGTCCGCGAGGACAAGCTCGAAAAGGCGGGCAATCGCGCCAAACCGGCCGGTGAGCAGGTGCAGGGCGATCCCGACGCTGCATTCAAGCAGGCCGACGTCGTGCACGAAGGCGAGTACGGCATTCCGGTGATCACGCACTGCTGCCTCGAACCGCACGGCCAGAACGTCGCGTTCGACGGAACGAAAGCGCAGTTCCTGGCCTCCACGCAGAACGTTTCGGCCGTCGGGGACGACCTCGCGAAAGGGTTGGGAGTTCCCGCCGCGAACGTACATGTCCACCAGGACAACGTGGGCGGCGGATTCGGCTCGAAATTCCAGGCGGACAGCTGGGGTATCGAAGCGGCCAACCTGTCGAAGGCATCGGGCGGAAAGCCGGTGAAATTCTTCCTGGACCGCGCTCCGGAGCTGTTCATCGCGGGTGTTCGTCCGTCGCTTTACGGCAAGGTGAAGGTCGCGGCGAAAAGAGATGGCACGCTGATCGCGTGGGATTCGAACACGTGGATGACGGGCGGGTTCACGGGCGGCGGCTTGAACGCCGACCTGCTGCCGTACGTTTTCCGCGACGTTCCGAACCGGCGAATCAACCACACCGCGGTTTCGGTGAACACGGGCGGGTCTCGCGCGTGGCGCGCTCCGAACCATCCGCAGGTATCCTATGTGACTTGCGCGGCGCTGGACGATCTGGCGGCCAAGCTGAACATGGATCCGCTGGACTTCTTCCTGAAGAACCTGAACCTGACGGATCGCGCATCGGTTTACGAATCGCAGTTGAAGCAGGCCGCGGAGATGATCAATTGGAAAAAGAACTGGCATCCGCGCGGGGATAAGACGGCGGGTCCGGTGAAGCGCGGTTTGGGCCTGGCAGTGGGTAAGTGGGGCGGCGCGGGCCATGCGTCGAACTGCCGCGTGAACATCCACCCGGACGGCAGCGTGGAAATCGAACTCGGATCGCAGGACCTGGGCACCGGTACGCGCACCGCGATTCTGCAGGTAGCGGCCGAAACGCTAGGAATTCCGATGAACCAGGTGAAGCTGAACATCGGCGACAGTTCGCTGCCGAAGTCGGGGGCATCGGGCGGGTCCACCACGATCGGCGGGGTGTCGGCATCGACGCGTATTTCGACCAGCGCGGCTCTCGAAGAACTGCTGAAGACGGTGGCCGAAGCGCTGCAGGCGAAGCCCGAAGAACTGGAAGCGGTAGACGGCCGTATCCAGGTGAAGGGCAACCCGAACAAGGCCATGAGCTGGAAGCAAGCCTGCCAGAAGCTCGGCATGAAGACCATTTCGGTGACCCAGGCGCACGATCCGCGGAACCCGCGCGGCATGTCGACGCTCGGGGTCGGCGGCGTTCAAATGGCCGATGTTTCGGTGGACGTCGAGACCGGCGTGGTGAAGATCAACAAGATCGTGGGCGTGCAGGATTGCGGTTTGATCGTGAATCCGAAGCTGGCCGATTCGCAGATGCACGGCGGGATCATCATGGGCGTGTGCGCGGCGCTGATGGAAGAGCGCGTGATGGACGAGTTGACCGGCAAAGCGCTGAACGCCGACATGGAGTTCTACAAACTGGCCGGTATCGCGGATGTCGGCGAGATCGAAGTGAAGATGGACATCACGCCCGAGCACGACAAGCGCGGCATCATCGGACTGGGCGAACCGGCCACGATTCCGACCATCGCCGCGATCGCCAATGCCTGTACGAACGCCATCGGCGTCCGTGTACCGACTCTGCCCCTCACCCCGCGCCACGTTCTGAATGCGCTGTCCGGAAGGAGATTGGCCTAATGCGAGCCTTCGAATACGCTTCACCAACTACTTTGAAGGAGGCGCTCGGACTGCTGGGTTCCTCCTGGGCCGACGCCAACATCCTGGCGGGCGGCACCGACCAGATCAGCCTGATGAAAGACGACATTCACACGCCCAATCGGGTGGTGAATATCAAAGGCATCAAGGAACTGTCGGGCATCGGCAAAGCGGGCGCGGGTGTTCGCATCGGCGCAATCGCGACCGTGGACGATCTGCTGAACAACGCAGCCGTGCGGGCCGAGTATCCGGTGCTGATCGACGCCGCGCACGGCATTCGCAGTCCGCAGATCCGCAACATGGGTACGGTGGGCGGCGATTTGTGCCAGCGTCCGCGCTGCTGGTATTTCCGTAACGGATTTGGCGTTCTTGGCATGAAGGACGGCAAGAGCCTGGTAACGGACGGGCAGAACGAATTCCACGCGATTTTCGAGCATGGCCCGGCGCGGTTTGTGAGCGCTTCATCGTTCGGTCCGGCGCTGGTGGCGTTGGGCGCGACGTTGACGATCGCTTCCGCAACGGGCAACCGGAAGGTGGAAGCGGCGAAGTTCTTCGTGGCGCCCGGTTCCGACTCGCAGCGCGAAGTGGACCTCAAGCCGAACGAGATCCTGACGGAGATCGTGATTCCCGCGGCGCGTGGCGCAAAGAGCGCGACTTACGAAGTAAGGCAGCGCGAGGCGATGGATTGGCCGCTGGCGACGGCTTCGGTGGTGCTGAAGATGAAGGGCAACAAGGTGGATTCCGCCCGCGTGGTGCTTGGCCACGTCGCTGCTGTTCCCCATGTTGCCGCGGCGGCCGAACAGGCGCTCGCGGGCCAAACGATCACGGCGGACGTGGCCGAGAAGGCAGGCGAAGCGGCGACGCAAGGAGCGAGCCCGCTGAGCGGGAACGCTTACAAAGTGCAACTGGTGAAGACGGCCGTCAAGCGCGCAGTGCTGGCGGCGGCTGGTATTAAAGCTTAGATTGCTGTATTTTGAGAGCAGGGGCGGGGAGGATTTCCCGTCCCTGTTTTATTTGCAAAAAGGGTAGAGGTGGGTTATGGAATTACCAGGCGCAACGCCGATCGATCACGACCGGTGCTCGAACCTGCTCTGGAAAGGCATTTTCATCGAAGCCGGGTGGGACCCGAACATGCCCCACTCCGGCGATCGTTTGTTCTGGTGTCACCAGACACAGAACTGTTTAGGTCCGGACGGCAGAGCTGTCGACGATTACGAATGTAACGAGACGCGACGCTGCTATCGGCCGCTGTGAGTCTAATTGTCCGCGGGATCCTGGGTGGATACCACGGAAAGCAGCTTGCTTTTGATCTGCTCGGGCGTGAATGGAATCCTTACGTAGCCGGCCGCGCCTAGCCGCAGGGCTTCGAGCACAACCGCTTGCGACGATTCGCGGCTTACCAACACCACGGGCAGGCTTTTCAAAACCGGCTCGGCCCGCAAATGGCGTAAGAACTCCAAACCGTCCATATTCGGCATGTTGATATCGCAAAGGATCAGATCCACGTGATGTGCGTGCAGTTGTGCGAGTGCTTCCACACCGTCTCCGGCCTCATGCACCGATCCAACCGGGAATTCAGCTTGTCTCAGTGCACGGAGGAGTACCTTCCGCACGACGGCGGAATCGTCAACCAACAGAACATCCAAGCTCATTGGGCTCCTCTGGGTTAAGCCATCAAGGGCGTCAGCTTCGTCTTGATCTGTTCAGGGGTGAACGGCTTTCGTACATAACCGGACGCGCCCAACCGGATCGCCTCCAGAACCTTCCGTTCGGCGCCTTCCGTGGTGATCATCACCACGTGGACCTGCTTCCAATCCGGGTTCCGCCGGATCATGCCCAGCAGTTCCAGACCGTCCATGTTGGGCATGTTGATATCGGAAAGCACCAACCCAACACCATGCTGCTTGAGTGCCGCCAGTGCCTCGATACCGTCTCCGGCCTCGAACACATCCTGAATCGGCAATTCCGTTTCCCGCAAAATGCGAGTGATCATTCGCCGAATTACAACCGAATCGTCCACAATCAGAACATCAACCATTTGTAACCCTCCCTCCACCGTCCCGGCTTAGAACCGCCGCCGTAACGGATCCACAAATTCAGTCCTTATCTTCCGGTGTTGCGACCGTCGTGACCCAGAAGACGCCCTGGTCACAGGAAAACGCCTGGCGGTGTGTCATCCGCCCGCTGCAGAATCTCATGCTGTAGTCGGAACCGTCGATGACCATGGGCAACGAGAGCCGGGCGCCCGGCGAGACCGCGCATTTTAAGTTGCCGCCGATCATGTTGGCCAATTCTCCGAGCGCATCGCGCACTTCGTCGTTGACATCGTTGGGCGGATCCGTCATCAGCATGGCTCCCGCCAGCGCGCATGCAATTTGGCGCGTTGTCTCCAGCACGACAGCACCGCTCCAGATGCCCCCTCCAAGATGGACCGTGGCCATGACACGATCGGATGTTGCAGTCCATGTCGAGGCGATTGCCGACGTTGGCCATCCCAACATGGTGCCGAACACCGAGCCGACGATCTCTTCCAGTTCCGAGAGCATGACAACTGGTTCTTGACTCATACCTACTCCTTTGCCATCAGTTTTGTCCGGTGCCCGGTTGGCGGGCCATCACACCGTCGAGGATGGCGCGAGCCATCCGATTTAAACTCACCACGCGGTCTACTCCGCCGGCAGCCACAGCCGCTCGCGGCATTCCGTAGACCACACACGAACTTTCATCCTGGGCGAGCGTGTAGGCGCCGAGGTCGTTCATATGCTTTAAGCCATTCGCACCATCGCTCCCCATGCCGGTGAGCACGGCGGCTACAACGTTCTTCCCGGCCGCATCGGCAAGCGACCGGAACATAACGTCCACGGCCGGCCGCTGGTAACAGACCGGTGGGCTCTGCGTCAGGTGCACGCGATAGATTGCGCCCACGCGGCGGATCACCATGTGGTAATCACCGGGCGCGACGAGCGCCAGATTTGGTTCCAACTGGTCGCCATCGGCAGCTTCCTTCACGCGGAACTGGCACGTGCGCGACAGGCTGTCGGCAAACGAACGGGAAAAGACGGGGGGGATATGCTGGGTGATAACGATCGGAGGGAGGCCTGGGGGTAGAGCGCCAAGCACCTCGCGGATTGCTTCTGTTCCTCCCGTGGACGCACCGATCGCAATCAGGGGCAGCAGTGACGTACGGTTCGACCATTCCGGAGCCGCCGCCCGAACGGGAACGGGCTCTGTGGCGGCCGCGTCGGCCGGCCGGCGGCGCAGGTTTGCCCCCGCGGCCGTGCGGATCTTACTGGCGAGTTCGTGCCGTAAGTTACCGACGGAATAGGGACCGCCGGGCTTGGGCATGAAATCGACGGCGCCCGCGCGCAATGCGTGTAAAGCGGTTTCACAACTGGAATCGCCGAGCGACGAGATGACGATCACCGGAAGCGGATGGTGCTGCATCAACTTCTTGAGAAATGTCAGACCGTCCATGCGAGGCATTTCGATATCGAGAGTGAGCACGTCTGGCGCAAGGGCGACGATTTTGTCGCGGGCAATATACGGATCGGGTGCGGTGCCCACTACCTCGAGGTCCGGCTCGGCGGCCAGCGCCTCCGTCAGTGTCTTCCGGACAATGGCGGAATCATCGACAATTAGTATGCGAGTCTTCCGATTCTGCACTACAGCTTGCTCCTCTGCGACTCAGGGCCAATCGTCACGGGCGCCTTACCGGGACTGCAGTTCCAGAACCGTCCGGTCGACAGGTCGAGCCGTACCGATTTCGGATCCGTCCCGCCGACCTGTTCGCCCACAATCTGAGCCCCCGTGCACGCGAGCCAGCGCCTTACGGCGGCCAGGTTCGACGCACCGATGTCTCCGTAAGTGGGTGCTCCATTGATCGACGCCCCGCCCGCCAGTTGGATCTCGAGCCTGCTCAAGTCGGCCCCGGCAGCCCGCAACTGACGCCATAGAAGGGCGAGCCCGGTATCGGCAAAAACTCCCGGTGAGCGTTTGGCCTTATCCGGATCGAGCGCAGAATCAGGCAGCAGAATGTGGAGCAATCCGCCCACGCGCGTCCGCCGGTCGAATGCCGCGACGGCAACGCAACTGCCCAGGGCGAGGGTGGCTAGCGTCACCTCAGGTCCGGATGCGACGCGGCATTCACCGATCTGAACCATCACATCGGTCACCGGTGCACCACCATTCCAGCCCGCTGATAGATCGCGGGCGCCACATACCGCAAGGAATGCCGGATGGAAGAAAGGCTTTCGGCATGCCCAATGAAAAGGTAGCCGCCCGCCTCCAGCGAGTCTGTCAGGCGGTTCACCAGCAATTCCTGCGTCTCTTGGCTGAAGTAGATCATCACGTTGCGGCAGAAGATCGCTTCAAACTGACCGGGACTGGCAAACTGGGTCACCAGGTTGATGCGGGAAAACTGCACCATTGACGCGATTTGCGGCTTGATGCGCACATGGTCGGCCCAGCGGCCGCAGCCACGCAAGAAGTAGCGCTGCCGTACCGGCGCGGGCAGTTCGGCAACGCGGGTTGCCGCGTAGATGCCCTGGGTGGCCGTCGCGAGCGCGTTCGTATCGATGTCGGTGGCCACGACGCGGATCTCACGGTCGGCCACGCCTCCTGGCGCTTCGAGCAGGCTGATCAGGATGGAATATGGTTCTTCTCCGGTTGAACAGGCGGCCGACCAGATGCGTAAACGGCGGTGCTGGCGCCAGGAGCTGCCAAGCAACTGCTGGAGATAGGCAAAGTGGGCCGATTCGCGGTAGAAATGCGTGTGATTCGTGGTCAGCGCATTGATAAGCTCCGATTGGGCGTCGCCCGACCGATCGGCTCGCAAGTAGTCGATGTATTCGCGAAACCGCCGGAACCCGTGCCGGCGCACGATGCCGCTGAGCCGCGCCACGACCAAGCTCTGCTTGCCGTCGCGGAGTTGCAGACCGAACAACTCGTACGCGATTTGACTCAGTGCACTGAAATCGGCCGGGCTGAGGTGGATTTCGCTGACCAAGGTCGACTCCTCAGTAGCTTCACGCATGCACACCCCCGCCAAACACTACTTCCAGATCGAGAATGAGCCCGACCCGGCCGTCTCCGAGAATCGCGCCCGCCGATACTGCTGGTGGATAGGCAATGGCTTTCCCGAGGCTCTTGATCACAACTTCCTGCTTCCCCAGGAACTCATCGACCATTAAGGCGAAAGTCGCACGTTCTCCTTCGATAATTACCAGTAGTGCTTCTTCCGCGCGGGTCTTGCGGGGAACGACGCCGAGACGCTCATGCAACCGTATCACCGGGAGTAGCCTGCCGCGAACCAGGACCATCTCGTCTTTGCCGAGGGTCGACAGTTGTGAGACATCAGGACGCAGCATCTCGCGGACGCTCACCATGGGCAGGATGTATCGCTCCGTGCCGACGGCCGCGATGAGTCCGTCGATGATTGCGAGCGTCAACGGAAGCTTCAACAGAAAAGTGGACCCTTGCCCGGGTCGGCTGTGGATCTCCACCCTGCCGCGCAGCGCCTGAATGGCTTTCTTTACAACGTCAAGGCCGACACCGCGGCCCGACACATCCGTCACCTGAGTAGCGGTGGAAAAGCCGGCTTCGAATATGAGGTTATGAATTTCGTAGTCGCTAAGAACGGCACCGGGAGCGACAACCCCGGAAGCGACAGCCTTGGCACGAATGCGTTCCGTGTTCAGTCCCGCTCCGTCGTCCCGCACTTCGATGACGATCTGCCCGGATACATGCGATGCGCTCAGGGCGATCAGGCCCGTTTCCGGTTTGCCGGCGGCCTGGCGTGCTTCCGCCGGTTCGATGCCATGATCGATGGCGTTGCGCACCATGTGCAGCAACGGATCCGCAAGTTGCTCCACCAGCGTCCGGTCCAACTCGGTGTCTTCTCCGCTGACTTCGAAATTGATGGGTTTGGAGAGTTTGCGCGACAAGTCGCGCACCACGCGCTCCATTTTGCGGAACAACTGGCCGATGGTGACCATCCGCAAACCCATCGCCGTACGTTGCACTTCGGTGGTCACCTGGGTGACGAGCGCCAGCTTGCGCTGCAGGTCGACGGAGTCGATGCCGCGCAATTCCCGGGAATTCACCACCATGCTTTCGGCGATGACGAGTTCCCCGACCATGTCCACCAGGTAGTCGAGCTTGGCTGTGTCGACCTTGACCGCGGTTTGCAGTGAATTCCGCCCTGACATGCCGGACGTGCCGCAACTGCCGCCGTCGGTGGCGGTTTGGGCGGCCGATGCCTCAGTGGCCGCTTGTAGTTTCGCCAGCACATGATCGGGAGTCGCGAGCGGAGGCGCCGGTTTTCCAAGCAGCCGGGCGTGGACGTTTTCAACGGCCTGGCGTAGCCAGTCGCCCGCAATCAGCACCGCCTCAATCAGTGGTTCGCCGACGGGGATTTTGCCGTTTCGCGCGAGGTCGAGGGTGGATTCGACGCGGTGTGTCAGGTCGCGGATCTGACTCAGAGCGAGGAATCCGGCAACGCCTTTCATGGTATGAAAGCTGCGGAACAGCGACCGGAGCGCCTCTTGATCGCCCGGATTGCGTTCGAGATCGAGCGCGGCAGTTTCGATGGTCGCGAGGTGCTCGGCGGCTTCGCCCACAAACTCCCGCAGCATTTCCGGATCGCCCTGGTCCGGATCGCCCTGGTCTGGATCGCCCTGGTCTGGATCGCCTTGGCCAAGGCTAGAGGGCGCTGCCGACTCGGCGGCAGGCGTGCCCTCGGCCAGCAAGGCCATTTGCATTTGGATCAGACCCACGGCATCGTTGACACCCGTTTCGAGGCACCGGAGCCGGGCGGGACCTTCCGCCGCGGCTTCCGACACGCGTTCAGCCAGGGCCGACGCCACGTCCGCCAACCCGTCCGACCCGATGGCCAGGCAGGCGGAGGCGAGTTGCCGCAGCGCTGCACCCACTTCGCCGCCCTGCTCGCCGGCGGCACAGGTTTCCAGCCCCAGGGCCATCAGCGTAGCCACTTGATTGGTCGCCTGTTCCAGGCGAGTCCATTCGACGCTTTGACGGTTGAAGCTCATATCAGGTTCTCCTTGAGCTACATCTCGTGGAAGTCACGATGCACCCGCGCAGACGCCACCTGACTGGCGGCCTGGGCGACCTGCTCGGCCGTGCTGGTCAGCATACCGGTGATGCTGTAGATTGAAACACCGGATAGTTGCCATCGCGGCCGGTGGGACAACTGCCTGCAGCGACACCAGGCTGGGGTGAGTACGGCATGAAACTCCTTTGAATGAAATGGGTATTGTGCAAGGCAGCTTGTTCGCGGGGATGGCACCTTAGCGACGCACCTGACGGCGGGACAGCGTGTCAGGCGGCTACAAACAGTCTCATCGGATGGTTTTCTGAATCCATTGGGGAATAATGCCGAGAGTTACATCAATGCAGGCGCGATTCCGAGGGCTGTACACTCGAAGCAATATGCATGCTCCTGTTCCGAGCCGCCGCACCATGCTCCAGGCTCTGGCCGGCTCTGTTTCGGCGGTTCCGGCGCGTTCGATGGCGGCCCAGGGCGCGGTTCGGTCGCGTCCGAATTTCGTAGTGGTTGTGACGGACGACCAGGGGATCGGAGATGTAGGCTGCTTTGGCGCCGCGGAGGCGCGTACGCCGAACCTGGATCGCCTGGCAGGATCCGGAATCCGGTTCAATCAGTGGTACTCAAACGCGCCGGTCTGCTCCGCGTCGCGGTCTGCCATTCTGACGGGCAAGTATCCGCCGCGAACCGGTGTGCAGGGGGCGCTCCCTTCGCAACCGACGTGGGATGTTGCGGGGCTGCGCGCGGGTGAGGTGACGCTGCCGCGGCTGCTGCAAGGGATGGGCTACCGGACGGGGGCCATCGGGAAATGGCATTTGGGGAGTGTGCCTCATAGCCGGCCGCGGGCGCAGGGGTTTGACGAGTTCTTCGGCTGGTACTCAGGCTGGCTCGATGCCTACTCGCACCGTTACTATCAACTGGGTGCGCCGCCAGGAAAGATCTTCCACGACCTGTGGCGTGACGATACGGAGGTATTCGAGGAGCCGGCATACATGACCGAGTTGCTTGGCCGCGAGGCGCAGGCCTTTATCGACCGCCAGTCCGCCCGGCAGCCCTTTTTCCTGTATCTGTGCTTTGGGGCGCCGCACTATTCGATGATGGCGCCCAAGAAGTATCTCGACCGCTTTCCGGCGTCGATGGATCGGGACCGCCGGGTGCATCTTGCCATGGTCGCGGCTGTGGATGACGTGGTGGGCTCAGTAGTAAGCCAACTGGAGCGGCGCGGAATGGACAAGGACACAGTCGTCTTCTTCCAAGCCGATAACGGGGCGACCCGAGAAGAACGGGCCTCCTCCGACGGCGGACCGAATAGGGGCGGCAGTAACGGGCGGTTTCGCGGTTTCAAACTCGGGTTGTTTGACGGGGGTATGCATGTGCCGGCGATTCTGCGTGGCCCCGGTATCGCGCCGGGCCAGGTTTCAGAACGGCCGGTGATGTCGATGGATTTGCTACCCACCTTTTTGCGGATGGCGGATCCGAATGCGAGCGCTCCGAGCGGGATCGATGGGTACGATTTTATGCCGGTGTTACGCGGGGAGCGGCCGGCACATGCTGCGATGTTCTGGAATCATGCGAACCAGCGGGCTGTTCGGGCAGGCGACTGGAAACTCATTCTGAATCCGCCGCAGTTTCCGGGGGATCCTGTCGCGGATAGGGTGTGGCTCTCTAACCTGGAAGCGGATCCAGGCGAAAGAGCGAATCTGGCGAACTCCGAACCGGAGCGCGTCCGCACGCTGACCGAACAGATCCGCGAATGGGAGGCGTCGGTGGGACTGACGCGGCCATAACTCGATGCCGCCGGCCACCGCTGCCTTGGGGCGTGTGCAAAAATCCGGAACACCACTCCCTCGCGGGATTGAGAAAAAATGCGGCCCGCGCCCTTACGGTTGCGGTTCTGTGAGGTTGGGCACGGCATCCGGCGCTGGATTGGAATCAGGGCGTTTTGTGAGAAGTGGACACGAACAGGCTTAGTAGAAGCGCGCTGACTACCACTACCACCGCACCGATTACGTTGTACCAGAGGAAGGCGATGTTTGTGTTGAACTTAAACCAGAAGATAACTGCCTCACCGATCAGTACACCGAAAAATGCCGGCGTTCCGGTCACGCGGGGCATATAGAACGCCAGCACAAACACGCCGAGCAAGCCGCCGTAGAACAGGCTGCCGAGCATGTTTACGACCTCGATGAGCGACCCGAGGTTTTTCGCATACTGCGCGCTGGCGATGGCATAGACACCCCAAAACGCCGTACCAAGCCGGCTAACCCTTAGATATTGCGCATCGGTAGCCGCAGGGTTGATGTAGCGCTTGTACACGTCGATTACGCTGACGGTGGCGAGCGAGTTTAGCTCGCCGGAACTGGTGGTGAGCGCCGCTCCAAACACCACCGCCAGAACCAACCCCGCTAACCCGATCGGAAGATAGTGCGTAACGAAATAGAGAAAGATGTAGTTGGTGTCCGTGTCCCCGGGAGTTTTCTTTCGGACGGCGTCGAACCGGGCCTGGTCCTGTCTAAACTCCGCGGCAGGTATCTTGCCGGTTACCAATTGGTTGGCTTGCGTCAGCCGGTTTTCGAAAGCGGCCTGGTAAGTTTGAGTTACCGCCACGCCAGGCGCACGGAAGTTAGCCGGTGGTTGGGTGTAAACGAAGAAGACAAACACCATGGCGCCGGTAAATAGAATGCCGAATTGCATGGGAACCTTGGCGACGGCATTGAACAAGAGGCTTAGCCTGGACTCGGCGATCGACCGGCCGGTGAGATACCGCTGCACCTGAGACTGGTCGCAACCGAAGTAGGCCAGGGCGAGGAAAGTGCCGCCGATCAGGCCGCTCCAGAGGTTAAAGCGGTCGTTCCAATCGATGGTGGTGGTGATGGGGTTCAAGCGCCCGGCCGCGCCGGCGATCTTCAATTGATCCCAGAAATCAAGCGGCGTCTGCCAGACGGCGGCGACGCAGGCCAAGCCGATGCCGATGACCATGATCATCATCTGTTGGGTGTCGGTCCAGGTAATGGCTTTGATGCCGCCGAAGGTGGCGAACAGGGTAATAACGACGCCCATGGCGATGACGGTCCAGGTATCGCTCACACCGAGAATGACGGAGAGCACGATGGCGGGCGCGGATAAGGTGACGCCGACGGCGAGGCCGCGGCTGATCAGGAAAATGGAGCTAACCAGAAGACGCGTCTTGGCATCGAACCGCTGTTCCAGGTATTCGTACGCCGTATAAACGCCCGAACGGTGAAAGATCGGGACCGCCGTTTCGGCAATAATAATCATGGCGATGGGCAGCCCGAAATAGAACTGCACAAAACGCATTCCGTCGACGTAAGCCTGGCCGGTAGTGGAGATGAAGGTGACGGCCGACGCCTGAGTGGCCATGATCGAGAGCGCCATGGCGTACCAGGGCATCTCTTTTCCGGCCAGCAGGTATTGCCGGGTGGTAGACGATCCACGCGAGCGGTACAAACCGTAGCTAAGAATGGCGGACAGGGTCAGGAACAGGACCAGCCAATCGATCAGGGCCATGGTAAAGATCCAGCATAGAATGACGGCGGCCTGTTGCCATGAGCAATCAGCCCTCAGCCGTCAGCCGAACCGGCTTGGCGACGGACCTGCTGGTGGTCGTGGGCGCCGGCCTGCTGTTGAGAATTGCACTCCACCCGAAGAACGGTGCGCCGCTGAAAAGTCTGTTCCGCGCTATTATCAAGGAAGAGCGTTCGGGTGACGAACTAACTCTCGAAGTGCACGATTCCGCGATCTTTACCAACTACCTTGGCCTGAAGCAACGGCTGCTCGCCGTGGAGACCGACGTTCGCCGTGTTGTCGTCAACTTCGAGAACTGTTGGGTAGTGGACCACACCGTACTCGATAAGCTACACACGCGGGCGGTGGCTGCTTAATGAGCGCGGTGGGTGCGAACCGCGCCGAAACACTGAAGCATACCTTAGATCATCTAGCGCATTACCTGCCGGCGCAGGGGCCGATTGGGGTGTTTATTCACCACAACACGCTCCACGCGTTTCAGCACCTGACGTTTGAAGAGGCGGTGGCGAAGGCCGGCACGATGTATGGCGCACAGCCGTACATGACGGAGGAACGCTTCCGACGGGAGTTGGAAGACGGGCGCATACGGCACGACGATATACGGTTTGTGCTGAGCGGGGAGCCGAACGCGGATATTATTCCCGGGTTGGACCGCCGCGGATTGCGCGAACAGGCGCTGATTGCGGGGTTGCGCGAGCCGGATTCCACGACAATTCACTGGGAAATGGAAGAAGGCGAGTTGGGTGAGGCGATTGGGGAAGATTTGGCGTTGTTCGCCCGCTGCCTGACGTTGACCCCGGCGGCGGAGGGGACTTCCGAGATACCGGCGCGGCCGCGCGACGGCGTGTGGCGCACGGAGCGTGTGGACCTGGATGAAATTGTGGACCCGCTGCTAATCCGGCTGTGCGCGGTGTACACAGACCAGGGCGTTTCTTACTGGCCGATGCCCGGGCGCGAGCAAGGCTTCTATGCGTCGTGCCGGGCGCTGTTGATGCAGCCGCAAGCGGTGTATCCGGAACATCTGGAGAAATTGGGGGATGAGTTCCGGCTCCAATTTCGCGCCGAGTGGACGGCGACGGACGCGCTGCTCGACGCGCTGGACGACTTAGGAGTTCCTGAAGAGAGTTGGGAACACTACTTACAAGCGGAGTTACTGGCATTGCCGGGGTGGCCCGGGCTGTTCCGGCGGCTGGAAGAGGAGCCGCACCTGGCTCCGCACGAAGATCTGCCTTGCAAGCTGGTGGATTACCTGGCGGTGCGCCTGACGTTCCTGGTGGTGGCGTTGCGCAGTGTGACCGGCAGTGTTCGGGAATGGCGCCGGCCCACTCCGGTTGACGTCGATGCGGAAGCGAGCCAACTGGCGGCCGCCGCACATCTGTTTCAGCTCTGCCGGCGCGTTGGGATTACGGCCGAGAAGATTGACGGCGCGACGGCCGAGCAGAAGCAGCGCCTCACCGAGGAAGTGGCGGCGTTCGATGAGTTAGAACGCCGGCGCGTGTTCCAACTGGCCTATGAACGCCGGCATGAGCACCTGATACTCGATCCGCTGGCCAGTTTCCGGCGGGTGTCGCCGCCGCGCGATTTTGGCTCGCGCCCGGAAGCGCAGGTGTTCTTCTGCCTTGACGAACGAGAGGAATCGATCCGGCGGCACCTGGAAGAGGTTGCGCCGAAGGTGGAGACGTTCAGCGCGGCGGGATTTTACGGGGTCGCGGTGGATTACAAGGGCATCGACGATGCGCATAGCGCGCCGTTCTGCCCGGTTGTAGTAAAGCCGCAACATGCCGTGTTGGAAAAGCCGCTGGAACAAGACCGGACGTTGCACGAACAGCGGCAAGCAAGGCGCAAGCTGTGGGCGCAACTGGCGGCCAACCGCTTCGTTTCGTCGCGTACGATACTGCGCGGCTGGTTCAGCACGGCAGTGCTGGGCTTGTTCTCGGTGTTTCCACTGGCAGCGCGTGTTTTGGCGCCGAGAGTTTACACCAAAGTTCGCGAGAAGTTGAACGAGAGCTTTCTGCCGGAGCCGCGAACGGAAATGACGCTGACGCGGCACGGCCAGCATAGCCACGATGTGGCGGAAGGGCTGCTCGTCGGCTTCGAGAAGCAAGAGAAAGCGGACCGTGTGCAGAGCGTGCTGGGTCCGGCGGGGTTGCACACGAAGTTTTCGCGGATTGTCGCGATTCTGGGACACGGTTCCACCAGTTTGAATAATCCGCACGAATCGGCGCACGATTGCGGCGCATGCGGCGGACGGCGTGGCGGACCGAATGCACGGTTGTTCGCGGCGATGGCGAATCGGCCGGAAGTGAGGCAGATCCTGCGCGAACGCGGCATCGCGATTCCGGACGATACGTGGTTTGTCGGCGGCTACCACGACACCTGCAGCGATGATGTCGACTTCTTTGATACGGACGCGATCCCGGCGACGCACGGCGACGACTTTGCCCGGCTGACAAAGGCGCTGGACGGGGCGCGAGCGTTGAATGCACATGAACGGTCGCGGCGGTTCGAGGCGGCGCGGTGCGGCGATTCGGCCGACAAAGCGCTGCGGCACGTGGAAGAGCGGTCGGAGCACTTGGCCGAACCGCGGCCGGAGTACGGGCACTGCACCAATTCGTCGTGCATCGTCGGACGGCGGTCGCTGACACGCGGCCTGTTTATGGACCGGCGCGCGTTTCTGGTTTCCTACGACCCAACGCTCGACCCGGACGACGACGCGTTGGGGCGGTTACTAGGGGCGGCGGTTCCGGTATGCGCCGGCATCAGCCTGGAGTATTACTTCTCATTCGTCGATAACGAACGGTACGGTTGCGGCACGAAGTTGCCGCATAACGTAACCGGGTTGGTTGGCGTGATGAACGGTCATGCCAGCGATTTGCGAACGGGCTTGCCGTGGCAGATGGTGGAGATTCACGAACCGGTCCGGATCCTGTTTGCGATCGAGACGACGCCGGCGCGTTTGAAGAAGGTGATAGCGCGCAGCGCGTTGATCACGCAATTTGTGGCGAACCGCTGGGTGCGGGTGGCGACGGTCGATCCGGAAACGGGCGCCATGCACATGTACCGGGACGGCGAATTTGTGCCGTACCAGCCGGAGCCTATTAATCTACCCGTTGCGCCGAACTCGATGGATTGGTATCGCGGCAAGTTAGAGCACCTGCCGATCGCTCGTATTAAATCGCGGAAGGAGCCTGTGTCCGCCCGATGACGAATAACATTTTCAGTTCCCCTGAACTGCTGCTGCTTGGCGTTATACTTATGCCCGGCCTGGTGTTTCTGACGCTGGGCTTGGCGTGGTTACTCGGCATCCATGTCAGGGAACGTGCGATCAACATACTAACTACAGCTACTTACGCGGCGGCCGTGCCGGCGTGCGGATTCCTGTTTCGCACGATGTGGAGTAACGATCTGGACGTGGTGTCGATTACGCTTGGACACTGGTTCTCGATCGGCGAATATGTGTTTCCGCTGACACTGCGGGTGGACCTCGTGTCGCTGCCGATGCTGGTGCTGACGGTGGTGCTGGTGGGACTTACAGGCGCATTCTCGTTCCGCTATCTACACCGCGAACGCGGCTTCTTCCGGTTTTTCCTGCTGCTGCACCTGTTCGCCTTTGGCGCAATGCTCAGTTTCTCCGCCGGGTCGCTGGACCTGATGGTGGGCGGTTGGGAGATTGTGGGCATCACTTCCGTGCTGCTGATCGCTTTTTTCGACGACCGGCCGGAACCTGTGGGTAGCGCGTTGCGCGTTTTCGGCATTTACCGTGCTACCGATGTCGGGTTGCTGGTGGGTGTGGTGATACTGCATCACTTTGCGGGATCGGCATCGTTCGATGCATTCACGAAAGCGGCAGCGAACGGGGGCGCAGGCCTGGCCGGGTTGATGCTGTTATTGGCCGCATGCGGAAAGTCGGCGCAGATACCCTTCTCCGGATGGTTGCCCCGGGCGATGGAAGGGCCCACGCCGTCGAGCGCCATTTTCTACGGCGCCATTTCGGTGCACCTGGGCGCGTACCTGATGCTACGGGCCGCGCCGCTGCTCGACGCATCGTGGATCGCGACCGCCGCGATAGTTACGGTGGGCCTGCTGACGGCGGTCCACGGTACGCTGGTGGGCCGCACCTGTGCGGATGCAAAGACATCGCTCGCTTATGCGGCGTTGGTGCAGTTAGGGATTATCTTTGTCGAGATTGGCTTGGGTTTCCGCTGGCTGGCGCTGACACATATGGTGGGCCACGCTCTGTTGCGAACGTTACAATTCCTGCGCGCCCCTTCGCTGTTGCACGAGTATCACCAGATGCACGCCGCGGCGGGCGGCGACCTGTCGCGGGCAGGCATCTACTATGAGGCGTTGCTGCCGGAATCGGTGCGCATGTGGCTATACCGGTGGGCCTTGCTTCGCGGCTATCTGGACGCGATGCTGGACCGTTACTTTGTGGCTCCGCTGAACGAAATGGCGCGTTGGATCGCGGCGGTGGAACACAGTCTGGCCGGAATCGATGCGACGCCCCGGCGGGGGGAACGCCCGAGTGTCCCGCTCGCGCGTATCTCTGAGGAGCGGGCCGATGTCTAGTCTTCCCTTCCCTTTTGTAACTGTCGCGGTATTGACGCCGTTGATAGCGATCGTGGTGCTGCGGTTGACGGGCGCGAAAGCGGCACGCCTGGTTGCAGCCCTTGCCGCGCTGGTGGCCCTGGCCTCGTCGACGGCGGCACTGGTGGCGGTGACAACGGGCGGCGGCGTGGCGCTAGGCGACGCTTGGAGCGCGGGCTTGCTGGACGCGGATTCGTTGAATGTTCTTCCGCTCGTGTTGTTCGCGGGCCTTGCACTGGTAACTGTTCTGGTGGCGCCGAAGCGAGATATCGGGTTGCGCGAACTGTCCGCGCTGTTAGTGGTCTTATCGGCAACACTTGCGACTTATGCGACCGATAACTTAGTGCTGCTGTTTGTGGCGTGGACCGTAAGCGTGGTCCCGTTCGTGACCAACTGGCTGCCTGCGCAGAACACCGACGCGGGCGATCGCGGCCGGGTGCTGGCCGGCATTGCGCTGATCGGCAGTGTTGTGTTCTTAGGGGCGGCGATTGCACTGATGTCGGGCGCCGCCGGCGGTGCGGATAGCACTACGGCAGGCCGTTGGGCTTTTGCTCTTTTGATGGTGGCCGTGGCGTTGAGGAAAGGCGTGTTCCCGATGCACTCGTGGGTTGCGTGCGCATTCGACCGCGGTCCGCTACTGCTGGTGACACTGCTGGTGAATGTGCATATCGGCGCTTTCGTGGTGCTGCGGGTGGCGATTCCGCGGCTGCCCGAAGTGGCGCGGGAGGCATTTCCGCTGCTGACGGATCTTGCGCTGTTCACCGCTTTACTAGGTGCGCTGGCCGCGCTGGCGGAAAAGCGTCCGCGGCGGATCATCGGCATGGTGATCATCAGCCAGGCGGCGTGCATTCTGGCCGGAATCGAAAGCGCCTCGGTGGCCGGTGTTGGCGGCGCGATGGTGCTCTGGATGGTGGTAGCGGTGGCCAGCACGGGCCTGCTGGCGGTGCACCGCGCGATTGAGGTACGGTTCGGCAATCTGACGCGGGCCGAAGGCTATCAGGGCTTGGCCGCACGCGCTCCGCGGCTGGCGGTTTTCTGGGTTCTGTTTGCGCTGGCGCTGGTTGGTTTGCCGGGCACACTGGGCTTTTGCGCGGAAGACCTGCTGTTGCACGGCGCCTTAGAGACTCATCCGTTTATCGGGCTGGCGTTGCCGGCGGCTACCGGCCTGAACGCGTTCCTGCTGTTGCGGCTGTTCACGCGCATCTTCCTCGGCAAGCGCCTGGTTGGGTTGCCGAAGGTGGACGCGTTGCCGCGCGAACGGTGGGCACTTACGGCTGTAGTGCTGTTTCTGATAATTGGCGGGGTTGCGCCAAGTGTGATCGTGAAGGTGCAGGCTCCCGCGGCGGAGCGGGTGCTGTCGTTGCTCGACGGGATCGGTCCGCAGCGGGCGCGACGGTAGTGGATGCACCGGTCCCCTCAGAGGTTGAAGTTGAAACAATGAAGGGATAGGAGGACAGAAAAAGAGGCCGCCCGAACGCGTGGGCGGCCTTAGTCTCCTCCTCCGAGTTGGTTAGTAGGTCAAGTTACACAAGCACTGTGAACGACTGGTGCATCTGGTTGAAGTAACTCAGATTGCCGTTGCAGTCGACGATGTTACGCTTCCAGACGATCAGTTCGACGACGTAGCAGCAGGTTTTGGGAAACACCCTCGCCGCATCGTCGATGTGCAGGCGCAGGGTGCCGCCATTCCAGGTGGGCCGTGTGGCTGTTTGCGGGAGCGTTACGGCTTGCCCGTAGTCCGGCCCGACGGGCCCGCCGGAGAGCGGTGTCAGGGTGAACGTCCCCACATCCGTCGAACTGAGCAGGTCCTTAATATACCCGAGATCGTACTTCACCTTCAGTTCGTAGTGGTCGAGGTGACCATCGGGATCGGTGACGAAGAAATCGATTTCGAGCGGTGTTCCGTGCTCGAGTTTCTGAGCGCCGCATGGGGCGACGGCCGTGCCGCCGATGCGGATGGCGTTGATGCCACAGTCGGGTTCCGTCGTATTGATATGCACGGAGCCTGGCGTGGGCGCGGCTACGAACCGGTTGTCGATGCGGATCACGACTCGATTGTTCGGGCCGTCGCCGCAACCGGGCAGGACGGTTCGGGTGGAGAGGTCCGGGGCGTTGGCGCCCGAGTCGCGGTAGCCGACGAGTTGGAATTCGTAGGCTCCGTCGGCGAAGAAGCCGTTTGTCTGGAGGGTGGCCAGGTAGTCCCGGTCGGTATACCAGGAGCGCCCGAATGGCGAACCCCAGTTGGCCGGCGGATGGGTGGCTTCGTAATGCTGGCGGCTTTCGTAGAAGTTCTTGCCGCCCACGGAGATCACGTTGAACCAGTCGCCGCTCCACTGGTTGGGGAACGGAAGGGTGGCGTTAAAGTACCCACGATAGAAGGGCTGCAAGGCGCCGTCCGGCACAGGCGCCCAAACGCCGCCTCCCGCGGGTTTGCACTCGATCTCGTAGAAGTCGGCCTGGGCGGCGCTGCCGAACTGGCCGTAGAGGCCGACGCCCTGGGAGAACGGACGGTCGCGACCGCCGGGATCGGCATAGCCGACGGGACCAGCGGGTGCGCCGGAATTGCCGCCGATGTCGATTACCGGAATGTCGCAGACCTTGGTGAACAGGGCGCAGTCACCCTCCGGATCCGGATTGTGGGGCGGCAGGCAGCAGGCTTCCTGATTGGCGATGAGCGTCACGTTGAGGTTTGTCGGAATGTCCCAGCGAGTTTGGAAGACGCTCTCGTTGACGATGGTCTTGGTGACGGGTCCGGAGCAGTTCTGGGTGACGCGGAAGATGATGTCGGGCGCGCAATCGAGCCAGGGGGTCCAGGGGAACCAGGGCCAGATGCGGAGCCGTTCGAGTTCGGGGACCTGCGGCAGAGCGCGGATAAGGCGGTCGCGCAGGGCGGGGATCACGGACGGGTTGATCTGTTTGCCCGTGAAGACGGGATCCGGGCGCGGCCCGGGCGGCAGCGGTTGCGGGTTGAGGGCAACCATGTCGAGGGATGGAACAGGCGACGGCTCGATGGCTTTCAAGGCAGGATTGAGCTTCAGAACGGGCTGGATCTTTTCGACCAGGGCATGCTCGAGCCGCCACGACCGCATACGCCACCACCAGATGGGCAGCCAGCCGCAGCACCAGCGAAAGCGCATGCTGAAATGCCCGCTGGCATCGGTGACCACAGCCGGCCCGACCTGTGCAATCGAAGACCACCACCAAAAGTAGTCGACATCGAAGGCGCGGACCTGCGCTCCCGGAACCGGGCTTCCGTCGGCACAGACCACGCGGCCTTCGATGACGAATTCGCGGCACCACCGCAGCCAGTTTCGCCACCAGATGGGGGTGACCAGGAACGGGGAAATCGTCAACTGGTCCTGATCCCGCCACAGGTTGGGCGAAACGGGCGCCGACAGGGTTTGCAGCTTGAAAATGTCTTCGTCGTCGGCGCTTACCGGCCCGATCGCCACCGTGGCCGGTTGCTTTTCATCGACGTCAAAGCGAACCTCCGTCCGGCCATCCTGTAGGGACACTTCCTGTGCGAGCACCTTGCCGCCAGACTGGACGGCAACTTTGACTTTCTGTTGACCGCGTTCGCTTTGAGCTACCTGCGACGCATCGATCGGGACTATTAGCACACTCATAACGCACCTCTCCTCCGTGATTGATTCATTTGTTGTTTTTTGCGGTCCGCCGTTGGGTTTAGCGAACCGGTTGCAGGTTGGGCACTCCAGCAAGTGAGGGGGCATCGGCTCCGTAGACCGGCGCCCGCGCACCCTGCCCCCTGAATCGATAGATCGAGCCGGTCAGCGGACCGGTAACCGTGAGTTCACCCGAGCCGCTGTATTCGAACTCGACCGTCGATGCCGTCCAATAGGACGCCTCCGTACTGTTCGTTGCGATGGGTTGTTGTTGGCGAAAACTCGCGCGCCGGCTACCGCAGCATCCCATTCTTCTGTTCCTCCTCCTGGCCGTGACCATTGATTGCGGCGGGCGGCGACGGAAGTTCCTGCCAGAGCGCCGGCGGAGGCGGATGCGGAATCGAAGGCCGCTGTTCCGTTAAGCGCTCAAGCAGGATCGCCCCTGCCGAAAGCGCCGGCCACAACAAAAGCCTTTCCTCCCAGTGATTTCCGATCCACCAGGCCACCGGCGCGGCGATCCACACACTCAGGCAATAGAAGCAGTCGAGCAGCTTTCCGAAGAAGCCCAACCCAGCCAGCCGGCGGACGCGGACGCTCACGTCGAAGGGTCCGTCTTCCGCAAAAAAGAAGTGTGTCGCTCTCCACACGGCGAGAACCGCAACAACGACTGTCACAAGATTCCCTTGAAACATTCATCGCTCCTGGCCGCCCACACTAGTTATGTGAAACGTTTTTTGCTGCCGTTTCAAACTATTTTTCACCGTCACGCGCATCTGTGACCTCAACATTTCACAGGAGTTTAACGATATGAGTGCTTTCCGGCTCGTCAACTCTGATACGCTGAAGTTAGAACATCGGATAGATAGGTATGCAATCGAATCTATCTATTGGCAAGTAGGGACAACTCATGGCTCGTAAGATCGACGTAACGGAGTTGATCCTCAGAGACGCGCATCAAAGCTTGATGGCGACTCGCATGGCGCTGGAAGACATGATCCCAGCGTGTGAGGATCTGAATAAAGCTGGATTTTGGTCGGTAGAGTGTTGGGGGGGAGCAACGTTCGATTCCTGCATCCGCTTCCTGAATGAAGATCCGTGGGAACGCCTGCGCACCTTCCGGAAACTGATGCCGAACACGAGGTTGCAAATGCTGTTACGCGGGCAGAATCTGCTCGGCTACCGGCATTATGAAGATACCGTAGTGGACCGGTTCGTCGAAAAAGCCGCTTTCAACGGCATGGACGTGTTCAGGGTGTTCGACGCACTGAACGACATCCGGAACCTGCGGCGCGCGATCAAGGCGGTAAAACGGTCGGGCAAGCACGCGCAGGGCACCATCTGCTACACCATCTCGCCGCTCCACACGGTGAGCGGATATGTAGAACTCGCCGAGCAATTGATGGAGCTTGGCTGCGATTCCATTTGCATCAAAGACATGGCGGCGCTGTTGAAGCCGCAGCCCGCATACGATATCGTGCGGGAAATCAAGGAAGCGTGCGGCGAAGAAACGCGTGTCCACGTCCACGTTCACGCAACGACCGGTGTAACTATGGTGAGCCTGATGAAGGCCATCGAAGCGGGCGCGGATTGCGTGGATACGGCGATAAGTGCGCTTAGCCTCGGCCCGGGACATAATCCTACCGAGAGTTTGGTTGAGATGTTAGAGGGCACAGGCTACTGTACCGATTTACAAATGCCTTTGTTACTCAAACTGAAAGAGTATTTCGCAAAGATTCGGCCGCGCTACCAGGAATTTCTATCGGGTATTACAGGCGTGGAGACCGAGATCTTCGAAAGTCAGATCCCCGGCGGCATGATCTCGAACATGGAGAGCCAGCTGAAACAGCAGGGGGCTGCCGACAGGTTGAAGGAAGTGCTGGCCGAGGTGCCGCGTGTCCGCAAGGATGCGGGTTTCCCGCCGCTGGTGACGCCTTCGAGCCAGATTGTCGGCACCCAGGCCGTGTTCAACGTCATGATGGGCCGGTACAAGGTACTGACGGGGGAATTTGCGGATTTGATGCTGGGTTACTACGGCGCCACGTTAGGCCCGCGGGACCAGCATGTCGTCGATCTGGCGGCCAGGCAGACCGGCAAGGCCCCGATCAACGTGCGGCCGGCCGATTTGCTGAAACCCGAATGGGAAGAACTGCGGAGCGCCGCGCTGGCTCTAAAAGGCTGCGACGGCAGCGACGAAGACGTATTGACGTACGCGATGTTCCCGCAAGTGGCGCCGAAGTTTTTCGCATCGCGCCATGAGGGGCCCAAGAACGTCGGCAAAGATCCACAAGCACAACCAAAGGCAGCCGCCGCCGCTGCCCCCGGATCGGCCGCGCCCGCAGGAGGCCGCGACCCGGTTCGTACCCCGGTCAGTTACGAAATCAAATTAAACGGCAGGTCGCACCGCGTGACGGTTGCGCCCGCCGACTGACGTTCAGCGGATGGGCGCGCAACTCAAGGCGCGCTTGCAGTTCGCTGGCGGGAATGGAGATTGACAATCACATGTCAATGGACAAGCGATTGGCCGAACTCAAGGAGCGGCGGCAGAAGATTGAACTGGGGGGCGGCGCAGATAAGTTAGCGAAGCACCGCAGCCAGGGGAAACTCACCGCCCGGGAACGGATCGCCGCCCTGGTCGATAGCAACAGCTTTCAAGAGACCGGCTTATTTGCCGAGCACCGGGCCGTGTTATTCGGCATGGCAGGCAAGGAAGCGCCCGCGGACGGCGTTGTAACGGGAGCGGGAACGATCGGCGGACGCCTGATCCATCTGGCGTCACAGGACTTCACCGTGCTGGGCGGCTCAGCCGGTGAGTTGCATTCAACCAAAGTCGCGGAAATCATGGCACAGTCGCTCAAGACGGGCACACCGTTTGTGTTCATCAACGACAGCGGGGGGGCGCGTGTACAGGAAGGCATCGACTCGCTTTCGGGCTATGGCAAGGTATTCCATACGAACGTCATGCTGTCGGGCGCGGTGCCGCAGATCTCGCTGATTTGCGGGCCGTGCGCGGGCGGCGCGGCCTATAGTCCGGCGCTGACGGACTTCGTGATCCAGACACGCCAGGCACAGATGTTCATCACCGGACCGCAGGTGATCAAGCAGGTTACGGGCGAGCAGGTGACGGCCGAGCAGCTCGGCGGTCCCGACGCGCACATGGTGAATTCGGGCGTGATCCACTTTATTGCCGAAAACGATGAAGAGGCTGCCCTGCTGTGCCAGAAGCTGCTGAGCTTTTTGCCTTCCAACAACATGGAAGATCCGCCGGTGTTGGCGTCGGACGGCAATGTCGACCCCAACCCCGTGCTGAACGATATCGTGCCGGACGATCCCAAGCAGCCCTACGATGTCCGCGATGTGATCTTGAATGTTATCGATAACGCCGACTTCCTGGAAGTGCAATCCGGCTTCGCACCGAATATCGTGATCGGGTTCGGGCGGATTGTCGGCCGGGCGGTGGGAATCATCGCCAACCAGCCGGCTTATCTGGCAGGCGTGCTGGACATCAATGCATCGACGAAAGCATCGCGGTTCATCCGGTTCTGCAATGCGTTTAACATCCCGCTTTTGACGTTTGTGGATGTTCCGGGTTTCCTGCCCGGCGTGCAGCAGGAGCACGGCGGCATCATCCGGCACGGCGCGAAGATGCTGTTCGCGTATTCGGCTGCCACGGTTCCCAAGCTGACGGTGATTCTGCGGAAGTCGTACGGCGGGGCCCACCTGGCGATGTGTGCGAAAGACCTGGGCGCGGACCGCTGCTTTGCGTGGCCGACGGCTGAAGTGGCAGTGATGGGCGCGGAAGGCGCGGTGGAGATCGTGTTCCGCAAAGAGATCCAGGAAGCGCAGGACAAAGCGGCTCGACGTAAGGAACTGATCGAAGAGTACCGGAAGGTGTTCGCGAATCCGTACGTCGCCGCGGGCCGCCGGTTGGTGGACGATGTGATCGAACCCGCGTCGACGCGCTTCGTCATCGCACAGAGCCTGGAATATCTGAACACCAAGCGCGAGTTACGGCCGGCCAAGAAGCACGGCCTCATTCCGCTGTAATAAAGAGGACCCATGCCAGACTCGAATGACAGCATGAACCTGATCGCCGAACGGCTGGGGACGTTGCTCTCGCGGCTGGATTCGATCGATCAGCGGCTGGCCGAAATCGACAAGCGGCTGGCCGGCGTCGAAGTGCAGGCACAGCAGGCAGCGGCCGGTCCGCCGCCGCTGGACGTATCGGAAGAAACGGCCCTGGCGATCGCCGCGGCGGTGGCGGCTTACCTGGGGAAGCGGCCTCGCATCAAGCACATCCGATTACTCGGATCGGCGGCGTGGGCACAGCAGGGGCGGGTCTTTATCCAGGCATCGCACGGACTGGTGCACGGGCACGGAGCTTAGCGCTCACGATAGGAGCATCGCGTTGAAACTCAAGATCACGGTCGATAACAAGGTTTACGAAGTAGAAGTGGAAGCGACGGAAACCGAACCGGCGGGGATGCCGACTTATGTATACCAGGGCTCAGCGCCTCGCATGCCGATGGCGCCTGCCGCAGCCCCCCAAATGGCTGCGCCGCCCGTCGCACAAGGTCCAGTGAATGAAGAAAAGGTCTGCCGCAGCCCAATTAGCGGTATCGTCGTGAAGGTGCTGGTGCAGGCCGGGCAAAAGATCCAGCCAGGCGACCGCCTGTTGGTGCTCGAAGCCATGAAAATGGAAACCAACATCACCGCGCCGGTGGCGGGCACGGTGGCCAAGGTGAACGCCAATCAAGGCGACAGTGTCCAGAGCGGCCAGGTGTTGGTGGAGTTTGAGTAAGGTTGGAGCATAACAAGATGGATTCTGAACTGAAGCAAGTGCCCGGATTCCTGTTTTTCGACCACGTGGCGATCGCCGTCGGTGGCGGAGAACTGGAACAGCACGTCAACGCCTACAAAACGTTGGGATTTACGGAAGTGCACCGGGAAGACGTCCTCGGAACCGACCAGGTTCGCGAGGTGCTGCTGCAGATTGGGGATGGTCCGAACCTGATTCAGTTGCTTGAGCCGCTGTCGCCGGAATCGCCGGTGGCCAAGCAGATCGAGAAAAGCGGCGGCCGCGGCGGATTCGCGCACGTCGCGCTGCGCGTGGCCGACATCCAAGCGGCGTACGACTATATGAAGCGGAATGGCTTCAAACTGATCGATGCCGCGCCGCGGAAGGGCTCGCGCGGGACGACCGTCTTCTTCGTTCATCCCAAGACCACCGAAAAGGCGGCATTCGGATTCCTGATCGAAGTCGTGCAGGAAGGTGCGCCTCATGCCTGACGAAGCCGCCGGGACCACGCCGCTCAACATGGCGGCGGAGTTCCCGCCCATCACCACAGCAGAGTGGGAAGCGGCGATCCGCGCGGACCTCGCCGGCGCCGATTACGAGAAAAAACTGGTTTGGCGGACGGATGAGGGCATCAATGTGCGGCCTTACTATCGTGCCGCCGATGTTCAGCCCCTGGATATCGATCCCGGGCAGCCGCCGTTCGTGCGCGGCTCGCCGAAGCCGTGGGAGATGATGGCGCCGACGGCAGTTCCAGCCGATGCCGTGCGGGCGGACTGGTTTCATGAGTCCGGCGCCAATGCCGTCGAGGAGCTTGCTTGGGCGCTGGCTTGGGGTGTCGAGAAGGTGGCGAACGGTGCTGTTTCCGGCGACATGGATTTCGTCTTCGCCATCGGGTCCAACTACTTTTTTGAAATCGCGAAGCTGCGCGCTGCCCGGCTGCTGTGGGCAAATGCGGTTGCGGCGTTCGATCCTGCGATGAGCGCACAGGCGCGCATCCGCGCCGTTACCGCTCTCTCGAACAAGAGCATTTACGATCCGTACACCAATCTTCTGCGCGCTACGACGGAAGCGCTCTCGGCGGCCATCGGCGGGGCCGATACGATCGCCGTGCGCCCGGTGCAGTTCGACCAACACCTTGCCGATAACATCCATCGCATTCTGCGCGAAGAGTCGCACATCGGCGATGTCACCGACCCTGGCGGCGGGTGTTACTTGATCGAGGCAATGACGAGTCAGCTCGCCGAAGCGGCTTGGAAGCTATTCCAGCAAGTGGAGGCCGCGGGCGGATATACAAAAGCTTTGCCGGCGATTGAGCGGACACTCGCCGCGGGCCGCGAGGCCAAACTGAAATCTATCTCATCGCGGCGCCGTACCCTGGTCGGCGTGAATAACTACCCGGACCTGACAGAAAAGGAACTGGATAACTTCTCCCTGGCGGCCGCCGATACAGGACCGTTCCCTGCCTTGCGCCTCGCGAGCGAGTTCGAAGAGATCCGCTTGCGGACCGAGCGCCACGCCCGCGCTAGCGGTCACACGCCCGTGGTGCTATTGCTTGAGCGCGGCGAACTGAAGTGGCGCATGGCCCGGTCGAACTTCTGTACCAACTTCTTCGGTTGCGGCGGTTTCAAGATCGTCGCCTCCGCGGAGTTACAACCGGCGGACTTAGTGGTGCTTTGCAGTTCCGACGCCGAGTATCCGGCGCTGGCGAAGGAAGTAGTTCCGGCCACCACTGCGCCGGTGATTGTCGCTGGTAATCCGAAAGAGCAGATCGAGGAATTGAAGCAGGCCGGCGTGAAGGGGTTTGTTCACGTGCTTTCCAATGCCGTTGAAACTCTGCGTCACTGGCAGGATGAATTGAGGTTGGAGAAGTAAGCCATGCGACCCGACTTCACGAAAATCGATTTTAAGCCACAGGCCGGCGCCACACCGGTTGGACCGCCAAAGGAATGCCTTTGGAACACTGCCGAAGGGATTGCGGTGAAGCCCTGGCATAACGCCGCCGACCTGAAAGGTCTGGAACACCTCGAGTACGCGGCCGGACTTCCACCATTCCTACGCGGACCGTACTCCACGATGTACGTGCTCCGCCCGTGGACGATTCGGCAGTACGCCGGCTTTTCCAACGCCGAAGAGTCGAATGCCTTTTACCGCCGCAACCTGGCGGCCGGACAGAAGGGGCTCTCCGTGGCCTTCGACCTGGCCACCCATCGTGGCTACGATTCCGATCATGAACGCGTGCGCGGCGACGTGGGTAAGGCGGGCGTCGCCATCGATACGGTGGAGGACATGAAGATCCTCTTCGATCAAATTCCGCTCGATCAGATGTCGGTCTCAATGACAATGAATGGCGCGGTCCTGCCCGTGATGGCGTTCTACATCGTGGCGGCCGAAGAGCAGGGTGTCAAAACCCAGCAGCTCACCGGAACCATTCAGAACGACATTCTGAAAGAGTTCATGGTGCGCAATACCTACATTTATCCGCCCGGCCCGTCGATGCGCATCATTGGCGACATCTTCAAATACTGCGCGCACGAGATGCCGAAATTCAACTGCATCTCGATCAGCGGCTATCACATGCAGGAAGCCGGCGCGACGGCCGATCTGGAACTCGCCTATACGCTTGCCGACGGTCTGGAATATGTTCGCGCGGGCCTGAAAGCGGGCCTGTCAATCGATGAGTTTGCGCCGCGCCTTTCGTTCTTCTGGGCCATCGGCATGAACCACTTCATGGAGATCGCGAAGATGCGCGCCGCCCGTGTCCTTTGGGCGCGGATCATCAAGCAGTTCTCGCCAAAGAACGCGAAGTCGATGGCGCTGCGCACGCACTCGCAAACTTCGGGTTGGAGCCTCACGGCGCAGGACGTGTTCAATAATGTGATCCGCACCGCGGTGGAAGCCCTGGCCGCCGCTCTGGGACACACCCAGTCGCTGCATACGAATGCGCTCGACGAGGCGCTCGCCCTGCCCACCGATTTCTCGGCGCGCATTGCGCGGAACACGCAAATTTATCTCCAGGAAGAGACAGGCATCACCAAGATAGTGGATCCCTGGGGCGGGAGTTACTATGTCGAGTCGCTGACTAACGAGTTAATGCAGCGCGCCTGGCGACTAATCCAGGAAGTGGAAACGATGGGCGGCATGGCCAAGGCGATCGAAGCCGGCCTGCCGAAAATGCGCATCGAAGAAGCCGCCGCCCGCCGCCAGGCACGCATCGATGCGGGCAAGGAAGTAATCGTCGGCATCAACCGGTATCGCCGGGAGCAGGAAGACCACATCCAGGTGCTTGAGGTTGATAACCGCGCGGTGCGCGAATCGCAGATCGCGCGGTTGGAACGGATCAAGTCGACACGGGATGCCGCGGCCGTGGACCGGGCGCTTACCGCTCTGACCAGGTGCGCCGAATCCGGCGAAGGCAACCTGCTCGAGCTTTCCGTGCAGGCCGCGCGCGCCCGTGCGACTTTAGGAGAGATCTCCTATGCATTGGAGAAAGTCTACGGAAGGTACCAGGCTGTGACCAAGACCATATCCGGCGTCTACTCCGCCGAGGCCACCAACACGCCCGAATTTGAGAAAGCGCGCGCACTCGCCGACGAGTTTGCGAAACAGGAAGGCCGCCGCCCGCGTTTGCTGGTGGCGAAGATGGGACAGGACGGGCACGATCGGGGCTCCAAGGTGATCGCTTCCGCGTTCGCCGATCTCGGCTTCGATGTCGATGTCGGTCCGCTGTTCCAGACACCGAAGGAAGCCGCTCGCATGGCGGCTGAGAATGACGTCCATGTTTTGGGCGTTTCATCGCTCGCGGGCGGACATAAGACGCTTGTACCGGAAGTGATCGAGGAACTGAAGCAGATCGGCCGCGACGACATCCTGGTCGTTGTCGGCGGCGTTATCCCGCCGCAGGACTACGATTTCCTGAAGAACGCCGGTGTCGCCGGCGTCTTCGGACCCGGAACGGTTATCCCGTTGAGTGCTCAAACGATTTTGAACCTGCTGCTGGGGAATGTGAGCGAGGTCCGTGTCTAACACTGCCGCGAAGGCTGCCGGCCGCCTTAAGCGGCGCCGCCTTCCTGCCGCCGGCTATGTCGACGGCATCTTACAGGGCGATCGCGTAACTCTCGCGCGAGCGATTACACTAATCGAAAGCGAACTGGAGGCCGACGCCGACTTAGCGCAGCATGTCTTAGAGGCTTTGTTACCGCACGCGGGTAAGTCCCGCCGCGTCGGCATCACCGGCGTTCCCGGGGCCGGCAAGAGCACTTTTATCGACGCGCTTGGCATGCATCTTATTACAGACCGCGGCGAGCGTGTGGCTGTCCTTAGCGTCGACCCGTCTTCCGCCACCTCAAAAGGCAGTATTCTCGGCGACAAAACCCGCATGGAGCGTCTGGCCATGGACGATCGCGCTTTCATCCGGCCCTCGCCGTCGGGGGGCCATCTCGGCGGCGTGGCCCGGCGAACTCGCGAAACCATCCTGCTTTGCGAAGCCGCGGGTTTCGAGAACATCTTTGTAGAGACGGTTGGCGTCGGCCAATCGGAAGTGACGGTCCGTTCGATGACGGACTTTTTCTTGCTTCTGATGATCGCCGGCGCGGGTGACGAGTTACAAGGCATGAAGCGCGGCATCATCGAGATGGTCGACCTTGTCGCAATCAATAAGGCCGACGGGGATAACAAGCCGCGAGCCGAACGCGCACGAGTGGAGTACGCCAACGCCCTTCACCTGCTGGCTCCATCGCAGGACGGGTGGAGCGCCCCGGTGGTCACCTGCAGCGCCTTGACCGCGGACGGAGTAAGCGCTATTTGGGATACAGTGCTGGAACATCGCTCCACCATGGAGGCCAGCGGCCGCTTTGCACGGCGCCGCCAACGCCAGGCGCTCGACTGGATGAATGAACTGGTCTTGATGGGCCTGGAAGAACTGTTCCGCCGTTCGCCACAAGTTCAGCAGAACGAACCCAAATTGAAACAGGAAGTTCTCGCGGGCAGCATTAGTCCTTTCGCCGCCGCCCGCACCTTATTAGGCATTATGGGCCGCAAGGAGTAAACATTCTATGTATTCATTGCCATTCCCGATCATGACTGCCGATGAGGCCGCTACCCTCATCCAAAACGGGCAGACGATCGGTTTTAGCGGCTTTACAGCCGCCGGGTCGCCCAAGGCGATCCCCCGCGCTCTGGCGCAACGCGCCGAACGCGAACACCTCGCCAATCGCGACTACAAAGTGGGGGTCCTCACCGGGGCCTCCACCGGACCTTCGCTCGACGGCGCGCTCGCCCAGGCGGAAGCGATTTCGTTCCGCACGCCCTACCAATCCGACCCCGTCCTGCGGTCCCAAATCAACACCGGCAAGGTCCGCTTCACCGACATGCACTTGTCGCTGCTGCCGCAGATCGTTCGTTACGGTTTTCTTGGACCCGTCCACTGGGCCGTGGTCGAGGCCTGCGATATCACACGCGGCGGCGGTATCGTGCTCACGTCCGCGGTTGGCGCGGCACCCACCTTTTTGAATGAAGCCGAGAAGATCCTGATTGAGCTGAACGCGAATCACCCATCTTCCCTTCTCGGCATGCACGATATCTTTGAACCCAAAGATCCGCCCGCCCGCGCCGAGATCCCTATCTACTCGCCGTCCGATAAAATCGGCTCCCCCATTTGCATCGTCGACCCATCGAAAATTGTCGGAATCGTCTTGACGGCGCTCGACGACGAAAGCGGATCGTTCTGCGACCCGACTCCCGCCACGCAACGGATCGGCGAGTTAGTGGCCGACTTTCTGGTTAGCGAGATGCGCGCCGGCCGCGTGCCGAAGCACTTCTTGCCGCTGCAATCGGGAGTCGGCGATATCGCGAACTGCGTGTTGGGTTCCGTCGGCTCGCACCCTGAGATCCCGAACTTTGAAATGTACACCGAAGTTTTGCAGGACTCGGTCGTACCGCTGCTTGAAAACGAGCGGTGCAAGTTCGCTTCCACCTGCTCGCTTACGCTAAGTCCCGAGAAGATGCGACGCGTCACCGATAACATCAATTTCTTTAAACGCAAGATCGTGATGCGCCCGCAGGAAGTCTCGAATCACCCCGAAGTGGTCCGGCGGCTGGGCATCGTGTCCATGAACACCGCCATCGAAGTGGACCTGGGCGGCAACGTAAACTCGACCCACGTCATGGGCCGACAGATGATGAACGGCATTGGCGGTTCCGGCGACTTTACGAGAAACGCGTACCTGTCAATCTTCAGTTGCCCGTCGACCGCCAAGGGCGGCAAGATCTCAACCATAGTCCCACTGTGCAGCCACATGGACCATTCCGAACACTCCGTCCAGATCGTGGTTACCGAACAAGGCGTAGCCGACCTCCGCGGTAAGGACCCACACGAGCGCGCCCACCTGATCATCGACAAATGCGCCCATCCCGAGTTCAAAGAACAACTCCGCGAATACCTACGCTTAGTGAAGGAAGGTCACGAACCGCAATCGCTGAGCCTTGCCTTCGCCATGCACCGCCACTTTCTGACCAACGGCGATATGCGCAAGATCGAGTGGGAGTACTGGCGGGCGCACTAGGGCGGCAACTACTTATAAAGCCTGCCCCGGAAACAGCATAGGGTCGAGGGATCCGTTCTCTTTGCTACCCTACGTTTTTCCACTATGCGTCTCCCTAACAAAGTCGCCATTGTGACCGGTATCGGCGCCGGTATTGGCGAAGCGATTGCCCTTCGATTTGCCGAAGAGGGCGCCCGGCAGATTTTAGCGGATATTCATCAGGCGAACGGTGAGCGGACGCTTTACAAAGTTCGCGAAATGGGTGGTGAGGCGGAGTTAGTTGTCGGCGACATATCGAAAGAAGCCGATGCGCAGCGGATAGCGGCGGCGGCGATTACGCGGTTTGGGCAGATTGACATTCTGGTGAACAACGCAGCGGACTTCACGCAGAAGAGCATTGAACAGGCGAGCCTGGAAGACTGGCAGCGCGTGTTCGGGGTGAACGTATTCGGGACGGCTACGGTGTCGAAGTATGTGGCGCCGCACATGAAGGCGCGGGGCGGGGCGATTGTGAATGTCGGGTCGATGAGCGGGATCATCGCGCAAAAGAACTTTGCCACCTACAACGCGTCGAAAGGCGCAATTCAGACACTGACACGGTGCATGGCATACGATTATGCCGAGTTCAATATTCGGGTGAATACGGTGTGTCCCGGATGCATTCTGACCTCGGCTTCGTTCCGCGAGATTGAGCGGTTGGGAATCACGTTTGAACAGTGGCGGGACGAGGTGGCTCCGGGGCATATGCTGAACCGGTTGGGCGAACCGAGAGAGGTGGCGAACGCGGTGCTGTTTCTGGCGTCGGACGAGGCGAGTTTCATCACGGCTACGCACCTGATGGTGGATGGAGGGTACACGGCGCACTAGCCGGTTCGCCTGCTATTCGCTGTGACAAAATCAGAGTGATGATCACGCGTCGGGGCGCGGTATACCTGTTGAGCGGTGGTGGGCTGGCGGCTTGGGCTCAACAACAAGCGCGGAACTATAAGACGGAACTGGAACATCCACGGCTGCTGCTGCCGTCGCGGCGGTTGCGGCTGATTACGCGCGAGCGGGAACGCGAGTCGATGCGTTGGACGCAGTTCAACTCGCTGATCGCGGGCAAAGCACAATGGCCGGAGTATGGGTTCGCGCACGCCTTGCATTTTGTGGCGAGCGGGAGCGAGGAGTCCGGACGGAAAGCGATCGACTGGGCGCTGGCGGCCGGTGCGACGGACTTGCGGCAGTTGGCGCTGGTCTACGACTGGTGTTACGCGCAGTTGGCCGAGACACAGAGAAAGACGCTGGCGGCCAAGATCGTGAAGATCATGGAAGCGTCGACGGCGAACGATCTGAATGCGGTCCGCTCACGCGTGCTGGCGGCGGTCGCGTTGACGCACGAAGTGGACGGGATCGCGGAGAAGGTGATTACTCCGATTGTCACCACATGGTGGAAGCAGCACGTGCTCGACCCACTCGCGAAGGGGCAAGCGCCCATCGATCCGAAAGATCACCTTGCGCTAATGGAGATGCTCCATGTGCTGCGGGACAACCTGGATATCGACTTGCGCGAAACGGCGGCTAAGCATTTCACCACCCTGCCGATTTATCATCTGCTGGCGCACTACCCCGCCCCGTTTCCGGCGGCGGAGAACGAGTACAGAATTCCGCTGATGAAGTCGCATGGGGAGCCGGATTTGGCGGAGGCGGTGCGGTCGCGTGCAGCGGCGCTGGCGATGGTCGCCTTCGATACGAACTCGCAGGACATGCAGTTTCTGCAAGGCTGGCTGATACAGGACCGGTACATCATGCGCAGCCCGTACGGCATTCCTTACGAGTTTCTGTGGGCGAACCCCTACCAGCCGGGCCTAAGTTTCCACTATCTGCCGAACGTATTTCACGACCCGGCAACGGGACGGCTGATCATACGGTCCACTTGGGAAGACGACGCGGTCTGGTACTTCCAGGCGATGGGCGTGATGCAGATGTTCCGCAACGGCCAGGTGATCAACATGAAGCAGGACGCGATTCGCGAGCCGATGAACCTGGGCAACACGACACTGCTGCCGGCGGCATTGGGGACGAAGTTCCAGGTGGCGAGTCCGGAGAAACAGCCCAGCCGGTATTACATCGTGGGGCTGAAGCCGAATGGTAAGTACGACGTTGAGGTGGACGACGAGGAGTTAAAGGAGCATACGGCAGACCGCGGCGGGGTGCTGGAACTGGTGTTCCCGCCGCAGCGGGTGACCGGCGTGCGGTTGCACGAGTATGTTCCCAGTTAGTTAGTTCAGGCGCGAGGTGGTGGAGAGCGTACCCGAACCGATCGCCTGAGAGCGAGCTAAAACGGGAACCGCTTTTTCTTTACAGGTGGCGGGGGAGCGCCAGGGGTCCCGAGGACCGACTGGATGGCCGAGTCCACCGCCGGAGCCATCACGCGATAGCCGGCAGCGTTGGGGTGGAGACCATCGTCCGCAAGTTCCTGCTTGAGGTAGCCGTTGGGGTCGAGCATGGGCGCGAAATAGTCGACATAGGCGTAGCCTTGCTGCTGGCAGAAAGAGCGGAGCCACTGGTTGACAGCGCGGATCGTGTCCATCGGGCGCCGCTTGGTCATCTCATAAGCGGGGTTCTGCGTCTTGTTGTAGTCGTGAACCGGCAGGATAGAAGCGAAGATGGGCTTGATTTTGTTGGCTTCGGCGATGGTGGCGATCATCCGGAGGTTGTTCTCGATGGTCTCCACCGAAATATTACGAGCGATGTCGTTGGTTCCGGCCAGGACGACCATCACCGCCGGTTTCAGGGCGACGACGTCGGCCTGCATTCTTCCGAGCATTTGGCCGGTAGTCTGGCCGCTGATGCCGCGATTGACGTAGTCCTTCTCGGGGAAGTATTCGTTTAAGCGCCAGCCATCGGTGATCGAGTCGCCCAGGAACACTACTCGCGGCTTGCCGGCGGCAGGAGCGCCGGCGCGTGCGTTGGCTTCGGCATAGCGTTTGAGATTGTCGCGATCGGGGTTCCGAAGCTGAGTTTCTTTGAGGGCGAGCAGGGCCTGGAAGTGCGATTCGGCGCGGTCGAGCGCCATGCGCAGTTCGGTGAACTGGCGCGCGCCTTCTTGCGGAAACGGGAACGGCTTGGGCATTGCGTCGGCCAGGGCGAGATAGGCACGGACATTGGTGAGCACGGCGTAGTGCAGTCCACCGTCCTGAGGCGTTGCCGCACCTCGCAATGTAGCAATCGACTGTTTCGTGTTCTCGATCACCGGCGCCCCGGCGCGTGCCAGCCCCGGCACAACGGCCGTGGTCGAGTCCATTAACTCCACCATCCGCTGGTAGTGCGTGAACGCCTCCGCGTTCGTCATCAATGCCTGCGGCTGCTGCGCAACCAGCGCTGCCACCGCCACCAAACAACAGGCCACAAGCCGTCTCAACTGCTTTCCTCCTTCACAAGCTGCAGCGTCACACTGCCGATGTAGAACGGCAGTTGCACTTTGATCTGCACCGGAACGCGCCGCTTGTCATCAGAAATCCACAAATATAAACGTCCTTTGCGGCGGTACAACTGGCCGCCGAACAGATGCGCTTCGTACTTGATCGCCGGGAACGTACCCGCCGGCGTCTTCACGGTTTCGCGTTCCAGGGCGTCGATGCGCGCCTGGATGCTTTTCCGTCCGTCGGAGATCGGGAACTGCACCGTTTGCCCCGGCTGCGGACCATTCGCGCGCAACCGCGCGAGCCCGGCGATCACGTCGTGCACGCAGGCCGGCACAGTAATCTCTTTGCGGATTGTAGCGTCCTTTTTGAGGTCGCGTTCGAGCGTGACCGCTGTACCGGGCGGCTGGTTGAAGGTGACCCGCGTTTCCAGCCTCTTACTACCCTCTTCCGCGTTCATCAATGAAGAGGACGCGCAGAAGGAAGTGTCGAACGCGACGGTGTACCGATCGTCGACGTGATAGAGGCTTCCGGCCAATCCAGTTGTTTTGAGCGTGAGCTTCGCCGTGCCGTTTGCGTACTGGATCGTCGCCTCGCCCGCCCGCATGAGGCGCCATTCCGCGTCGTAGTGCAGCGTTTCGGCCGGCGCCGCGACAGCCAACATCGACAGGAGCGCCGAAAGGTGGCGCAGCGCCGTCATACCTTCGGCAGAACCCACGGCCGGCGATAGGTGCGCGTCAGCAGCCGGTCGGCCTCGGGGTCGTTCAGGAACGTCTGTGTCTTGCCGTCGAACTTCAAGCGCCGGCCGACGCGCCAGGCGATGTTGCCGAGGTGCGTCATCGAACTGGCGACGTGACCGATGGCGATGTCGCAGTTGGGGTGCGAGTCGTTTTTGACGCAATCGACGAAGTTTCGCTTATGCGCGCCATCGTGCTCGTCGTTGGCGGACTTGGCGCCCACCGGCAACTGCTTGCCTTTTGCGTCGAATGCGCGCCACTGGGTGTTTCCAATCACTACACATCCATTTTCGCCATAAACGGCGGCGCCTTCTTCTTCCCCTTCCAAAGGCGAGGGCGACCAGATGCGCATTTCGTAGAGCAGCATGGCACCGGGGTATTCCCAACTCACCATTTGCGTGTCGGGCCATTCCTGGTCGTCGTCGAAATAGAGCTTGCCGCCCGGCGCTGTAACCGCGACGGGCCAATCGGGCAAGGTCTTGCCCATGGCGGTAAGCGCCGCTTCGAGGCCGCGCCGCGCATAGTCGGTGCGATGGACACCGTCGTTGCCGAGGTCGCCCGTGCCGTAATCGAAGAACCAACGCCAGTTGGAATGGAAGCGCATCGGGTTGAACGGACGCTTGGGTGCGGGGCCGAGCCACATGTCGTAGTCGACACCGTCGGGCACCGCCGCATCGGCGGGGTGGCCGATCGATTTCTGCTTCGCAGTCTCCCAACCGCGAGCCAACACCACTTTGCCGAGCGATCCGCCGCGGATGTATTCGAGCGCCTCAGCAAAATGCCGGCCACTGCGCGACTGAATTCCGACTTGGACCACACGCTTGTGCTTGCGCGCCGCGGCGAGCATCGCCTGGCCTTCGTGCAGGTTGTGGCTGCACGGCTTTTCGACGTACACGTGCTTGCCCGCCTGGCAGCCCATGACGGTGGGGATAGCATGCCAATGGTCGGGTGTGCCGACAACAATTGCGTCGATGGACCGGTCGTCGAGAATACGCCGGAAGTCGCCGGTGGTTTTGGGTGCTTTGCCCTTCTTGTCCTCCACCTTTTTGACAGCGGCGGGCAGAAGCCGGCTGTCGACATCACACAAGGCCGCAACTTCGACGTCGGGCATTTCGAGAAAGCCGCTCAGCAGGTGCCCGGCGCGGCCACGGACTCCGATGCAGGCGATGGTGAGCTTCTCGTTGGCGGCAACGCTGTTGCGGGGCAGAGCGGCCGTGGATGCGGCAAGGGCAGGCAGAAAGTACCGGCGAGTCATCACTGTGTGGTCCTTCTCTCAGATTTCGCCGAGCAGGTGTTCGTACTCGTATGGATCGAGTCCAAGACGTTCCATCTGCCGGGGCAGTTCGCTGCGTAAGGCTTCGGGCGTAGACTCGATCCACGCTTCGACAACCGTATTGGTGTTGATTCTCGATTTACCGTTCGACTCCGCCAATTGCTCCGCCACTCCGCGAATCTGGCCTTCGATCTGCTGCCTCACGGGCAGAGGTGTCGACATGAGTATCTGATTGAGCAAATCTTCGGCGGCGTCGTTCCAATCCATCGCAGCCGCTATGATATCGAACCCATGCGGCGGCAATCCAGCCGTGTGGGCCGGCAAGGCCCGCCGCTACCCCACCAAACGGCAGTACTTCTCGTACGCTTTATCCCACCCGTCGCGCGACCTCGGTGTTACCACCGATACCTCGAACGAATCGCGCACGATGGCGCGGATAGCTTCTAACCCGGGCAGTAACTGTGCGCCCATGGCTTGGGTAAGCACGTTGCCGGCGGCGGTCGCTTCGGCGGGACCCGCGATCACCATCCGTCCCGTGCAGTTAGCGACAAACTGATTGAGCAAGGCGTTGCGCGAGCCGCCACCGACGATGTGAATCTTGCGAATCGCTTTGCGAGTTACACGCTCGAGCGATTCGAGCACCTGACGATAACGGAGCGCGAGACTTTCTAAGATAACGCGGGCATAAGTGCCTGGCTCGCTGGGCGCCGTCTGGCCGGTGCTCTCGCAATACTGCGCGATGCGCAACGGCATGTGCCCGGGTTCGAGGAACCGATCGGGATCGATCACCGCAAAAAACGGCGGCGCTTCCGCGGCCAATGCCGAAAGCTCGTCGTACGAGAATTCCCTACCCTGGCGCGCCCAGTCGCGGCGGCATTCCTGCAGGGGCCACATACCCATAATGTTTTTGAGAAATCGCACGCGGCCTTCGACGCCGATCTCGTTGGTGAAGTTGAGCTCCAGCGAGTCGTTATTAATAACCGGCTCTTCGAGTTCCAGGCCCATTAACGACCATGTGCCGGAGGAGATGTAACACCAGTCGTTATCCTGCGCGGGTACGGCGGCGACGGCCGCAGCCGTGTCGTGCGACGCTGTCGCATAGACGGGGGTATCCGGCGCAAGCCCCGTGTAGTCGGCCACATAGGGCAGAATGGGCCCCAGAAGCGTACCGGCGGGCACGATGGGCGGCAGCAGTTCCGGATCGAGCCTTAACGCGCCCAAGAGTTCCCGCGTCCAATCGCCACGTAGCGGACCATAGAACTGCGATGTGCTCGCGATGGTCAACTCCGCCCGCTTCACGCCGCTTAGCAGGTAATGAAACAGGTCGGGCATAAACAGCAGGGTCCGCGCCACCTGCAGCGCGGGCGACCACGCCATCTTCAACGCATGCCACTGATAGAGCGTGTTGAACTGCATGAATTGCACGCCCGTTTGCGCGAAGATCTCTTCCTTCGAGAGCACACTGAACGTCTTGTCGAGCATGCCGTTGTTCCGCGCGTCGCGATAGTGCCGCGGGTTGTCGACCAGCGCGCCATCAGCTCCTAAAAGCGCGAAATCGACGCCCCAGGTATCCACGCCAACACCCGATACGGCGAGCCGGCGTGTCCGCCCCGCCACCGATAGTCCGGTCAGGATTTCGTGCCACAGGCGCAGGGTGTCCCAATAAAGCCCGGCCGGCAGCAGTACCGGCTGGTTCGGGAACCGGTGCAGTTCTTCTAACTCCAGCCTGCCGCCGGCGAGCTTTCCGAGGATGACACGGCCGCTCTCGGCCCCTAGATCAACCGCGAGGAAGTTATCGGACATACAGGCTCTTTTATAATTCGATCACGATTTTGCCCACACCGTCGCGGTAGTGCGACAGCAGCTCGAAGGCTTCGCCGGTATGCTCCAGCGCCATACGGTGAGTGATCAGCACGTCGGGGATCTTACCCGAAGTGAGATACTCGAGCGCTTCCATTCCTTTGTGATTCGACCGTTTGACCGTTTGAATGCGCAGTTCCTTAGCCATGGCGGTGTGGACGTCGAGCGCAAGGACATGCTCGGTGGGCAGGCCGATCAGCACATACTGTCCAGACGGCCGCGCAATCGCGAGCCCGGTGTTGATCGTTTCGAGCGCACCCGCCGCGTCAAAGACGATGTCCACGCCCCGGCCGTGCGTCAGGTCGAAAATCTTTTCCGTCAGGCTCTCGGTGCGTGTATCGATTGTGTGAATGGCCTTGTCCATTTGCCGCGCGATCCGCAACCGGTGCGGCACCTTATCGGCGATAATCACCTCCGATGCCCCGCGCAGCCGCGACATCACGGCGTGCAGCAGGCCGATGGGACCGGAGCCGAGGATCGCAACCGTATCTCCTGGCCTGAAGTCTGTCAATTCAAAGACGTGGACCGCTACGGCGGTGGGCTCAATCAGGGTTGCGGTCAGATAGTCCATCCCCTGCGGGAAGTGTTCCGCGTTGCGCGCCGGCACCAGCGCATATTCGCGGAAGAAGCCAGGCGCTTGCGTGCCGCCCATGAACACGCACTTCCAGCAATTGTTGGGCCGCCCGCTGCGGCAGAACTCGCATTCGCCGCAGGTGACAGAGGGTTCGATGGCGACCTTCTCGCCAACGGTATGCGTGGTTACGCCTTTGCCGACGGCCACCACATCGCCCACCGGTTCATGACCCAGCACCATTGGATAGATGGCGCGGGTGTGGCCGATCCCCCCATCCTCATACCAGTGCAAATCGGACCCGCAAATCCCGACGGCCCGCATCCTCACTAGAACCTCTCCCGGCGCCGGATCCGGAAGCATCGGGCGTTCGACAACCTCAAGCGTGCGCCGGGCCACCAGTTCAACTGTGCGCATAAGTAAGAAGTGGATAGTATACGCGATATAGAGCTCCGATTTAACCCGCCCATCCGCCTTTCTGCTAGTGTGGAAGCAGGCAGAGGAGGGGCGAGTTTGGCTGTGGTTGACATCCCAGGGCAATCTGCTATAGTTCTGAAGTACCGATCTATCAACGATTTGTCGGTAGTGTCTCGTGGCGCTGAGTTTCTGGCGGATGCGGTGATCGGTCGGTGGTAAATGGAGACTCGGCGATGTCGAGCAACCAGGAAGATATAACTCCGGGGTTCCCCCCCCAAAACGACTCGGAAGATTTAGAGCATCTTCTCGACGATTACTCACACTTCGCTCCGCCAGGCGAGGGAGAGGTCCTACAGGGGACTGTCCTAAAGATCACAAATAAGGAAGTGATCGTCGATATCGGCTATAAGAGCGAGGGCCTTGTACCCCGCGCTCAGTTCGAATCGCCCGATGGCACAGTGACGGTGAAGCCCGGCGACTCGGTCGATGTGATGATCGATCGTCAGGCCGAACCGGTCGAGGGATACATAATGCTGTCCCACGACCGGGCGGTGCGCCTGCGTAGCTGGGACACGCTCGAAACCGCCTACCGCGAGAATTTACCAGTCTTAGGGCGCGTTCTCGGACGCACCAAAGGCGGCCTCTCCGTCGATGTCGGTGTCATCGCCTTCATGCCTGGTTCGCAGGTGGACGTGCGGCCGGTCCATAATGCGGATGCGCTGATAGGGCAGGACCTCGCGGTCAAGATCGTCAAGCTGAATCGCCGCCGTGGCAACGTTGTCGTTTCGCGCAAGTCCGCTCTGGAAGAAGAGACGAACGCGCGCAAGTCTTCCACGCTCGAACATTTGAGTGAAGGCTCGGTGGTCACGGGAACGGTGAAGAACCTCACGGACTACGGCGCCTTCATCGATCTTGGCGGTATTGATGGCCTGTTGCACGTCAGCGACATTTCGTATGGACGCATCACGCATCCGGCGGAAGTGTTGCACGTCGGCGACGAGATCACCGTCAAGGTCCTGAAGTTCGACAAAGATCGCGAGCGCATCTCGCTCGGGATGAAGCAGGTGAACCCGGACCCGTGGAGCACGGCGGTGGAGCGCTACGTCATCGGCAGCCGCGTCATTGGGCGCGTGGTCAGTATTACCGACTACGGCTCGTTCGTCGAACTCGAACCCGGCGTCGAGGGTCTCATCCATATATCGGAAATGACTTGGTCGCGCCGCATGAAGCACCCGTCCAAGGTGGTAAAGGTGGGCGATCAGGTGGAATGCGTGGTGCTGGAAGTGAAGCCCGAGATGCATCGGGTGTCGCTCGGCATGAAGCAGCTCGAGGCCGACCCCTGGACCACGGTCGCGGAACGCTATGCCGTTGGGTCGGTGGTGGAAGGACGGGTTCGCAAGCTGACCGATTTCGGCGCCTTCATTGAAATTGAAGAAGGCATTGACGGCCTGGTGCATATTTCGGACATGAGCTGGACCAAGCGCGTCAAGCATCCATCCGAAGTGCTAAAAAAAGGGCAGATGACCCAGGCCGTGATCCTCGGCATCGATCCCGATAATCGCCGGTTGAGTCTTGGTATCAAACAGTTGCAGCCCGACGCCTGGGAGAGCTTCTTCCATTCCCATAACCCCGGCGATATCGTCAGAGGCCGTGTCTCGCGTGCCGCCTCGTTTGGTGTGTTTGTCGAACTCGCCCCGGGTGTCGAGGGCTTGTGCCACAACTCGGAGATTCCCATGGGCGCCACCCGTGCGAAAGACGAGCCGCCCCTTCCCGTCGGCGCCGAACTTGATTTCAAGATCATCAAGATGATCGAGTCCGATAAGAAGATCGGCCTCTCGTTGCGCGCCGTGGCGGAGGACGAGGAGCGCACGCGCCTCGAAGACTATCACCGCCACGCGGCTGCCGCTACATCGACTATTGAAGAAGTGATTCACTCCCGGCGTCCCACCCGGGAAGAGTCGTAGCCACCAGTTTTTCTCGCACATCATGGTAGGATAAGGACTTAGGTGCGTGACGGAGATCAGCGGAGCATGACCAAAGCGGATTTGATCGAAGAAGTAAGCCGGGTTGTCGAGATGACCCGCAAGGATTCGGAAGTGATTGTCGAAGCGATTTTCGACAGCGTCGTGCGTTCCTTGCGGACCGGCGACAAGATCGAAATCCGTGGTTTTGGCAGCTTCCGCACGCGTCAGCGCCAGTCGCGCATCGGCCGCAATCCCAAGACGGGTGCACGTGTGGAAGTGCCCTCCAAACGGATCCCGTACTTCAAGCCGTCGAAGGAATTGAAAGACCTGGTGAACGGCGGCGATGCCGGCGATTTCGATGACGACGACGGCGACGACGAATCGATCGATTAAGCCATAGACGGACCCGACCCGTGGACCGTCTCTGGAGCCCCTGGCGCTTCCGCTACATCTCAAGCACCCCTTCCACACAGGGCTGTATCTTCTGCGAAAAGCATGTAGATACGCGCGATCGGGAGAACCTTATTCTTCATCGTGCCGCGCATAACTACGTCCTGCTGAACCTGTATCCGTATACGAATGGTCACCTGATGATCGCCCCGTATGCGCATGTCCCAACGTTAGAAGAACTGAACGCCGAAGCCGCCGCGGAAATGATGCGCCTCGCTCAGCGGGCGGAGGCCCTGCTCCGCGAACGCTACCGCGCCCCCGGCATCAACCTCGGCATGAACATCGGCGCCTGTGCCGGTGCGGGTGTTGCCGGACATATCCACCTGCATGTACTGCCACGCTGGCCCGGCGATGCCAACTTCATGACCACCGTTGGCGAAACCCGCGTCTTACCCGAAGAGCTTCACGACTCCTGGGAAAAACTCCGGCACGGCTGGTAAGGGTTTCACCCGAGAGATTCCGGCCTGAATAGCGCGTACGCTGGTGGCATGGGCCTGCCTGCGGTTGTCCTGCTCTCGCTTTCTACCCTCAACAGCGCAGCCGACTTGCGCGACGCCTGCCACCCCGACGCCGGCCTGGTCCGCAAACTCGCGGCTGGCGAGGCCGTCGACATTCGCTTCTCCGTGGCCGGGGAAGCGGGCGATTGCTTTAAGGTGGTGGTGCAGCACGACGGACATAGCACCGAGGGTTATGTTCCGGCACGCGCCGTCAACGGCCGCGAAGAATACGAACGTGCTCGCGCCGAAGCGCGAAGCGTTGCCTCAACCGAGCCCGCGGCCGGGCCTCGTCCTCCGGCGGGTCCGGCTGGTAGCGTGGGGCCCGATGCGGTATCGAAGGCGATGGGGCTCCTGCAGCAGAACCGGAATGGCGAGGCGCTCGCGATCCTCGAGGCGGTGCTCCGCGCCAATCGCCGCGATGCCACCGTGCTGGCGCTGGCGGGACAGGCCGCCCGGCAAAGCGACCGTATCCGCGACGCGATCGCCTACTGGCAGGAATCGCTCGAGATGGCACACAGCCCCGTGGTAGAGCGGTTGCTGAAACAGGCGCAGCAGGAACTCGCAGCCGACCGGAGTTCGCAGCAGCTAATCGGCATGCGGTTCAGCTTTCGTTACGACGACCGGTCCGTCACGCCCGACCAGGCCCGGAGCCTCGTTCCCGTTCTCGACTCGGAATGGGCCCGTGTGGCCGAACTCTTAGGTTGCCGGTCGGAAGAGCGCATTGCCGCCATCATCCAACCGCGCGACGCATACCTGAAGGCCGCCGGCGCGGCCGAATGGAGTGGAGGGCAGTACGACGGGCGCATCCGTGTGGCATTGCTCGAACCCACGCCCGGCGAAGAGACGCGCCAGACCTTCGCCCACGAGATCGTTCACGCTTGTCTCGCCCAAACGGGCAGTTGGCCCGCCTGGTTCCACGAGGGCTTGGCACAGAAGCTCTCGGGCCGGACGTTGCCCACGAGCCAGATTGCCGTTATCAAGCAGATGGCACGCACCCACCAATTACCGTCACTCGGGACCATGGGCCAGACCTTCGCCCGCATGAGCGCCCATCACGCGCAGATCGCGTACGCCACGGCTATGCTGGCGGTCGATTTGCTGTATCAGCACTACGGTCCGGACGGGGTGCGATCCCTGATCCAGAGTCCGGAGCGTCTCGCACAAGTGACCACCCAACTGGACGCCTGGCTGAGGGAGTAAGGCCGGCTATAGTACCCTCCTAGAGAGGGGCGCACCCAAAGCGCCAATCGCTCTGAAGGGGTTTATGACAGGTTCTCGTTACATGTTTGCAATGAGTGTGTGCGCCGTGTTGTTTGGTCTCTATGGGCCGCTCGCCGCACAGGTCACCGTGCCGATGTCGCAGTACGACTACGAACGGACGGGCGCGAACCTGCAGGAATGGATCCTCCATCCTTCGAATGTGAACCCCGCCCATTTCGGCAAACTCTTTACGCGGAATGTGGACGCCAGTATTTACGCCCTTCCGCTGATTATCCCGAGCGTAACCATCGCAGGCGAACGCCGGAATGTCCTGTTTGTGGCGACCATGGCGAACACCGTCTACGCTTTCGATGCCGACGACCCGGCCCGTACTGAGCCGCTTTGGTCCCGAACGCTCGGCCCCCCGGCGCCTGGCGACAGTTGGATTGGACCGGTCACCCACGGCATTCTGTCCACACCATTCATTGACGTACCCTCCGGCACGCTCTACACCGTGACCATGGAACGGCACGGGCAAGAGTCGAACCTCTTCGTCCATGCCTTAGACATTCACGACGGCAAGCCGAAGTACAACTCGCCGCAGCTACTCTCGTTTCCCTTCGCCGGGGCCGAAACACTCACGAACGTGAAGGGTGGCCTCCAGCGAGTCGGACTGCTGATGCGCGATGAGGTGCTCTACATCGCGTTCGCCAACATCGTGCCCGATCCGAAAGATCAACACTGGTCGCAGGAAGGCTTTGTCGAGAGCTTCAATGCGCGCGACCTCAAGCAGCGCATCGCCGTCTTTCAATCCACACCGACGGGACGCAAGGGCGGCATCTGGCAAGCCGGCCGCGGCATCCCCAGCGATAGCGCGGGCAACATTTATATCGCGACCGCCGGCGGTAAGTACGACGGTGTCACCAACTTCGGCAGCAGTGTCTTGAAGTTCGCGCCGCGCACCCTGAAACGGCTGGATTGGTTCACCCCCCGCGATCACGAGTTCCTGTTCCTGCAAAACATCGACATCAGCGCGGGCGGGGTCACGCTCATTCCGAACTCCAAACTGATGTTCGCCGGCGGCAAAGAGGGTGTCATCTACCTGATTAATCGCGAGTCCATGGGTAAGCTCGAAGGCAAGGACGGCGAACCGATCCAACGCTTCAAAGCCACCGAGGGCTGCGGGCGGAAGGACTGCGCCCAGACGCTTGGAACCGCCTACTGGACGCGTCAAAGCGACGGCATGCTGTACGTCTGGGATCGCCTCGACGTCCTACACGCGTATAAGTTTTCAGACGGCCGGTTCGACACAACGCCCGCCGCGGTGAGCGGAGTCAAGTCCGGGATGAATGGCGGTCCGTCGTTGTCAGCCAATGGCGCCGATCCCGCCAGCGGCATCGTTTGGGGAGTCACCACCGAATCGAGAAAGAACGGCGGACTCGCCCCCGGCACGCTCCGCGCCTTCCTCGCGACCGACATTACCAAAGAACTTTATAACAGCGACAGCAATAAAGCGCGCGACGCTCTCGGCGACTTCACCAAGTTCGCCCCGCCTGTGGTGGCCAACGGCAAGGTGTATGTGCCGACGCAGTCGAAAGCGGTGGTGGTCTACGGTCCCCTCTGCTCAAAAGACGTTTCAGCCATGGTACAGGTGCAGGTGAGCCCCGCTGCGAATCAGAAGTCCGCGCAGAAGGTGACAATCAAAAACACGTCGCCACATGCGATCGGAGGGCCGTTTGAGATCGCCGTCGATAACCTCGGTGCTAATGCCGGTGTAGACGGCGCTACGGGTGTGACGTCATGCGCCGTGCCCGCCGGCGCACCGGTTGTGAAAGTGATGGAGGCTCCGCTGTGGCTTGCACCCGGCGCGAGTTTTTCCACTACTCTAAACGTGAAGGCGACTCCCGCGCGTCAGCCGCTGAAGGTTCGAGTTCTGTCTGGGTACTCCGCTGGGACGCAGTAACTGGTGGAAAAGGGATGATCCGATTCGGAAGGATGGACTGAGTTATGACCCGTCGAATATTTTCTACCACGCTGGCCGCAACCGCCGCGAGCGCTGCAACGGCGGCACTGCCCTCCTCTAAGATGCCTGTCTGCGGATTCTCCAAGCACTTCCAGTGGCTCTCCATTTCCGATGCCGCGAAACTGGCCGCGGAAATCGGGTACGACGGGTTGGACCTCACCCTCCGCAAAGGCGGTCACATCGAACCCGCCCGCGTTACGGACGACCTGCCCAAAGCCGTCGAACAAGTAAAGGCCGCCGGGCTGGCCGTGCCCATGGTGACCACCGATATCGTCGACCCGCAATCGCCGCATGCCGAAGCGGTCATCCGTGCCATGGCGTCCCTCGGGATCAAACGCTACCGCTGGGGCGGCTTCCGTTACGACTATGCCAAGCCCCTGCCACCGCAGCTTGACGAGGCCCACCGCCGCTCCCAAGACCTGGCCGCTTTGAACAAGCAGCACGGCGTTTGCGCCATGTACCACACACACTCGGGTAAGAACCAACTCGGCGCGTCGATGTGGGATATCTGGTATGTGTTACGCGGCCTCGACCATGGCGCCGTCGGCGTCAACCTCGACATCGGCCACGCCACGGTGGAAGGCGGTCTCGGCGGCTGGATCAACACTACACTGCTGATCGCGCCCATCGCCCGCGGCATTGCCGTTAAAGATTTCTATTGGAAGAAAGGTGACAAGGGCTGGGCCCCGCGCTGGTGCGGACTGGGCGAAGGCATGGTCGACTTCACCGGATTCCTCAAGATGCTGAAGCAGGCCAATTTCGAAGGTCCGGTGCAACTGCACATGGAATACGAAGAGTTGGGCGGCGCCCACACCGGCAAGTCCACCAGCACCATTCCGAAACACGAGTTTGTGCGTCTCTGCAAGCGCGACTTACAAAGCTATCGGCGGTTTGCGGCCGAAGCCGCCGGCTGACCCAGTGCCGCTCATTGCGTTCTTTGCGTTCTTTGCAGTTTTAGCGCCTTGGGAATACCAGGTTAGGCCTTTGGGATCTGGTTGCCTGGGGGCAACCACTTCTACGATGACCCCCTGCTGACGCCGAATGCTTGAGGTCCGGGCGCTGGTGCTGGCGCAGACGGCTACCGCGCAGCGGGTTGGTTCAACGAAATTTCTCGGTCGAGGCGAAAAATAGGAGAAGCCGAGCGGAAACGGTCATTCAGCTCTTCTTGCGCAGGTCGAGAACGGCTTGGGAAAAGCCTTCGATCGTGTTTGCGGCCATGGTGAGGGGACCGGCATCCGCGCCGAGCCTGATGCCTACCCGTTGGGCAGCGGCCGCGGTTTGGCGGATTTGGTTGTTGCGGATGACGATGTCCTGGGTGAAGCCCATGACCTCAATTCCGGCTCCAGTTTCCTTCACCACATCGATCACCTGATTGTTCTCGACGGTGTTGCGGTGGGCGTTGTAGGCGAAGCCGCGCTCTTTGCGGAAGAGGATACCGACCTCGGCACTGTTCTTAATGACGTTGTTGCGAATGATGTTGTCGGTATCGCGGTGGCCGATCGACATGCCATATTTCTTACTGTTTTCGATGATATTGTTTTCCGCCAGGCCGTACTTTACGCCCCAGCAGAAGAACAAGCCCTGGTCGTTACCGACAAGGCGGTTGTTGCGGATGAGCGGGCGCTGGGAGCCGGAGCCTGGGTGAAGGCCGAGGCCGGTATGGCCGTGGGAGTGGCAGTTCTCGACAAGAACGTCGTGACAAATCTGCCAACTGATGCCGTCGCCGTTGTAATTGCGGGCAGTGACGCCACGGATGACGAACTTATTGCAGTCCTGGAGGAAGATGCAGCCTGCATAATTTCCGTCGAGGTTTTCGTTGTGGGCCTTGTTACCGTCGAGGGCAATGTTCTCGATGGTTACGTTCGCGATGTTTTCACCGGAAAGGATAGGAAACAGAGTGGAGACGGTGGGTTTGCCGGGCAGCCAGATGTTTTCGCGGAGGGCTTTGTCGAGTTTAAACCGTTTGCCGGACCGCGCGACCAGGGTGCGCTTGAGCACGGTGGATCCGTTGTTATCGGGGTTTTTGGCGCGGAGGCAGATGCCGTCACCGAGTTGGAAGCCCGCGGCATCTTCGAGTGTAATCTCCTGGTCGTACCAGTCGGAGTCGACTGCGATATTGGAGGTGACGGAGGGCGCTTTGACGAGGATGGAATCGAGACCGGAGCCCTGAATTCTAATGTTTGAAGTGAGATAGACGGCGTTGCGCAGGGTGTAAGTGCCGGGCAGGATCTTCAGCGTGCCACCACCCATGCGGGCGAGGTAGTCGACGGCAGCCTGGAGCACCTTCTCATTGGAACCGGCGAAGTCCGCTTTATCGGTGGCGCCGACGGTGAGCGTTAAGCGTTCGGCCCAGTCCGGCTCGACGGCGTCGCCGGAGGTGGCGCGTGGCTTGGTAACGGGGGGACGGCCGTCGGTGGAGGCGCGTGCGGCGGCTGTAGCGGCAGCCAAAGCGGCAGTGGAGAAAAACGCTCGTCGGTGGAGCATGGAAGCACTGTATCAAGGTTGGCGGTCTACTTGCATGGATTACAGGCATGAAGGCAAGCGAGTGCAATACGACGTTATTATCGTTGGCGGTGGTCCGGCAGGGATGAGTGCGGCGTTGATTTTGGGGCGCTGCCGCCGGCGGGTACTGATTTGCGATCATGGGCGGCCGCGGAACCGGTTTGCGCGCGAGATGCACGGATATTTGAGCCGCGATTGCGTTCCACCGGCGGAGTTTCGCGCGGTCGCATGCGAGCAACTGAAACCGTACGGTGTGGAATGGTGCGACGGCGAAGTGAAGCGGACCTGCACGACCGACGGCGGCTTTCTGGTTACGCTTGCGAACGGCACGGAGATTACCTGCCGGAAGTTACTGCTCGCCACGGGCGTGGAGGACGAGTTACCGCGGGTGAAGGGGATTCAGGCACTATACGGCACGTCGGTCCATCACTGTCCTTACTGTGACGGGTGGGAACATCGCGACGAGCGGATCGCGGTTTATGGAAGGGGCAAGAACGGAGCGGGGTTAGCGCTGTCACTTACCACCTGGAGCGCCGATGTCGTGCTATGTACCGACGGTATGACGCGCATCCCCGAGTTGGAGGCGCAGCGACTGCGGCGCAAGAACATCGACGTGCGGATGGAACCGATTGCCCGGCTGGAAGGGCGGGAAGGAAAGCTCGAAACAATCGTGTTCCGAGACGGAACGTCGATCGTGCGCGATGCGATGTTTTTCTCTTCGGGGCAGCACCAACAGAGTCCGCTCGCGAAAATGATGGGCTGCATTTTCAACCGCAAAGGGACCGTTCGGACAAACCGCCTGGAGGGAACGGAGATACCGGGCCTGTATGTGGCGGGCGACGCGTCGCGCGACGTGCAGATGGTAATCGTGGCGGCCGCAGAAGGCGCCAAGGCAGGCTTCGCGATTAACCGCTCGTTGCAGGAAGAAGAGTTTCTTACCGTGGCGTGATGCCGGGCGACGTTCTGGGGCCAACCTTCGACATGTCGATGGCTTTCCATCCCATCTTCCATGCGGGGGACGTTGGCAGTACGCGGAAGTCGTAGTTTGAGGCGTTGGCGAACTGCGGGTCCGCAATCATGCCTTTGGCTTCCTTGCCGGCGGTACGCCACTCGTCGAGCGTTTTGCCGTCGAACAGGACAGGACCACCGCGGGCATCCCAGTAGAAGTTCCGATCCATCTTGAACTTATCGCCGGTCCACTTACTGCCAAGTAACGCGCCGCTATCGTAGTAGACGATGTTTCCTTCGAACGTAAACGAGATATGCGGCTCTTCGCGGCTGCGCATGAGTTGAAACTCGTCGCCGAAGGCAAAGATATTGTTACGAACCGTGTTTTCACGGCCGTAGTGCTGATGGAAGCCGGCGCTCTTGGTGCGATAGACGATATTGTTCTCGATGAGGAAGGTGGTTGACCCCTCGTCGGGATAGATGCCCCACCCGCCATAGGTGAACGAGTAGACATCGTGAATAAGATTGTTGCGAATGGTGCTGCCGGGCTGAATGCCGAGCGTGTAGATTGCGCCCATGTCGCTGAGCATGTTCTGCCCGATGTGGTGGAGGTGATTAAAGTCGATGATGTTTTCGCGGCAGAGGGTTTTGCCGTAACCCCATGTCCAGCCGACCGAGATAGCGGTGTAATAGAGGTCGTGTATGTGATTGTGCACGATTCGATTGCGGTAACTTTGGCCGACCCACACACCGATGGCCGAAGGATAAACGCGTCCGAGGCCATGGAGGTCGTTATCGGCGACGACGTTATCTGAGCTATGGTCCGCCTCCGCGTCGCGGATGGCGGTTTCGCCGATCTTGACGCCGCCGGCCCCCATATCATAAATCTGCGATGCGGTGACGCGGTTGCGCTTCGATCCGCGGCCGAACCAGATGCCGTAGCCGCCCGATTGGGTGACGACGCAGCGATCGAACACCACGCCATCGGTTCCAACGGCCTCGATTGCGGTGGGGGCGAGCATTGCCGCCTGCGTTTCCGAATAACCTTCCTTGGGCATGGCCCAATCGGCATGACGGAAGTCGAGGTTACGGAAGACGACATTGCGCACTAATTGCCCGGCTTCGGGCTTACCGTCGAACCGGACTAACTGCACCAGGCCAGGCGCTACCACCTCAGCGCGGGTCATATCTTCACCAGTTACGGGCCAGTAGGATACGGTTCCGGCGGCGGGATCGAGCAGCCACTCGCCGGCAGCGTCGAGACTGCCGGGGGCGTTCTCAATGAAGTAACGCGCGTCGGCTTCGCGGTTAGAGGGTTGCGGGTTGACGGTGAGCCGTGCGATGTGGGCGGTGGGGTCGACGCTCGCAACGGGCATTCGTAGTTCGGCCCAGGAAAGCAGCGCCACGACTTCGACATTGGGGTTACCGGCCCATTCGGCCTTGATGTCGTCGCCCCGGAACTTGAGTTGGAACGGCTTGTCCTGGGAACTCTGGCCAACAATGCGGTAGAAGCCGTTGGTGGGGGTTCGTGCACGCTGAGCGCGCCGGCCGTTGACGAACATCTGGCGGAAATACCGGTTTGTGGAGGCGGTCCAGAGGTTGCCGGCAGCCTTCTTCCAGCCGGTGATGACGCGGCCGCCGCTGAGGATGGGCCGCTCGCCGGGGGCGCCGACGTAACTCACGTCGGAGTCTTGCGGTTGGAGCACGAGAGTCTCGTTGAGGCGATAGACGCCGCCCTTCACCATAACGGTTACGGCGCCGGTGGTTGCGGATGCGCGGAGTTGGCGCACTTTGTCGCGGGCGGCGGCGAGGGAAGGCAGAGGCTGAGCCTGCGAACCCGGCGCGTCAGAACGGCCGTCGGGCGCCACCCAGAGGGTGGTGGCTCCGAAAAGGGTAAGGGTAGGAAGGAGGAATAGAAGGAAACGGGCGCCCATAGTTGTCTCTGACCTATTATGGACCTCGCGACCAGATTGTGTGGAATGGGCGGCAGTTCTGCGGGTCGAGACCTGATGTATACTGGCTGCACTCCAGGTCGGAGTGGCGAGGAACATTCATAACGTATCAGAGGAGAAGTCTATGCATTTTCGATTCTGGGCAGTGGGCTTATCGGCGCTTTTTGCCGCTCCGGTTTTCGCGCAACTGGCGCTTTCGAGTTTGCGCGGAACGGTTACCGATTCGACAGGCGGAGTGGTGGCCGGCGCTCAGGTGAGCGTGCTGAACGTCAACACGAATGCAACACGGTCGGCGACGACGAACAATAACGGCGACTATGAATTTCCGGACCTTGTTCGTGGCGATTACAAAGTAACGATCACCGCGACAGGTTTTAAACAGTTTGTCGCCGATTTAGTTCTGGATACGAACCAGATACGGCGAATCAACGCGACGCTTGAGATCGGCCAGGTGGGCACGCAAGTGACGGTTGAGGCCGGAGCGGCGGTTATCCAAACCGATAGCGCGCGCATCCAGGGCTCAATCAGCGGCCAGAAGTATGGCGACGTGCCGTGGGTGGGCGCGGAAGCGACGCTCGACCCAAGCCTGATTTTGACGACGATGCCGCTGGTAAACCAGACGAGCGGTGTGTGGAGCTCGCAGTGGGCGGGGCAGAATACGCGCCAGGTGCAGGAAGGGCAGGACGGCCACACGAACGACGGCGCGGTGAACCAGCTAAACGATATTTTGGACGTGGAAGAGGTAACCGTGGTGACGGTGAACAACACGGCGGAGTATTCGCGCGTGGGTTACATGAACATGGTGACCAAGCAGGGAACCAACCAGTTTCACGGGCGGCTGATGTACTGGCACCAGAATTCCGCGCTCGGCACGCGCGAGTTCTTCGAGCCTCGCAAGGCGAAGCAGTTGATCCACACGACCAGTCTGAGCCTCTCAGGGCCCATAGTCAAGAACAAGACGTTCTTCTACGCTTCGGGGAATATTCTCAAAGTTCCGAGCAAGCAGTACTACTTGACGACGGTGCCGACGGAACGCATGCGGAACGGCGACTTCAGCCAGTTACTCGCCGGATCGAACCCCGTAATCATCAATGATCCAACGACAGGACGGCCGTTTCCAGGTAATATCATTCCTACGAATCGGATTTCGTCGATCGCGCAGAAGGTGAATGGAAAGTATCTACCGGCTCCGAACCGCGGAGGTCCCGACCAGCTCAGTAATAATTACGAATTCTTCTTTCCGTTTCCGACGGATTACTCGCTGCGGCAGGACTTCACGCAGCGCGTAGACCATAACTTCTCTGACAAGAATCGCCTGATGGGCCGCATGATTGAGAACCGCGACTTATACGTGCTGCCGAGTAGCTATCCGACGTTCTCATGGACGCGGAAGCGGTGGAACCTACACTTTGTCGTCGAAGACACGTATATCATTTCTCCGTCGCTGGTGAATACGGTTCGCGTCGGCATGTATCAGGAAAAGGTGACGGACGGGGATACGTTGTACAACGTGACGCCATTTAAGGGCGACGAAGCAGTGAAGGAACTTGGACTTCAAGGCGTCAACTCGCGCAATCTTTCGGCGATGGGTTTTCCGCGCATGGATATTACGGGCTATCCGACGCTGCAACAGCGGTTCGGCGGCGTGGTTCAGGACGATCGCAACTGGGGTATCGCCGATTCGCTCACCTGGTCGCGCGGTAAGCATGTGATCAAGATGGGTGGCGAGTATAAGCCGCAGTCGCGGTTTAACGGTAGCGTCCCCGAAGGCACTTACGGAGTATTCAACTTCAACGGACGGTTCTCGAATTACGGCTACTCCGATTTTCTGCTCGGCATCCCGTTTGCCAGCACACGACTGGACCCGCTGGTGGACCGTACGCTTACCGACAGCGAGTTTGGCGTCTACATCACGGATTCGTTTAAGGCCACCAGCCGCCTGACCCTGGACTTAGGAATCCGTTGGGACCGTTTCGGTTCTCCGGCTTACAAAGACGGCCTGATGCTGAACTGGGACCCGACGGCAAATCAAGTGATCATTCCGGCGGACACACAAGGAAAAGTTAGCGCCTTATACCCGAAGAATATTCCAATCGTGACCGGCGATGTGCGGATGAAGCCGGACAAGGGTAACTTCGCCCCGCGGTTCGGCGCGGCTTATCGGGTTACGGATAAGTGGGTACTCCGCGGCGGTTACGGTATCTACACGGAAACGCTGGGCCGATATCAGCGCGTGCAGGGTGGCGGACCGTTTCAGATCAGCGAGACCTATAACAACGTTGTTGAGAACGGCGTTCCGCTGTTCCAGATGCCGAATCCGTTTCCGGCATCGCTGGCCAATGCGAACATTCCTTCGCAAACCGTGACCGGTTATCCGATGCAGGTAGATAACGGCCGCATTCACCAGTTCAACCTGACTGTTGAACGCCAGCTTAAGAATATCGGCGTGCGCGTATCGTATGTCGGTTCGCGCAACAAGGGAATGAATTATGCGATCGGAATCAACAAGCCGCAACCGAGCCTGATTCCGTTCACAGCGGCGCGGCGGCCGTATCCGCAATTCACGGGCGCGACTTACTATCGCAACGATGGCCAGCAAAAGTTCAACGCGATGACGGTGGAACTGAATAAGCGCGTCGGCTCGCTGACGTTTAATGGCCACTGGTCGCTGGCTTCTAACTACGACAACACGCAGAACCTGGAGAATCCGTATGCTCCGCTGTTTTGGGAACGCGACGGGTTTACGCCGCGGCAGCGCGTGGTGGTGAACGCGGTGTGGGAAGTTCCGGTCGGAAAAGGCCGCAAGTTACTGGCAAACGCTCCGCGTCCGGTGGATTATGCGTTGGGCGGGTGGCAGTTGTACTGGATCGGGTATTTCGAGACAGGCCAGTTCTTCGGTCCGACGTTTGGCGGGGCTGACCCATCGAATACGAACACCGTCGGCGGCCGGCCCGATAGAATCTGCGACGGCAACCTGCCGCCGGAACAGCGCACGGTTACGCGCTGGTTCGACCCGAAGTGCTTTGTTGCGCCGCCGGCTGGACGGTTCGGCAATTCCGGCACTAATGTGCTGGAGGGTCCCGGATATAACATGCAGCACTTGTCGCTGGCGAAGAGCTTCGCGATCACGGAGCGCTGGAAGTTCACGCTTACGGCCGCGGCCACGAACCTGGGCAATCACCCCAATTTTGCTAAGCCGGCGGCTAACATTTCCGCGCCGGCCAACGTTGGCGTGATCAGCAATTTGCGCGATGGCGGGAGGGCCCGGCGGATCGAGATCCGGGGGCGCATCGACTTTTAGGTGGCGGTGGGTTGATTTTCTTCGTCGGTTACGATGGGAGGGTTCAGGCTAAGATGCCCCCTGCCAATTTTCACGAATCGTACGCCCGCGCGGGTTCGCGTCCCACTTCGTCTGCCAATCGCACGTTCGGGTTGGTGATGGCGGTTGCATGGGCGGCGCTCGCGTTGTGGCCTTTGCGGTACGGGGCTCACGTGCGTGCGCCTTTTTTGGCGGTTGCGGCAGGGTTTCTGCTGGCGGCCGCGTTGGTTCCGAATCAACTGGCTCCGCTGAACGCTTTTTGGACGCGGCTTGCGCTGCTGCTTGGACGCGTGACCAATCCGATGATCATGGCCATAGTTTTTTACGGCCTTATTACACCGGCGGGGTTTATTGCACGCGGCGCGGGCTGGTTGTCGTTGATTCGCAAGCCGGAACCGGATCGACCTTCGTATTGGCTGGCGCGAGTGCCACCGGGTCCCGAAGCCGATTCGTTTACACGACAGTTTTAACTCCATACCGCCATGTCGATTGTCGCTGAACTCTGGGCGTTTCTTCGCACACGCAAGAAGCTGTGGCTGCTGCCGATTATTGTGACGCTGCTGATTGTGGGGGTGCTGCTGGTGTTTGCGCAGGGCTCGGCGCTGGCACCGTTCATCTACACTCTGTTCTAAGGTGCGCGTTCTCGGCATTTCCGCGTTTTATCACGACAGCGCCGCCGCGCTGGTGGACGATGGCATGATTATCGCGGCCGCGCAGGAAGAGCGGTTTTCGCGGCGCAAGCACGATGCGTCGTTCCCGGCAGCGGCAATTCGGTTCTGCCTGGAACGCGCGGGTGCGCGGTTGAGCGAGTTAGACGCGGTAGCGTTTTATGAGAAACCGTTTCTGAAGTTTGAACGGTTGCTCGAAACGTATCTGTCGTTCGCGCCGAGGGGCTTTCGGTCGTTCCGAATGGCGATGCCTGTTTGGCTGCGGGAGAAGCTTTTTCAGAAGGATCTGCTGACGAAGGAACTGCGTGCTATCGATGGGTCGTTCGATCCTTCGCGCTTGCGCTTCACGGAGCATCATCTATCGCATGCGGCGAGTGCGTTCTTCCCTTCCCCGTTTGGCGAGGCGGCGATTCTGACAATGGATGGCGTGGGCGAATGGGCTACTACGTCAGCGGGAATCGGCCGGGGCGCATCGGTCGAAATACACAAGGAAATTCATTTTCCGCATTCGCTGGGGTTACTCTATTCGGCGTTTACTTACTATTGCGGATTCAAGGTGAATTCGGGCGAGTACAAGGTGATGGGACTTGCTCCGTACGGACGGCCCATTTACAAGGCGAAGATATTCGAGAGCTTAGTGGATGTGAGGCCGGACGGTTCATTCTGCCTGAACCTCGAGTATTTCAACTACACTACGGGCCTGACGATGACTAATGCGCGGTTCGATGACTTACTGGGCGGGCCGCCGCGGTCTCCGCAGTGTGAGTTGAACCAGCATTATAAAGACTGTGCCGCTTCAATTCAAGCCGTGGTGGAAGAGATCGTTCTGAAGATCGCACGGCCGCTGCGGCAGGAAACCGGAATGGCCCATCTGTGCCTGGCGGGGGGCGTCGCTTTGAATTCGGTGGCGAATGGGCGGTTGCTCCGCGAACGAATCTTTGACGATATCTGGATACAACCGGCGGCAGGGGATGCCGGCGGAGCGCTCGGGGCCGCGCTGGCCGTCTGTTCGGCGCGCCATACGCCTTATCGGGACGCGATGCAAGGTGCGCTGCTTGGTCCGGATTACACGCAGGCGGAGATAGAGCGTTATCTCTATGGGGAAGGCGCACGGTTTCAGGTGCTCACGGACGACCATCTGCTGGAGGCATGCGTGGAGTCGTTAACGCGAGGCGATGCACTGGGATGGTTTCAGGGACGGATGGAGTTCGGGCCGCGGGCGCTAGGCGCACGGTCGATTCTGGCGGACCCGCGCTCGCCTGCGATGCAGGCGCGATTAAATGAAAAAGTGAAACACCGGGAGACGTTCCGCCCGTTCGCGCCGGCCGTTCCGCGTGAGTTTCTGCCGGAGTGGTTCGAACTCGATCGGGACAGTCCTTATATGCTGCTGGTTTGTCCGGTGGCCGAGCGGCGGCGGGGGTTGATGCCGGCGGTGACACACGTGGACGGCTCTGCGCGAGTACAGACGGTCAATCATTACGATCACCCGCGATTTCACGATCTGTTGATGCGCTTCGGAGAGCATACCGGCTGTCCCGTGCTGGTGAACACGAGTTTCAATGTTCGGGGGGAACCGCTGGTGACGACGCCGCAGGACGCGTTCCGGTGCTTTCTGGGGACGGGACTGGACTCGTTGGCGATCGGAAGTTGTTTCTTGCGGAAGCAGGAGCAGAACGCGGAGTTACGGGAATTGTTCGCGGGTTATGAGTCGGGCTTTGACCTGGATTGAAAAAAGGTCTATAAATAAGCGGACAGGAGGTGTCCCCATGAAATCGTGGCGGCCGGTTACCGTCTGCGTAGCAGTAATCGTCCTGTTATTGCTGCTGATTCCCGCAACAGCAGTTTTCGCGCAAGACTGGTGGTATCGCGGAGCAGGCTTACCCTATTGGGTCCACTCCGAGCTACAACAGTACCCGCCCGATGTGTCATCGGGGATGCAGCAGTCTTATGTCACCTCCTATATGGTCCACCGGCGAGAATTGACGCTGTCGCACCACTATCCCGGCCACCCAGGGCGCAGTGCGATCCGGACGTCGCTCGACATTCTAGGTTTTGTCCTGTTCAAATACATCGTGGAACCGATTCGGGGATTGGCAAGAATGAGCACGGAAGCCGCCACCCTGCCGGTGGGCGACTGTTTCGGTCCTGGAGTGGAGAGCAGATTAGGTGAAACGATCCTTGGATATGACACAAGGGTTCGCGAGTGGAGCTACGGACACGAACGGATGACAGTCTGGTTGGCTCCTCAACTTGGTTGCTTTCCCCTACGGATGCGCAGTATGGAGAAAGTTGGGGGCAACTGGGTACCTCGTTTCGAGCGATCAGGCCTGCGGGTCGAGCAGTAGCGGAATTTCCGATCAGTCCTAGAATAGTTGCTGCATAAGGACTATCCAAATGAACAGGGATCGACGTCGCGTGTTGGGAGTAGCTCCGTTATTTTTGTCATCGCAGGTGTTGGGGCGGGCGGGGCAGACGGCTCCGTCTAATCGGGTCCGTGTGGGGATTATCGGGACTGGGGGACGAGGGAATCTGCTGATCGACCAGTTGCCGCCGGGAGCGCAGATTGTTACGGCGTCGGACTGCAACATGCGGCGGGCGGAAGAGTCCGCGGCGAAGCGCAAGGCGTCGTGGGAATTACATCAGGATTTCCGGCGGCTGCTCGACCGGAAAGATATTGACGGGGTAATCGTGGCGACCGGCGACCATCAGCGGGTCCGCGTTTGTGTGATGGCGTGTCAGGCGGGCAAGGACGTTTATGCCGAAAAGCCGCTGACGCTATATGTTACGGAAGGCCGCGCACTGGTGAACGCCGTGAACCGCTATTCGCGGGTGTTTCAGGTGGGGAGCCAGCAGCGGTCGATGGCGATGAACCAGGTGGCGTGCGCGTTTGTGCGCAATGGTGGGCTGGGCAAGTTGCACTTTGTCCAGGGCACGAATTACACGAGTTCCAAGCCGATCCCGGCCGATTTAGGCGAACAGCCGGCGCCGGCCGATTTGAATTGGAACGAGTGGCTGGGCCAGACGCCTTATCGCCCGTATCACGAGAAGCTGTTGCGAGGCTGGATGGGTTGGCGCGATTACTCGGGCGGCGAGATGACGAACTGGGGCGCGCATGGGCTCGACCAAATTCAGTGCGCACTTGGGATGGATGAGACTGGTCCGGTCGAGTTGCGGCCGCTGGCGGGGACGTCGCCCCATGCGCTGGCGTTCCGGTACGCGAACGGCGTGACGGTGCGCCTGGAACTTCCGGCCGGTGAGATCAACGGCGGCGCGATTTTTGTGGGCGAGAAGGGGCGGATCGAGATTACGCGGAACAACTTCCGTACCGATCCCGCCGGGCTGATCAAAGAGACGCCGCCCAAGGAAGAAGTCGACAAGTGGCAGCGCGCGCAATGGCAGGCGCAGTACCACATGCAGGAATGGCTCGATTGCATGAAGACGCGCGCGAAACCGTCCGCCCATGTGGAGATCGGCCACCGGAGTTGCTCGCTCGCGCATATCCTGAACATCACGCGGCAACTGGATCGGCGGTTGCAGTGGGACCCCGCGAACGAACGGTTTCCGAACGACAGCGAGGCGCAAGGAATGCTCGACCGGACGCCGCGGAAAGGATTCGAGCTACCGGTTTAGCCGAAGCGCCCCAAAATTCGCGCTAAGTATCTGAAAGTTGACAAGTTATAGAGCGCTGACGGAGAATGGGATGCGCCAGGACAATTATGTTCGGCAGTGATCCGCTGCACTAAGGCAGCGGGTCGTTCCTATCCTCTTAGGCAAACCCGCATACCCAAAGGAGGGTTGCCGTGCTCGAATGCCAACAATCGTCAGAATGCCAAGCGAAGGCTGCGATCGCGCAACGGGCGCTTCGTCTGGGTTTGTCGCGGCGCTGATATGGCCCATTCTACGGCACCAGTACGCGCAACGCTTTCGCTGAGCATCGAGGAGTTGAAATTGTTGCATTCGCTCGCTTCCGCCCAGTTATTCCGGCGCGAGTTTATCGACCCGAAGATGCCGGGCTACCGGGTGGACGCGGAGGAATTACGTTCTTCGAAATCGCTTGTCGCTCGATTGCAGAATCTGCTGGACCGTTACGCGACCCAGCGGTCGCAGCCGTCGGCGTAATACAAACAGTTCATGTCACGGATGTTTCGGCGTGAGAACCCGAAGAGCGAGCCTGCCGGCCGGGCTTTGCCCGCAACAACGGTTGGCGCGGCGAAGCAGCAGCGCGGCTGGCACGCCAATGAACCCCAATACGAACTGCGTAGCGTCTGGGGAGCGCACCGCAGGGCGAAGATCGTGGTGTTCGTCATAGTTATGCTGGCGTGCGTTGGGGCTGCGGTTTACGCGTTCAGGTCGATGTTGGGGTGAGCGGCGGCAGCAGATCGGGCATTGTGAACCCACGTGTGATGAGGGGCGGCCATTTGACGAGAGCGCCGGTGGCGATGGCGACCCATGTTTCGTTAGGGGCGGGCGGTAACGACATCGCTACGGCGACAGAAGTAGCCGAGGCCGGTTCGATGGCGTAACCTGCGCGCGTGCATTCCCGGGCAGCTTGGTCGATTGCTTCGTCGCCGATCGCGATGGCCGTGCCACCCGTATCGCGTATGGCCCACAGCGCGGGATAGCCGCCGATCTCTTCGGCAATCGACAGGGCGATGGTGCGGGGATTGTCGATGTGGATCGGGCGCGGGGCATTTTGCTCGATGGCTTTGGCGTAACAGGCGGCCCCAGTGGCTTGGCAGCCGATTATCTTGGGGACGTGCTCAGTAACCCCTAACTCGGCCAGTTCCTTGAAGCCTTTGTAGATACCGTAGAGGCCGTCGCCGGAACCGGCGGGAACGAACACACGGTCCGGCGCGCGGCCGAGTTGGTCCACGATTTCAAACGCTATCGTCTTGAAGCCTTCGATGCCGTAGGGATTGGCAAAACCGCCCATCGGGCAGACGATCGAGGCGGGGAACACGCCACCGCACTTCACCATGTCATGGACGAGCGGATTGGCGTTCGCGGTGCGAAACACACGCGAACCGTAGCGGGACATTAGAGCTAACTGGAGGTCCGGCGCTTCGGGGTTACAGTAGATGGTGCATCCCAGGCCCGCGGCCGCGGAGTAAGCCGATACCGAGTTACCGTGGTTACCGGTCGAGATAGCGACGGTTTCCTTGAACCCGAAGTGGCGGGCTACGGAAATCGAGACAGTCCCCGGACGGTCTTTCCACGACCACGTCGGGTTCGCGGTCTCATTCTTCAGATACAGGTTACCGATGCGGATTAGCGGAGTATTGCCTTCGTGCAGAGAGACCGGTTCGACGGGAGGCAGCAAGCCGCGATAGCGCCAGAGTCCGGGTTTGGAATCGTCGCGGAGGTCCACTCGCCTCGTGTCCGGATAGCGGCACACCATGGCGCCCCGTCTGCCTTCATCGGCACAAAGCGGGCATCCGTACAGAAAGGGCGCGAACTCCTCGGCGGCATCGCAAACGAGGCAGGAAAGAATCATGGCGGGACCTCAGCGGATGAGCTTCGAGAGTGGGCGGAAGTGTTCGTTCGATGCGTCGCGGAGCCACTCGAATATCAGCGATTCCGTGTTCGTTATGATCACGCCCGATTGCTGCATCCGTGCGAGCGCGTTCAGGTAGTTTGACTCCGCGCGCGAACATACAGCATCGGCCACGACGAACACCTGCCGGCCGGCGGCGGTAAGTTCCAGTGCCGTTTGCAGGACGCAGACATGCGACTCCATCCCGGCGACGATCACTTGGGGCCGCTCCAGTACCAAGGCTCCGCAGGCGGAAAAGGCGGTCTTTTCGATGACTTTGGCGACGGCTGGCAGCGCGGCCTTAAGTTGCGGCTCGGTGTGGCCCAGGCCCTTGGGATACTGCTCGGTGACGACGATTGGTACGGCGAGGCGTGTGGCGGCTTCGATCAGCAGGGCTGTCTTCGCGATGACAGTTTCGCGCGCAGCCATGACGGCGGCGAGGCGCTCCTGGATGTCGACGATCACCAGCGTACTGTCGGCGGCACGGGCAAGGTTTGGTTGGGGCATGTTCTCTCTATGGTTATCGCGTCAGGCGGTTTCGAGCAAGAAGGTCGGCAAGACGACACCTTGGAACGGCTGGAAGGTTCCGCGCACCTGGCAAACGTGCAGCTCGACATTGCGCGCACCCCAGGTGTACGCTTGCCGGACCAACTGAGGGTGATCGCACGGCAATATGAACAGCGGCGTGCGTCCGCGGTGACGATCGAGTTCGTGCAACAGCAGCGCGGCCATTGCCTCGTCCGATACCGCCACTGCGGGACCCAGGATGTTCAGCGCACGGTGTGTCGAGGCGATCATATAGCCGGCGACCGCACCGGCTTCGGTTTCGTACACAGACGCGCGCCAGAAGCCGTTCTGGTTGCGAATGCAGAATGCATAATCGCCGCCACGCTCGACGCCGCTCACTGCCCGCTCGAGAGCCGCCATACGCGGTGCGTCGGCTTCGGCCGCCTCGCGGATCCGGTTCATGCCCGGCGCAGTGTGCTTCAGTCCATCGGCCGGAACGTCGAGCACCATGTCCTGATACACCGCTCGTGGGAAGAATCCGGCCCGGTTGTAGAGCGAGAACGAATCCAGGTTGCCCGCGCTTGATATCAGCCGCAGCGCCGGGTAGCCGCCCTTGTCCGTGAAGTCGATGATGAACTGCAGCAAGCTCCGCGCGATGCCTTGCCCGAAGTAGTCAGGGTGCACGTTCATGACGCCGAGCGAGACGTGCGCCGGACGCGGATGATAGAAGCACGAACCGGCCAGCCGCCCGTTGCTCGCGTTTTCGGCCACCACACAATTGCCAGGCTCCAGGGCGTCATACACGTCGAAGAAGACATCGGCATCGGCGGGACCACCAGGGAAGATTGCCGAGCCCCCATGGGCGACGTACCAGCAGTTTAAGGAGGCGCAAATCAGGTCTGCAATCTCGCTGCGATCCGCTCGTTTGGCAGCGCGAAGGGTGAGGTTCACGGACATGCTCGATTGACTATATATCATTGAGCCTGCGTCATTTGCGCGGCCCCAAAGGGTCCCTCGTTATACTGGAAGTATGTCCACGAATGCCGTTGACGCGGGTAGTGTCTCCAAACAGGAACCACCGCGTCCGTCGAACTTTATACGGGATATCATCCTTGACGATTTGAAGACCGGGAAGTATGGCGGCAGGGTTCACACACGGTTCCCGCCGGAGCCGAACGGCTATCTGCATATCGGCCACGCCAAGAGTATCTGCCTCAATTTTGGGCTCGCGCAGGAGTTCGGCGGCAAGTGCAATCTACGCTTCGACGACACCAATCCATGCAAGGAAGAGACGGAGTACGTTGAGTCGATCATGGAAGACGTGCGGTGGCTCGGCTTCGACTGGGAAGACCGGCTTTTCTACGCGTCGGACTATTTCGACCAACTGTATGAGTGGGCTATTCAACTGATCAAAGCCGGCAAGGCTTACGTGTGCGATCTGACGGCCGAACAGATCCGGCAATACCGCGGAACGCCAACGGAACCGGGCAAGGAGAGCCCCTACCGCAACCGGTCCGTCGAAGAGAATCTCGACCTGTTTGAGCGCATGCGGAAAGGCGAGTTTCCGGACGGATCGCGCACGCTCCGCTCGAAGATCGACATGGCGTCGCCGAATTTCAACATGCGCGACCCAGTGATGTACCGGATCCTGCATGCGGACCATCACCGGACGGGCAGCAAGTGGTGCATCTATCCGATGTACGACTTCACGCACGGTGAAAGCGACTCGATCGAAGGCATCACCCATTCGATCTGCACATTGGAGTTCGAAGACCACCGCCCGCTCTACGACTGGTACGTAGAGCAGCTTGGCATCCACCATCCACAGCAGATCGAGTTCGATCGCCTGAACCTGACAAACACTGTGCTCAGCAAGCGCAAGCTGCTGCAACTTGTGGAGCAGGGTCACGTCGCCGGATGGGACGATCCGCGGATGCCCACGCTTTCCGGTATCCGCCGCCGCGGCTATAGTCCGGAAGCGATCCGCAATTTCTGCGGGCGCATCGGCGTGTCGAAGACCAACGGCATTATCGAATACTCGCTGCTCGAGCACTGCTTGCGTGAGGATCTCAATTTACGCTCCGCTCGAGTGATGGCTGTTGTCGATCCGATTCGGGTGGTGATCGAGAACTATCCCGACGATCTTGTCGAAGAGATGGACGCGGTGAACAATCCGGAAGACCCCGCGGCCGGCACGCGTAAGGCGCCGTTCTCGAAGGTGATTTATATCGAACGCGAGGACTTCCGCGAGAATCCGCCGAAGCAGTATTACCGGCTGTCGCCGGGGCGCGAGGTGCGGTTGCGCTATGCGTACCTGATCACTTGCACGAGTGTGGTGAAGGACCCGGCAACGGGGGAAGTAGTGGAGGTGCGGTGTACTTACGACCCCGCGACTCGCGGCGGCAATGCTCCGGACGGGCGCAAAGTGAAGTCGACGATTCATTGGGTTTCGGCGGCGCATGGGTTGGATTTTGAAGCGCGGCTCTATAACGAGTTGTTTCTGCCCGACGATAAGGCGACGGAAGACGAGGAGAACGATACGCGCGACTTCACGGCGCGGCTGAACCCTAACTCGCTGGAAGTGAAACAGGGGAAGATTGAGCCGAGCGTGCAGACGGCGGCGCCGTTGACCCGGTACCAGTTTGAGCGGGTTGGGTATTTCTGCGTGGATAAGGATTCGACGCCTGAGAAGTTGATTTTCAATCGAACCGTGGGGTTGAAGGATACTTGGGCGAAGCTTGAGAAGAAGTCGGGTTAGTCGCCGATAGGCACGTGACGAAGTGCCTTCCTGGGGCTTCGCCCTTGGTAATCCGTCCTTTACGGGAGTGAACTCGACCTCCGGCTGTGAACACCAGGAGCCGCTACTACTCGGGTAGGGGCTTTCCTTTGGTTTCGGGGGCGAAGGGTAGTACGGCCAGGCCGAGCAAGAATACCAGGCACATGGTGACTCCGGCGTACCGCATGGGTTCCGCATATCCGGAGTAGATGCGGCTGGTTAGCAGTCCGAGCGCTAGCGGTCCGCCGGCGGCTACAAACCGGCCGACGTTGTAACAGAACGAAGTGCCGGTGCTGCGCAGGCGGGTTGGGAATAACTCGGGCAGATATATGGCATAACCGCCAAACAGGGCTAACTGAGTGAAGCCCATTAGTGGCACCATCCAGAAGATTTCGGAGAAATCGTCGAGGAACCAGAAGGTGGCCGCGGTGGCTAGCATGGCGGCAATGAACGACAATGCGAATGCCTTTCGGCGGCCGATGCGGCTGGTGAGGTGGGTGAATGCGTAAATACCGAAGAACGCTCCGCCGTTCTGGAGCAGGGATGTCATCCCGGTCCAGAACGTTTTCTTGCCGGCGATCATCTGCTCCGACAGGCCCTGCGCGCGGAAGTACTTGTCGAGCACCGAAGCCAGCAGGTCGAAGCTGAAGAAGCCGATCCCCCACAGTCCGACAACACCGGAGAACGCCAGAATCATGCCTACAACCGCATTGGTGCGCCAGCGTTTGTCGGTAAACAGGTCCGACATGGAGCCGAGGTGCTTTCGATCTTTGGCTGCTTTCTGCCACTGCTCGGGTTCGTGGAGTTTGCGCATCACTACAATCGAGAGCAGTGCGGGAACGGTGCCGGCCACGAACATCCAGCGCCACGCACTGCCGACGACCCCCGATTGCTGCAAATGCCCCAGGGCAATGCCGAGCAACGCGGCGAGCATATTGCCGATGGCGGAGAGTGCTTGTAGCCACCCCAAGGCAAACGGGCGCGCACGGTCGGGAATCGTTTCGGCCACCAGCGCCACGCCTACGGCGAACTGCCCGCCGACGCCGAGTCCGGTAAGCAGGCGATAGAACGAGAAGTCCCACACGTTGCGCGACAGGGCGCTTAACCCGGTGAACAGCGAATAGAACAGGATGGTGAGGATCATCGTCTTCACGCGGCCGATTCGATCGCCCAGGATGCCGAAGATGATGCCGCCAGAGGCCCATCCGATCATGAAGATCATCGTGGAATAGCCTGCGAGTTCGGCCACCTGACCAACCATGGCCGGATCGTCAGGCCGGACGTGCAGAAGTTCGAGGATCGCCGGCCGCCGCGCCAAATTGAACAATTGCTGGTCCATGGTGTCGAACATCCAGCCCAGCGCCGAAACAACAAGAACAAACCAGTGATACCGATTGAGTTCCCTGTACCAGGGAGTGGGATGTGTACCGCTCATGAGGCTAAAGCCCAACTCTAGCATTGACGAGCGAGCGGGCGCGCTAATGGCCCGCGGTCACCTGTCCGCGCCGCGGCCTGCGCATGAGAAAGAGCAGGGGAAGCACGGCGACGAAGATCATGGCCAGCACCTGAAAGACATGAATGAACGAAAGCATGGCGGCCTGCCGCTGAACGATGCCGCCGATGGCCGCATAGGCCTGTTCCAGCGCATTGGCGGCATCCGCCCCGCGCGCCATGAAGCCTTCCTGCATCTGGCGCAGCATCGATGCGGCCGCGGGGTCGTAAGGGGTAATGTTCTCAGATATGCGGCTGAAGTATCGCTGCTGGCTGCGCGCGAGTAACGTTGTGGACAAGGCGATACCGAAACTACCGCCAATGTTACGCATGAAGTTGTAGAGGCTGGCGGCGTTGCCCATCTGTTCGCGAGGAATGGAGTCCATGGTGGAAGTGGTGAGCGGGACGAACAGAAGCGAAAGGGCGATGCCCTGCCAGAACTGGGGCCAAAAGATATCCCAGTAGCCGGCATTCAGGTTGAGGCGTGAGAGATCATGAAGCGTGAACGCGGCACCGCCAATGCCGAGCGCCAGCAGTTTGCGGGGATCGATTTTGGCAACCAGCACGCCCACCATAGGCATGGCGAGAAACGACCCGAAGCCGCGGGGCGCCATGGCCACCCCGGCTTGCAGCGCCGGGTATCCCAATAAGGTCTGCAGAAACACGGGGAGCAGCACCAGGCTTCCGTATAGGACAACGCCGACGGATGTGATTAGAAACACCCCCGCCGAGTAAGTGCGATTCCTAAAGACTCGTAAGTCGACGATCGGATGTTCTGCCGTTAGTTCCCGAACGACGAAGGCGCCTAATCCCAACAGGGCGCCCGCCAGCAGTGCACGAATCAGGTTCGACGCCAGCCAGTCTTCCTGCTGGCCTTTGTCGAGCATGATCTGCAACGCTCCGACTCCGACCGCAAGCAGTCCGATACCCCAGTAATCGACGCCTGTACGTTGTTTGCGTAAGTAATGCGGGTCGAACACGAACAGGTGGATCATGAACGACGCGATTATGCCAACGGGCAGATTGATATAGAACACCCACCGCCACGAGAAGTTATCGGTCAACCAGCCGCCCAGGACAGGGCCGAGCATGGGCGCGACGACAATGCCCAGGCCCCAGAATCCCATCGCCTTGCCGCGATCTTTCGGCGGGAAAGCCTCGAGCATGATGGCCTGAGAGAGCGGTTGCATTGTGCCGCCGGTTGCGCCTTGAATGACACGGAACACGATGAGCGATGCCAGGTTGGGCGCGAAGCCGCACAGTATGGACGAGATCGTGAAGCCGACCACCGCTCCTTGGACCAGCCGCTTGCGGCCGAAGGTGGAGGCGAGCCATCCCGTCATTGGCAGGATAATGGCATTCGCCACTAAGTACGAAGTAAGTGACCAGGTAGCCTCATCCACCGTGGCGGACATACTTCCGGCGATGTGCGGCAGCGCGACGTTGACTACCGTTGTGTCGAGCACCTCCATAAACGTGCCGAACATGACGGCCGCGGCGACGAACCAAGGGTTTACGTTTGGGCCTTCCACGGCCGCGGCGTCAGCCATGTTCCCCCATTGCGGCGATGATTGCGTCGGCTGCTTCCTGTTCGCCGATGGCGGAATTGAGCATCACGTCATAAAGTTTGTGGTCGCACCAGTTGGCGTTGAAGTTCTGGCGCAGGAAGGCGATGCGCGCTCGATCGACACGATCCATGAGATGTTCCGGGTGGCGTTCCTGCGGCAATCGTTCCTTTAATCGCCGAAGACGCCAAGCACGCGGCGCCCAGATAAAGGCATGCAGCGTGTCTTGACGGCTGCTGAGCAGGCACTGCGCGCCACGGCCCACGATGACGCACCTGCCGACTTCAGCGGCCTGTTCAATCACGTTGCGGGCGCATCTGGTCATCTCTGCCGAATCGAACAAGGCCGGGGTAATCTGCGTCGTGGAGCTTTCAAATCCGCCTTGCCACAAGCTTTTGAGCAGGCGGTGAAACATCGGGTCGTAATTCTCGTCGCACCGCTCGACCGATTCGCGCTCTACACCCACCATCCTGACGACCTCGTCGACAATCTCGCGATCGAGCACACGCCAGTTCAGTTTCCTGGCGATCTGTTGAGAGATCGTCAAGCCCCCAGCTCCAAATTCCCGCGCCACCGTAATCACGCGAATCATAAGAACTATTTGTTACTGCAAGAGCACCGTGGGCACGACCGACATACCAGGCCGCAAGCGTTCCAGGTATGGCTGGTTCGGTTCGAAGACGATCTTTACGGGTACGCGCTGCACCACCTTCACGTAGTTACCCGAGGCGTTCTCCGCAGGCAGTACGCTGAAGGTTCCGCCCGTGGCCGCGCCGATGCTGTCCACACGACCGTGTAACTCAGCCCCGCCGAAGGCATCCACTTCGATAACGGCTTTCTGCCCCGGTTGCACGTGGGCAAGCTGTGTTTCCTTAAATAATGCAGTTACCCATAAGTTGGTCACCTCTACTACAGAGAACAGCGGCTGTCCCGGCTGGACGTTCTGACCAATTTGAACGTTGCGCCGACCCACGATGCCGGCCACCGGCGCCTTGACGATGGTGTATTCGACATTCAGCCGGGCCTGGTCTACGGCGGATTGGCGGACGCCGGCCACTGCCTGTTGGGCATTGGCTTGCGCGCGTGTCACCGCAACCTGTTGCGGTCCGGAACCTGCCGCGGCGACGTTCGATTGGGCCTGGGCCACGCGTGCCTCAGCCTGCCGGCGCTGGCTTTCCGCCACGTCTACGCCGGCGCGCGCCTGGGCGATGGCCGCTTGCGCGGCTTCCACCTGAGCCTGGGCTGATGCGGCGGCCGCGGCGGCAGTGTCATATTGCTGGCGCGAGATCTCGTCGCGCGCAATCAGGATCTTGTATCGTTCGAGGTCCTTCAATGCCCGGTTGGCGTTGGCGGCAGCTACCCGAAGGTTCGCTTCGGCGGCGGCGACTCGAGCCTGGGCGTTTCGAACGCCTTCGGTGGCGGCGGCGACGCCGGCCTGCGCCTCTAACTGGGCGCCTCGGGCCGCGCTAAGTCCGCTGGATGTTGAGGTGGATGCGATGGGGATTTGGGTTCGGGCGGCGGCCGCGGCGGCGTTTTGGGCGGTGAGGTCGGCTTCCGCGCGCTGGAGGGCAATCCGGTAGTCGCGATCGTCCAATCGCGCCACCACCTGCCCGGCCTTGACGATATCGTTCTCCTCAACGAGTATTTCGAGTACCGTGCCGGCGACACGCGCGCTCACCGGCGCGATATGGCCATCGATTCGCGCATCGTCCGTCGATTCCCGAACCGAGTAGTAACGCCACGCCCACAGTCCGGCGACGACACCGACGAGCAGGATGGCGACGATCACCACCAGCGCGAGCGGATGTTCGCGAAACCATGAACGGGTGCGCTCGCGCCGCGGCGGTAACGGCGCTCCGGTATCAATTGTCGACGGCGTCTCTTCCACTTCCGTTGTCCTGCTCATGGCGTCGTCACCCCCAGAAACTCGCCGGGTATCTGCTGCGCACGTCCCACCGCGTATCCAACCGCGGCTCGGGACAGATTCCAAACATATAGGCTTTCGATGTAGTTTTCTTCTGCGACAGCCACGGCTTGTTGCGATTGGACGACTTCGAGATTGTTAGTCACTCCAGCCGCAAATCGGTCGCGGGCTTGCACTAACTGTTCACCCGCCAGCCGCCGTGCCTCTTCTGCGACGGCTACACGTTCGCGAGCGGCATTCACATTCAGGAATGCGGTGCGCACCTGATAGTCGATGCGGCCGCGAAAGTCGGCCGTCTCGGCCCTGCGCTCCGCCAACTCCGCGCTGCTTCGCTCGATGGCGGCACGTATCCGGCCACCCTCGAAGATCGGAAACTGTAGACCAACAGCGGCCGCGTAGGTAGCGTGGGTATCGCGTACCGAGGGGCCGATGGTACCGAAGTCGCCGCTGAAGTAAAGTGCAGGAATCCGGGCTGAAGTGGCGGCTCGACGCTGCCATTCCGCCGATTTCTCAGTGGCGAGCGAGGCCTGATAGTCGGGCCGTGTGTCGCGGGCCTGCCGCAATGCATCTTCCAGTTCCGGCATCGTTGGGCCGGCGGTTGGAATGGCGGTGGCGAGCGTGAACTGCTGGCCTTCGTGCAATCCAATGGCTCGCGCCAAGTCGAGTTTCTGGCGCTCGAAATCGTTACGGAGAGCGATTACCCGCTGTTCTTCCGCCCGCAGTTGAACCTGTGCCCGCAATACATCGATGCCTGCCACAGTGCCGGCCTCCTTCATGTTGCTTGCCTGGCGAAACTCCGCCTGAGCGGTGGCAACCTGGGCTTCCGCCGACGTAATCCGCGCGCGTCCGGCGAGGGCGCCAAGGTAGAGGTTGACGACGACCAGCACGATGGAATCGCGAATGCTGCGGTTGGTGAGCTCGGCAGACCGCACGGCCTCTCGCGACGCCTTCCAGTTCGACCATGCGCGAATGTCCACGATCGCCTGGTTCAACGCTGCGCGGACGTCGAGCACCTCAAACGGCCCTACGATTGCCGGAATGCCCGGAAATCCGCCAAATCCGAAAGCTTTCAGGTTGACTTGCTGCGATGAATAAACGATACGGCCATTCAGGTTCGGCAACAGGTTACTGAGTTCAGCGAGCCGGGCAGCAGTCGCGCGCCTTGTGCTTAACTCGCCACTCACGGCGCCAAAGTTGTACTTCAGCCCACGGGCCACCGCGTCGCTGAGTGTCAGGTCCAAAACGCCTTGCACGCGCTCGCCTGACGGTACGCTGCCCGATAAGTCGCCGCCGCCGGCCCGGGTGAGAGAGGTCATTAGCCCAGCCGCGTTATTCTCCCCGCCTAAAGGGCCCGGCACCGGCGGTTGCCTCTGGGAATAACACGCGCCGCCGCACACGATGCAGAGCAGGAACAATCGAAGCGACAATCGCACCACTGGTGAGACTACGCTGATGGCCTAATTGCTACAGCAGGTTGCGCCGAATGCGGCAAACTACACATTCCGCGGCACGGCTAGTGAGCTACTCGCCAACTGCGCGCCGCCGGATTACAGTTCCAGCTTGCCGTTGTTGCTTTTGCCCGGTCAGGCAAGCCGTCGAACGGCCGGCCTACAGGCGAACGTAGATCCGTTGCCTGTCAAGGCCGATCAGGAACAGCCAGAGAATTCCAAAGTACACGCAGAAGACGAATAGCACCCAGTACATCGGCGAATCTTTGGGTCCGAACGGCTTCACCGCATCGGCAATCAGACCGTGCAGGATGTAGCCCGCCAGCGGATTTAAGCCGAATACGCGGAAGAGCGACAGTTGCTTGCCCTTAATATCGGTCCACCAGACGAACGCGGCGTAGACCAACAGCGAGAAGCCCGCCGAAAACCATAAATACGAGTTAGCGCCCGCTTGCTGGCTCATGGTCCAGATATCCACGGGACGCGAAGGCGCAACAAATGGTGGCTCTACCAGCCAATCGGCGATTCCGCCGAACTTAACCGTATTGAACACGGCGTTCAGGCACGACAACCCGTAACCGAACACAGCCAGCACCACGCCCCACCGGATTAGCGGTTGCAGTGCCTTGCGGGGGCCGCCCTGGCTGACCCAATCGTAGGCCAGTGATCCGGCGAGCGTCGGAATGGCCCAGGTGAGAAAGCCGAGTAATCCACCGTCAATCGACCGCTTTGCTTTTAGTAACTCATACCAGAATGCATAAGACAAGGCCAAGTGGAGAGCGCCGCTGCCTATCATGAACGCGACGCGTGTTCGTGCGGACCGCACGATAACCGGCAACACCCATAAACTCGTGACACCGATATGTACCAGCGCCTGAAAGGGACTATGCCAGAATGCGGTGGCGAAGAATCCGCTCCAGCCGAGCGCAGCCAGATCCCGGAACGAAGTATACCTACCGTCCAGGTTGTAAACAACCAAACCGACGAGAATTAGCGACAGGCACCGGATGAGAGCCTTCTTATACGCTGCCGCCGCACCCTTTGTCTCGATGTTCCTGAGTAACGCAAGCCGCAGCGAGAATCCCACCGCAAAGAAGAAGTGCGGCATGATGGTGTCGGCATAGCTGTTGTAAGTGTTATGGTGCTTCAGCAGCGGATGGACCACGGCGAACGAACCGACAAAGTTCACCAGGAACATTCCAGCCATGGTGTAGCCGCGGAACTGGTCCATCGAGTCGATGCGAGCGCCCGGCATGCCTAATCCTCAATATAGCCGTGGTACAGGCCCATGTAATAGGGCAACAGGAAAACCGCACCATCGCCGGCTTCGTGTCCCGATCCGCGGGTGTCGAGCGCGAAGGGATTGTGATTCCAGAACGAGAAATACTTCTCGTCTACAGGCAGTACTTTGCCGTTCCGGAGCATGCCGCTGTGCGGCCGGTTGTCGTCTTCCGTGATATAACTCCGCACCGGTAAGATATCCTTGCGGTAACTGTTGCGGTGACCCCAATCCACACGATCGAGCGGTAGACGCTTCAAGGTATCCACCGAATCTTCCAGCCAGTCGCCTTCCGGAGTAAGATCGAGAGTGCGGAACGCGTCGGTAAACTTAGCGCCGGTCAGTGCAGCCTTCGCGACAAAGTTGAAGAACGGATTGCGTTCCGGCCGTTCGATCGCCCAATAGTTGGCTAGCGATGCGGCATACTTCTGCCGTAGATTATCGTCGGTCTCATACTTGAGTAGCGTGTAGTAGCACATAAACGCCATCTCATCGTCGGACTGGTTGCCGGATCCAGGTCCCGCTTGTACCTTCGGCACCATTACATTGGTGTCGTAATGATGCTTTTGAACGAGGTCCAGGTACGCCGCCTGGTACCGGGCATCGCCGGTCATGTGATGCGCTACCTTCAGATACGACAGGATGCTGAGCGAATTTAAGCCTCGTCCTGCCCACCACTCGCGCACCTCGTTCAATGACACGGGATCGAATACCGCCCACCGCGTCCGTTTGCCGTCCCAATCCACTAAGGAGAGGTTATGCGCCAACAAATGGTCCGTAATCGCCCGAACCACTCCGCGGACATCTTCTTTTTCCCTGTCTGTCTGCGCCACCAAATCGTAGTAGAGTGCGTAGAAGAAATAGTGACCATCTAACTCGTCCGAACTCGTATCTGTCTTCCAGTACCACTTACCGTCGGCACTTTTGGGCCACCGCGGACTCATGATCTTCCAGGAATGATCGCGATTCGCTTGCGTGCGTTTGTCGCGTCCCAGGGAGTCGTGGATATTGGGGTCGTGGCCGCTGGTGGGCAAGATGGAGCGGGCGGGAAATCCCGGAGGCGCCGGGTGTTCGCCGCCCTGTGTAACAACGCTCAGGAACTTCAGCGCTTCAAATGCCTTGATCGCGCGCTTGCGTGCTAGCGGATCCTTGGTCGCGGCAAACCCGAAACATTCGCCGGCGCCGTACATACTGGTCCACAGGCCGTCGTTATCGCTATCGGTCTGCTGCCACTCGGTCAGATCGCCCGCCTTCGGAAGCCGGACGGAATGAACATACTCGTACTCGGTCCGGCGGTGCCGTTTGTCGATCTCCGTCTCGTAGAACTTAGCTTTCTCGGCTAACTGCATGGGCCGCCGCTCGATTTGCCCGACACCCTTTGCGGTGGCAAACCAGGCATGCCCTTCCGGGCTGACAGCGATGCCGGCGACGCGGTCTTCGGGTAACCAGCGCAAGCCCTGCCGGTACGCCCACGTGTGGCCGTCATAACGGATGGCGCCGCGCGTTGTCCCCAGCCACACGACGCCAGCCTCGCCAATGGCAAGCGCGGTCGCCTCGTCGTAAGGCAGGCCTTCGGAACCTGTGTATAACTTCCAAGTCCCGTCAGTCAGCCGGCGCCCAACCCCCTGTGGACTGAAGAACCACAAGTCACCCGACCTGTCGTACGCCACGCCGCGCACATCGACGGGCGCCCAACTGCGGCTGCCCGCCCGCGGATAGACTGGCTTGCCGGCAACGAAAAGTCCGGTGGGTCCGCCCGCAGCCACCTCGCCGCTACCCGACACTGCCACGGCGTACACCGGCGCAGTAAGCAGGCGCGTGCCCGCGGCATCAAACAAACCATCGTCGCCGCCCACCAGCACCTTGCCGCCTGGAGCAGCCGCGATTGTATGGACCTTTCCGCGCGTTCTTCCGATTTGAGTAGGCGCGGCATCGCCAGTAACTCGTAACATTATGCCTTCGGCCGCCGCAACAAGCGATTCCTCGGCACTCGTACAGGCCGTAACCGGCCGCTGGTCTACAATCTTCCATAACCCGCCGGTCTCTACGGCCAGCCCCTTTGCCGTTCCTGCCCAAGCGCGGCCCGACACAACGGCCACGCACCGCACATCCTCAGAGGGCAATCCCTGCGCGACACCATACACGTGACGCACCTCGGCCGCGAATGTTCCAACCTTCAGGGCAGCCCACGACGGCACGGCGCCTGCCAGCAGCGTAAGTAAGACGATCCCGCTTTTCACGCTTATAACTCCTTGCGATTCTCGTAAATCTTGCGCATTGCGCCCGCGATGTCATCCATATCCGAATGCTCACCTAAGAGCAGCCTGTGTTCCAACCAGACTGCTTCGTGGCACGCGCGCTCGCTGGACGGGCACAAGTCCGCAAACCTGGTGTAATCGAGCGCCAACCCCGGCTCAGCAAACAGAGGGTTGCGGTAGAGCGGATGAGCGTAGCCGCTCGAACACGGAACACCTTCCGCCGTCAAGGCTTTCAGAAACCGCTCCCGGTCGATTCCGAACTCCGCCTCGATAAACCGCAACATGAAAACATGCCAGGCGCGCCCCGTCCCGTACTGCGGCGTCCTGACCGGCACGATGCCTGGTATCCCGGCTAACTTCGCCGTGAGATATTCAGCATTCACTGCGCGTAACCTGGTTTGCGATTCCAAGCGCTCTAACTGGGCCAGCAGTACCGCGGCTTGAAACTCGGTAAGCCGGTAATTCCAGCCCAGCCGGTGATGCTCATACCACGGGCGGCCTACCTTCCGGCCTACCCACACCAGCGACTCACAAATCCCGGCCAGTTCGGCATCGTTGGTTGTAATCATTCCGCCTTCGCCCGCGGTCATGTTTTTCGATGCCTGGAAGCTGAACGTCCCGGCGATGCCGATCGAACCCATGGGCCGGCCGTTCCAATGGCCTCCGTGGGAGTGTGCGGCATCTTCGAGCACCGGAATGCCGTGGCGCGCCGCCACCCGGATAATCGAGTCCATGTCGGCCGGCAGTCCCGCAAAGTGCACCGGCACGATCACTTTGGTTCGCGGAGTTATTGCCGCTTCCAGGCGTTGCGGATCAAGGTTAAACGTCTCTATGTCGATATCGCAGAACACGGGCGTCGCCCCGATAAGCATCGGGGCCGATGCGGTGGCGATGAACGTGTAGGGCGGCACTACGACTTCGTCGCCGGAGCCGACGCCCATGGCACGCAAGGCCACTTCGAGCGCAGCAGTACCATTGACGCACGCAATGCCGTACTTGCAGCCCTGCGCGGCGGCGAACTTCTGCTGAAACTCCGCCACTTTCGACGGTGGCGCCGCCGTGTCGCGCGCTGAGGCGTCAACAGCCTCGCCCATTGTGTAGCGCCACCACTGGCCGCTGCGCAGCACTTCCATCGCTAACTGCTCTTCGCGGCCGTCGAACACCGGCCACGACACAAAGGGCTTCCTGCGTACCGGCTCACCGCCGAACAACGCCAGCTTACTCATCGCAACTCCCTTGCCGGATTGGCATAATGTTTGTCCAACACCATTCCCGCCACGCCTAACACACCCGCGTTATCTTTCACGCGCGCATAGCGGATGCGCACCTGATCGGTGGCTTCCCGCAGGGCCTGGCGGCGGACCACGAGATTGATCTGGTCGAGTAACTCCTGCCCGGCCGGCGCCAGCCGGGCGTCTAAGACAACTAGACCCGGATTAAACAGGTTTACTAAGTTGGCAATCCCCAACCCGAGATACCGGGCCACCTCGGCCATCACATTAACGGCGACCTTGTCGCCGCGGCTGGCCGCCTCAAACACCATCCATCCTGTGATCCGCGTGGGGTCGCCTTCGGCCATCTCGAGCACTTCGGTTTTGCCGCCATCGGTCAGTATCCTGCGAACCCGCGCTTCTACCGCCCGCAGGCCGGCGATCGCTTCCAGGCATCCAAAACTGCCGCACGTGCAGATGGGACCGTGCTCGACGATGTGCGTGTGTCCGAACTCACCCGCGGCCGAGCCCTTGCCGTAGAGCAGCCTTCCGTCGACAAACAGGCCCGCGCCGATGCCCGAACCATAATCGATATAGATCATGCTGGTGGCGGCGGCCTCGTCATCGTCGTGCCGTTCCGCCAGCGCCTTCGCGCGAGTACGAGTTTCGACCAGTACGGGCACGCCGAACTCGGCCGCGAAGATTTCACCTAGCGGCACCTGCCGCCAGAAAGGCATAGTCGAAGACGTCAGAGTGATGCCGCGCTTGCTGTCCACCAGTCCCGGATCGGCTACCCCGATGCCAATTACTTGCTCGCCGTCCATCGCCTTGCGAGTAACACAGAGTAATTGCGCGAGCAGTCCCGGCTGTCCGCCGTCCAACCGTGTCTTTTCGCGCAGCACTTTCTTTACTCGCGGCTTGAGGTCGGTAACACCCGCCGTGACACACTCATCGTCGAACTCCAGCCCAATCACCGACCGGTAGTGTTCATTCAGTTGCAGCAGGACGCTCTTACGTCCCAACCGGCCGTCCTCGACCCCGGCCTCGACCAAACGGCCTTCGGTTAACAGGTCGCGGACCAGTTGCGAAGTGGCGCTCAAACGGATGCGCGTCAACTCGTGAATGCGCGCCCGCGACGTCGGCCCGAGCCTTCGTACAAGCGATTCTATCGTCCGTTTATCGCGATCCGACCGGGAGATCACCTTTCTACACAGTAGTCCCGGCGGTGAGACGGGTCAAGCAGATTCTTTCCATTTTCGTCAGAAAGTCCGGCCGATACAGGTCCCGGTTGCGTCCGATTTAGCCGGCGATGGAGCAAACTACAGTTGACGAACCCGAATTTCCCCAGTACCCTGAGGGAGTTAACCGCAGAAAGCCGGATATGGCTACCGCCGCCGCCAACCCTCCTCACCTCCGCCGAGTTTTAGGTGTTTGGGAACTGATTCTCTACGGAATCGTGCTTGTGCAGCCGATTGCGCCGGTTCCTTTGTTCGGCATCGCCCAGCAACTTTCCAGTGGACATGCGGTCACGACGATCGTCCTTGCTATGGGCGCCATGGTCTTGACCGCGATCAGTTACGGACGCATGGCAGCCATCTACCCATCGGCCGGCTCCGCGTACACTTACGTCAGCCGGAGCCTGCATCCCACCGCCGGATTCCTGACGGGATGGGCCATGTTCCTCGACTATCTGCTGGTGCCACTTATCTGCACTATTTACGGCGCAATTACTCTCAACCGGATCTTCCCGGCCATTCCTTACGTCGGTTGGGTAGCGTTGTTCGCGGCCGCGATGACCCTGATCAACCTGCGCGGCATCAAGTTTACCGCCAACGCAAGCTGGGTGCTGATGATCGCCACCACGGCATGCATTTCCGCGTTCCTCTATCTCGCGATCCGTTATCTTGTCGAGGCAGGCGGGTGGCCATCGCTGGTTTCTATTCAGCCTCTTTATAACCCCTCCACTTTTCGACTGTCTACTGTCCTAACCGCCACTTCGGTTGCGGCGCTAACTTACGGCGGCTTTGACGGAGTAACCACGCTGGCCGAAGAGGTCCATAACCCTCGGCGCAACGTGATGCTGGCGGCCGTGGGAGTTGTCCTGTTCACCGGCATCTTCGGCGGGCTCCAGATTTACATCGCTCAACTCGTGTGGCCCGATTACCACACGTTCGGGAACCTCGAAACCGCGTTCCTCGACGTCAGCCGTAAGGTGGGCGGCGAATGGATGTTCCAATCGCTGGCCATTATTCTGATCGTGGCGAGCCTGGGGTCCGCGCTTACCGCGCAAACCGGGGTGGCCCGGCTGCTCTACTCAATGGGACGGAGCAGTGCTCTTCCCCGGGTATTCGCGCACATCGACGAGCGCACGGCTTCGCCCACCTGGAACATCATCCTTGTCGGCATCGTCTCCGCGATCGGCGCGCTTATCCTCAATTACGAACGGTCCGCCGAACTGATCAACTTCGGTGCGTTCCTCGCATTTATGGGCGTGAACCTGTCGGTGATCCGCCACTCCATCACAGGCAAGTTCCGCGAAGCAGGTCATGGCTGGTTCACCGGGGCGGTGCTTCCAGCGCTGGGATTCCTCTTTTGCCTATCGATCTGGGTGAACCTTTCACGACCCGCACAGATCGTCGGTGCGCTGTGGTTCGCCGGCGGCGTTCTGATCCACATCGTGCAGTCCCGCCGCAATGGGCCGGATTTTACGTTCGACTTCGACTCATAGACACATGATCACCCGCCTCGCGCTTTTCCTCTCCACCGCATGGGTCCTCGCCGCCGCTGAGCCGGTACTGATGCCGCAACCGGCGAAGCTCGAACGCCGCACAGGCGCGCTCACGGTGGATAGCAACTTTCGCCTGGCGTTCGCACGCCCCGCCGTACCGCGCCTGCAACGAGCCGCTACACGCTTCTTATCTCAGCTACGCGCCGAAACCGGCATCCCCGTCCTTTATCTACCGGCGCCGGCTACCGGGTCCGCTCAGTTACTGATCGACTGCGCTCAAACCGTCGACACGCCGTCTGAGAAACTCGGCGCCGACGAATCTTATCGGTTGGAAGTTACTCCGCAACAGGCGCGGCTTACGTCGAAGACTGTTACGGGAACTCTACGGGGGTTGCAAACGTTCCTGCAACTCGTCTCCGTGAATGACAAGAATTTCTCCGCACCCGCGGTTCTGATCGAAGACTCACCACGCTTCCCTTGGCGCGGACTGCTAATTGACGTTACCAGCCATTTCATGCCGGTCCCGGTGATCGAGCGAACCCTCGACACTATGGAAGCGGTGAAGCTGAACGTCTTCCATTGGCACTTGACGGACGATCAGGGTTTCCGCGTGGAAAGTAAAGTCTTTCCCAAGCTCCACGAGTTAGGCACCGAGGGCGATTATTACACGCAGGAAGATATCCGCCATATCATCAGTTATGCGCGCGACCGCGGCATCCGCATACTGCCGGAATTCGACATGCCCGGCCATTGCGCTACCTGGCTGATCGGCTATCCACACCTGGCCAGCGCACCCGGACCTTATAACATCATTCACACGTTCGGCATTTACGACCCCACGCTCGACCCCACCAACGAGCAGGTTTACGTCTTTCTTGATAAGTTGATCGGCGAAATGGCGGCACTGTTCCCGGATGAGTACTTCCATATCGGCGGCGACGAAGTCACTTACAAGCACTGGAAGCAGAATCCGAAGATCCAGGCTTTCATCAAGCAACATAACCTCAAGAACGAACCCGGCCTGCAGACTTACTTTAATCAGCGGGTCTTACCCATCATACGGAAGCACGGCAAGAAGATGATGGGGTGGGACGAAATCCTGCACCAGGACCTGCCGAAGGACATCATGGTCGAATCCTGGCAGAACCATGAATCGCTAGTTACTGCCGCTCAGCGCGGTTACCAAGGGCTGCTCTCGTTTGGTTACTATCTCGACCACCTCAAATCGGCCGGCGCCTATTACTCCGTCGACCCCTTTACGGGACCGGCGAAGGTCCTCACGCCGGAACAAACGAAGAACATCCTGGGCGGCGAAGCGTGTATGTGGACCGAGTTCATCAGTCCCGAAACGATCGACTCGCGCATGTGGCCCAAGAGCGCCGCGATTGCCGAACGCTTCTGGTCGCCGGCGACTCAAACCGATGTCGCGGACATGTATCGGCGACTTGACGCGATCACCCATCGCCTGGACTTCCGCGGCGCGCGCCATAACCTCAACTACGAACCGATGTTGCGCCGCATTGCCCCGAGCGCGCCTGTTGACGCCTTGAAGACGCTGGCAGACGCGCTGGATCCGCTGGGCATTGAGCACCGTGAGGTGTTTCAGAAGTACCGCCAGGACACCAAGCTCAACCGCATGGTGGACGCGGCGCGCGGCGATAGCGAATCGGTTCGAAACATGGAATCGGCGATCCGGCGCTGGCAGGCCAAACCCAATAACGGGGACGAAGCGATCATCCGGCGCCAGTTGGAGCTCTGGCGAGCGAATCACGCCCGCCTGGAACCATACTTCCCGTCGAGTTACCTGTTGGCTGAGTTCAAGCCGCTTTCCGAGGAACTGGCTCAGGTCGCCGCCATTGGCCTGGAAGCGCTAGAGAAGGGCCATGACCAAGCCTGGCGCGCCGCTCAACTGGCGCGGACTGAGGAACTCGCGAAGCCGCATCTCGAAGTAATTCTGGCTCCCACTCGCGCGGTCCGCCTGTTACTGCAGCGTTAGTTGCCCTTAGTATCTGACCCGCCGATCAGGCGGCCCGTTTGTAGATAAGCGGGCGTTGACGCCGCTGCCGACTTCGCCACGGCTTCGTCGGCCAAGGCTTAGCTGGAGGAGTTCGTTTCGCAAAGTGTTGATTTGGTTGGGCATCAGGCGGCCTGGTTGTAGATGGGGGGCGCGTTGACGCCGCAGCAGCGCTTGTACTTTTGGCCGGAGCCGCAGGGGCAGGGGGAGTTGCGGCCGACTTGCGGAGGATGCGGGGATTTCGTCTCGCAAGTTGTTGATTT
>JADLDI010000066.1 GCA_020846745.1 Bryobacterales bacterium | reverse complement strand
CCATACCCTCGACTACGCCGACCAGCGCTACTACAACAGCTTCTGGGGCCGCTTCACCACGCCGGACCCGTACAAAGCCAGCGCTGGCGCCGAGGGTCCGCAGTCGTGGAACCGGTACTCCTATGTCGAGGGCGACCCGGTGAATTCGAATGATCCGAGTGGCTTGGCTAAGGAAGCGGCTGGGGAAGGATGTAAATGGGACTCAGCCACCAGCACGCTGACCTGCTATGTCGTCGGCTATTCAGTGGTAGTGAACGGAACTTTCGACGCGGCCTGGGCGGAGAAGAAAGGTTTAGCACGATCAAATGGCTGGAATGCTTATTCCATCGGATTACGTCGAGAACTGCTTGAAATGATCACGGCCAGCGGAATGACCGCTCAGAATCGGGCTGAGATCCTTGCAGAGAACGTTAAGGCCGGTACGGTGACGGATTGTGAAGCTCTCGTCATGTTCGCGCAGGGGGCTGCAAACATTACGACTGCTTCGGGCTATTCGCCGCAATCGGACTTCAGCTTTGTTGGCCAATTTGGTATTTTCGTGCCTTCTTCACATTCGGTCGTGTCGGGTATCAACGAGGCACCTAGCGCATTGCTTCCCATAGCCTCATCGCCGACTCCGGTTGATTTCCTTCCAAAGAGTAATCAATCCGGTTTCGCATCCCAATATCAAGATCCGGGCTACGTCGAACAGACACATCACTTTTCGGCATTTTTCCAGTTTGGGTTTTACATGGGCGAGACGCTTGGCACGATCGCTGCAATTGCCTACGATTTTCGGAATCCAGCAGACATAGCTCTTGGGAGGGCAGCCGCTAGTATCGGATCGAAACTTAGAAGCGGTGACATTTCTGTATTTGGTGTAGCTGGTGAGATCCGTAAATTATGCAGATAATTAAACCCACCCCTGGTGTGATCTGGTTGATCTGTGTAATCGTATTTACCACTAATTGCGAACATCAGTACACACCACTAACATCCCGCTCCCCAGATGGAAAAGCTGAAGCGTCAGTGGTAGTTTACTCCCGGCTGGCCAAAACTCACTACCGTGTTGATTTCAGAGGCCCAAGGGAATCAGCTTCCATTCATCCATCTAATCTCAACCCAGCATGGGATCGGGATGTAGAATATGGCGTTGGCCTTTGCGAATTTGCATGGGCGGAGAATTCGCGCGTGGTGGCCGTTCTCATTTCTCTTTATCACACTAGATCACCGCAGCTCGTTTGGTTCGCGTACGATTTCATTGGTGCGCGGGTCGTCGATCCCGAAAAGTTGAAACCCGCAATGATTGAACTCCTCAAGTCCCGCTATGGGGAGGAAATAAGGAAACAAGGACTCTTACATGATCCGTTTGGATGGGCTCTTTCTAGCGAGGCTGCATATGCTTTTCGGGTTGCATCGGCTGACCGCCCATGAGACCCGGCAGGCAGTGGCCAACGGAGGGAATCTAGGGTTTCAGGGACAAGCCCGATGTTAAAGAGGATTTCTCCTTTCTCACCCACTACCCTTCTGGATGGCACGCCAGCCCGTCACGTTCGCACCGGCAAACCTGTCCTGATCGCGATTGGGTGTTCCGATCTGATGACGATCAAAAACTCGCATCCCCTTCGGAACGGGTGATCGCGTTGGCCTCGGAATGCGGCCGAACGGTCCCTTTGAAACCGAACCGCACCTTCACCTACGCCTTCGACTCCACGGGCCACCTCTAGTCCGTGCAGCGATGGCGCCTCGAGTGGGGCGCATCCGGCCTCATCGGCCACGGTCCTATCATCGTTAAAAAAACGAAATTCAGTTTCCTTTTTCCCCAATCCGTGATACATTGACATCTTGGTAGTGGAAGTGTGTCTCCACGCGCCCCGCTGTCCTCGAAAAACCCGCCGGCCCTAGCGCCGGCTTTTTTGTTTCCGCATGCCCCCGGTCGAGTCCGATCCGCCCGACCGGTGCCCCGACTGTCAAGGAGGGGTTGCAACGCGTTCTTCTACGTTCCTGCAGGGATCCGATAGAGGGAACTTGTGCGACAGGATAACCTGGTTCGACTGGTCGTGATCGCATTCGTTTTCGGTGCTTTGCACTCGAATGCATGTGAAATATCCGGTGAGGATCTGATCGGCTTATTGAATTTGCACAAGGCGATGCTCGAGGGCATCTCCAGGGCAATCCCTGCCCATGAACAGATTCTCAAGGAAGCACCGACAGTCTTGACGGGCAGCACAGTCGATTGCCTTGTCATCGGTCCTCTTCGGTTTATTCACCCGCCGGAATCAAAGTCTGTCTTCGTGCTGGACGTTAAACGAGTATTCGATCGCTGGGACGTGCGAAACACTGGAAGACGTTTGCCTTGGCAGAGTGCTGTACGAGGCTACATCCATGATTACCTATCAGTCTCTGAGCAAACTTTGGCAGAGGTCTACGGAAGGCCAGGATTTTCAAAAGAAGAGCGGACAGTATTAGAGGGAACAGAACATCGGAACCTGCCGCCCGTCGTTCAGACAAGAATCCCCGAATGGCGAGAGTTGGCGGACGTGGAAATGACAATGGTTAGCTCACCCGTGCGAGGACTCATCAGCACCTTAATTCTCAGGGCGACAGCTGATTATGTGGCTCAGGTGCGGCCAGGCGCCTGGGTTATAAGCCTGAACATCGGTTTGCTCACTCCTGGTAGTTCCAACGTGTCGGTTAACGTTGCTATTGATACCGAAAATAGAAAGGTGGAGTCTCTCGTCTTGAGTGTAGCTGTTAATACGAAAATGGCTCCTTATGTGGGCAAGGTGTACCCGGTCGTGCCTTAGGTAGGCATGCCGCAGATCGCGGTAGGGACGGTCGGGACAGACACTCTTAATCAAAGAGACGACATGGTGCTCCCTTTGTCCACCGCCAACATCATCGTCTCCCCCGGCGAGCGCCCCTTCTTCGACCAGATGGAAGCCGAATTACGAGACGAAATCCTCCCCGCCGGTCCCCTCGAACACTTCGCCTTCCAGCGCCTCATCACCGCCAACTGGCAAATCGAACGCTGCCGCCACAATCCAGCTGGTCCAAAAAAACACGAAGGGCGGGCCCGCCTGGGACCCGCCCTATTTTCAACTTACTAGCTAGCGTTAACTTACCAGCGCGGTTCGCGACGCTTGAACCCGCCGCCACCACCGCCACGATTGCCACCGCCGCCCGGGCGACCGCCGCCGAAACGATTGCCGCCGCCACCCCCACGATCTTCACGGGGACGGGCTTCGTTCACGTTGATGGTGCGGCCATCAAGGTCGCGGCCATTCAACGCGGAGATGGCGTTCGCCGCCTCGTTAGCGTTGGTCATCTCCACAAATGCGAATCCTCGGGGTTGACCGGTGTCCCGATCACGAACGATACTCACCCGTTCTACGGCGCCATACGCAGCGAAAGCCTGCTCCAGGCTTGCTTCGTTGGTGCTGTAGGACAGGTTTCCTACGAAAATGTTGGTCATTGAATCTCAAACTCCAGAAGCTGCGAAATTGCAGCAGTTTACATTAGGCGGGCTAGTCTCGGGCCGAACATCTGTCAGGCAGGCGAAAGTTAACACGCGAACATGGACCACCCGGCGGCGATCCGAATTCAGTATGGCATGAAATTGTTCACGCTGGAAGAGAAATCCTTACTTCAAAGCCCGGATTCGCGTTTCTGGCTTCGATTTCCCCGTGGTGAAGTGTAACCGCCCGCCGCGCGATCGACAACCCCAGCCCGAACCCCGTCGACGGGTTCGCATCGGCCCGGTAAAACGGCTCAAACAGGTGGGGTAAAGCGTCGGCCGGAACACCCGGCCCATAGTCGCGTATGGAAAGCTTAATCTCTTTGGTTAGAATCACTTGCACCGGCTGGTCAGCAGATGAGTATCGAATGGCGTTGCGTAGAATGTTGTCGATCGCCGACCGTAACAGGTCCGTGTTTCCGTTCAGTTCTACCGGCTCTGCGATGTCGGTTTCAAACGGGTGCGTGTAGTCCGCCAGCACCTCTTTCAACAGCACGTCCAGCCGCAACGGACCCATCCGGACCGACGTCGGATCGGCCTCCCCGCGCGTCACCTGCAGCAACCCCGAAACGAGTGAGTTCAGCTTATCCGCTTCCTTCTGGATCCGGTCCAGTGCCGGTTGCGTCTCCCCTGAGCACCCGCCCCGCGCCAGTTCCACCGCGAGCGACAACCGGGCCAACGGCGACCGCAATTCATGCGACATCTCTAATAGGAGGCGCCGCTGCGAATCGACCAGCGTCTGAATCCGGTCCGCCATCCTATTGAATGTCTCCGCGAGCTGCCCCACCTCGTCTGATCTCTTATGAGTCGTCCGCGCCGCAAGATCCCCCTGCCCAAACCGGTCCACCGCCCGCTGCAAGTCGCGCATCGGAGCCGTCAGATGCCGCGCCAGCAGCAGCGTGAACAGCGCAATCGAAACGATCACCCACAAGTGTGCCGGTACGAAGAACGGCAGAAACGGCTGCTCCGACGGCCGCGACGCGATAATCCAATACCGCCCGTCGAAGGTCCCCTGCGCATACCACGCCTGGCGCCCGGCGATCACCGGCGCGGCGCCCAACGGTATCCGGCCGCTTCCGGTCCGCCGGATGATATCCGCGTAGTCTCGGGTGGGGTCGACGATGTCGCGCCCATCGGCCCCGGCGAACGCGAACTTGAGGCCCGTCGCCTCATTCAGATTCTCCAGATGCTCCCGTACTTGGTCCGCCCCCTGGCTCTCATAAATCTCGCGCAGAATGCGCAACTCGACGACCAGCAAACGGCGGACCGGCCGCGGCGACCGTGGCTGATCGCGAAAGTAATACGCGGAAACGATCAGCAGCCCTACTACCGTTACCGTGAGCGTCACCAGGAACCACAGCAACAGTTTGGCGTAAAGCGACCGCATGGCTTTCCCTACTCGTCGCCGGTACTCGATCGGACGAACTGGTAGCCGACGCCGCGAATCGTCTTGATCAGCGGGCGCCCGAGTTCGAGCTTCCGGCGCAGATGCCCGATGTGGACGTCAATCGCACGGTCGAACGGCGAAGCTTTCCGCTGATAGAGATGCTCCATAAGGTCGTCACGAGAGAGGACGCGCCCCGCGTTCTTGAGGAGTACCTGCAGGATGTCGAACTCGGTCGTGGTCAGCGAAACCGGTTGGCCGTCCACCTTCACCTCCCGCGTGGCGGGGTTGAGGTTCACGCCGTTCACCGAAAGCGACGTCTCATCCGGAACCGCCTGTGTCCGCCTGAGGATCGCCTTGATCCGCGCCGCCAGTTCCCGCGGGTTGAACGGCTTGGGCATGTAATCGTCGGCGCCCAACTCCAAGCCGACAATCCGGTCGATATCCTCGCCGCGGGCCGTCAGCATCAGCACCGGTGTCTGCATCGATTGCCGCACCCGCCGCAATACCGAGAACCCATCCGCATCGGGCAGCATCACGTCCAATATGATCAACGACGGGTTCAACTCCTGCGCCGACTGCACACCCGTGGCCGCCGTATGCGCGGCGCGCACGTCATAGCCTTCGCGCCGCAGAAACTCCGCCAGCAGTTGGCACAGCTCTGTGTCGTCGTCGATTACCAGAATCAGCATCTACTTCTTACCAGGCCTGCCTCGCGCGCTCGAACATCCGCCTTTCGTAGCTCATTTGGAGAACGAGGCCACCTTTGCCTTCAGTTCGCCGCGAACGCCGTTAAGCCACCCTTCCGCGCCCCCGCGCGCATTCCGGGCTTCCGCCATCCGGTCGAGCGTCTTCAACGTGGTCTCCGGCTCCCACACCTCGCGAACCGCGGCAAGCGCCTTGCCCACCGCATCGCGGGCGCCCGCTTCATCCGAGGCAAGCACCGCCAACTCGAGCAGCGTGGCGTAGTCCCAGTAGTCTGGTTTCGACGATGCCAACCGGCGCACTACCGCGTAGTGCACCAACGGCAACAACTTGTGCCGCCGCTCGTCCGGCGGGTTACGCAGTTCCATCAGGCTCACGGCGTTAATCCCCGGATAGGCGTCGCGCCAATCAGCTTCAAAGCCCTGTAGATAGGTTTCAATGGCCCGGTCCAGCCAGGCGGGATCTTTGGTTTCATCCCAGCGATCCTTATAGACTCGCCCCAGCAGGCTATTTGTTTCCGACGAAGGACCGCGACTTTCGATGACAGCCGTGAGGATTCGCTCCGCGTCGTTCCAGTCGCCCTTGCGATTGACGGCAAAGGCCAACTGCTCCTGCACCAGCGTGGTCCGCGCCAGGTCGTACGGCATCCGCTCCACCAGCGAGATCATCTCGTTCCACGCCTTCACGCCCCGATAGGAAAGCATCAGGTCCACAATCGCGCCATAGTCGGCCGTCGCGAGGTCAATCGAGTTTTCCACCTCTGCCAGCGCTTGCCTGACGTGCGGACCTCTCCGGGCCTGCGCCAGCCGTGCCTTCAAATCCTGGTCGTACGCTATCCGGTCGCGAAACACATCCGTCTTCAGCCGCGCGATATCGCCAAACTGCTCAAGCGCGTGAAAGGCCAACTGCCGCGGCCGGTGACGTTTCAATTCATTGAGGCGTTTATTCAACTCCGGAACCGAACTGGCCGGATCGCCTGGCAGATAGATGATCGTCCCTTCCGGCGGCGCGCTCAGCGAGTTGGCGGCGGCGATGTACACAGTAGAATCGGGCCGCAATGCCGCGCGAATGCCCAGCGCGAACTGCAGGTCTGCATTCGTTACCGTAACGTCGACGAGGGCGAACTCGGGCAAGGCGATACGATCAGGTTGAGCCGGTCCGCGAAACGGGTCGAACCCCGCATGAGCCACTGCGGGGAGAACCAACCGGGAAAACACTTCATCACAGGAAGTAGCACTGGAAAGTACGACAAGACACAGCGGGTGCATTCGTTGGTATTGTCTCACCGCCGCCCGAACAGCAAGCGGAGAGAAACACCCTGGCACGCTATCCTCGTCATGGGCCCATGAATCCAGCGGACGAGCTAGTGGCGATCGTTGACGAAGACAATCGCGTAACCGGGGCAGCGCGGCGGGCCGACATGCGCGCGCAGCGGTTGCTACACCGGAGTACGTATATTGTCGTAACCAACTCCGCCGGAGAGTTGTATGTCCAGCGACGGACCATGAGTAAGGACATCTTCCCGGGCTATTGGGATCCGGTAACCGGGGGAGTAGTGCTGGCCGGGGAATCGTACGAGTACGGCGCCATCCGGGAGTTGGAAGAGGAGATGGGTATCGCCGGGGTGACGCTTGCGACCCATTTCGACTTCCTCTATGAAGACGACCAATCGCGGGTGTGGGGGCGGGTGTTTTCGTGCCGGTGGGACGGCCCGATTGTGCCGCAACCCGAAGAGGTGCAAGGGGTTGAGCGGATGACGCCGCGTGACATTCTGAGCCGTGCCGCGACGGAGCAGTTCACGCCCGACGGGCTGTTGGTCGTGCGGCGGATCTTCAGTTTCGAAGAGGCTTCGAAGAGTAAGTAAAGATTTCCTGTCAGCGGGCCGATATGTGAGGTGGGGAAAAACCACCCATGAGTATCACTCCGCTCAAGTTCACCGGAATCAGCACCTACTCGTCGGACTTCCAAAAGATCGTCGACCGGGCCGTGTCGATTGCATCCATGCCAATCAAGCAGATGCAGAATCAGCAATCGGACCTGATTCTAAAGAAGCAATCGCTGACAGCCCTGAACGGGACGCTGCAAACTTTTGCGGGCACCGTCAAAGACCTGGCCTCTATGGGAGACACTCACGCGATCAGCGTGTCGTCGTCGAACACGAGCAAGGTGACCGTGCAGATGACCGGGAATGCCGCTGCAACTTCCTACACGATCACGGACATTACCAGTGTCGCCCGACGAGCGTCGGAGTCGACGGTGGCGGGGTTCGCGGACAAGGATACGACTCACGTAGACGCGGACGGCCAGCTACAACTGGTGATCGGGACGGAGAAGCATAACATCGACCTGGCGAGTTATGGTAACAACCTGAATGGGCTGGTTGAGGCGATAAACGATCTTGACGCCGGGGTGCACGCCTCGATCCTCAACACGGGTTCGGGAACAGAGCCGTACCACTTATCTCTGGTGGCGGAGAATACCGGGTCTACGACGTTGCAATTGCGCGGCACGGCGGATGACGCGAACACCAATGTGCTGACGGCGACCAATCAGGGCGCCAACGCCAAGTTCAAGCTCAATGGGCTGCAGATGGAAAAATCGGACAATACCATCAGCGATTCCATCGAAGGCATCACCTACAACATCCTGGACACGACCGACGCGGACGAGTCGATCGTGATCGGACTCTCAACCAATCGGGGAACGCTTGCCACAAAGCTAACGGCCTTTGTGAACGCATACAACGCGGCGATGGGCAAAGTGAACAGCAACATCGGCGAAAACGCGGGGATGCTAAGCGGCGATTCGATTATCGGTACGACACAGCGCGCCTTACGGTCGGTTGCGAACTATACGGCAAGTTCAGGGACGATCAAGTCGCTGATGGATCTGGGCATCGAACTGGACAAGACCGGCACGATGTCGTTCGACAGTTCAAAGTTCTACTCGTTGTCGAGCAGTAAGATTACGGCGGCCTTCGATTTCTTCGGTTCGGCGACGACCGGATTTGGTGCAACGTTCAAGACGATTGACGCGATATCGAATGCGTACACAGGCACAATCGCGCAGCAGCAGGCTGAGATTGACAGAACGGATAGGCGGCTGACAGATCAGATAGCAACGATCAGCGGCCGGATTCAGATCATGCAGGAATCGTTGAACACGAAGCTACAGTTGGCCGACGGGCTGCTGTCGCAACTGCAGGGCCAGCAGACGATGCTCGATTCGACGATCAAGAGCCTGGAAACGAGCACTTACGGTAAGAACTGATGATCATGGGGGAACCGGTCGATCAACTCATCGTGCGGTTGGAGGAAGTGACCGCGCACATGGGTGGAGTTCCCGGCACCGATCTGGAGCAAATGGCCGCACTCTTGCGCAGGCGGGCAGCGCTCGCTCACGCACTGCAGGCGGAAGCTGAGAGCAGTGGGCTGACGCCCGCGCAGGCAGAACGGATGCGGGCAATTGTGGCGGCCGGCGCACAGGTAATGGCCACATTGCGCCAGACTTCCCACGAGTATCGGAGTCAGCTTCGCGATCTTTACCGCGAGTCCATCCTTGTTCAGGCACTAGCGCCTGGGGCTGTTGCCGAACCCTGCGAGATCGACTGCCACGGTTAGTTCGAGGAAACCTTTACACGGCATCTTGCCACTTGTGTTCTAATAAAGAGCGAGCGGGGGCCAATCTGCTCGAGAAACTGGGTACGAATTCAATGGAGAGTCGCATCCGGGTGCTCGTGGCCAAACCAGGACTCGATGGTCATGATCGCGGGGCCAAGGTAATCGCGCGAGCATTACGGGACGCCGGAATGGAAGTCATCTACACCGGCCTCCGGCAGACGCCAGAAATGATTGTCAACGCGGCGCTGCAAGAGGACGTGCAGGCGATCGGTTTGTCTATCCTTTCGGGTGCTCATAATGCCATCGTGCCGCGCGTGATGGAGTTGCTTCGCCGTAATGAAATGACAGATATAAAAGTGATAATCGGCGGAACGATTCCGGATGGCGACGCGACCGAACTGAAGAAGATTGGAGTGGCGGCAGTGTTTCAACCTGGCTCTTCGCTCGAAGACATCGTGACGTTCATACGAGGGGCGGTACAACCAGTCGCGTGAGAATCACGATGGAGGGAGAAGGACTTACAAAGAAGATCGGTGCGATGCAAGAAAAGCTCAATGTCGCCGTATTTGTCGATTACGACAATATCGAAATCGGCGTGAAGAGCACGTTGCGGCGTGAATTCCACGTTGCTCCGGTGCTCGACGCGCTTAAGGAACGCGGCGTTATCGTCGCGAAATTCGCATACGCAAACTGGGGCCGTCAGGAGGGTGCAACCCGCCAGATGGCCGAGAATGCGGTGCAAATGGTCCAGCGAATTCCGTCCCCCCGGGGCGACAAGAATGGCGCAGACATCAACCTGGCCCTCGATGCGCTCGAGATGGCCTTTACACATCCCCACGTAAACGCTTTCGCGATTGTCAGCGGCGACAGCGACTTTATTCCGCTGGTGAATAAACTGAGGGAATACGGCAAGACCGTGTTCATCGTGGGCGGCAAGGCATTTACCAGCACCATCCTGCAGCAGAACTGTCACGAATTCATCAGCTATGAAGGATTGCTGGACGATCTGCCGGCAGAGGCCAAGCGCGATTTCCAGCCGCAGCAGCAGCAGAAGCCGCCGCGGCCGGACAAGTACGGCAAGGGCGAGCGTGCCCAGGCTGCGGGCGGCGCCGTCGGAGGCCCTCCGCCTGCCGGCGCCCCGCAAGGCGCGCCTCCTCCGCAAGCGCAGGGTCCGAAGCAGCGGCCCGCCCCGCTCGACCTGGCGCAGGCGGTCCCGCTGGTGGAACGTGCGCTCGAAGTTCTGGAACGGCGCGCCGTACAGCCGCAGCTTGGGTTGTTGAAATCCACCATGCTGCAGTTGAACCCATCGTTCAGCGAAAAAGCGTACGGCGCCCACAGCTTCTCGGAGTTTGTCGAGATGCTGAAGCGCGCGGACTTCGTAAACGTTACCGGGTCCGGCGGGCGCTACATGATCGAACGGAAGCGTTCGGCCTCGCCGGAAACGCCTATGCTCGATCCGGAAGATTCGCTGCAGTATCTGCGGGACGTTCTGGAGAACCACCGGCTGGACATGGAAGACGGAGTCCCCGCCGACCAGCTACAGCCGTGGGTACAGGAAGAAGCGCCGCAACTCGATTGGAAGCGTTACGGCTTCCAGGAGTTCAACGAGCTTCTCAACTTCGCGCAGGACCGCACGGTGGTTCGCATCGAACCCGACGAAGAGAAAGGCCTCACGGTCTATCTCGGCGCCGAGTTCTATCCACCTGCTCCGCCGCCGGCGCCCGACCCGGACGAGCAGCCGCACGAATACGACGAGCGGCAGCCGTTTGTGGAAGGCCAGCCGACCATCTTCGAACCCGATCCGAAGCCGGTTTCGCCGCGCGCGCGCAAGCGCCCGGCCAAGACGGCGAAGGAAGGTGCGGCAACGAAGAAGCGTGCACCGCGCCGCAAGAATCCCTCCTGATTCTCGCGTACACTATCAGCTTGAGCGTGTGGCCGGCCTCGCGCCGGCCCTCGCCCTTTTTGATCTCCAACAAGACTCACGGAGGCACGCATTCTCATGATCGAACGCATCACGATGGCCGGGGTTCCGACTCCCCGCGGACCCTACTCTCCCGCCGTTCGCGCCGGCGACTTCATCTTCGTTGCCGGGCAGGGACCGATCGATCCCGACACCAATCAGTTTTCGCTCGGCGACATCAAGCACGAAACACGCATCGTGCTGAATAATATCCGCCGCATCCTGGAAGGCGCGGGCGCCACGATGCAGGATGTGGTGAAGTGCTCGGTGTTCCTGGCCGACGGCGGCGACTTCTCCGCTATGAACGAGGTTTACGCCGAGTTCTTCGGCGAGGCCAAACCGGCGCGGACCACTGTCGAAGCCAAGTTCGCGATGAAAGAGATGAAGGTCGAGATCGACTGCATCGCGTACAAGCCACGCGCGTGACGCCGCGCCGCTTGTTGTGTAGCGCCCACGCCGATTGTGCCGGTGCCGTTAGGGTGCGGGCGAGCGGGAGATTTTCTGTCATCGCCCACTTCACCACCCGAACTGTTCCGCCCGCGGCGCGGGGCGTAGCATCGATCAATCTTTGCGGTTGATCGTGCCTCGGCAGCCTTTCGTGCCGCACGCGCAGAGCACCTTTTCCACGTGCTTGTCGAAGTTGTAATCGATGGTCAATTCCTCGCCTTTCCTGATGGCCCGCATACTCATGTAGAGAATGTGATCCTTGCAGATCCAGGCGCGCACATTCGGTTCGCAGGAATGATTAACGTACTCGGCTCCGCTTCCGCCCACTGAGCCGTCTTTTGTCCAATAGCTGTTGACCGTGAAGAGATAGATCAAATCGGTCGAAGCGGCGCGCCGCTTCGTTTCTTTCCGATTGATCATTTCGCCGGTGTATTCGATGATCTTGCGGTTCGCCGGAATGGGCTCATCCGCATACACACCCCAGCGATGAATTTTCGATTTGGCAATACGCAGCTTAAAGCACGCGTACCGCTCGTCTATGCGAGGCTTTTCCGCACCCAAACGCGATAGTTCCCTCTCTCGTTAGAAATCGTCTTGGGCGGTCGATTTCTTCTTGCCCTTGCGCCGCATCACAATGAGAACGACGCAGACCACGGCAAGAACCGCCGCAATAATCCGAACGGAATCTTCCACGGCCGATCCCTCCTCTGAATGGACCTCAGCAGAGTTTACGCCGACGTCTTCTGCTGCAGCACGTCGATCAACTCTTTTACCGCTCCAACGCTCTTGTCGAGCATCGCCTGCTCTTCAGCGGTCAGCGACAGCTCGTAGATCTTCTCGATACCCATCGAGCCCAATTTGACCGGAACACCGACAAACAGCCCGTTGACGTCGTATTCACCCTCAAGCATCGCGGCGCACGGCAGAACCTTCTTCTTGTCTTTCAGAATCGATTCCACCATCTCGACCGTAGCCGCCGACGGAGCATAATAGGCGCTGCCCGTCTTCAGGTACTTCACGATTTCAGCGCCGCCGTTGCGCGTCCGGTCGACGATAGCGTTGATGCGATCCTGCGGCATTATTTCGGTGAGCGGAATACCGGAAACGCTAGTCAAACGGACCAGCGGAACCATCGTATCGCCGTGGCCGCCGAGCACCATCGCATTTACGTTCTCAACCGATACTTGCAGTTCCTGCGCGATGAAAGTGCGGTAGCGCGCGGTGTCGAGCACGCCGGCCATACCGATGACGCGGTTGCGCGAGAAGCCGGAAACCTTCTGCGCCGCCCAGCACATTGCATCCAGGGGATTGGTGACCAAAATCAGAATCGCGTTCGGCGAATACTTGGCGGCCTGTTCGGTGGCCGCGCGGACGATTTCGTAATTGGCCATCAGCAGGTCGTCACGGCTCATGCCGGGCTTGCGAGGGAAGCCCGCGGTGATGACAACGATGTCCGAGTTGGCGGTCTCCTCGTAACCATTCGACCCGACGATATTGACGTCGTAGCCCTGCACCGGTCCTGACTGCAGGATGTCGAGGCCTTTCCCCTGAGGAATGCCTTCTACGATGTCGACGATAACAACGTCAGCCAGTTCCTGATCGGCAATGCGGAGGGCGACGTTGGCTCCGACGTTTCCCGCGCCGACAACGGTTACTTTCTTGCGCATGAATCGCGATTATAGCGTAAGTACCAAACGGGCGATTCGGAGCGCTCCGAACATCAGAAGGCAAGTTCCCAACCATACCCAAGCGCCCCGTAACCGCTTCTGGCCGGCGATAGCGAGCGCCAGTCCGAACGCCGCCACCAGTGGACTAAGGGCATGCAGTTCCACAGCTTGGATGAAATCACCTTTGGCCAGCAGGAACAGCGCGCGCGTCATGCCGCAGAGCGGACAAGGCAGGCCCGTTAACCACCGAAACGGGCAGGATGCGACATAAGGCGGCGCGATTAGCCATAGCAGCGCAACAACGGTAACCGCGATGGCAAGGCGCTGCTTCATTACTGAATAGGCGTGCGCGCCTGGATGCCGAAGACATCGCGATATGCGACGGTGATGGCGGCGTAATAGAGCGGCACTGTCACCAGCAAGCCCACGAGGCAGAGCAGCGCGCCGAGGATTTGCAGCAGCAAAAGTGCGATGAAAAAGAACGTGAAACCCAGGTAATTCTGTTTCACGGCTGCGTGGGAAGCCTGCATCGCCGGCCAGAACTCCATTCGGCGGTCGGCAATCAGCGGCATCGTGAATAGGTACATGGCTCCCAACACCAGGCCGGGAATGATACAGGCGAGCATGCCGAGCGTAATGAACAGGCCAGACACGAGCGTCGCGAGCAATGCCGGGACAAAGTAGTTGAAACCTTTAAAGAGGTCGCCAAAATCCAGGCGGCCGGTCAGCATCTTGTTGATGATCAGGATGTGGAAGCCGACCGTCAGCGGAGCTTGCAGCACAATGGGCAGAATCCCGCTCACAAGCATGAAAACAACACCTACGAGGATCATCATCACCAGATCCTGTGAGATGAGCGACCAGCCTTCCGAAATCCACTTGCCGACCTGCACGTCCACGTTAGCAGGCGGCACGAACGATCCCACCGGAGCGGCGGCCGGCGGGACATAAGTTTCGCCCGCGGCAGACGGACCGCTACCGACCGTCTGGCCGCAGGCTGTACAGAACTTTGCGTCTGCGCTGAGTTGGGCTCCACAAAAAGGGCAGAACATATAATCCCCTGAGATTAGCTGATTTCCCGCCCGGCCGGGGGAGGTCCTATCCGTTAGTTACCAGCGCAATCGCAACGTCATCCCGATCTCCCGTGCGCGGGTACCTTCAATCGATAGATCGGCGCCCACTAGAATGCTGGTCAGCCTGCCCGTGCCCGCGGTCGAGATGTTGCTGATCGGCGGATTGAACACGGCCTGATTGAAGAGATTCGAAACTGAAGTGACGAACTCCATCTTGAACCGCTCGTTCAGCTTGAAGTCCTTGGCCATCGTCAGGTGATGAATGAAGTAACCCGGCCGCTTCAGGATGTTGACGCCGCTATTTCCGAAGCGGCCTGGAGCGGGTACGGCGAAGCATTTCGGATCGAACCAACGGTCGATGGTGCGATCGCCGTAGGGCAGGTTCCCGTCGCAGATACGATCGGGCAAGCCACCCACGGTATTGGTGTTGGAAGGATCTGAGCCTGAGTACGACGGGCTGAAGAACTGGCCCGATGTGAGCATCGACATCGTTGTCAGCCGCCAGCCGCCGATCGCATAATTGACAGCAGCCGGTACGTCGGCGAGGAAGGGCTTGCCCTTGCCGAACGGAAGATCGATTACCGTGGCGAACACCGCACGGTGACGCGCGCTGAACGGGTCGCGGTTCCACATCTTGTGGTTATACGGATTCTCAAGGTTCAGGAAGTCCGACACCGCCGACTGGAGTGTGTAGTGCGCATCGAATGTGATAATCGCGCCGACCTTGCGCTGCACTTCGAACTGCAGTGAATTGAAGTTCGACCGGCCGTCGTTCTGCGCCATGGTCACGCCGATGAATTGCGGGTACGGCCGGCGCGCTTGCGTGAACGCAACCAGGCCCGGCTGCGGCTTGTTGATCGCCAGGTTGTAGTTCAGCCCCCGGCTGCGCGATCCGATATAGGACAGGCGGAACCCCAGGTCGCCTACCTGCTGCTCCAGGGTCAGATTGAACTGGTGGATCGATCCATTATCGGTCTGCATCGGAAACGCGGTGATGCTCTGCGAAGGGATCGCGGCATTGGCGAGGCTCGATGGGAACGGGTTCGGGAACGCGAAGATCGGCCTGCCGTCCGGCCCCTGGTTGTTATAAGTCTCCGAAATCTGGAACGGCCCCACACCTTGCAATCGCGCGAAGTAGCCCAGTGTTTCGGTAAAAATGCCATACCCGCCGCGGATGACGCTTTTATCGCGCAACCGGTACGCGAACCCGAAGCGCGGCCGGATGTTCTTCTTATCCGGCGTCGGGAACACATTGCCGGTCACGATCCCTATGTTCTTCGGATAGAGCGGGCTGATCTTCGATACTGTGCTGTCTGGAACAATGACATTGCCGTTCGCCGGGTCCCACGCATATTGCAATCCGTCGTCAAAGCGAGGTGCGGTGAAGTAATCCCAGCGAATGCCATAATCGAGGCTCAGCTTCTGCGTCACTTTGAACGAGTCCGTGACGTAGAGGCCGAACTCCTTCTCGCGGCGATGCCGGTTCACTAGGGGACTCAATCTGGAACTCGTGAACGGCATACCCAACAGGAAGTCCGCGTAGGCGTGACCGCTCAGGCTCCCGTTGAAGTTGAAGTTGCCGAACGTCGGGTCCGGTATGCTGCCGAGAAACTCTTGCACCGTCTTCAGTTCGCCGCCGAACTTCACGACGTGCCGCCCGATCGACCATGTCAGCGAGTCTGCGTACGAGTACAGGTGGTTGTCGTTCACCACGCCGCCACCCGGCATGCTGAAGCCGGTAAAGCCCGTGATGTTCAACGTCGGCGCACCCTGCACATTCTTGAGGCCCGTCTGGTTTACGCCCTGCAGGCCCATCTTCTGGATCGTGCCGGAGGCTTCGAGCGGCTTCACGCCGGCAATCTCCGTCCCGTCTTCGATGAAGTCGGTTTTCAATCCCCACCGTGCCGAGTTCACCAGCCGCGGGCTGAACACGTGAGTGTCGTTGACAACCCATGCCCCGTGCGACCGGAACCGCGTCCACACAAACTGGGGCAACTGGGACGACAGCACGTAAGGTGTCCGCCGCCTGATCCACCGGCCGTAGATCGAGTTCTTCGATGAGAAGTTATGGTCGAAACGGATCTGCGGATAGCGCGCTTCAAAGAGATCGCTTGGGAACGGATGGATGTATCCGTAGTTGTTCACCAAATCCCCTGGCGCACCCATGTTCGGCTTCGGCAGGTAGTTCTCCTGGATATTCGCCGAGGTGGGGTTGATGCGCGAAGAAGGGATGATGTTGCCCGGAAACGGCTGGCCCGTGAGCGGATCCTTCACCGTTGTTTGTGGAAGCAGTTGCGAGAAATCGCCGCCCCGCATCGCATTATTCGCCACGCTCCGCTGCAGGTACACGCCGGCCGGAATCTTCAAGTAGAAATACGAGACATAGAAAAACGTCTTGTTCTTGATGATCGGGCCTGAAAAGGCCAGTTGCGCACGATGCTCCTTGGTCGCGGGCTTGATCGGATCGAAGAAACTGCGCGCGTTCATCGCCGAATTGAAATGCGTGAAATAGGCCTCGCCGTGATACCCGTTGTCGCCGCGCTTCGAGATCATGTTGTAGTTCGCGACTCGCGGCTGGTCTGCGGTATTGCTTACGCCCGTGACGGTTAGCTCGCTAAAGTCGAGCCGGTTCACCAGATTCACCGTACCGTCGTTCGTCACACCATCCATGCCCATCGCGACCTGCGTGGGTGGTTGTCCGTTAATCGTTAAACTCCAACTGCTGCCCTGGCTCTCAACGCCGGAAAGCGACGCCAGCAGCGAGTGGGGATAGTAGTTCCTCACCATCGGACTCTCGTCGTAGATCTGCCGCTTGATGTTCGAAGTGATCTGCGCGCTGTCGGTCGTGATCGGCGTTACACCGGCCTGTACGGTAATCTGCTCCGTCAACTGCCCCAGTTCCAGCCGCGCCTCCACACGCCTGATCTGCGATCCCTCGAGCACAAGGTTGTCGGCCACAAACGACTTGAACCCCGGCGACTCCACGGACACCCGGTAGACGCCCGCGACGAGATCAGGCACTTCGAAGTTCCCGTCACCATCCGCGACGGCGGTCCGCTTCGTCACATTCGTCTTCACGTCAGTGACCGACACCTTCGCGCCGACCACCGCCGCACCGCTTGCGTCGATCACTGTTCCGCGGATCGTTGATAGCTGTATCTGCCCGTAGGCATAATATTGCAGGCCCAGCAGGGCCGCGATTACGGCTAATTTACCTGAATTGACTCTCATCCCAACCTCTTTCTCGTAATAGGCTACCTGCACCCACGGCATGCATGGTTAAAGTGCATTAGCCATATCACGCAGGAAAGAGTAGTGTCAAGAAGGCTCGATTTTCCGTTAAAATCCGCTTCGTCGCGAACCGTGCTAAGTTCCTCAAGTCCGGCTGCCTGCCCATCGGACCCCTATAAAAACCGACGGCGGACTCCCCCGGAGTTGACAGGGGAGTCCGCACCTATGCTTCCGGATTCGAGGCTAGCCTGTCAATCCGGATTAGCAGGGCTTGAGAGGAGAGTCATCGGTTCAGTTGACCTTTGTATTGCATCTGTATCGCCAATCTATCGGCCTCCCAATTGCTCCTCTCCCTTCCGCAATGCCAGCTCTTTCCGATTACGTTCTTCTCGAACCCTACGATCGCGCCCTCCAAACCCTCCGCGCCTCCATTGAAGCCGTCGGGCTCGAGATCGCCTCCGAATGGGACGTTTCCTACGACCTACGTCAGGATTATGGAGTCGTCTTGGCCCCCTGCCGCATCCTTACCGTGTATAACTCGCTTAATCTATTGCAAAACATGGTTATGGACTGCGCCTACGCGCTCTCCGGACAGGTTGCGATAGCTGTGTGCGATGCCGGCGGGCGCGTCCAGATCGCCGTGCACGGTCATCAGCAGGAACTGCTCGATCGCGTGTTCGCCGCCGTCCGTCAAAGCGGTGCGCGTCAGCTAGCGCCGGTCACTACTCCCGCCAATGCCGCATGAAATGTGTCTCAAATGAGGCAGGTCGATAGCGCCAGTGCCTGAATTCGGACAACACGCGCCACCTGAGTGGCGGCCGCACTTCCGCATCGGCATCATCGTGGCCGCTACGGTTGCGGTCACCATCACGTACGCGAACATCCCATCGGAGCAGCGGCTGCTCAGCAAGTTGGTGCAGTACCTCTACTTCCTCCCAACACTGATGGCGGCTTTATGGTTCGGTTGGAGGGGGGCCCTGGCGTCCGCTACGTTTGCAGCGCTTTGCTACATGCCGCGCATTTTGCTGTTCTGGCACTCTGCACCCGGCTACCAATCGGACCAGTACAGCGAGGTCGTCGACCTGTTCCTGATTGGCGCGATTATCGGCGTCCTGGCCGATCGCGACCGGCGCCGCCGTGTTGAACTCGAGGCGACCACCAGCCAGCTCAGCAGAACCTATCGCGAGTTACAGGAAAACTTCGAACACCTGAAGCGGGCCGAGCGTTTCTCGGCCATCGGGCAGATGGCCGCCGGACTCGCCCACGAAATCCGTAATCCCCTCGCCGCGATTGAAGGTGCCGCAGACCTGCTCACTCCCGGCGCCGCCGAACAATCGGGACAGCAGGCGATGCAACAGGAGTTTGTCGGCATCATCAAGAAGGAATGCCGCCGTTTGTCCCGCTTGCTCACCGGCATGCTCGATTTTGCCCGGCCGCGCACGCCACAGTTCCAATTCACCTCCGTCGCCCCACTGCTTGAGAGCGTAATCAGCCTCATTACGGCGTTTGCCCAGAAGTCCGGCGTTACAATTCAATGGTCGATTGAACCGGCACTGCCGGCCATCGCATGCGATCCGGAACAGATCAAGCAGGTATTCCTCAATCTCGCGATGAACGCCGTCCAGGCCATGAACAACCAGGGGACACTCGCCATCACCGCCGCGCGCCGCGCCGGCAGCATCGTCATCGAGGTGAGAGACGAAGGCCCCGGCATCGCGCCCGAAAACCTCGACAAGGTGTTCAGCCCGTTCTTCACCACGAAGACCGACGGCACCGGCCTTGGCCTGCCCATCGCGCAACAGATCGTCGTCCGCCACGGCGGCGTCATCATGGCAGATCCAAACACTCCTCGCGGTACGGTCTTCACGGTTGTCCTTCCCGTCGAACGCCCGCGCACCGCTCTATAAGCCAACCGCATGTCATCCAAAGTTCTCGTAGTTGACGACGAAGATAGCCTCCGCCGCGTAACCCAGGTCCGCCTCCAGCAAGCCGGCTATGCCGTAGATACCGCCGCGTCCGGCGAACACGCCGTCGAGATGCTGGGCCGCCAGACGTATTCGCTGGTGTTGACCGACCTGCGGATGTCCGGCATGTCCGGGGTCGACCTGCTGAAACAGGTCCGCGCCGAACATCCCGAAACTGTCGTCATCGTCATCACCGCGTTCGGGACAGTCGAAACCGCTGTCGAAGCCATGAAGTTCGGCGCATACGACTACCTCACCAAACCCATCGATGGCGACGCCTTACTGATTGTCGTCAAGCGCGCGCTCGAACACGTCCGCATGCGCGAGGAGATCCAAACCCTCCGTTCTACGCTCGACAGCAAGTACGGCTTTGAGCAGATCATCGGTAAATCCCCCTCTCTGCTCTATGTGTTGGACGTGGCGGCTCGCGCCGCCCAGAGCGACTCTACCGTCCTCGTCCGCGGCGAAACCGGAACCGGTAAGGAACTGATCGCTAAGGCAGTCCACTTTGCTAGCCCCCGCCGCAACGGCCCGTTTGTCGCGATCAATTGTGGCGCTATCCCGCGCGACCTGCTCGAGAGCGAGTTATTCGGCCACATCAAGGGCTCGTTCACGGGCGCGGTCGCGCATAAGAAAGGCAAGGTCGAACTAGCTGATGGCGGCACCCTCTTGCTGGACGAAATCGGCGAGTTACCCCTTGAGTTACAGGTCAAACTGCTCCGTATGGTTCAGGAGCGCGAGATAGAAAAGGTCGGCGGAACAGAAACCCAGAAGGTCGATGTCCGCATCATCACCGCCACTCATCGCAACCTGCGAGCCATGGTGGAAGACCAGACCTTCCGCGAGGACCTCTACTACCGCCTTGCCGTAATCGAACTGGAACTGCCGCCTCTCCGCGAGCGCCCCCAGGACATCCCCGAGCTTGTCCAGCACTTCTTCATCCGCGCCAAGCAGAAGATGAACCGGCCGGAGATGATCCTGCCGCCCCAGCTATTAAGCTGGTTTGCCGCCTATCGTTGGCCCGGCAATGTGCGCGAACTTGAAAACGTCATCGAACGCATGATTGTGCTGGCCCGCGGCAATGAACTCACAGTCGACGACCTTCCTCCCCAACTGAGCAAAGAGCGCCCCACCCAGCGCGAGGCCCTCGAACTCGAACTGCCCGATACCGGCATCAGCCTCGAAGGAATCGAACGCGAACTGATCCTACGCGCCCTCAAGAAGTTCGATTGGAACCAGTCCCAGGCCGCCCGTTATCTCGATATCTCGCGCAAAACACTCATTTACCGCATGGAGAAACACTCGCTTACCCGCCACTAACCGCAACTGTGCCTTTTCAGGCTCCAGGTTCATGGGTGGTTGCCCGAAAACGGACAGAAATGCGGCCAAATCCTTGCAAAACACGGGAATAGCTTTGGCACACCGGTTGCTCTACCAGTAGCGTAAGCAGGACAAACCCCAATGACTTCCAGCCAAATGAAAGACTACCGCCACACACTGAAGGCCCTCCGAACCGAGTTAATCAATAGTCTGCCCGGCCGCGATGGCATTTTCATTGAGCAGACGTCCGATGCATTAGACCAAACCCAATCGGCCGCCGACCGCGACCTCGCGGTAGAAACGCTCAACCGCCACTCTGCTCGCCTTAGGGAGATCGATGCCGCTCTCGCCCGAATCAAAGACGGCACCTACGGCATCTGCCTCCACTGCGAAGAAGAGATCGGTCCGCGCCGCCTCAAGGCCGTACCGTACACCGGCTACTGCATCGCGTGCCAGCAGCGGCGCGATGCCCGGGGCATGGCGCTGGCGGGTCAACACTGGTTCGATCCTGACGAGGATTACCCCGCGGCCGCCTGAACCAACGGCGCCATGCGCTCCAGCCGCGCGACGCCCTTAAGATTCAACGTTTTGCGAAACGAACTCCCCCGCCTCGCACCTCCCAAGATAAGCGGCCACAAACCAATAAGGAGCGCCGAGCGGACAGGGGATGATGAAAACATGCGTGTGTGGTTATCGATTGTTTCCGCGGTGGCCCTGCTTTCCTGTAGCGGAGAACCGAGCCGCCGCGCCACGGAACAGAAAGAGCCGCCGGTGAAACAGCCTGTGACCGCAGTCTCGACGGCTGCCCCTCCCGATACGCGGCCGGTTATCGTGGCCTTTGGGGACTCCCTGACTGACGGCTACGGTGTCCCGCCGGGCCAGAAATACACCGATTTCTTGCAGAAAGCGCTTGACGATGCCGGTCTCAAATACCGTGTCGTCAACGCCGGTGTCAGTGGCGACACGACTGCGAACGCGCTCGACCGGTTGCCGAGCGTCGCCGCGCTTAAGCCGAAACTGGTGGTGCTCGAAATCGGCGGCAACGACGGCTTGCGCGGCCTGCCGGTCGAACAGACCCGGCGAAACCTGGAAGACATCGTCAAAGGGCTGCAGGTCGCGGGGGCGAAGGTGGTGCTCTGGGGCATGACCCTGCCGAAGAACTACGGGGCCAAGTACGTCCACGACTTCGAACAGGTCTTTACCGGAACCGGCAAGAAGTACGGCGTCACCATTCTGCCGATTGCTGAGTTCGGCCGTGTGGACATGCAGCCCGACGGCATACACCCGACGGGAGCAGGGTACCAGAGGGTCGCCCCGGTCGTCTTCAAATATCTCAGGAAGGAACTCGGCGAGTGATGCGCGGTTAGCGCGGTTCCTGCACCTTGACGGAAGCCAGCACTGTCTCCGGCTTTCGCGACTTCTTGTCGAAGTAGGCCTTGATCACATCGCGCACAATCGGCGCCGCACGGTCGCCATGCTCGCCCGCCTCATAGAGCGCCACCACCACGATCTCCGGATTCACCCGCGGCGCAAACCCGACAAACCACGCGTTGTCGCGATACTCGGGCGCAGGCGCGTTCTCGTCCGGCTTTCGCCGCGATTCCCGGCGAGCCTTCAGTAACTCGTTCGAAGCGATCTGCGCCGTGCCCGTCTTGCCGCACATCTCGATGCCCGGCAGCCGTGCGCGGCCCGCGGTCCCGCCATCGTTCACGACGGCCGACATCCCGTCAATCACTTTCGCGACATTCTCCAGATTGAGCTTTACCCGCCGCGGCGGCTCCAATTGCGGCGCCGGATCGCGCAGCAGATGCGGCTTGTGCCAGATGCCGCCCATCGCCAGTCCGCCGATCGCATGGGCGAGTTGCAGGGGCGTCACGGTCAACGCGCCTTGTCCGATGGCTACCGAAATCGTCTCGCCGGCAAACCATCGCTGTCTGAAGGTCCGGATTTTCCACCGTGTCGAAGGCACCGTGCCCTCGGCTTCCACCGGCAGGTCGATCCCCGATTTGTGCCCCAGCCCGGCTTCTTCCGCCACCTCCGCGATCTTGTCGATTGCGAGGCGATTGCCGAGGTTATAGAAGTAAACGTCGCACGATTGCGCAATGGCGCGCCGCAGGCTGATTGTCCCGTGACCACCCTTTTGGTGGCACTTGAAGTAGCGCCCGTAGAATGAGGCCCCGCCCGTGCAATGCGCGGTGGTGGTGTCGTCGATCACCTGGTTTTCCAGGCCGGCCAGCGCCATCAGCGGCTTAAAAGTAGACCCGGGCGCAAGCTGCGCCTGCACCGCGCGGTTCAGCAGCGGATTGTCCGGGTTGTTGCGGATTTCTTCCCAATCGCGGCGCCGGATGCGGCCGGCGAACTTGTTCGGATCGTACGACGGCGCCGAAACCATCGCCAGCACTTCGCCCGACCGCGGGTCCAACGCCACAACAGACCCGCGACGCCCCTGCATCGTCAACTCCGCCACCGCCTGCAAATCCAAATCGAGCGTCAGCCGGATCGATTTCCCGGCGATCGCGTCTTTCTTATCGATCGTCCGGCGTTCCGCCCCGCGATTGTCCACAATCACGCGGCGCTGCCCGTCGATGCCCATCAGGATGTCGTTATACTGCCGCTCCAGCCCCACCTTGCCGATGATGTCGCCCTGCTTGTACCGTGCAAATTCCGTGGTGTTCAGTTCGGCGTCCGAAACTTCACCGGTATAACCGAGCACGTGCGCCGCTACGCCATCTCTGGGGTACAGCCGCCGGTGATCCTGGATAATTTCCATTTCCGGGAACGTGTCCTGGCCCGAATGCGCTTCCACAAACGCCAGTTGTGACGCGTTCAGCTCTTCTTTGATCGTGATCGGGATGTGCTTCGGGCGTGTCCGGTCAAACCGCCGCAGCCGTTCCTGCAACTCTTCACAATTGATGTCGAGCCCTTCGCAGATCGGCGGCAGATGCTCCGGCCGCAAGTTTTCACGCGACAGGATCAAGCTGAACGACGAGTGGTTGTCCACTACTACGCGACCGTCCCGGTCGATGATTTTGCCCCGTGGCGCCAGGATGGGTGAAGACCGTATGTAGTTCCTCTCGGCCAGGTCCGAGTAGTATTCCTGGTTCTGCACCTGCAACAGCCAAAACCCCGACAGCAGGTACAGGAACACTGTCACACCGATGTACTGGAAAAACGCGATACGCCCGGACGCAAAATTAGTGTCATCGCGCAGCAGTGGTTGGATCTGCTGCTCTTTATCCGTTTCGCGATCCGGAGGCGCTGGAGGCGCGGGCATTAGTACTTCCCCTCATTGTCTCGCAGATTTACAGCCTGTCGAGCAGGGCAAACAGCGGCACGGCCACAGCCCCGTTTAAAATGCCGAACAAAAGCACGGTGCCGAACTCCATGGGCATCGGTTGGGCCAAAAGCGTTCGTACCAGCACCCAATAGAAGAACTGGTGAAAGAAGAATAGAAAAAAACACAGGACAAACCGGATGAATGGGTTCTCCACATCGAGCCGCTGGCTCATGAATGCCGCGAAGTATCCCACCAGCGTCTTCACGATCCCGAACATCCCCAGTGGATTGTGCGACAGGGCGTCCTGCACGATGCCGATCGTGCAGCCGATCAGGATGCCAGCCACCTGGTCCCGCCGCATCAGCGCGAAATAGACCGTCACCAGCAGCGGCAGTTCCAGAAACGCAAACTGCGTGACGAATACCGGAATATAAAGCTGCAGAATGAGCGCGACAATCGGCGCAACGATCAGCGCCACCGGGCGCAGTTGATATTTCCTGGGCCGGCTGGCCCGCGCACCCAGCAAATGGTCGGAAAACCCGGTCACGGTTTCGGCGCCTCGGCTGGAGGTGGCTGCGGTGCTGGGGCTTCGCCGGATTCGTCCGGCTTTGGTTCGGCTGGTTTGGCGGTCTTCGGAGCGGCCTCAGGAGTGATGTTGAAGTTCGGGACACCGCCCGTGCCGTACGCATGGCCCTGCGCCGCGCCGATCCGCTTGTACTTTTCGAGCAGGTGGTCGGCGTCCGTCGACATTACACCCCGGATCACGCGATCCGCTTCGATCGACGTCTTCGGCTCCGGCGGCGGTGGCGGCAACAAGTGCAGCGGCTGCTGCGTGATCGTCTGGTCCGGAATATCCTGGTGGACCCCCTCCAGCACGATCAGCACGTCTTCCAGCCCGCGTTGCAGCCCGCTCGGCACCAGAAACACTTCCTTGAAAAACAGCTTGCCCGAACGGACGATCTTCGCCTGGCCCACCGGCAAGCCCTTCGGAAACACCCGGTCGTCGCCCGACGTAAAGAACCACTCACCCACTTCCACCTGCTCTTCGTTCTGGATGTACTCCACCTGGCACGTCGAGTGGCCCTGGCCCTTTAACGTGCCCAGCACACGGTGCTTCTGCGACATCACGCCCGCGGCAAATGAAGGGTCGGTGATCAGGATGACCTGCGCCGCCCGCGGATAGGCCGCGGTGATCTTGCCGACAATCCCCTCCGGCGTGATCACCGCATCCCCTTTTTGGACCCCGTCATTCAACCCGCGGTCCACAAACACCACCTTCGCGCCGCCACCCGTACCCGTGCCGATAATCCGTCCCGCGATCATCCGGCTCGGGTTCCGTGTCTGGAATAGCGAAAGGGCGCGTGCACGGTCAGCCGTCGCGAGTTCGGTCTTCAGAAACTGGTTTTCCAGCTTCAGCTTCCCGATCTCAAACGCCAGCTTCTTGTTTTCTGAATGCGCTTTCAGCAGGTCCGCGTAGTAGTCCAGCAGCCCGATCGTATTCGCCCGCACGGCGTCGACAATCTTCGCCAGCGGCATCACCCCGGTCACCGCCCACACACGAATCAGGCGTACGTCACGGTTGCTTTTCACCTGATACGCCAGTAGAAACAACTGGGCCACCAACACCATTACCAGGACGGTAATGTTCCGGTAGCGGTTCAGGAGCATTTCCATGCCGCACTCCCTGGGAAAACGAAGCTAGTCGATGGCAATCCGACGGAGCAACTTAAAGTCCGTCAGCATCTTGCCCGTGCCGAGCGCGACACTGGCCAGCGGATCTTCCGCGATCGACACCGGCAATCCCGTTTCTTCCCGGATGCGCTTGTCCAGGTTCTTGAGCATCGCGCCGCCACCAGTCAACACGATACCGCGGTCGCTGATGTCCGCGCTGAGTTCCGGTGGCGTCCGCTCCAGCGCCACGCGAATGGCGTTGAGTATCGTAGCAACGCATTCGCCGATCGCTTCACGGATCTCAGTATCGTCGATCGTGATGGTTTTCGGGACACCTTCAATGAGGTTGCGTCCCTTGATCTCCATCGTCAGCGGCTTGTCCAGCGGATAGGCCGACCCGACCTGCATCTTGATCTGCTCGGCCGTCCGTTCCCCGATGAGCAGGTTGTACTTGCGTTTTAGATACTGGGTGATCGCTTCGTCGATCTCGTTACCGGCCACGCGAACCGATCGCGAGTAGACAATACCAGAGAGGGAAATCACCGCGACGTCCGTGGTGCCGCCGCCGATATCCACCACCATGTTGCCGGAAGGTTCGGTAATCGGAAGGCCGGCGCCGATGGCCGCCACCATCGCCTGCTCCACCAGATGAACTTCACTGGCCTTGGCGCGATACGCAGAGTCGATCACGGCGCGCTTTTCCACCTGCGTGATTTCCGAAGGCACGCCGATCACAATGCGCGGGTGCACCAGCATCTTGCGGCCGTGCGCCTTCTGGATGAAGTAGTTCAGCATCCGCTCGGTCACCTTAAAGTCGGCGATAACGCCGTCTTTCATGGGCCGGATGGCTACTATGTTGCCGGGGGTGCGGCCGAGCATTTCCTTGGCTTCCCGCCCAACGGCCTCCACTTCGCCAGTGGTTTTATTGATGGCGACAATGGAAGGTTCGTTGACGACAATGCCACGGCCTTTCGCGTACACGAGCGTGTTGGCCGTGCCCAAATCGATTGCCAGGTCCGATGAAAACAGGCTGAATATAGAACGAAGATTCATCGTGTACAGCTATGAGGACGGAGAAATTAAACCTAGAGCGCCGGCCCCCAACCAACAGGGCCAGAGTTACGGCAGGAATCTGAGGAAACGCTGTAAGTCGTTTAGGCCAGAGCGACCCCTCAAGAGTACCACAGACCCCCTAGGGGGGCAAGGATTAGGACTATAGTTCCAAGGGTGATTGTTGAGTACCGCGGGATCGATCATACGCGGGCGTTTCCAGACCCTGTTGAATCGCGCGTCACACCCGCTGCGGGATGCCGGCCAGTTCGGATGCACTACCGCCGTCCAAATCCCGCCCTCGTGTGACGTTAGTCACAGCGCGGCATCCGTAACGGAGTTCTAATGTGCGGTTAAGGATATTTAGATCGTGAACTTCCGTCTCTTTCTCGTTGCCGCTGCAATGTTGCCGGCGTCCCTGGCATTCGCCCAAGCTCCCGCGGGTGCGCCGAAACCCAACAGAACTCCCCCGGTCAGCAAGGCCACCCAGAATTGCCTGTCCTGCCATGAGTCGATCACCGCTGGAATCGTCGGCCAATGGAAGCGGAGCCGCCATTACCAGTTGGGCGTCGGCTGCATGGAATGTCACCGGGCCTCCAAAGGCGACCGCGACGGCTTTGAACACAATGGGGCTTTCATTTCAATCCTGGTCACGCCCAAGGACTGTTCGCAGTGCCATGCCAAGGAGACCCGCGAGTTTCAGGCCAGCCACCACTCCGAGGCCGCGAAGATTCTGGGCAGCCTCGACAACGTCCTCGCCGAGGTTGTGGAGGGCAACATGGAGCGCACCTCGCCGTCCGCCGTCAGCGGTTGCTGGCAGTGCCACGGCTCAGAGATCAAAGTGCTGGATAACGGAAAACTCGATCCCACCACCTGGCCCAACACCGGCATGGGCCGCCTGAATCCCGACGGTTCAAAGGGGTCGTGTTCGGCGTGCCACATGCGCCACAACTTCAGCCGCGCGCAGGCACGGATGCCCGAAAATTGCGGCCGCTGCCATATGGGGCCGGACCATCCTCAAATCGAGGTGTACAACGAGTCGAAACACGGCATCGCGTTCGCCGCCAACCGGGGCCGGTACGAGCCGCTGATGGACAAAAAGAAGTGGATGCCCGGCGAGGACTTTGAACAGGGTCCCACCTGCTCCACCTGCCACATGAGCGCCGCCTCCGACATGCCCCTTACCCATGACGTAGGGGCACGCATCTCCTGGACGCTGCGGCCGCCTGTTTCCGAACACATCGACGCAGCCGCTAAGGCGGCCGGCAAATCCGTCAAGCCCTGGGAGGCCCGCCGCGACGACATGAAGAAGGTGTGCGGCTCCTGCCATGGCGCGGGTTGGATCGAAGGCTGGTACACCCAATTCGACAATTCCGTTGGACTGTACAACGACAAATTCGGCCGCCCGGCGACCAGGCTTTATCAGATGCTTCGGTCGTCCGACCTCATCACGAAGGACGTCGATTTCGACGAGAAGATCGAATTCACCTACTACCAACTGTGGCACCACGAAGGCCGCCGCGCTCGTCACGGCGCCGCCATGATGGGACCCGATTACACGCAGTGGCACGGCAACTACGAAGTGGCGCATCGCTTCTATGCCGAGTTCGTGCCCGAACTTCGGGAGATTCTCCACGCGGCAAAGGCTTCGGGCGATGCCGCAAGATCCGCCGCTGCCACCAAGGTGGAACAGGAACTGGAGCAGGTTTTAAACTCGCCGCAACACCGCTGGTACATCGGCAAGTTAACGCCCGAGGAACGCGAAGCCCGCAAGAAGGCTTCGGAAGAGTTTCGCAAACGCTACGCTCAATAACGGTTTAGGCGGCGGCGACGTAGGCCTTCCGCGTCGCCGCAATAATCTCCTCCAAATCGTCGCGCGTAAACTTCGGGTCCATCAACGGTCCTGCGAAACGCGACAGGATGTCGATTGTCTTCGGGCAGATCTCCGGTCCATATTGAATCGCCCGCCCTCGCGGCGTATTGAAGGTAGGCCAGTTTGGATGGGCGGTAGCCTTCTGCATGATGTACGGCTGAATCGGTAAGATCGCCGACCCGCCCGGATTCGCCGTTATCGCCCCTTCCGCCTTCGACACCTCTTTGAACCGGTCGCACTGTTCTTTCGACTTGAACTCGAAAAACACGCCCGTCCCGAGTTCCCCTTCCGGGTCCGGCGTGAACCGGAACCGCGCGCCCGGCAGGTCCCGCAACGCTTCATACACCACCTTGGCGTTCGCGCGCACGTCGCCCACTACCCGGTCGAGTTTCCGTAACTGCGCCAGCAGCACCCCGCCCGAGAATTCGTTCAGCCGGAAATTGCACCCCACAAACGGGTTCACCTGCGGCGTGCCCAGCAGTTGCTGGTGCGGCTCCCGCAGCATCCCGATGTCGTGGAACCGCGTCGCGCGCTCAAACAGCGCCGCGTCGTTCGTCACCACCGCTCCGCCCTCGCCCGCCGTGATTGTCTTGTTAAGTTGCAGGCTGTAGATGCCGATATCGGCCATTGACCCGACCGGCTTCCCTTTATAGGACGCGCCCACCGATTGTGCGCAATCTTCCAACACTTTCACCCCATGCTTGCGCGCAATCGGCAGGATCCGGTCCATGTCGCACGGCGTGCCTTGCAGGTGTACCGCCATGATCAGCTTCGTCGCCGGCGTGATGTGCCGCTCGATGCCGCCCGGGTCGATGTTGAAAGACCTGTCGATCTCCGCGAATACCGGCAGCGCCCCGGCCAGCACCACCGCCGCGTAGCAGGAGTGCCACGTCCAGGCCGGCATGATCACTTCATCGCCCGGTCCAATCGCGAGCGCGTTCACCGCCGTCTGCAGCGCGGCCGTTCCCGACGTCACCGCCAGTGCGTACTTCGTTTGCATCCGCCGCGCGAACTCGCGCTCAAACGTCGACACCTTCGCCGGCGGCTGTTTCGTCGAGCCATACCATCGGAACGGCGACTGCGACTCCAGCACGTCCAGCAGTTGCTCCCGCTCTTTTTCGTCGTAATACTGGGTTCCCCAAAACCCGGCGCGGATCGGCTTCGGCCGCCGCTGGCCGGTCTTGGCGGCGGGTGCGGCCGCCATCGCGGTGACGAACGTTCTACGCTGCATATGGGATGATCGGGTCCTTTGATGCCCAAGGGTATTGTAGGAGATGCCGCGCCCCGTGTGAATGCCCAAAACGCAAACGCCGCTTCAATAGCGTTATCCTGGTTTCCTTATGAAAGCGCTGCTGCTCACCGCCCTTGCTGTTGCCTGCCTCTCCTTCGCCGCCGAAAACCGGCCCGCGGACGAAAAGGCCGTCCGCGCCGCCCTCGACAAGTTCAATGCCGCCGCCAAAGCCGGCGACACCGCCACCCTCGACAAACTCCTCTCCCCCGACCTCATCTACGTCCACTCCAACGCCCTGCTCGAAGACAAAGCCGCCTGCATTGCCGCTCTAGGCAAGGGCAAACCCAATTTCGTACTTGATCCCGGCTCCACCGTCCAGATCTATAACAACGGCAAAACCGGCGTCGTCCACGGCCGCCTCACCGCCAACGGCAACCTTAACGGCAAACCCACCGCGACCTACCTCGATTTTATTCAGGTCTGGATCAAGGACGGTAGCGACTGGAAAATGACCACCCGCCACACCGTAAAGCCCGCCCCCCCGCAGAAGTAATCGCAAGCAACGGCCGGCCGAAGAGCACGATAGATGGGTGATGCAGAAGGCCGGCGGGCACTCCTCAAACCGGCCTCAAATCGGCCTCAAATCGGCCACTCCCCCGGTTCCGCCGTATCCAACCGTAACCAACCGTCTCGCGGCATTGCATCGAGCGGCAGTGCGCCCTGCCACACCGAAAGCTGCAGAGATACGCGGTCGCCCGGATGCGCATCGATACCGTGCAAGGGCACCTTCAATTCGAGCACCTTTTGATAAGCCACTTCCGCGGCTCCATCGCCGGTCACTTTGAGTTCCTGCCCGCGGATCTCCACGTCGAATTCCTGGTGTTGGAAGTTGAAGTGGATGCGCGCATCGGTGAGGGGCTGTTCGAAATCGAGGCGCAGGTAGAGGTTCTGGCGGTCTGCGCCGTACAACAGGCGGTCGATCACGAAGCGCTGGCCGTGCATGGCGCCGCTACGTTCGTCGACTTCATAGACGCCGGCGCCCATCCATTCGAAGTAGGACGTTACGTCGCCATCGATCTTGGGTTGTATCGGGGCGGTCGGCTCATGATGCATCTCCTGGGCCGCCACTTTGAGGATGGGCCGGCTCAGTTCGTCGGGCGGTTGCATGCCCAGGGCGCGATAGACGTTGGCCAGATGAGAGCGGAACAGACGGTCGAACTCCGGCTTGTTGTCGGAGAAGTGCTCGGGGCCGTACCACCAATTCCAATCGCTGCCTTCGGCGATCAGTAACTCTTCCCAGGCGAGCTTACGCCGCTCTTCGGGGAGGTTCTTCGCTTCCGGTCCAGCCATGAACTGTTCATACGTACGCCGAGCGGTGAGTAGCTGGTCCCATGCGCGGTTATCTTCTTCGGCGCCGAGCCACACGTCGAAGTTCGCGTTGATCCACGATCCGGGGAAGATATGGCCCAGGGGTTCGGCGTGCACACGCTCCAGCGCCTCACTGACCGTGAGGGCATGGATGTGCGGATGGTGCTGAATCCTGCGGTAGAGTTCTTTGAGGAACGTGCGGCCATTGAGTTCATAGTGCTCCCAGGCGTTCTCGCCATCGAGAATGATGGGCACCAGCGCATCCCGGCCGGCATTGAGAACGCACTGACTGTTCTCGCGAATGCGGTTCAGGAAGTGATTAGCCGCATCGTAGGGGTTCATGCGGGAGTAGACGAAGCCGACGAGGTCGCTCAAATAGTGATCGCGGAAGATCATCCGCAACTCGTCCCCATCCTGCCGCCAGAGATACGGCCGGTACGTTTCGTAGCAATCGGCCATGCGGTGAATCGTCCGAGTCAGCACTCCGTTGTCTGTCGCCGCCCACTTGAAGCCGAGCTTCGCCGCGATGTGCAGCGCCTCGTCGGATACAGAGCCTTCCGACGGCCACAAGCCGGCCGGCGCCTGATCGAACTCGTTCACGACATACTCACGCGCACGCTCTAACTGATGCTGCGCGTCGCCCGGATACTGGAACCGGTTCGGCAGCGGTACGTACGGGTGGCCGACGGAGGCGATATTGGTATCGCACAGCAGGGGCAGAATGGGGTGATAGAAGGGGGTTGTCGAAACCTCGATCTGCCCTTTATCGGCAAACTTGCGATAGGCGGGCAGCACGCGCTGCATGATCTCGATCTGCTTGCGCCCCATCAGCGCCTGGTCGTCGAAGTTGTATCCGCGGCCTTTCTCGACCAGTTGCCGCACCTCTTCGTCTTTCTCCTGAAACTCTTCGTCGAACCACGCAAGCTGGCTGAGCACCTGCAGATCGCGCAGCGTGGGGGCGGAAAAGAAATGCCGCGCACGCTTGGGATTGCGATCGGCCGCCAGCCACCCGTCGTGCAACTCGCCGTAGCGCGGATAGCGCCGGATCATGCGCGTGGGATGCGCCTGGAAAAAGTAGCGGAGGATAAAGGCCTGCTCGTCTTCGTCGAGTTCTTCGGCCGGCTTGAGCGCGAGCCGAAGAAACGGGTCCTGTGCCTGCGCGGTGGCGTACTCGTGGATCTGCACCATCATCGACGGTACGAGGTTGAACGTCTGGTGGACTTCGGGAAAGTCCTCCAGGATCTGCACCATGCCGTAGTAATCCTTGAGCGCGTGCATACGCGTCCAAGGCAGTTGGTACTCGCCGCTGATCAGGTCCTTATAAAACGGCTGGTGCATGTGCCAAACGAAGCACAGGTAGATGTTGGGCATCGCCGGCTTACCGTCCGAAGAAACTGCGCGTGGGTGCAGGCGCGGGGGTCTGCTTGATGGCGGCCCAGAGGATATCGTTTAACTCGTCGTCGTCAATCCGGTCGGCTTCAGTAAAGTCCATCGATTGCGACCGTTTGGCCGAAGCCGACTGCGCCGGATTCTTACTATCGACGGGAATGCGCGCCTTTTCGGCCACATATGGCGAATTGTCGGGCTGATGCGCGAACGCGCGCCACATGGGCGGCGCGGCAGCGTCGTAAGTGGTCATCGGCCGGAGGCCCAGGATCAACTCCATCGTGCGCAGCATCGAAGTGGTGTTATAGAACGTGGAATCGAGATATCCGTTGCGCCGCGTGTAGGGCGACAACACATAGGCGGGCGACCGGTGGCTGTCCACATGGTCGGCTCCGTTCTGCGCGTCGTCCTGCAACACGAAGATCGCCATCCGCGGCCAGAACTTACTGCGCGAGCACGCCTCGACAATTTGACCCAGCGCCGCGTCGTTATCGGCCATCGCGGACAACGGCGCGATCTTGCCCGGCGCCGTGCCTGACGTATGGTCGTTACCGAGGCGCATCACCATAAAGCGCGGCATGCTGTTTTCCCGCTCCATTCGCTGCAGGTCGGCCAGGAAGACTTCGGCGCGCTTGATGTCCGGATAGTCGAGGTCGAAAGCCCGGTAATCCATATTGGTCGCCTGCCGCAGCACCGGGTCGCGTACGCTTTTCACCTGCGCGCCACTGGCCGGCGCCGGCACGATGTTATCGGCGAAGTAGCCGTAGTTACGCAGCGGCAACCCGGCCGAGGCGACCTGCGTCCAGATATACCCGGCCGGAGGGCGCGATGTCGGTTCCTGCCCTTCGTAGTCATACAGCTTACGCCGCCCGGCATAACTGTTTGGCCACATCTTCTGGATGTAATCGGTGCCGATGGCCGAGGTGGTCCAGCTATGGCCGTCGGCGGACACGTCCGCGGAGACATAGAAGTTGTCGAGCAAGACGAACTCACGCGCCAGTTTGTGATGGTTCGGGGCGGACTTCTCGTCGAACAGGGTTAGCGACGGGTCGCCATTTCCCTTTCCCAAGTCGCCCAGCACCTGGTCATACGTGCGGTTCTCTTTCACAATGTAGAGGACATGCTGGATGGGCGACTGATCGGCAGGCGATCGGGGCACCGGATTGCCCTTGGGAATCTCAGTCAGTTCGGCCAGCAGCTTATCGCGATAGGGCGAATTCATCATCACGGTGCGCGTGTGCTTCGCGATTGCTTCGGCATCGGGCGCATCGATCATGGCCACCGTACCGAGTTGGATGGCGCCGACGTACTGATCCGAGCGAATACCGCCGTGGGAAGGGGCGGCGCGCCTGGCCGGATTCGGACCATTCGGATTGGGATAGCTACGCAACCCGCGCCCATTCAATACCGCCACCTTGCCGTTCGCAAGCGCACGAACACCGGTCGGATACCACCCGGCCGGGATAAAGCCCTGCACCACGCTCTGCAACTCCGCCACATCGACCACCGCGACCGTGTTCGCATCGGAACACACCACGTACAGCCGCTTCTTGTCTTTGGTCAGCGCCAGCGCGCTCGGTGTCATGCCTAAAGGTTGCTGCGGCTCGAGCGATACGTTGATCGCTTCTACGGTCCGCAGTTCCTTGGCCGGGGTAACGCCCAGCACATACACCTTATTTGTGTTGGCGGCGGTCACAAAAATACGTGCCGAGTAGGGCGAAGGCTCTTTGTCTTCCTCGTCCTTTTTCGGGAACCCGTCGGCCCATAGCATGTCGGTGGTATGCGGACCCACGCGGTAACTCGCAATCAGCTTGCCGGAATCGGCTTCGTGATGATAAATCGCGCCATCCAGCCAACTGGACACGAAGAACGACTTGCCATCGGGGTGGAAGAGTATCTTGTACGGGCGGCGGCCGGTCTTGAACGTCTCGATCACGCGGCCCGATTGCGGGTTGATGACGACGATCTGGTTCTTGTAAAGGTCCGCGGCATAGAGAAGGCGGTCGTCGGGCGAAAAGGTCACATCGCCGATGAAGTCGGTATTCTTGCGTTCGGCCTGCGGCACGACGGTGAAGGTTCGCGCCGCGGTCAGCTTACCCTCATTCGACAGGTTGAATTCGAACACCGCCGATTGCGATCCGCCCCCGACATACAGTGTCTTGCCGTTCCGTGCCAGCGCTAAGCCCAGCCAGGCGTCGGTGACGCGAACGCGGTCCAGTTCTTTCTCGGCCGCGATATCGATCACGCTGATCGCCGGCGGATTGAAACCGCCGTTCATTACCAGCAGGTACTTGCCGTCAGGCGTCGCGACACTTGCCATCGGGAACGTTCCCACGGGAATCTGCTTGCCCGCCGGTCGCAGAATCCAGCCCGAATTCAGGAAAAAACCGCCGTCTTCCAGCGGACCCACACGCCGCACCGGTTCCGGCTGCGACAGCAACGCCACGCCGCCCAACGCCAGCGCGCCAACCACCACGAAAAATGACTTCACTCCTCGAACCTCTGTGCGATCGGGAATCGTCTCCCAATTCCAAACGCCTTTGTCGTCACCTTCAGGCCGGGAGCTGCCTGTTGCCGCTTGTATTCGTTCCGGTCCACTTTTCGTGCGATATCGCGCACCAGCTCCAGCGGCAGATTCAGCCGCGCGGCAATCGAGGCCGGCGCTTCATACTCTTCCACGTATGCCTTCAGGATCGCGTCCAATATTTCGTACGGAGGAAGAGAGTCGGTATCTTTCTGATCCGGCCGTAACTCGGCCGAGGGCGGCTTCACAAAGACGTTCTCTGGAATGGCATCGTTATGCCGCCGGTTCGCCACCCGCGATAGCTGGTACACCAGCGTTTTCGGCACGTCGCTGATCACGGCGAGTCCGCCGCACATGTCGCCATAGAGCGTGCAGTAGCCCACGGCTAACTCGCTCTTATTACCGGTTGTCAGCACCAGCGCGTTCCACTTATTCGAGAGCGCCATCAGGGTAACTCCCCGGAGCCGCGCTTGCAGATTCTCTTCCGTTACATCGCGTTTAGACGACCCGAAGATCGGGTCCAGCACCGTGAGGAATTCGTCGTACATGGCGCCGATCGGGGCGATCTCAAACCGTATGCCCAACCGCTCCGCCATCTCTCGCGCGTCCGTCATCGAGTGGTCCGAGGAGAACGGACCGGGCATGGCCACGCCGGTGACATTCTCTTTCCCCACGGCGTCCACTGCGACTGCGGCGGTGAGCGACGAATCGATACCGCCGGAAAGCCCGATCAGGACGCGCCGAAAGCCGCACTTGGCGAGATAGTCGCGGGTGCCCATGACGAGGGCTTCGTAGGCGGCTTCGCATTCGTCGTCGAAGCTCGTGTTCTGGTCGCCCGCGCCGGTGTCAAGGTCGACGATTACGAGGTCTTCGGCGAAGGACGGAGCCGCGGCGATCACGTTTCCGCCGGGGTCGATGGCGAAGCTCGAGCCATCGAACACCAACTGGTCGTTCCCGCCCACCTGGTTCACATAGATCACGGGGATGCCGTAGCGCCGCGCGGTGACCTGGAAGATCTCGCGGCGCTGCGCGCGCTTGCCCATGTGATAAGGCGACGCATTGATCGAAATGAGCGCCTGCCCGCCTGCCGCCACCAATTCCTGAACGGGGTCGCGCAGGTAGAGCGGCCGCTCCCAATACTGCTTGTCGTTCCAGGCGTCCTCACAAACAATCACGCCAAGGGTGCGGCCATTCAGTTCCAACGGGCGCTGATGCTCCGCCGGCAGGAAATAGCGGCCCTCATCGAAAACGTCGTAAGTCGGCAGCAGCATCTTCACCTGGCGAAAGATCTCCCGGCCGCCTTTCAGAACCGCCGCAAAGTTGATGGCACGCTTGCCGGAGTCGGCCGCGCTGTGGCCGATTGAGCCGGCGATGATGGTGATCGGCAGGCCGGCCGTCGCGGCCGCAAGCCGGGCTAGTTCCTGCTCCGCGTGGTCGACAAAACTCGGCTTTTCCATGAGGTCGCGCGGCGGATAACCGGGGATGGCCAGTTCGGGAAACACCACGATTTCCGCGCCACGGCCGGCCGCAGCGCCCGCCGCATCGATCATTTTCCGGACGTTTCCGGCCATATCACCGATAGTTGTGTTGATCTGGCCGAGGCCGATGCGCATGGAGGAAATCACCATTGTAGCGGCTATGCCCGGTTGTGCCATGATGTAACCCATGAACCGACGCCACTTCCTGGGAGCGGCTGCCGGCGCGGCCCTCGCGCAGGCGCCTGCGGTGGAGATTATCGACATCCACCAGCACACAGACTATTCCGGCCGGCCCGACGACGTCCTGCTGAAGCATCAGGACCTGATGGGCATCACCAAGACGATCCTGCTGCCGTCCGGGCGCGTCTACGGGCTGGAAGCTGGAGCTTCCGGCAACGACCGGTGCATGGAAGTGGCCAAAAGGTATCCGAAGAAGTACGTCACCTTCGCCAACGAAGTGCCCTATCACCCGGAGGCGAAGCAGACCTTGGAGAAGTACCTCAACCAGGGGGCGATCGGTATCGGCGAACAGAAGTTCTTCGTCGACGTGCTGAGCGCGCCGATGAACCTGATCTGCGACATCGCCCAGCACTTCAGCGTGCCCATTTTGCTGCACTTTCAATACGAGCGGTATAACGTCAACTTCGGCCAGTTCTACCAAGTCCTCAAGAAATATCCCAAGGTCAACTTCATCGGCCACGCGCAAACCTGGTGGGCGAACATCGACGCCAACCAGACGAAGGAGCCGTCTGTTCTCTATCCGAAAGGCCGGGTTACCGCAGGCGGCTGGACCGACCGCTATCTGCAGGACTATCCGAATATGTACGCCGACCTGTCGGCAGGGTCGGGGTTGAACGCGATGCAGCGGGACGAGGAGCATGCCCGGGCGTTCATCAATCGGAACCAGGACAAGCTGCTCTACGGGTCTGACTGTAGCGACCATGTTGGCCAAGGGCCGAAATGCAGCGGCTCGCAGCAGATCGCCAAGATCAAGAAACTGGCAACGCCGGAGATCCAGCGTAAGATCTTCTCGGAAAACGTCAAAAAGATCGTCCGCCTGGGGTAACTCCCACGGCGCGCCTGTTCTCAACCAGAGAGGAGAGGCGCGATGCCCGTCGATACCGAACAGAACGCGGAAGACTTACTCGCCATCTGGCCCAGCCTGGACGCGGCCGGGCGTTGCGCCGCCTTCCAGCGCCTGCCCCGCGACCAGGAAGACGACCTCTTTCTACAACTGCCGAGCTACGACCAGTTGTCGCTATTGAACTGCCTATCGCCTGGGGAGCGGCGGATCTGGCTGCGGTTGCTCGAGCCGGACGATGCCGCGGATGTGATCCAGTACGCTCCGCCGGAGGAGCGGCCGAACCTGGTGGCACTGCTCGATGAAACCGCCCGCAGGGAAGTGAACGCGCTGCTGGCTTACCAGGAGGATGCGGCGGGCGGGCTAATGAGTCCACGGTTCGCGCGACTACGGCCCGACAGCACGATCGACGAGGCGATCGCTTATCTGCGCCGGCAGGCGGGTACGGTCGAGACCATCTATTACGCGTACGCCCTCGACGAGGGGCAACATCTCCAGGGCGTCGTCAGTTTCCGCGACCTGTTTTCGGCGGACCGGTCGAAGAAGGTTCGCGACGTGATGCGGACACGGTTCATCACGGTGCCTGAGAACATGGACCAGGAGGCGATCGCCCAGATCTTCGCGGCGCACCATCTGCTAGCGGTGCCGGTGGTGGATCCGGCCAATCGGATGGTGGGAATCGTCACGTTAGACGATATCGTCCACGTTGTCCGGGAAGAGGCTAGCGAAGACATCCAGAAGCTGGGCGGTACGGCGGCGCTTGACGAGCCCTACCTGGCGACAGGGTTCTGGCCCATGATCCGGAAGCGGGGCGGGTGGCTGGCGGTCCTGTTTTTGGGCGAGATGCTGACGGCGACCGCAATGGGCTATTTTGAGCACGAAATCGCCCGGGCGGTGGTGCTGGCGCTGTTTGTTCCGCTGATCATCTCGAGCGGTGGCAATTCGGGTTCGCAGGCCACAACCTTGATTATCCAGGCGATGGCGACGCACGAGGTGAGGCTGGCGGACTGGTGGCGGATCATGCGGCGTGAGGCGACGATTGGGTTTGTCCTGGGCGTGATTTTGGCCGCGATCGGGCTGGTCAGGATCATGGTGTGGCAGACGCTGTGGAAGCCGTACGGACCCCATGCGCTCTATGTCGGACTGACCGTCGCGACCAGCCTGGTTGGGGTGGTGATGTTCGGAAGCCTGGCCGGGTCGATGCTGCCGTTCATCTTGAGACGTTTCGGCCTGGACCCGGCGAGCGCCTCGGCCCCATTTGTCGCGACGCTGGTGGACGTCACGGGCCTGGTGATTTACTTCAGCGCGGCCAGCGTAATCCTAAGCGGCCTGCTGTTGTAAGGGGCTCCGCGGACAAAGCGACACTCAGGCGCCCCTGCTGTCTCTATCGAATTCCAGGAAGCAGCTACTGTACCGCACCCGTTCCCTCCGGCCCGCCGCCGATCGGTTCAAGCCGGATTTCGCCGAACGTGCCTTCGTACTGCTGAATGTGTTGTTGCAGCAGATTCGCCAGTATTTTCGCGTTCTGCGGGCTCAGGTACACGCCCTGGAAGTTCTGAATGTTCACCGTGTCCGGCACGGTCTGGTTGAACGTGCCGAACATGATGAGGAAGTCATACAGGCTCATGCGAACCTGCAGCGAGTTCGCGTAGTTCTCGCGATAGTCCGCCGTGTTGGCGATCTGGAGTTTGGCCGCCGGAGGCGAGGCGAAACTCATGCTTCCACCTTGCGGGCCGCGTGGTTCCATTTGAAAGTCTTTCCTTGCCGTAACGAGTCCATCGCCAGGCAGAGCACAATGTTGGTCGCCTGCCCCGCTTCCACCGGAGCATTCGGCTCTTTCCGCGTCTTGATGCAGTCGAGGAAGTTTCGAATGTGCGCCGGCGCGGCGAACTTAAAGCTGCCTACCTGCTTGTTTTGCTGTGACGGCTTCAACTCGAGGGCTGTAGGCTGCTCGGGGTAAAGTTCCCAGCCTTCGCGGCCAACGTCGAAACGCGCCTTGTCGCCGTGGAATTCCTTTTTCTGATCGTTCGAAAGCGCGTACCGCATCGCTTTATAGCCGAGCGTGAACACGGCAAAGTAACCTTCGGGGCACTCCATTGTTAAGGTGGCCGTCTCCGGAACCTCGAATTCCTGGATCGCCGGCTTGCCGCCCGAGCAGGTGACCTTCAGCGGGTACGACGAGTTCATGTACCACATAATGCAGTCGATGATGTGCGCCGCTTGACCCACCAGCAGGCCGCCGGAATAGTCCCAATACCAGTACCAGTTGCGGAACCGCATCGGATCGAGTTCGCGCTTGGGGGCCGAGCCGAGCCACTGCTGCCAATCGAGCTTACCTTGCAACTGCACCGGCCGTGGCTTAGAAGTATTGTTGTACCACCACGAATTGACGAGCTTCACGTCGCCGCAAACGCCGCTGTTGAGCAGTTTCTTGCCGGCGATGAACAACTCGGACGAACGGCGCTGCGTGCCCACCTGGACGATGCGCCTGGTCTTCCGCACAGCATCGATCATGCGGAACCCTTCGTCGATCTTGTGTGCCATAGGCTTTTCGACATACACATCTTTGCCCGCGTTGACGGCGTCGATCGTCATCTGGGCGTGCCAGTGGTCGGGCGTTGCGACGATCACGGCGTCAAACGACTTGTCGTCCAGCAGCCGCTTATAGTTGTCGAACGACTTCGCGCCCGTGTTGACGACCTTCAGCCCCGCCTGCAAATTGGTTTCGTAGATGTCGCAGACGCCGTTCATCTCGGCGCCGATTTCCTTAAACTCACCAGCGAGGTAGCGGCCGCGGCCGCCCGCGCCAATCAGCCCGACGTGGACGCGTTCATTGGCGCCCATCACACGCGACGCGCTCAGCGCGGTCGACGCAACAAATAACCGGCGATTCATTGTTTAACCCTCCAGGATGACGGTTCGGCCTTCGATTCGATACCGGCCCGAAATAACGATGCGAATGGCTTCGCTGTAAATTTTATGCTCTTCGAGAAGTATCCGGCTACTAAGCGTATCAGCAGTGTCGCCCATGAGTACCGGTACAGGCGCCTGCAGGATAATCGGCCCATGATCCAGATGCTCATCCACAAAGTGAACCGTGCACCCGGAAATCTTCACACCATAGTCAAACGCCTGGTGCTGCGCGTCCAATCCGGGGAACGCCGGCAGCAGCGACGGATGGATGTTCAGAATGCGCATGGGGAAGGCCCGGATGAACGACGCGCTCAACAGGCGCATGTATCCGGCCAGGCACACCAGATCGACATTGCGTGCGTTCAACTCGCCGATCAGTTGAGCATCGTATGCCTCGCGATCAAGCCCGCGCGACGGCAGCGCGATCGCCTCCAAGCCCATACCCCGTGCAATGTCCAGTCCCGCCGCGCTTGTCCGGTTCGCAATTACTGCGGCAATCTCCGCACCCGGAATGTTGCCCGCAAGTACGTTCTTCGCAATGGCCTCGCAGTTCGACCCGCGGCCTGAAATCAGTATCCCGATCCGCTTCATTTGTAGACGACGCGCTTTCTCTTCGAGGCAACTACGTGCCCGATTTGCCAGGCGCCCGGTGTAAGCGACAGTGCTTTCTTCGCGTTCGCTACGGCGACAATCATGCCCACGCCCAAGTTGAATGTGCGCCGGTAGTCGTCAACCGGCACATTGCCGATCTGGCGCATGAGCTCGAACACGGGCGGGATCGTCCACGATGACGTATTGATCTCGACAGCAGTCCCGTCCGGCAACATCCGCGGCGTGTTCTCCGTGATGCCGCCGCCGGTAATGTGCGCCGCGCCCTTCAGCAGCTTGGCCTTCTTGAGCGCGCGCAACTCCGGCGCGTACGACCGGTGCACGCGCAGCAACTCCTCGCCCACCGTCGCCTTCAGTTCCGCCACAACGCTATCGACCTTATAGCCCGCCGTCTCAAACATCAGCTTGCGCGCCAGTGAGTAGCCGTTGGTGTGTAACCCGTTTGATGGAAACGCGAGCAGCGCGTCACCCGGCTTAATCGTGGCCCCGGTCAGCAACTGTTTCCGCTCTACCGCGCCCACGATAAACCCGGCCAGATCATATTCGCCATCGGCATACAAGCCCGGCATTTCGGCCGTCTCGCCGCCAATCAGGGCGCACCCGTTCCGTTCACATCCCCGGGCGATGCCTTCCACCACCTGCGCCGTCACTACGGCCGAGAGCTTCCCGGTCGCGAAGTAGTCCAGGAAAAACAGCGGTTCCGCGCCTTGCACCATGATGTCGTTGACGCAGTGGTTCACCAGGTCCTCGCCGATGGTGTTGTGACGGTTGGCCATGATCGCCACCATCAGCTTGGTGCCGACGCCATCGGCGGAACTGATGAGAACCGGTTCCTTCAAGCCCTTCAAGCGATAGGCCGCGCCAAAGCTGCCGATACCAGTCAGAACATTGGGAGAAAAAGTCTTGCGGACAAGCCGCTTGATACGGGCAACGGCGCGATTCGCCTCGTCGATGTTGACGCCCGCGTCGGAATAGGAGATGGCCGGAGATTGCGGCATGGGTATACGAACTCTTCATCATAGCGAGAGTGTGCGGAAATGGAGTGCGAACCTCCGAGTGCGGGTGGCTATCCAATCCAGCGCCTCAAAACCGAACACGATCCAGACTGTAGGTTGGCGGGTGCGCTGCCAGTGACTACGATAGAGGAGGAGGCCAAAGATGATCGATTGGTCGCAATGTCCCGCCGTCGAGCGCATTCCCGGCAAGGTCAGCGGCGCCTGGGTTCTTAAGGGAACTCGGATGCCGGTGCAGACAATCTTTGAGAATCTCCAGGCCGGACTGTCGGTGCGGGAGATCACTGAGGTGTTTGATGTGACCGAGCAGGAAGTGAACGCAGTGCTGCAGTTCGTCACCAACAGCCTGGAACTGGTTCCCGCGCAGAGATGATCGCTGCCTAGCCATCCGATCACTCGATCGGAGTATGCGGCATGGTATTCTCGCCCCTGGAGGATTACCGCCAATGAACCTGTTCGATCTCATCACGCAAGCCCAGGGCGGCGGCGCCGTGCGCCAACTAAGCGAGCACTTCGGCCTTGACGAAGGCCAGACCCAGAGCGCGATTTCCGCCCTGCTGCCGGCTATCACCGGGGCGGTCCAGCAGAACGCATCGAGCGAAGGCGGGCTGGCGGGCATATTGAATGCTTTGCAAACCGGCGGACATGAGCGCTATGTGGACGATCCGTCGAGCATCACTGCGCCGGAAACGGTCCAGGACGGCAACGGGATTCTCGGCCACCTGTTTGGCGACAAACAGGTTAGCCGGCAAGTGGCGGCCCAGGCCGCCGAGCAAACCGGAATCGGGCCGGACGTTCTGAAGCAGATGCTGCCCATGGTGGCGACTCTCGTCATGGGTGGGTTGAGCAAGCAGACGGCCCGGGGCGCAGCGCCCCAGCAGGCCGAAGGCGGCGGGTTATTCGGCATGCTCGGTTCGATGCTCGATCGCAATGGCGACGGCTCGGCCGTAGACGACGTGCTGGGCATGGCATCACAGTTCTTCCGCAATCGATAATGAGCGCCGCCGATTCCGCCGATCAACTCGTGGCTATGGGCCGCTATCAGGAAGCATACACGGCCCTCAAGGGCGACATCGGCGAAAGCGATCGCGGCTATCACTGGGAATCGGTCGGCAGCGCCTGCTCTAATATCGCTTCTCGCCTTCAGTGGAAGGACCCGGCGGCCGCTGCCTTCTTTTATCAAAAGGCCATCAGCGCCTACAGCGCATTCGCTGCCGCCTCGCTCGATGGAGGCCAGGGCTCGTTCCGCCTGATCGCCGTCCGCGACGCCGAGGAAGCGCTCTGCAACCTCGGCCGGGTAAACCGCCCCGGACCGGACGAAGCCGGCTTCATGGACGGCTACTGTGCGCGCGTGCCGCAAACCGGCGACATCCTGAAGCTGCTCGAAAAGCAGTACGAACGCTTCCCTTACGACCTCCGCGCCATCCCCGAAAGTAAGCACCACCACCGCTACGACCGGAACAAGTGGACCGTCGCCGAGGTCGTCAACCACATTACCGACACCGAGCGCGTTTTCTCGTATCGCGCGCTACGTATCGCACGGGGCGACAGCACCCCGCTGCCCGGCTTTGACCAGGATCCGTATGTCGCGGCGTCCCAAGCCGACGCCCGGGAATGGCGCGAGTTGGTCAACGATTGGGAGTCCGTCCGGTCTGCGACGTTGAGCCTTTTAGGTTCGCTTCCTGCCGCCGCATGGCTGAATCGCGGCCAGGCATCGGGCAAAACGGTCAGTGTGCGTGCCCTGGCGTGCGGGATGTGGGGCCACATTGACCACCACCTGCATATACTGAATCAACGGTACCTGCGATAAAATCCTCCCAGATCGGGCAACGTGGGCATTGAAATAGGCCAAATCATCGGCGACTACGAAGTGCTTAGCGCCTTAGGTAAAGGTGGCATGGGCAGCGTCTACAAGGTGCGGAACACGATCTCCCATCGCCTCGATGCGATCAAGGTCTTGCTGCCCGACCTGAATTCTTCACCGGAACTGGCGGAGCGGTTCCTGCAGGAAATCCGCGTTCTCGCCAGTCTTCGTCATCCGAACATCGCCGCTCTTCACACCGCCTTGCGCGCGGGTAATCAGCTTGTGATGGTGATGGAACTGGTGGATGGCGCGACGCTCGAAGACCGATTCCGCGCCGGCGACCTGCCCCTGGCCGAAGGCATTGCGGTGCTGCGGCAGGTGCTCGATGCGCTCGAGGCGGCCCACGCCCGCGACATTGTCCATCGCGACATCAAGCCCTCGAACATTGGGATCACCAACGAGGGCGTCGCTAAACTGCTCGACTTTGGCGTAGCTCGCCGTGGCGATAACAGGCTGACGCAAACAGGTATGGTGCTGGGCTCGCTTTACTACATGTCTCCCGAACAGGTGAGCGGTCAACCGCTCGACGGGCGATCGGACTTGTACTCCATCGGCGTAATCCTGTACCGCATGATAACGGGACGCCGGCCGTTCGAGGGTGAGAACGAGTACGTCGTGATGACCGGCCATGTAAACGAAACGCCACCATCGCCCGGCGAATTCGGCTGTGATGAGGAGCTGTCCGGTGTCGTGATGAAGGCGCTCGCCAAACGTCCCGAAGCGCGCTTCCGGTCGGCCAGTGAGTTCCGGCAGGCGCTCGCTCCTTTCTCGACGGCAGTTGTCACGGCGACGACCGCTGCACAGACAGTTGCTCCGCCTGTGATCCAGTTCGATGCGGCGGCACTCGCGCAAATCGAGAAGGCGCTTGCCCAATCGCTCGGACCCATCGCGTCGCAGGTCGTTAAACGCGAACTGCGTAAGGCGGCTTCCCTGCCGCAGTTGTGCGAACTGCTGGCGGTTGAAGTGCCGGGCGATGGCGACCGCCGCACCTTCCTGAAAGCCTGCGCGGCCATTTTGCCGCCCGAACAGGGCACTGAACTCGTGACTCCGACTCCCAAACCGCTTACTCATACGGCAGCCAAAGCCTGGGATGCGGCGACCCTCGAAGCGGTTCGCAAGCACTTTGCCGTCTACGTCGGTCCGTTAGCCAAAGTGATGGTTACGCGCGCGGCGGCACAGTGTAAGACCGTCGACGAACTCTACGCCAGGCTCTTGCCGGAAGTTGCTTCCGCGAGCGACCGAGAGGCGTTCCTGAAGACGAAAGAGACACTTTCCCAATGAAACTGGCAGTCAAGTTCAACCTGATTTTCGCTGCTATCTTCGGCCTCGGATTATTAGCAACGGGCCTGATTGCCGACAGGTTTCTGGAAAGCCGCGCACGCACGCAAGTGCTGGATCAGGCCCGGCTGATGATGGAAACCAGCGCTTCCGTCCGCACTTATACGGCCGAGCAGATCCGCCCGGTGCTTGAGAACTTCCAGCGGCGCGACCAGACGTTCTTCCAGCAATCGGTCCCGGCCTTTGCGGCTACGCAGATGTTCAAGTACATGCGTGCGAACTATCCGGAATACTCCTATAAGGAGGCGGCCCTCAACCCTACCAATCCGCAAGACCGCGCCATTGAGTGGGAAGCCGACGTGATCAGCATGTTCCGCAACGACAGCGCCATGAAGGAGTTCATCGGCGAACGCGACACGCCGACGGGCCGGACCCTCTACTTAGCCAAACCGTTTGTTGTTACGCCTCCTTGCATGACCTGTCACAGTAAGCCGAGCGTAGCGCCCGCCGCCATGGTCAGGACTTATGGTTCAAACAACGGGTTCGGCTGGAAGCTTGGAGAGGTTTCGTCGGCGCAGATCGTCAGCGTGCCGATGGCAATCCCGGTGTCGATGGCGAGGAGCGCGTTGCTGAACCTGATGATCTGGCTCGCAGCCGCCTCTGGCCTCAGCTTACTGCTATTGAACGTGGTGCTATCGAAAGCGGTGATACGCCCGGTAAGTCAACTCTCGCAGGCTGCCGATGAAATCAGCAAAGGCAACCTGGATGTGCCGGAGTTTCCCGTGGCCGGCAAGGACGAGGTTTCGGTACTGGCGGACTCGTTCAACCGCATGCACCGCAGCCTGGTGAAGGCGATAAAGATGCTAGAGGGGTAAGCCGCGGCGAAGATCGCCCTTTGCCGCACCGCCTGGCCGACAATTCCGCCCGCCGGGTAACGCGCGGCACAAAGTAAGCGTTAATACGATGTTATTCTTTATGCTTCGCCCGCCCAGCGGTGGCGGAGCGATGTTGTCTTCCAGGAGGGAGTCTTGTATCTGCGTCAGATGCTTGCGTGCGCGCTGGCGGCCGTGCTGATAGCCGGGCCGCTGGGCGCTCAACAGGTCAGCGGACCCAAACAGCCTTTAGTAAATCAGCCGAAAGGGACTTTAACCATTAATATCCTGGAAGGCGAAGGGGCGAAGAACGTTATCCAGAGCCGGAGCGCGACCGCTCCGGTTGTCGAAGTAAAGGACGCTTCCGGCAAGCCCGTCGTAGGCGCCGAAGTCGTTTTCCAGTTGCCCACCGTCGGTCCCAGCGGATCATTCAACGGCTGGCTGAAGACCCAAACAGTTCGGACCGACGAACAGGGTAAGGCCACCGTTGGCGGTTACGCTCCTAACACCGAACCGGGCCGGTTCAACATCAAGGTAACTGCGACGTCGGGCACCCAAACGGGAACCGCCGTCATTTCGCAGGCCAACGTCGCCGGGTCCGGCAGCAGCGCTGCCACCGCTAAGAGCAGCAATAAGTGGAAATGGATTATCGCCGTAGGCGCGGCAGGCGCCTTGGCGGGTGGAATCGTCGCGGCACGGAGCGGCAACGGCAATGGCACAACGTCCGCCACGACGCCTACGCCGGTCTCCATTGCGGTTGGTGGCGTGACTGTGGGCGGCCCGAGGTAAGGAGATCCAGCGATGCGAACAAACATGAAAACATTGGGTTCGGTGCTGGTCCTTGCCTGCGCCACCGGTTTTGCGCAAGAAGTGGCTATTCGTGGTCCCGAGTCGGGCATGGTCTACGATCAGGCTACCCGCAGTCTGCGTGCCGTTATCGGCGTGCCAGGAGCGGCTTACCTGGGCCGTGCATCGGCGGAAGCCGAAGCAGGTTCGGTGGCGCCGGACGGGTCGCGTGCCGTGCTGCTACGGGCCGGCCAGTTACTGTTGATCGATGCCTCGGGCGGTGAACAGTCGCTTGGCGCCTGGCCGGGTACGCTCGACAAGGTCGCCTGGGGCGCTGGATCGATTGCTGTTGCATCCGGAAATCGTGTGCAGTCGTTCCGCCTGTCGCCAGATGGCGTGCAGAGCGACGTGTTTCAGGCCGATGGCGCGGTGGAGGCGCTGGCTGTAGGCGACGATGTGGTGGTGGTTGGAACCGCCAGCGGCGTCTACGCTTTGAGAGCGGGCAACTCGACGTTGTTAGCGGCGGCCGAAGCGGCAGACCTCGAGATCGCAGGTTCTTCGCTTTTTGTGGCGGACAAGCAGCGTGGCGAAATCGACCGCATCGCCAATTACGCGGATGCGCCGGAATTGTCGCGGGTGGCGGGTGAACTGGCCGGCCTGGTAGGCATCGCGCTCAGTGGCGATGGAAAGGTTCTGCTGGCCGCAGCAGGTACGAAGCTGACATCGTTCGACGCCGCTTCCGGCGCGTTGCTGGCGCAACTGGACCTGGAATTCACCGCTTCGGGAATAGAGACTATGGGCAAGGGGCTGTTCCGCCTGGACGGCCGCGCCCAAGCCACCGACCCTGTTCAGGTTGCCTCGCTTGCCGATGGTTTGAAGGTCTTTTTTGTTCCCGCGGGAAACGCGGAGGAGTAACCAGTGATTCGGATCGCCTTTCTCGCACTAATCGCACTTGTAACCGCACAGGCGCAGATCGCCGTCAGGGTTCAACTGCCTGACGCTACCCTCGATGTCGCCGATGGCGGCACAATTCCGTTTGTGGCAACTGGGCTGGCTCGCCCTGTCGCCGCCAACCTGACCGTGACCAATCGTGGCACACAGGCGGCAACCATCAACTTCGTTCAGATCAGCGGCTCTGCCGATTTCGCGCTCTCCGGAGTTCCGGAAACGCCGGCGGTGCTCGCATCCGGCCAGGTGATGGGCGCGACAGTGGCCTATGCCGCTAGCACCAGCAATCGCGTTACCGGTCAACTCCGCATCAATTACACGATCGGCACGGCGACTTCGACCACGACATTGAACTTGGTGGGTACCGCTCCCGAGTTCGTCTTCAGCTATACGCCTCAGGGCGGCAACGCGACGACACTTACTTCCGGCGCGACCCTGCAGTTCCCGAATACGGCTGTCGACGCACAATCGACGGCGCTAGTGGTCGTCGCTAATCGCGGCACCGCACCCGGCATCTTTAATGGCGCCGCGGTCACCGGCGCTGAGTTCCAGACGGTCGGCGTGCCGTTGCCCAATACTTCGGTGGACGGTGGGAAGGACGTCCGGTTCACCATTGCCTTTACTCCCAAGCAACTCGATCCGGTACAAGGAACGCTGACGATCGACACCGGCGACCGTCGGGCGACCTTTAACCTGGCCGGCGCAGGCACCGGCGCGCGGTACAGCTATGAGGTGGTGACTCCGGAAGGCACGCGGCCTCTCAGCCCGGGCCAACCGATTCAGGTACCCTCCGCTCAGTTGAACGACAAGACCTCGGTGGCTATCCGGTTCCGCAACTCGGGCAATGCGGAGGGACGCATCACCACTCTGAGCGTTGCCGGTACCGGTTTCTCGCTGTCGGAAGCGCCGCTGCTGCCTTTGACGGTTCCGGTTGGGCAGACGGTCGCTTTCACCGTGAATTTCCAGCCCACCACTCCTGGCCGTGCGCAGGGCCGCCTGCGTGTTGGGCAGGATGACTTCGACCTCGTTTCAACAGGGTTGGGCGCCACCACCACCTACGCTTATGTGGTAAACGGAGTCTCGACTCCGGTGACAGCGGGCGGTTCGGTGATCTTCACTCCGGCCTCGGTTGGCGCGTCCAGCAAGTTGACGTTCGTGTTGAGCAACACCGGCACGGCTGCCACCACAATTTCGTCGATCGGGTTGGCTGCGCCTTCCACCGTGTTCACGCTCGGCACGCTGCCAGCGTTGCCTTTGAAGCTCGAACCAGGCGCGGATTCCTCGTTCGAAGTGACCTTCGCTCCGTCGGCATTAGGGGCAAACACTGCGACGCTCCGCGTAGACAACCAGAGCTTTACGCTGTCGGGCGCCGGCAATGCTCCGCCACCGCTGCCGACTATCACGTTCGACGGTGCTTCGGGCGCGCAGCAGGCCATGCAGCAACCTGCCATTGGATTGACGCTCGCGCGTGCATACCCGCTGGCCGTAACAGGTACGCTGACGCTGACCTTCAATAGCGACGTCTTCGCGACCGATCCGTCGGTTCAGTTCGCCACCGGCGGCCGTACCGTGACGTTTACCATTCCGGCCAACACCACTCGTGCGATCTTCCCCAACAACGCCAACCAGATTCGCGTGCAGACCGGCAGCGTTGCGGGCACGATCACGCTGACTCCCAGCGTCAGCACAACCGACGCGGGCATCAACCTGACGCCTACGGCACCGCCCGCTGCCATCCTGACGGTCGCGGCTGCGGCGCCTCGCGTGCTGAGCGCGGTGGTCTCGGCGAAGACCGCGAATTCGATCACACTGTTGATCAGCGGCTATGCCACATCCCGTTCCGTCACCTCAATGGACTTGACGTTTACGGCCACCAGCGGTGAAAACGTCCAGACCCAAAAGGTGACTGTGCCGTTGGAGTCTGCCTTTATCGGCTACTACCAGGGGACCACCTCGGCCCAGTATGGCAGCCTGTTCACGATTACCGTGCCGCTGACGTTCGCCGGAGACATCAAGAGCGTCACCCAGCTTTCCGATACCATCACGTCCATCGGCGTGACCCTGACGAACGCGCTGGGTACCTCCGCCTCTACGTCGGTCGCCACACGCTAAACGGGACCTTGCGTTTGCAAGCCGCCGCATCCCTGAACAGGGGCTGCGGCGGTTTTACTTTTGACGAAGGGTTAGCATGGATAAAGCTCATGGGATTTTGTCCGGATTGTGGAGCGAGAGTCGAAGGCCGGTTCTGTGCCAACTGCGGTAGATCCGTAGCCGGCGCCGCACCTTCCAGACCGGCAGCAGCGAAAGCCGGCCTGACTGATGATCAGGCGGCGGCGCTCGCCTATTTGCTGGGCGCCGTCACCGGTGCGTTGTTCCTGATGTGGGCGCCCTACAACCAGAGCCGGAATGTACGATTTCACGCTTTCCAGTCCATTTTCCTGACGGCCGGCTGGCTGGTGCTGGTGTTTGTGATCGGCCTGGTGTTCTCGTTCTGGGTCGGGCTGGGCTTTGCGATCGGCAGGCTGGCGCAACTGGCTGCTTTGGCAGGCTGGCTGTTCATTATGTGGCAGACCTATCAGGGTCATCGTGTCGTGGTCCCCTTCGTGGGGCCGCTGGCGGAAAAACAGGTGTAGCCGGCTATCGTGCAGTTACGTCCCAATTACTTGCTGCTGAAACCTCTTTCCCTGCTACTGGCGTGCGCCGGGCTGATGCCGGCGCAATCGGGCGGACCGCGCGTCGGAGTCGTCGACTTCTACGGCGTCCGAAAGGTGAAGATCGAGGCCATCCGGAAAGCGCTTGCGGTAAAAGAAGGCGATCCGCTGCCTAAGTCGAAAGGCGACACCGAAGAGGCGATCGAGCAAGTGCCGAACGTCGTAGCCGCGCGCCTGGAAGCTGCCTGCTGCGAGGACGGCAAAGCCATCCTCTATGTGGGTATCGAAGAGAAGGGCGCTCCGCACGTGACCTATAACGATCCGCCCGCGGGCCTGGTAAAGCTGCCGCAAGAGGTGCATGACGAGTACACCGGATTTCTATCGTCGGTAGGGCTGGCGGTTCGCAATGGCAAGACGGAGGAAAACCTGGCGCAGGGGCACTCGCTCATGTCCGATCCCGGTGTCCGCAAGCACCAGGAGCGGTTTATCGAATTGGCCGATGCACACCTGGATAAGATACGCGAGGTGTTGCGGAAGTCAGTCGACGAGGAGCAGCGGGCGATTGCGGCCTATGTGATTGGGTACGCGAAGGACAAGAAGGCTGTGCTACCCGACCTACAGTCCGCCTTGCGCGATCCGGACGATACCGTTCGCAACAACGCGATGCGGTCCTTAGGCGCCATTGCGGTACTGGCGACGCGGGAGCCCGATCGCGGCATAGCGGTGGCTCCGGTCTGGTTTGTCGAGATGCTGAATTCGATTATCTGGCAGGACCGGCAGACCGCTGCGATGACGCTGGTGACGATCACGGACAAGCGCGATCCCAACGTGATGGGGTTGCTGAAGGAACGTGCGCTGCCCGCCTTGGCCGAGATGGCGCGCTGGCAGCATTTGCCACATGCGTTGCCTGCCTATATTCTGCTGGGCCGGGTGGGCGGATTGTCGGAAGACCAGATCCAAACGGCCTGGAAAGACGGCAAGCGCGAAGAGGTCATCCAGCGAGTGTTGAAGCCCGCCAAATAGGTCTACTCGACCGTGAACACGTGCTTCGATTCGGCCTTTTGATTGCCGATTTCGTCGCGGAGGCGCAGGATGATTGTGTAGTCGCCCTTGGCGAGGTCCTTGTTCAGGTTCAGGTTCAGCACGCCGGGCACGTATCGTTTGGGGTAGAACGTCTTGTCCTTCTCCGTCGCTGCGTTGGGTTCTTCATAGACGCGCTCACCATTGGGGCGAAGCACTTCCAGGCCATAGGCCACCGCGTACTCGTTCTTCGGGCCGAGCTTGTACCCCGTCATCTCAAATCGCGCCCAGACGGAATCGCCAGGACGGTAGGCTGGGGTTTGCAGTGGCTTTGTATCCTGCTCAGATCGGAGGAACCGGAAGTTGCGCGCTACGAGCGTGTCGCTCTGCTCGATTCGCGGACCGTCGACGTTGAACGGCAGTTCCTTGGTGGTGGAGGTGTTGGCGAGTTCGTCTTTGGCTGTGATGATGACGGTATAGGCGCCGGGGTCGAGCAGCGGGGGCAGTACGAAGTCGTGCCGTGCTTTGGGCATCCATTCTTTGTCCTGTGGGGCGAGTTCGACATCGAAGGCGCCGGTCTTCGATTCCACCAGCGGACGCTTCTCGGCGTCGATTACGTCCACTCGCCAGGTGAGCTTGACGCGCGGCTTGTCGGCTTCGGTTTTGCTATAGGACGCAAGCCGCCAGGAGAGGAAGACCGGGTCGCCGGGGTAGAACTGGTGGGTTGCGGGGAGCGGTGGACCGTCTTCGAACTGATGCAGGTGCGCCTGCAGAATCGTGATCGGCTTGGGCGGATCGGGTGGCGCAAGAAAGAGCAGTAGACAGAGGGCGGCGTACTGCACAACCTCAGTCTAGCGCGTGGCCGCCCAGGTGTTTGGCCAGGAACTTCTCAATCGCACCCATCACGCGGATCTGGTTGGCCGGGATGCTGAAGTTATGCCCTTCGTCGGGCAACAGCATGTACTCGACAGGCTTGTTGCGGGCGCGCAGGGCTTCGACCATCTGGTCGCTTTCGGTGCGGGGCACGCGTGGGTCGTTCGCGCCCTGGATGATCAGCAGGGGACGGACGATGCGGTCGACGTGGTAGTACGGCGAACGTGCGCGGAGCATGGCTTCGTCGCGGTCGGGGTTACCGACGCGCAGGTCGTACAAGGCGCGGACGGAGGTCGCGAACGAGGGAATGGTCCGCAGGAAGGTCAGCAGGTTCGACTGGCCGACCATATCGACGCCGCAGGCGAACTCGGTCGGGGTGAACGCGAGGCCGGCAAGGGTGAGGTATCCCCCGAAGCTCGCGCCCATGATGCCGACCTTGTCGGGCTTCGCGTAGCCTTGCCGGACCGCCCACCGCTTGGCGTCAACCAGGTCATCGAGCATCTTGCCGCCCCACTCCCGGTTGCCGGCGTTCAGGAACTGCTTGCCGTAGCCCGAAGATCCACGGTAGTTGACTTGTAAGACAACATAGCCCCGGTTGGCCAGGAACTGGACGGTCGGGGAATAAGTGAGCGTATCCCGCACCCAGGGTCCGCCGTGAACCAGCAGGACCGTGGGCGCCGGCAATTGGGTTCGTTTCGCACGAGCCATGTAGCCATGGAGCACCAGCCCGTCCCGGGCACGAATAGCGACCTCCCTAATCGGGGCCTGTCCCCGATTAGGGAGGTCGGGGTGGCTGTCGGAAAGTGTTGTTTTCTGGCGGGTAGTACGGTCGTAGAGAAGGTACTGAGGTGGTCGTGATGGCGAATATTTAGCGAAGATCCAGTAACGATCTGTTGCATCTCGCGACAGAATGACACCGATATCGGGGACAGGCCCTGATTTGGGGGACACTGATTTGGGGGACCCGCGGAGGGTGGCGATGGATTGGATTTGGCCGGTGGTGGGCGATAGTAGGACGTCTGATATGTCGTACTGGGAGTCGGATGCGAGGATTTTGCGAAACGAACTCGTGAGGTCGATTTCGACGAGTTGGGAGGTGTTGGCTCCGACGGAGGAGAGGAGCCAGAGGGCTTGGCCGTCGGGACGGAAGGCGATGAGGCGGCCTAGGACTTCGTGGGGACCCCAGGTTTCTATAACCCGCCAGGGGGATCGGGTAGTATCCCTTACCTGGACCTGCTGGGTACCATCGGGCAGGTAGGCGATGGCGGCGCGGACTTGGAGGTTACGGTCGGCTAGCCAAAAGACGAAATTACCGGGATTGGGGGTGTCGAGTTTCAGGCCGCCGGTGGACAGGTCCAGGCGGTAGACCTCGAAGTGGCGACCCTCGCGCTGGTTCATCAGCAGGAGCATCTCGGTCTGCCCCAGGGCCAGGAATTCGGCGCGGATACCGGGCAAGGGGGTCAGGTCGCGGGTGCCCGAACCGTCCAGACCGGTCTCGAACAGGTGGAAGTCTTCGTTACCGTTCTGGTCCTGGAAGTAGAGGATGTGCCGGCTGTCGGGGCGCCAGAGGTAATTGGTAATGCCACGATTGGGATCGCGGGTGACCAGGCGCGGTTCGCCGCCCTGGCGGGGGCGGACCCAGACGTTGCGAACGCCCCGACCGTCCGGCGCCAGCCAGGAGATGTACTGCGCATCCGGCGAGATCTTGGGTGAGGCGTATTGCGGGTTCGAAAAGAAAAGCTCGCGCGGGATGAGGGTGGCCGCAGCGAGAAGAAAAAGGGCGGACATCAATAGGGCGACAGGGCCTGGCGGGTCAGCTCCGTGGCAGGACGCCCGAGCAGCCGCTGGACTTCCTTCTGCAGCGGACCCACGGCGCGCTTATAGATCATCTTATAGGCCTGGCAGAAGTAGTCGAGGTCTTCAAACCGTCCATGCGGACCGTGGCGGAACTTGGGGCATCCGCCGTGGCAGATCGATTGGTAGTCGCACACGACGCACTCCGGATGAGATAAGGTCTTCTTCTGCGCGAAGCTGTAGCGGCGGGCGCGGCGGGCGATCTCGCCCCACGAGTCCATGGTGATGTTGCCGAGCTTCCAACCGCCTTCGACAAAGAAGTCGCAAGGGTAGATATCGCCGTTGTACTCGACCACTACGTAGGAGTCGCAGGTCTCGTGCATTGTGCAGGAGCCGGGCTTCATGCCGGCCAGCGCTTCAGCGATGTTGTCGAAGAAGCGGATGCGCATCTTGCGGCGGTCCGGCCACCAGAGGTCGAACATTTCGACCAGGAACTTACCGTACTGTTCCGCCGTGATCGTGAACGGCATGCGGGACCCGTCGGGGTTGAACTCGGCAAGCGGAATGAATTGAACATTATCGACGCCGATTGATTTATAGAATTTGTAGAGTTCGCGCGGCTTTTCGACGTTGGCCTGCGAGAGCACGCAGAGAATGTTGAAGTCGACCTTGCGTTTTTGCAGTGCCTCGATCGCCCGCATCACCTGCTTGTAGGTGCCGTGCTGCGCTTTGTTGAAGCGGTAGGCATCGTTGATTTCTTCAGGACCGTCGAGCGAGACGCCGAGCAGCCAGTTGTACTCGCGGAACAGTTGGGCCCAGTTGTCATCGAGCAAAACCGCGTTGGTCTGCAGAGCGTTTGCGACGTTGTGACCGCTGCGGCCGTATTGCTTCTGCAACTCGACGAGCTTGGTGAAGAAGTCGAGCCCGGCCAGAGTCGGCTCACCGCCTTGAAAGGCGAACGTGGCATTCGGGTAGGAGTAGAAAAGATAGGTGTCGACCAGGCGCTCGAGCGTATCTGCCGTCATGCGGCGGGCGGGCAATTCCTTGTAGGGGTCGGCGTCGCGGTCGAGATAGAAACAGTAGGAGCAATCGAGATTGCAGACGGCGGACGCCGGCTTGATAAGGAGAGAGGTGATGCGCGGAACGGGACCGAGATGTTCCGCGGCGATCGAGATGCCGGAGGTGGATTGGCCCAGGATGGGAAGGGGATTCCCACTACTCATTGACGTTGAGTGTAGCGCAGAACCCCGGAGCGGACGGTTCTACGTAGTACGGCTGGAGGCTCGGCGTGTCAGCACAATCGCACGCCGGACTAGGGACTCTTACTGATTCAGATCGTCCAAGCAGAACCAGACAATAGGGTTAAGCATGGCGTCAAATCTGCCCAAATCGTATTATTCAGAGGGAGAGGCGGCACGCACGCTGGGACTGTCGGTCCCGGAGTTTCGGAGTTTGCTGAAGCGGCATATCATCGACTCCGACGACGACCTCTCCAATTGCGCCCGGACCACCTTTCACGCATCGGATGTGCTGATTTTAAAGTTGTTGGCCACGCGGGCGTTGCAGCCGCCGGCGGTAGGGGTTATGCCCATACCGCAGGGTTGAGGAGGTTGGCGGGACGGCGGCCTTCGAGGGCGGCGGCACAGTTTTCAGCAGCCATGGTGGACATGCGGCGACGCGTGTCGACACTGGCGCTGGCGATGTGGGGCGCGAGCACCACATTGGTGAGTTCAAGCAGCAGCGGGTGGACGGACGGTTCCTTTTCAAACACATCGAGCCCGGCAGCGGCGATACGGCGGGCTTTGAGCGCCTCAGCCACGGCAGCCTCGTCGACCACAGGACCACGCGCGGTGTTGATGAGGATGGCGGTGGGCTTCATGAGGTTGAGTTCCGGCGTGCCGATCAGCTTGCGGGTGCCTTCGGTGAGGGGGACGTGCAGGCTGACGTAATCGGACTCGCGGAGGAGAGTGTCTTTGTCGACGAAGCGGGCGCCAAGTTCCTGTTCGATGGATTCGGGGGCGCGCTGCGCGTCGTTGTAGAGGATGGTCATGCCGAACCCGCGGCCACGGCGAGCGACGGCCTGACCGATGCGGCCGAGTCCAAAGATGCCCAGGGTCTTGCCGAAGATGTCCTGACCGGCCAGCAGATCGATGGTCCAGCGCTTCCACTGGCCCGAATGCACGAAGGCGTGGCCCTCCACGACACGGCGAGCCGCGGACATGAGCAGTGCCCAGGCGAAGTCGGCAGTAGTCTCGGTGAGCACGTCGGGCGTGTTGGTGACGGCGATCCCTTTGGCGGTAGCGGCGGGGACATCGATATTGTCGTAGCCGACCGCGACGTTGGCGAGCACCTTGACGCCTTCGAGCCGGCCGATGACCGTGGCATCGAACTTATCTGTGAGCTGACTGACGATGCCTTGGACTCCCTTCACGCGCTGGGCGAGTTCCTGGGGCGTTAGTCCTTCGTCGGTTGAGACGTAATCGACTTCAAACTTCGAGCGAAGATACTCAACGGCTTCGGGGAAGACTCGCTTGGTGACCAGAACTTTCATACGGTTTCAGATTGTCTCATTTGTGGGGTGGTGGAGGGAAGTGAAGGAGTGCGGGCTGAAAGAACGGTGCAGTGGGGGAAGTGGGGTGGTGCAGAGAGGGCGGCCGCGCGATTGCGGACGCCCTCTGATTGCACGCAAGAACGAACTACAGACCTTTGTCGGTGAGGAACTTGATGAGATCGACTACGCGGCAGGAGTAGCCCCACTCGTTGTCGTACCAGGAGACGACCTTCAGGAGGTTGCCGTCGAGGACCTTGGTGAGCTGTGAGTCGACGATGGAGCTGTTGGGGTTCTGCATCATGTCGGTGGAGACGACGGGATCTTCGGTGTAGCCGAGAATGCCTTTGAGCGGCCCTTCAGCGGCTGCCTTAAGGGCGGCGTTCACATCTTCTTTGGTGACCGCGGTCTTGGTAATGCACACGAAATCGACGACAGACACGTTGGGGGTGGGAACGCGCATGGAATAGCCGTCGAGCTTACCTTTGAGTTCGGGCATAACCAAGCCGATGGCTTTGGCGGCTCCGGTAGAGGTGGGGATCATGTTGAGGGCGGCGGCGCGGGCGCGGCGAAGGTCCTTGTGCGGGAAGTCGAGGACGTTCTGGTCGTTGGTGTAGCTATGGATCGTGGTCATCGAGCCCTTCTCGATGCCGAACTTATCGTGGAGAACTTTCACGACGGGGGCGAGGCAGTTGGTGGTGCAGGAGGCGTTAGAGATGATCTTATGCTTGGCTGGGTCGTACGTGTTGTCGTTGACGCCGAGCACGAGAGTAACATCCTCTTCCGTCGCCGGGGCGGAGATGATGACTTTCTTTACGGAACCGCGGAGGTGCTTTGCCGCATCGGGCCCTTTGGTGAACTTACCGGTGGATTCGACGACGACTCCCGCGCCGAGCGACGCAAAACCGATTTCGGCCGGGTCCTTGGAGGCGAACACTTTGAGTAACTTGCCGTCGACGACGATGCCTTCAGCATCGGGCTTCACTTCGGCCTTCAGCGGACCGAGGATGGAATCGTACTTCAGCAGGTGGGCGAGAGTCTTGGTGTCGGTCAGATCGTTGGTGGCGACGATGTCGATATCGGGGCGGCCGAGCGCCGCGCGAAAGACGTTGCGACCGATACGGCCAAAGCCGTTGATAGCCACTTTAGTTGGCATTGATTCTAAGGTTCTCCTTATTGAGAAAAATGTCTCTTTATTGATAATAGCGAGTTATCGGTTACCGTCCGATGACACCCGCCAGTGGACTGGAAGCGCTGGCGTACAGCTTTTTCGGCATGCGGCCCGCTTCGTAAGCAAGCCGTCCGGCGATGGTGGCAAACTTCATGGCTTCCGCCATACGCACTGCATCGTCGGCAGCGGCGATGGCGGTGTTCATAAGAATGCCGTCGTAGCCTAACTCCATGGCTAAGGCCGCGTCGGAAGCCGTGCCGACGCCCGCGTCCACGATTAACGGCACCTCGGTAATCATTTCGCGAAGTATCCGCAAATTAGTCGTATTCTGAATGCCGAGGCCTGAGCCGATCGGCGCGGCAAGCGGCATCACGGCGGCCGCACCCGCATCAATCAAACGCCTGGCGACAACAAGGTCGTCATTCGTATAGGGAAGTACGATAAACCCTTCCTTCGCCAGAATGCGGGTGGCTTCGATCAAACCCGCGGTATCCGGGAAAAGGGTCTTTTCATCCCCAATCACTTCCAGTTTAATCCAATTCGACAGGCCGACTTCGCGCGCCAGCATCGCGGTGCGAACCGCGTCGTCGACGTTGTAGCAGGCTGCCGTGTTGGGAAGAATGGAAAACTTCTCGCGGTCGATATAGTCGAGCAGCGATTCCTTGGAACGGTCGGTGAGGTTCACGCGCCGGACCGCGACGGTGACCATATCGGCTCCGGAAGCGGTGTGGCAACGCGCCATTTCAGGGAAGCTGCGGTACTTACCAGTGCCCACAATCAGGCGTGACTGGAAGGTACGCCCCGCGATCACGAGTGCATCGGACATGCCTTTATTGTAGCGAGGAGATCAGAGAAAAAAGCGTAATCCGAGCTGAAACACGCGTCCGTCGTTGAGTGTGTTGGTGATCTTTCCGAACGCGGGCGAGGTGAGATTGCGTTGCGGCTCGTCGAACTGGGGCGTGTTGGTGAAATTGTATGTTTCCACCCGGAACTGCAGGCGATATTCGCGGTGGGAGTTCCAGGTCCACTGCTTGGTGAGCGCCGCGTTCCAGTTGGCAATGCGCGACTTACGAAAGGTGTTCTTGCCGAGACTGCCGCGCAACTGGCCAACGGGTATGTAGGCGAACTTGTCGCGGGAGAGAATGATGGGCGCGGTGTCGGGATTGCCGATGGTGCGGCCGAGAATCGACGGGTCGAGTATATTCGGCCGGTCGCTCGGGCCGCCGTCGACATTGCCGATACCCGGCGCATCGGACCCGATGTAGAGCGTGAGCGGCGTGCCGCTTTTGGCAAGCACAACACCGGCGAGCTGCCAGTTATTCAGCAGGGCGCCGGCGATGCCATGGGTGGTGGTGAGGCGCGGCAGATCGTAGGTGTAATTCGCGAGCAACGCATGCGGCGAATCGAAGTTGCTGAGGCCGCGGCGATCGATTAACGAATCGTACTGACTCTGGCTGCGTCCACGGGCGGAATCACGATTAGCCGCAGTGGATGTGAAGTCGACCCCCTCGTCGATTGCCTTTGAGAACGTATAGGCGAGCGACGCCCGGAAGCCGCGCCAATACGGAATATCGATTGCGGCTTGTGCGGCGTTGAAGTAACCGATGCCGGCGTTGACGATGTAGCGGACTTCGTAAAAGCGCGGGTCGGGGCGGCGCTGGTCGACTGTTTCGAGCGTCAACGGCACACCGGGCACAACCGCGGCGCGATTCTCAATGTAGGGGTTCACCATTTTGAGCGAACGGCTGCCGATGTAGCTGGTGCGCAGGATGGCGCCGCTCTTCAGGCGATGTTCGAGCGAGAAGTTGTACTGATGCGCGTAGGCGGAGACAAGATTGGTGAGGATGGTGGGCGAAGTACGGCCGAGGTTGGCGCCTTCAAGGGGATGTAAGAGGCTGGGATTCTGCACCTGGACGTATCGGACCCACGGCAGATTGAAGCGCTGCTGCTGGTAGGTAACGGGCGGAACGTCGCCGAAGGAAGTCGTGTAGGAAGTGCGGACGATCCAGGTGGGTTTCAACTGAATGGCGAGCGAGAGGCGCGGACTGAAGTTATTGCAGTCGCAAGGATAGAGTTGCGGGTGGAAGTTGTTGACCTCAACCGGTCCGGTGACGGCGCTGTAGCGAAGTCCCCAGTAGATCTGCAGGCGTGAGTTGACCTTGAAGCGGTCGGCGAAGAAGGCGTTGGCGGTCCAGTTGCGGAACCCGCGGGAGAGCGGTCCAAGAGTCACCTCGTAGTAGGCGGGTGTACCGGTCAGGAAATTCTCAATGGCCGAGCGGCCGTAGGCGTTGGTGAATGAGAAGTAGCCGCGGGTGGACATGGTTTCGACGCCGTTCAACTGAAAGCGCGTGAGGTCTGCGCCGAAGGTGAGGTTGTGGCGCGATCCGAGGGTACGGCCGAAGACTGCGCCATAGCGGTAGGAGTTGGTGGCGCGGTCGACTGGGAATTCGGAGTCAGGCCCGAGTTCTTCGATCTGGTAACCGATGCGGACGCGCATGGGGATGGCGTTTGGTTCGGGCAGGAGCGCGGTTTTGGTGCGTTGGAAGGTTGCTCCAATAGCGGAATCGAAGCCGTGGAGCGATCCGCGCCAGGTGAGTTGGCCACGATGGGTGTGAATCTCGTTGTCGGGGTTCTGTCCGGCAACAAGTTGGAAAGCGTCGATACGCTGGCGGGTGAGGGTATGCGATGCCGAGAGACGGCCGCGGTTGTGCGACAGGTCGTGATTGAGCCGGAGAATCGATTCGAGATCGTCGATCCGCTGCGGCGCGTTGGTGTTGAGCGCGCGCATGTCAAAGTCCGGGCGGTTCGGCAGTTCGTTGGGATAGGCCTGGATGAATCGCGCGATGAGCGCGCGCAGAGATGGATCGTTGGTGCGCGGCGTGCGTTCGTTCGCGAGGGGGACGAGGACGTTACCGTTCACCATGCCGCGCACGTCGCGCTGCGAGAAGCTGCCGGTGAGCCACGTGTGCGCGCCGAGGCCGCCCGAGAAGCGGCCGCCGTAGAAGTTGCGATGCGACGGTTTGACGCCGCCGACCTGAAAGAACGAACGTGCATTAAACACGGCGTTCTGGTGGAATCCGAACAGTTCGCCGTGCCAGTCGCGCAAGGGCGCGGAGTTGGGCAGCAACGGAGGAGCGGTGAGCGGACGCCCGAACTCGGTGGCGAAGTAGCCGTTTTCCACGGTCGCGTCGGAGACGAGGGTCGTAGTGGTGCCGACGCGGACGTTCGCTTCCTTGATCGCGTTGTTGTCGATCTGGTTGACGGCGACGTTTTCGTTGCGCATGGCGGTGGTTTGCATGCGTGCGGCCGCTGTGCCCGATGTCGTGGAGGCAGCCGGTTTAGGAGAGGCGGCGACAGGAGGGGTGGGACGATCGGCCGCCACGGCAAGGCGGGTGGCCAAATACACAGATATTAAGAGCCGGTTCACAATTAGTTTAGTTCCTGCGCGATCGCGCGGTAGGAGACTTCTTATTTTACTTCTTCGTAAGTATCTTTTAAGCGGAGCAGACCTTCGGTGCGCAAGTCGCCGTTACGCGGACCGCTCGATTTGAGGCAGCGGCCGAGCAGGTAGATGGCGTCGTCGTCATTGGGAAGCCGGTCGAGGACGGCGCGGAAGCGTTCGGCGGCGACGGAGAATTCGCCCTGACGCCAGAGGATGTAGCCGGTGTTGAAGTGGTAGTCGGGGTCGGAGGGTTTGGCGTTGAGGGCTTTTTGCAGGTTCTCGCGCGCCTGAGGCATGCCGAGGCGTGCCTGGGCTGCTCCGAGGTTGTTCCAGAGTTCAGGCACGGGAACTTTCGCGGCAACGTCTTCGAACGCGGCGCGCGATTCCTCAAATTCACTGAGTTCGAAGCGGCTGAGTCCCAGCATGAAGCGGGCGTGCACGTAGTCGCGGAATGACGGGGAAATTTTGTCGAGCCAGGTGGCCGCTTCGCGGTAGTTTTCCGCCTTGAAATGCATGCGGCCGAGGTAGTAGCGCGGATTGGCGAACGACGGGTCGAACCGGGCGGCCTGGGTGAAGTAACGGTGCTTCGCGTCGGAGGAGGTGGCCATGAGGCCGCGGATGTAGCTTTCAAGGGCGTTCAGCTTGACGTTGGGACGCTGGCGGCGGAATTCCTGCAGGTCGGGCAACCGGGGCGCTTTGGCGAATTGGAGCAGGCGCCAGGAAATTGCGGCTTCGAGTGCGGCAAGGTCCTCGATGGGGCCGGACTGACTGAATTCGGCAAGTTGTACGGGCCGGGTGGCGTCCATGACGCGAGTGACCAGGCGTAGGGCGCCGCGGGTTGTGGGCGGGGCCGGCGGTGTTGTTGCAGGAGCCGGTGGGGGAGGACGGTCGGGGTCGGGTTTCGCGTCAGGGGAGGTCGCGGCGGGCGCAGGCGGGGGTGGGGGTGGCTCGGCTGGGGTGAAGTGGATTTCACCAAGGATCAGGCGGTTCGCGCTGGTCTGCTCGCTGACTTTGATCCAGGAAGCAAGGCTGATGCCGTGGCCGCTGCGCAGGGAGAGACGCTTGATCGTGTCGACGCGCAGTTCGCGGGAGACGACGGGCAGGTTGAGGTCGGCGAAGGCTTCGCGGATCGCTTCAGAGACGCTCTCGCCGACCCAGTCGAGTTGAGGGTCCGCGGAACGGTTCGCGAAGGGAGCGACGAGGTACGACTGTGCGTGGGCCGCGATGCAGGCGAAAAACAGGAAGACGAGAACCCGGTGCATCAATACGTGGTGGATCTTTCAGTGTACCAGCGGGCCGGTGCTAGGCTGACATTCGAAGCAGAGGCGCGCGGCCGGGCGGAGCGGGTCGCAGGCGGCGGTGGGATTCGCGTTCCTGTTGGGTGATCCACTCGTCGGAGCCGAGTGGGAAGCCGTTGCGGAGGGATTTTTCGAGGCGGAGGCGTTCTTCGCGGGGGCTTTCCTGTAGAAATTCGCGGT
>JADLDI010000065.1 GCA_020846745.1 Bryobacterales bacterium | reverse complement strand
TTGTTGATTTTATGGAGCGGGAGACGGGACTCGAACCCGCGACGTCCAGCTTGGGAAGCTGGCATTCTACCACTGAATTACTCCCGCGCCCTTACGAATCAGCTATTTAGCTGATTCCCAATAATTTAGCGGAAACCGAACGAGTCTCCAAAGTCTCGGAAATCCACCAAATCTCCCCGGTTTGGTCGAAAAATGAACACCAAAATGGACACCATGGCGAGCCTGAGAATATGCCCACGCGGCGTTCCCGCTTGGTGTCCGATTTGGTGTCCACTCTTCATCTGAACCGGCTCACGCACACTATACCATAGCGCGATCATCCTCGGCTTTTCGTGAACTGACCCTCATCGTCTCACTGGGGTCATGGTAGCTAGACCCGATCCCATGCTCTTGGTGGCGTTTTTCAGCGTCGGTTTTTTCAGTTGACAAACTCCGCACGTGAACCTACGCTGAAGGTGTGCTTGTTCTATCAAGCATAGACGAGGAACTCTTACATCAGCAAGTAGACCTCGGCGGCGGGCGCAGACGTTCTCGGGCCTGAATTGAAGCGGCTGCGCAAAGCGCGCGGCCTTACCTTGCGGGCTGTGGAGACCGAAACGGGCATCTCTAATGCCTACCTCTCCCAGCTCGAGACGGGTAAGGCTGAGAACCCTTCCGCATCGATGCTGAAAAAGTTGGCCGATCTCTATCGTGCCTCATCTCAAGCGCTCATGCAGCAGGCCGGCTACCTTCCGATCGTCCGTGACGTGTTCCTCTCTCACCGCTCTGCAAACAAAGATTTCGTACGGGAACTCGCGACCGATATCGAATCGGAGGCGTACGAAGAACGCAGACTGATGACGTGGCTCGACGAGGCGGAAATTCGCCCTGGCGACAGCATACCCGGGGCCATCACTCGCGGCCTTGAACAGAGCCGCTTTATCGCCATCGTGATGACGCCGGAATACTTCGCAACCGGAAGCGGCTGGACTGACGCAGAGTGGCACGCCGCATTTGCACGATGATCCAGATAACCGTAAATCCCGGATTATTCCCTTGCTGGTCAACGATTGTCCCTACGTGCCCTATCTCCTGCGGCACCTCCGAGCTATTGATCTCCGCGGCAACCGGTACTCACATGGGCTAAAAGAACTTCTCGCGGTCCTGCGGAATGAGCCACTACCGCGCCCGGTCACTCATCGCGGCCAATTAATCACAAGTGGGACACGCATAGATCGATCAAGCCTCGTCGCCGAGCGCGCCGTTCCGGATGCTGATCCCGACGTCGTGACCGAACGTCTCCTCTGCAATCTTCTTCCCGTCGAACGCTTACCGAAGTACGTGTACACGGGTGGGATTGATCCATCTCTCTTCAAGGCACGACAATCCGGGACGCAGGCTCCCCCCTCGAAGAACCGTTTGAAAGAGGCCATTCGGGCAAGCCAGGACGATGCCGGCATCGCGGCGGACCGCCGATTCATGCCTGCGTTTCGGATTTTCGAAGACCGCATTGTTACATTCCACGACCTCGAGGATCCGGATGGTCCGCTCGCCTGCGTCGTCGATGAAAACGATATCGAGACGTTGGACGTTGCAAGGCTGACGCGCGATGAGGATCTGCGCAACTTGGTTCTGTCGTTGCTCAATATGGCATTGTCCCGTCACATTGGCCGATCAGGTTTGGTCATCGACGAGGAGAAGCAACATCGTTACTTTTTCCCGAGCAAGGATGGTGCTGCGAACACCGTCACCTGGACGCCGCGGAAAAAAAGCCGTACGAACCGTCGCGAAACCCGTAACGAAAGAGGGGAAGATCGTCTTCTGGCGGCATCTCGGCGCTTACCTACGCGTCATGTTCCTTGTGAGCAAGTTCTACGTGAAAATCTCCCCGACCTGGGTAATCACTGAGGACGGACGCAACCCGAGCGGCGGACCCGATGTGAGCCGACGCGTCGTTCGATGGACCAACCCTGAGCGGAACCTACAGATTCTTTTTCACGTGCGCTTTTGGACCAGCGTACTGCGGAACCGCAAAGCGGGCCCTATCTCGATCTGGACGGGTGATCAAACGATGGAGGTGGCCACGGTACCTGCGTGGATCCAACAGTCGTACGGAATCGACGGCGACGAGCGCGATCTCATGAAGTTGCTCGATGAAGAAGCGCCCCTAATCGCAGCCGAAGAAGACGAGCAAGCGGATAACGCCATTGACGCCGAGGTCGAGGACATCGACGAAGAAGAATGGCAAGATGAACCGGATGAATCCGAAGAAGAAAAGGTGGACGGCGATGCGAGTAAGACATTCACCGAACGCTCTCGAATAGTCCGCGTTCCTAACTTCGATTCGGGGATGATCTCTGAACCGATGCTGGCTTTCGGCGGCAAGCATTTCCACGTAGATCCAAAGACTGGCCTGGCGCTATATGGCCCGTACAGCCTTGCCGGCCACACAGGCCCGACGTTGAGCGCCATCAAGATCGGCATTGTTGGGCCGGCATCGATGATCGCCGATGCAGAGGCCTGGCTCCAGGCTTGTCGCGGAACTCTCACCAACGACGGAACGCAACCCTTTCTGTACCCGCATTTCCCCGGCATGAACCGCTCGGGGCCGTTCCAGTGCGATCTAGCGCTGGGCGATGTTTGGCGCGAGACCATCAAGGAAAGTGCCTATCGAACCGCAACCAGCAAGCCCGAGTTCGCGGATCGAGTCAAGGCGGTAATCGGGCTGTACGTGAAGTCAATTGAAATACTTGCTGGCCGTGAGCCTCGCCCCGACATTGTGCTCTGCTGTCTGCCGCAAAATGTGATTGATACTTGCACCGTACAAAAACGACGGCCGCGACCGACCAAGCTCAAAACGGCCGGCAGGCGACCAACCGATCGCAACCAAATGGGCCTGTTCGAGAATGGTGGTGGTGTCGGCACCGAAACCGAAGAGTGGGGACACCAGAATCTGCGGCGGGGATTGAAGGCTGAGGCGATGCAGTTTGGAGTTCCGACTCAGTTGGTCTGGCCCCGCACGTTACGGCTGTCGGCCGAGAGCAACCTCCAGAATCGTACCCAGGACATCGCGACCCGCGCCTGGAACTTCTTCACCGCGATATATCACAAGGCGGCAGGCGGAGCACCGTGGCGACTCGCCGAACTGGAGCCCGGCGCCTGCTTCGTTGGCATCTCCTTCTTCAGGGAAATCCTCAGCAACAATCCGCGCATGCGAACCAGCATGGCCCAAGCCTTCACCGCCGCCGGGGACGGGTACGTCCTGCGAGGGCATACTTTCGAGGGGAACGATAGAGAGGCTGGCCGCACACCACACCTGGATAAACGGGTTGCGGCCAGCCTGCTCAGAGAAGTGATCGATCTGTATCGGAAACAGAATCGCGACAGCCTTCCAACCCGAATTGTGGTGCACAAGAGTTCACGATTCTGGGAAGAGGAACTTGCTGGGTTGGAAGAGGCTTGCGAGTCCGTTCCGCGGCACGATTTTATTGCGTTGGGTCCTCGCGGCCTCCAGTTCTATCGCACCGGCGATTACCCACCGCTGCGCGGCACCTACGTCAAATTCAGCGACTCGGACCTACTGCTATATACCTCCGGCTACGTTCCGTTTTTGCGCACGTACGCCGGTGCCCGTGTTCCACAACCGCTCGAAATTCTTGAGCACTACGGTGACAGTCCTTGGGACACCGTTCTCCGCGAAGTACTGTCCCTGACGAAGATGAACTGGAATACGGCAGATTTCGCTGGAAGTGATCCAATCACACTAGCATTCTCCCGAAAAGTCGGACAGATCTGGCCGAGCTGCCGCCCGGTGCAAAGGTGCGACCGGAATATTGATTCTATATGTAGCGCCGAGAGTGTGGCTGAGTTATGATCGCGGACAACGCCTATCAATATCCCCCAGATCTGCTCAACCTGATGGTTGACGGCATAGCCGCCCTCGTGAGGTCGAAGGAAGCGGTGCTCGACTTTTTCCGCGGCGCCGGTGTCCCTAACGAGCTTCTCACTCCTTGGCTGGTCCGCGTCAAGGCCGACCGCGACAACGTACGCAAGACGGATATCACCCGTGACGTCCTCCGCACAGTGAATGAGATGGGAGACAACGGTCTGGCCCTCCGCAGGGAAATCATTAAGCGGGTTGTCGAATGGGAAGATTTTTCGTCGTGCTACCCAGATAAACAGTTGGTCGCCCAAGGACTCGTTGCGAACATCCGGCGAGTAGTAAACGTTAAGGATTCTTTCACGCAAATGAATCTTGCACGTGAGCGCGAGCGAGCGGCGCAGCAGCAGCGGTATGAAGCGGAAGCTGTACGGAGGCAACAGGAAGAGGTAAGCCGGGATGCTATTAAGCGGGATCTGTATGCTCTATTCGGGAATGCAAACGCGCACAAACGCGGCAAGGCTTTGGAAGGCATCCTAAACCGGTTCTTCGAACACTCCGGGCTGCTCGTGAAGGAGGCTTTCACGTTGAGCGGAAACCCCGGCCAAGGTGTTGTGGAACAGATAGACGGTGCGATTCAGTTTGAGGGAGAAATCTACCTGGTGGAGATGAAATGGTGGAATGATCCAATCGGGTCAGGCGAAGTGAATTCACATCTCTCGAGGTTGATGACCAGAGCTGAAGCTCGCGGAATGTTCGTGTCGGCATCGGGCTTCACTACGGCCGCAATCGAGAGCGTGCGATCATTCCTTTCACACAGGCTTTGTGTCCTATGTGAACTCGAGGAGATCGTCAAGAGACTGGAGTCCGGCGGAAGCTTTTCCGATTTGATGGCAAGGAAGGTACAAGCGGCGATAATGCAAAAGCAGCCGCTATTCAAGTGCTAGGGAACGGCTACGAAATCGTGAACGGCTGCCCTCGGACGGCGACCGGGCGCGACCTCATCCGCGCAGCACAGCAGCCGGGAACGCCGAGGTAGCAGGTCTCGGAATGCACACTGAGGTTGCACGACGGTGGGAGCTCTGTCGAAGACAAGCCGTACATCCGCACACGACGGGGGACCCCGGTAAGGTTTTCCCTTAGTCGTCTGATTCAGAATTACGGTGACGTATTTTGAGTCAGGCCGCCAAGGCTAAACGTTTGGCGTTGATCTTTGCCAGAAGGGCGTGCAGATCGTTGCGCGTGAAGGTCCATTTGAAGGGACG